>NZ_CP126958.1:678186-1356373 GCF_002871915.2 Aerococcus loyolae | reverse complement strand
GCTTCTTGAAATAGAGTGCGACAAGCCCGTCAAAGAGCAAGACCGCTGGAACGGGTTTGAATAGAGTGTGACAAAATTAAAGTAAGGAAAAAAGGCTCAGTTTAGAAACTGGGCCTTTTCACATGATCAATTGTATCTACAAGCTAGTCACAAAACAGGGATTTTGTGCTTTGTAGCCATGCTTTCATAAGTAATGGATTATGAAAGCAATGAAAAAATTATTAGGAGTCTAGTTTACTGATTTTTAGCTTGCTTGTCAACGGTTTTATCGATCACTGTTGCATGCAAAATGCAATATTCCCCCTGTCAATTGCTAGCTAGTCAGGGCTAAATGAGTTTAGCATTCCTTTATTGGAGGAGTGTATTTAATGAAAATTTAAAAAATATATGTTAAAGTAGGATTGACGTACGTTTGTTCGATTGTAATTGAGAGATTAATCAGTAGCTTGGGTATTGCTTATTCCTTACTGATTAGTCCCTGTTTCTTTAAGATAGGGGGATAATTAATGTCAACAATTGAATTGAAAAATGTGAGTAAACGTTATCCGGGCAATAAAAATTACTCCGTCAGAAACTTTAATTTAGATGTTGGTGACGGTGAATTTATTGTCTTTGTCGGTCCATCGGGTTGTGGTAAATCAACTACCTTGCGGATGATTGCCGGCTTGGAAGAGATTAGCCAAGGTGACTTATTAATTGATGGTGAAGTGGTGAACAATAAAGATGCCAAGGACCGCAATATTGCCATGGTCTTTCAAAATTATGCACTCTTTCCACACTTATCGGTTGCCGACAATATTGGCTTTGGCTTAAAAATTAGAAAGGTCGACAAGACTACCCGTCAAAAAGCGGTCAAAGAGGCTGCTGAATTGGTGGGCTTAAGTGACTATTTAGATAAAAAACCAGGTGCCTTATCAGGCGGTCAGATGCAACGGGTTGCCCTTGCCAGAGCCATTGTTAAGTCAGCTGGTATTTTATTGATGGATGAACCTTTGAGTAACTTGGATGCTAAGCTTCGGGTGCAGATGCGGAGTGAGATTGTTAATTTACAAAAGCACCTCCATGCGACCACTGTTTACGTGACCCACGACCAAGCCGAAGCCATGACTATGGCTGACCGGATTGTGGTTATGAACCAGGGAGAAATCCAACAAATTGGGGCACCTTGGGAAGTCTACAACAATCCTAAGAACCTCTTTGTGGCAACCTTCTTAGGCACACCGCCAATGAACACCATCCAAGCCCACGTCAAAGAGGGCAAGATTTTATCCAAAACCGACCGGGTCTTAGTCGACCACTTACCAGGTGATTTTTCTGAAGGCCAAGATATTGTGGTCGGCTTTAGGCCAGAAAAAGCCCAAGTGACGGATAATTCTGACCAGGCCCACTTTACTGGGACTATCCAGATGGTAGAACTCCTAGGTGCTGACTACGATCTCCATATCAAGTTAGAAGTCTCCCAAGTGATCATTAAAGAATCGACCGATAAGCGCTATGAACCTGGTCAAGAAATTGCCTTTAATCTGGATAGTAAGGACCTCTACTACTTCGACAAGGAAAGTGGAGAAAGATTGGTGACTGAAAATGATTAAAGACATGACTAAAAAACAGTGGCTCATTTATATTCTAGTCCCACTCCTGCCTTTATTGATTTTCTGGTTCTTACCAATGTTTATTTCCCTTTTCATTTCTTTTACTAACTGGGACTATATTTCACCAACTTATGACGTTGTCGGGATTGAAAACTACACCGACCTCATCACTTCTGAAGAATTTGCCTCATCCTTATGGAATACGGTGGTATTTTCACTAGGGACAGTGATACCGACTTTAGTGATCGGCTTTTTATTAGCACTCTTATTAATTCGGCAAAAATTCATGCATAATTTCATCCAGGCCTGTCTCTTTGCCCCTTGGGTAACGCCTATGGTCGCGGTTTCCATTGTTTGGTCCTGGATGTACCAACCAGAAGGACTTATCAATAATCTCTTAGCCCATATCGGGGTCTCGGGACCGGATTGGTTGTCTTCGTCCACCTTTGCCATGGTTGCCGTGATCATTGTGACGGTTTGGAAGAATGCGGGCTGGGCCATGTTATTTTATTCCACGGCCATGTCCAGTATTTCACCAGCTTATGATGAAGTCTGTGACATTGCTGGGGCCAGTTACTGGCAAAGAATTCGGACGATTTACTTCCCCATGACCCTACCAACGACCCTCTTTTTATCGGTGATTACCTTAATTTCTTCTATCCAAGCATACGACCAAATTAACGTCTTAACCCAAGGTGGGCCAGCTGGGGCGACACGAACCTTGCTGTATATGTTCTATCAACTCGCCTTTGAAGAGTTTAACATGGGTAAGGCAACGGCCTTGTCAGTGATTATGTTAGTTATTACTGGTTTCTTAGCCTTTGCGATCTTTAGTTTACAAGGTCACTACCGTAAGGAGGGTATGGCATGAGAAATAAAAAATGGGATAGTAAGGGAATTATTCGTTCCATCTTACTCTTATTCTTCAGCTTTTTAATGGTTTATCCTTTATTATGGATGGCGTCAAATGCCTTTAAAGAGGCGGCCACCATCCTATCTAATCCGGCGTCCTTAGCCCCTGACTTTCTTTCCTTTAAGAACTTTGCGGGCGTCTTTGAATTAGGGCCCTTTGATCTTTATATCTTTAACAGTATTTTTACTGCCTTAGTCATTGTTATTGTGCAGCTAATCCTCAGTGCTTTAATGGCTTATGGTTTGGTATTCTTCCACTTTAAAGGCAAGAAATTCCTCTATACTTCGATCTTATTAACCTATATGTTACCGGTGGCTACTACCTATGTACCATCCTTTGTGATTCTAGCGCAGATGGGTCTCTTAGATACCTTAACCGGTCTGATTGTATCCAATATCGCTAGTGTCTTCTCAATTTTTTATCTGGTGCAGACCTTCCGTTCCGTGCCGATTGAATTAGTTGAAGCTGGCCAAGTAGAGGGGGCTAATTCTTGGCAAATCTTATGGCGGATTATCGTTCCCTATTCACGCTCAGCGATCTTAACCACCGCCTTGATTAACTTCGTAACCCACTACAATAACTACATGTGGCCATCCCTAATCATTTCTAGTGAGGCTAAGATGCTGGTATCCAATGGTTTGAACCAGCTCTTTACCACTCAAGGGAACTTTATCGATAACCTCCCACGGCTGATGGCAGCCAATACCTTGGTTGTGGTTCCCTTACTGATCCTCTTTATCCTCCTACAAAAATGGTTCGTACAAGGGATTTCTGGCTCAGGGACGAAAGGATGATCAAGATGAAGAAATTTGTAAAGATTTTACTGACCCTGTTTACCGTCTTGCTGTGTCTGGGAGGGTGTTCCCAGCAAGCTCAGGAAGCCTTAGCTGAATATGACCGCAAGCATAGTGACCAAACCAGTGGTGACCGGGTGGAAATAGAATTTTGGTATGGGCTGGGTTCCATTGCCGGGCAAACCATGGAGGAAATTATTGAGGACTTCAATAATAGTCAAGACCAAGTCCGCGTGATCGGTGTGGCTCAGGCCAATTATGATGAAACCTATCAGAAACTCCAAGCAGCTATTGCAGCTGATATTGCTCCGGCTGTGGTTTTATCGGATGACATCGTGGAACAATCGGACTCGCAAATTCTCAAACCTCTCAACGACTTCATGGGTTCTACCATGGATCCTGATGATTTCCTGCCGGTTTTTATGGACTTAGCCATTTCTGACGGTCAAGTTTACGGATTCCCAGCTTTTGGGACTACCCAGGTTATGTATTATCGTAAGGATATCTTAGAAGAGGCGGGAATTGATCCTGATGACATGTATGCTTCTTGGAAAAACGTGATGGCCTATTCTAAGCAACTCCAAGAAGATGGCTATGTCGAAAATGGTCACCAGTTAATGTGGGGGACCGATAATTTGATTGATATCGCCTATAGTTCTGGCGGGCAAATTATTTCTGATGATGGCACCCAGGTCCTCATTGACCAGGCCCCCTGGGTTGATTCCTGGAACTTTATCCGGGAAAATATCCATGACGGCACCAGTCCCATTGAATCTGGCGGTCAAGGTTGGGAATACTGGTATCGAACCATTGACAATGTGATGACTGGTAAATCCATCGGCTATACCGGGTCTTCTGGGGATAAGGCGGACCTTGACTTTGATATTATTGGGTCAGCAGAACAACCGGGCTATAATGGTCATGAGCCACGTCCCATGTCGGAAGGTTTATACTTAGCCGTCCCTGACCAAGCTTCTGACCAAGAAGCTCAGGCGGCTTTTGAATGGATCAAATATTTTACCAGTCCCCAAGTCCAAGCTGACTGGACCAAGGCGGTGGGTTATGTCCCGGTCCGTGTTGACGAAACCATGAATAAGGTGCCTGGCTTTAGTGAATTCTTAGCTGAAAACCCGGCCTATAAGACACCGATGGACCAATCCACCCATGCTTCTTATAGCTTCGCAGATCCAACCGGTGGTAAAATTTATCAAGCCCTTTCTGACGCTCGGGATAAGGTCGAACTGCAAAATATCCCAGCAGAAGAAGCCTTAGCTGAAGCCCAAGAAACCGCCCAAAAAGCCCTCGACCAAGTTAATGCTAGGGAAGATTAATAAAAAATTACAGGAAAAGCCAAGTTAGGAAAAACTGACTTGGCTTTTTTAATGATTAACTTTAACATGGCTTATAAAACTGTTTTCTGAGCTAGTTGGACTGCTAAGCTTTGAGTGATTTGTTACAATAGAAAGCGAACCAGGAAAAAGGAGATGGATAGAGTGACAGTAAGCATTTTTTGTGGACATCCTGACTTGGAAAATTCCAGCAGCCATCAATTTCTGAGGGCGGCCTGTCCCGAAGAAATTCATTTTATTCCTATCCCAACCGACTATGATGAGCACTTTATCCAAGAATCCCAAGAAATCTTGTTGAAGAGTGAACGGATTTATTTACAGTTCCCCCTCTATTGGTACCAAGCACCTGGGCACTTGGTGCAATGGTTACAGGACCTGCTAAGTGATGACTTTCTGGACCAGAACGGTAAGCGGCTCGTTGGGAAATCATTGGGCTTGATAGTGACTGTGGGGAGCCCCTTATCTTATTACCAGGCTGGCGGGAAGAACAATGTCAGCTTATCAACCCTCTTTAGCCCCTATCAAACCCTGTGTCAGACCTTAAAGTGGGAGTTTCTACCTGCCTTTATCCTCAGCCAGTACCACTATCTCAGTGAGGCTGACCAATTCAAACACTATGTCGCCTTTCAATACTATCTCTTGAATCCCAAGCGGGGCGGTTTTAGTCAAAGGAGCCGTTGGTTAATCGATCGTTTAAGAAGTCGCCAGGAAGACTTTTCTCCTGAACTTAGCAGCAAAGTCGACTTATTGATCGATGCCTGGGAAGGGCGATTGGATGAATTAGAAATGTTGGACGCTGAATTGCCAAAAACCACCCGACATTAGGAGGTTATTATGATTGAAAATGATCCGTTAGGCCCTTGGGCCAAAGAAGTTCTCGAGAAGTCCCAAAAGGAAAGTCAGGACTACGGCCAACGTGCCTATCTTGCAGCCTGCCAAGCGGCTATTGAAGCCCTGGACTTACGTTACCAGCAAGCAAGCGGGCAATTAGATGGCCTGTCTTGGGACAAGGAAAATTGGTAAAAATTTCTCCTTGAAAATCAATATAAGCATTGAAAAGAGTCTGGGACAAAAGTCTACGGACTATAAAAAAAAGAGAATCTACAAATTACTTAAGCGTGATTTGTAGATTCTCTTATTTTCTTGCTTTTATTTTGCTATATTTTTTCAAATTATTGGCCATGAAGGCCAATCCAACATCAGTTTTAACCTTTGTTTTCCCTCTGAGGTTAAATCGAGTGAACCCTAAAATAGCCTTTATCTGGCCAAAAACTGGTTCAACGTCAATTTTCCGTTTGGAAAAGAGCCTAGATCCTTCTTCAGATAAAAGCTTCTGTGTTTCTATATTCTTTAATTCCTGATAGTTTTTATTATAGTAAAGCGCCTTTTGCGGCGCATTTTCTGGATCCAAAGGCTTATAAACCTGAATTTCAGAAATATAACCACTCATTTTATTTTTTCGTTTTTGGAGATGACTAAAGAAATAAACCGTGCCATCAGGATGTGTGAAAGTATTACTTTGCTTATCGTAACTCCAATTATCCATATTTTTAGCTGATTTTTTATGTTTCTTTTTCTGCTCTTTATCAAACCGATTGTATTTAATCAAATGGTTAATTTTATGGTTATCTAAATAAGTAAGGTTTTCTTCGCTACCATAACCAGCATCAGCTACAATGCATTTCGGGGAATTAGGAAAACTTTCAACAAAGGGTTGTAAAGTCCGCGTATCCGTCGGATTGTGGAAAATATCATAATGAAGGACAAATTGGTTTTCAGTCGCTACTTGGATATTATATCCCGCTTTCAATTGCCCATTCATCATATGGTCATCTTTCATTCGCATGAACGTAGCATCAGGATCTGTTTTTGAATAGCTATTTCTTCCGTTAAATGTTTCAAACTGTTTGGCATACTTTTGTTTGCGAGGTAGAAAATCTTGACTCACTTTACGGTAATGTTTTTTCAAACGACGACGTTCTTGTTTACGTTGATCCGGCCCTTTTACAGGAGTTTCCTCAATATCTTCAGTGAGTTTATCGATTTCTTCCTTAAGCACTTTAGATATCTCTTGAAGCATCGTTTCTTCTAGATCTAAATTTTCATCATATTGGATGCCGGCATCAACCATCGGTTGAATTTCATTAAAGTAATATTCACGTGAGGTCACTTTTAATCGTTCTGCATATTTTTCAGTTGCCTTTTTCCAAACAAAAGAATATTTATTGGCATTCGCTTCAATTTTAGTTCCATCGATAAAGCAATTTTCTAAATGAATTAATTTCTCTAACTTTAACTGAGTGGTAAACTCAACGAATAGATTTTCTAATAAAGATCTGCAATTTTCTGAAGAACGGAAGCGATTAATCGTTCGATAGCTAATAACTTGTTGAGCGACTAGCCACTGCATGGGTAAATTTTCAACCATCAGTTCCTCTATTTTTCTTCCGCTAAATACGCCTTTACTATAAGCATATAGAAGTGCCATGATTAAAGGCTTTGGATGATAGGCAGGGCGGCCGTCCTGCGTACTGAAGCTTTCAAAGTATTTTTCATCCAGAGACTCAATAAAATTATAGATTGAAAATACAATATGATCTGGATCGATACATGCAGATAATTCTAGTGGAAGTGTTGTTTGATTCATGTTATATTGTATGTACATAAGAAGCACCCCTTAATCTTTAGTGTGGTTACTAATATTATAACAGGGTGCTTTTTTAATACCTAATTTTAAGTAAAAGGGTTAAGAAATTAGTGAAAACTAACTTCTTAACCCTTTTTGTTTTGAGACTTTTGTCCCAGCCTCTTTGTTTTACCGATAGTAATCTTCCCTCAAAAGACCGTAGTAAGCGGCATCGCAGAGGCCTTGGTTGTTACGGTCAGCTTGGCGGAGGGTCCCTTCATAAACTAAGCCGCAATGCTCCATGACCTTGCCAGATGCTGGATTCTTGGGGTCGTGCATGGATTCAATCCGGTTGACCCCAACTTCATCAAAGAAGAAAGGAATAATCCGCTCAAGGGCTTCGGTGGTTATCCCTAAACCCCACCATTTTCGGCCGATAGCATAGCCGATATGGACGGCAGAAATTTTTTCTTTGACATCAACGGCAGAAATGCTACCGATCACTTCATTGCTCGCCTTTAAAACAATGGCCCACTGGTAAAAGTTCGGCTGACTATAGTTAGCTACCCATTGAGAAATAACTTCTTTAGTGACATCTGGAGACTGGTGACTGGGCCAGGTTAAGTACTTGGTGACTTCCGGGTCACTGGTCCAGTGCTGGTAGGCCTGGTCGACATCAGTCATTGCAAAGGGGCGTAAGATGAGGCGTTGGCTTTCTAGTTGTTGGCTACCTAAATGATTCATAATAATTAACCTCCCCAAAAGTTAATTCATTATATATCATTCCCCTTCAAAAAACTAGCCAACTCGGCGTTGCTGGCTAGAAAGAGACTAGGAAAATAATTCTGTCTTAACGATGGCAAGGGCTTCCTGGAGTTTACTGAGGTCAACGGCAGCATCATTTAAGAGAAAGAGCTGGCGACTTTTCGCCACTGGCTCCATATCATAGTCGGAGACACTCTTAATCCCAATGCCCTGCTTAAGCAAACGGTCTTTTACTTCTCCATCAGACAAGGAAGTCTGCAATTTTAAGACCAGGTGGAGACCGGTTTCGCCTTCGATGATTTGGCATTGGTCAGTAGAAAAGTGTTCTTTGATCAATTGGGTGACTTTTTCTCTTTTCTTACTATAGTGGCGGCGCATGCGGTTAATGTGCTTTTCGAAGTAGCCTTCTTGGATAAACTGGGCGAGACTGTACTGCTCAAAGGTTGACACGGTGCAGGAGTAGAAAGAGAGGTCCCGATAGAATTGGTTAGCCAGTTGGGCAGGGAGCACCATATAGGAAATGCGAATGGTCGGAGCCAGGGACTTGGAGAAGGTGTTGAGATAGATTACTTTGGCGCTGGCATCAATGCTTTGCAGGGTGGGAAGGGGCTTACCGTGAAAGCGAAATTCACTATCATAGTCATCCTCAATAAGGTAACGGTCACTGGCTTCACTGGTCCAGGCTAGCAATTGGTAGCGGCGACTGACCGGCATGGTGGTCCCAGTAGGAAAGTGATGGGTGGGATTAAGGTGGGCAATTTGGGCCTGCTGCTTCTCGAGTGCTTCAACCCGTAATCCCTGGTCATCGATCCCGGCTAAGCGACAGTCTACCCCTTGCTTGGTGTAGATTTGCCGGAGCTTGGGGTAGCCGGGATTTTCAATGCAGTAGATCTTATCCCGTCCTAAGAGCTGGATCAGTAAGCCGTAGAGGTATTCCGTTCCCGCTCCGACAATAATCTGCTTGGGGTCGACAGCCATCCCGCGAAAAGAAGCCAAGTGACTAGCAATCGCCTCCCTTAAGGCAGCCACGCCACCACCCAGGGGCGGTTTGAGTAGGTCAGCTTGGTAGTTGGCGATAGTGTCATGCATCATCCGATTCATAATCGAAAAGGGAAAACTATCCAACTGACTTTGCTTTTCGGAAAAGTTGAAAGTAAAGTGCTCTTCTTCAGGTAGGCGGATATGGTGGTCAACTTTTTCGCGTTCTTTGAGACTGGGGAGGCCTTGCCAATCATTGACATAATAGCCGCGTTTTTCCTGGCTATAGACCAGGCCTTCGATAATCAACTGGTCATAAGCATTTTCAACTGTAATGGTACTAACGCCTAAATTTCTCGCCAAGCTGCGCTTAGAAGGTAATTTTTCTTTATTGACCAGCTTACCGGCAATGATATCGCTTTTAATGGCTTGGTATAGTTGCTGATAGAGGGGGTTAGGGCCTTTTTTTAGATGGTAGGTTAACATCTTCATTTACTCCTTACTGGCTTCTTTTTTATTGTGACTTTGACTATTTGTCTAAGACCACTTTTGAATTATGATATAGCTTAACAAGCGACAAGCAACAAATCAAGGAGGTCATTAGATGACAAAGACACAATATGAATTAAACCAAGCCCTGGCCCAGATGCTAAAGGGTGGGGTAATTATGGATGTTACCACACCAGAACAAGCCCGCATTGCCGAAGCCGCTGGCGCTGCAGCAGTCATGGCCTTAGAGCGGATCCCCGCTGATATTCGGGCGGCCGGTGGGGTTTCTAGGATGAGTGATCCCAAGATGATCAAAGGCATCCAAGAGGCGGTATCGATTCCAGTTATGGCCAAGGTGCGGATTGGTCACTTTGTTGAAGCCCAAATCCTAGAAGCCATTGAGATTGACTATATTGATGAATCAGAAGTTCTTTCGCCGGCTGATGATGTTTACCATATTGATAAGACCGCCTTCAAGGTGCCTTTTGTTTGTGGGGCTCGTGACCTAGGCGAAGCCTTACGCCGGATTGAAGAAGGAGCCTCCATGATTCGAACCAAGGGGGAACCAGGAACAGGCGACGTGGTCCAAGCGGTCCGTCACTTACGAAAGATCAATGCCCAAATCCGTCAAGTAGCTTCCTTATCGCCAGATGAACTCTATGAAGCCGCCAAACAACTGAAAGTCCCTTATCACTTAGTCCAATATGTTCACGAACATGGCAAACTGCCTGTGGTTAACTTCTCTGCCGGTGGGGTAGCAACACCAGCCGATGCTGCCTTGATGATGCAATTAGGGGCGGAAGGGGTCTTTGTCGGGTCAGGAATCTTCAAGTCAGGAGACCCAGCCAAGCGGGCTGCTGCCATCGTCCAAGCCGTGACCAACTATCAAGATGCCCAATTAATTGCCCACTTATCCGAGGACTTGGGAGAAGCCATGGTGGGGATCAACCCAAGTGAAATTCAAATCATTATGGAAGAGCGAGGTCAGTAAGATGACCATCGCTGTACTCGCCCTCCAAGGGGCCTTCATTGAGCATGAGAATATCCTCCGCCAGCTGGGAGCCCAAGTCAAAGAAATTCGTCAACTAAAAGATTTGGATGATATTGATGGCCTCGTCCTACCGGGAGGAGAAAGTACGGTTCAGGGGCAATTGCTGGAAAAGTTAGGTCTATTAGAACCCGTGCGCCAATTGATCCAAGCTGGCCTACCAACCCTAGCCACCTGTGCTGGTTTAATTCTCTTGGCCGACCACATAGCTAATGACCCTAATCGCTACCTAGGAACCCTCCCCGTGACGGTGAAGCGGAATGCCTATGGCCGTCAACTGGGCAGTTTTGCCACTCAAAGTCAAGTGGGTCCCCTTAGCGATTACCCGGCAGTCTTTATTCGGGCTCCTTATGTTGCTGACTATGGCCCAGAAGTTGAAGTCCTCTCACAAGTGGATGGTAAGGTAGTAGGAGTTGAATATGAAAATCAAATTGGCCTAGCCTTCCATCCCGAATTAACTCAGGATTACCGGATTCATCAGTACTTTCTTCAAAAAGTGGAAGCCTTTAAGCAGGCAGCCATAAAATAAGTAAAAAAGAGGCTGGGACAAAAGTCTCAAAACAAAAAGGGTTAAGAAGTTAGTTTTCACTAATTTCTTAACCCTTTTACTTAAAATTAGGTATTAAAAAAGCACCCTGTTATAATATTAGTAACCACACTAAAGATTAAGGGGTGCTTCTTATGTACATACAATATAACATGAATCAAACAACACTTCCACTAGAATTATCTGCATGTATCGATCCAGATCATATTGTATTTTCAATCTATAATTTTATTGAGTCTCTGGATGAAAAATACTTTGAAAGCTTCAGTACGCAGGACGGCCGCCCTGCCTATCATCCAAAGCCTTTAATCATGGCACTTCTATATGCTTATAGTAAAGGCGTATTTAGCGGAAGAAAAATAGAGGAACTGATGGTTGAAAATTTACCCATGCAGTGGCTAGTCGCTCAACAAGTTATTAGCTATCGAACGATTAATCGCTTCCGTTCTTCAGAAAATTGCAGATCTTTATTAGAAAATCTATTCGTTGAGTTTACCACTCAGTTAAAGTTAGAGAAATTAATTCATTTAGAAAATTGCTTTATCGATGGAACTAAAATTGAAGCGAATGCCAATAAATATTCTTTTGTTTGGAAAAAGGCAACTGAAAAATATGCAGAACGATTAAAAGTGACCTCACGTGAATATTACTTTAATGAAATTCAACCGATGGTTGATGCCGGCATCCAATATGATGAAAATTTAGATCTAGAAGAAACGATGCTTCAAGAGATATCTAAAGTGCTTAAGGAAGAAATCGATAAACTCACTGAAGATATTGAGGAAACTCCTGTAAAAGGGCCGGATCAACGTAAACAAGAACGTCGTCGTTTGAAAAAACATTACCGTAAAGTGAGTCAAGATTTTCTACCTCGCAAACAAAAGTATGCCAAACAGTTTGAAACATTTAACGGAAGAAATAGCTATTCAAAAACAGATCCTGATGCTACGTTCATGCGAATGAAAGATGACCATATGATGAATGGGCAATTGAAAGCGGGATATAATATCCAAGTAGCGACTGAAAACCAATTTGTCCTTCATTATGATATTTTCCACAATCCGACGGATACGCGGACTTTACAACCCTTTGTTGAAAGTTTTCCTAATTCCCCGAAATGCATTGTAGCTGATGCTGGTTATGGTAGCGAAGAAAACCTTACTTATTTAGATAACCATAAAATTAACCATTTGATTAAATACAATCGGTTTGATAAAGAGCAGAAAAAGAAACATAAAAAATCAGCTAAAAATATGGATAATTGGAGTTACGATAAGCAAAGTAATACTTTCACACATCCTGATGGCACGGTTTATTTCTTTAGTCATCTCCAAAAACGAAAAAATAAAATGAGTGGTTATATTTCTGAAATTCAGGTTTATAAGCCTTTGGATCCAGAAAATGCGCCGCAAAAGGCGCTTTACTATAATAAAAACTATCAGGAATTAAAGAATATAGAAACACAGAAGCTTTTATCTGAAGAAGGATCTAGGCTCTTTTCCAAACGGAAAATTGACGTTGAACCAGTTTTTGGCCAGATAAAGGCTATTTTAGGGTTCACTCGATTTAACCTCAGAGGGAAAACAAAGGTTAAAACTGATGTTGGATTGGCCTTCATGGCCAATAATTTGAAAAAATATAGCAAAATAAAAGCAAGAAAATAAGAGAATCTACAAATCACGCTTAAGTAATTTGTAGATTCTCTTTTTTTTATAGTCCGTAGACTTTTGTCCCAGACTCTTTTTGTTGATTAGCGGTTTAATCGAAGAACTAAGACTTAGCCATTTTCATTTTTTCGGCCTTTTCTTTGGCCGCTTTTTTCTTTAAACGCCGGCGAGCTCGTTCTTGGCGTTGGCGACGGATTTGTTGTTCAGCTAGGTTAACAAACATAAAACCAAAAACGATGGCTCCAGATACCTTGAAAACGTCCATCAGGTAGGAGACACTTAACTGATAATTGCCTTGCACCGCATAACGAATAAATAGATAGGCTGCATTACCAGGAACCAAGGGCAGAATAGCGGGAGTATTCAAAATAATCACCGGTAAGCGCAGTTTGCGCGAGAGGTAAATATAGATAATCCCGATAACGATAGCGGCCATGAAGTTAGCGACGATTAAGTCCCCAAACCAGGACATGAAAAAGTAGTAGGTCATCCAACCACTGGCTCCCGTTAAGCCACAATAAATCAAAGCTCGCTTAGGCACATTGATAATGGTGGAAAAGGCGACCGTCCCAAAAAAGGACAGGGCGAACTGTTCAATAATGGTAAACATGGCTGAACTCCTTTCTAACCTAACCATTGCAAGGTGAGGGCAATACCGACACCGAGCACGATGGCAATTAAGATGGCGTTAACCGCTTGAACCATACCTGAAATTAACTGCCGAGCAAAAAGATCACGTAGGGCGCCAGTGATGGCCAGTCCAGGGAGGAGGGGCATGATACAGCCCGTGATCAAGGAGTCCAGGTTATTGACCAGACCTAGGCGGTTTAGGGACAAGGCTAAAAAGCCGATGACGGTAGTCGCAAAAAAGTCACTGAGGAAGGTAATTTCAAATTCTACCTTGCAGTACTCGGAAATAGCAAAACCAATGATGGCAATAGCGAAGGCAAAACCAATATCCCAGTAGTTGGTTGAGTCAATCATTAGCATAAAGGCGGCACTGGCGGCTCCCGCAGCTAACAATTGCACACTAAAGGGGAAGGTTTTTTCTTGCTTATCAACAGCCTGGAGCGCCTGATAGAGTTCTTCCAGGTTGAGTTTTCCTTCGGCGTAAGAGCGGGAAAGTTGGTTGGTGTCATCAATTTTGGCTAAGTCGGTGGAGGTCTTTTTGACTAGGACCATTTGCATGTCGGAGTGCTTATTTAAGCTCATAAAGACGGCCGTGTTGGTGACATAGGAGGCGGTGTCAAAACGGTGGCTGTTTTGGGCGATCCGCTGCATAGTATCTTCGACCCGGTAGGATTCGGAACCTGATTCCATCATGATCTTCCCGGCTAGTAAACAGGTAGATAAGAGTAAGTGGTTTTGTTCTTCGCTGATGGCTGCCATAGTAATCTCCTTCCTGGATAATTTGTGCCAGTCATTCACTCTCATTCTAGCATAGAAAGACTTTTGCTGGCCCTATTTAAACAATAGCACCTATAAAAAAGTGACCCACTGATTAGTGAGTCACTCTTAATCATTTATTTTGAAGCTTTTAATCTTAGTTAAATTGGCCTTCGATAATACCGCGTTCTTGTTCGAGACGGGCTTGGTAGAAGACTGCAGCGGCTACTTTTGAACGCAGGCCATAGTAAACGGAAACGAACACGATGAAGAGGGAGACAGCAAAGAAGAGAACTACCCCTAAGAAATTGAGTCCTGAACCATAGCTGGTGTCGACAGAGACGATAACCCCAAAACTCACAACGAGGGAGATGAAAATGAGCAGGTAGGCGATCCACTTATAGCTAAGCATCAAGCAGAAATATCTCCAGCGGTTGCCTCTCATTAAGCCCCAACTGGTCTTGATGACTTGGAAAGCACCCATCTCAGGTTCTTCTTTCAACAAGATAGGGGTCATGGCTAAGCTAATATTGACCCAATAAGCAATTAAGCCAATCAAAAGTCCCCCACCCACTAGGACAACAATGAGCCAGGCATCGTCAGAGCCAAAGACTAGAGAGGCAAAAACGAGGAGGGCAAAGGCTGTTAGAAGAGACATTAGCCAAATCACAATAATATTGACGATTTGCGATAATAGGCTAGTCCAAGCATTATGCCAGAAATTCTTCTTAAAGGGTCGGAACACACTCAAAGCTTGGTAGGGCGCACGGTTTTTAGCGGCGTCGACCAAGCCCCAGGTCATGCCATAGCTCAGCAGGGCGAAAATCAGGGTAGAAATCAAGGTGTTGACCAAGTCAATGGAATTCTCAGAGAACTGAAAACGGGCAAAGGTAAAGTCAGTAATTGACGCAATGGCAGAACTAAGAATCACAATAATAGCAAAGTCAGCCAGTAAAAACTTGAGACTTTTTGGGGTAATTTCCTTTTCTTCTTGACGGATCGCCCGATTAGGAAGCGCTAATTTATCCATAATAAACTCCTTTCTTGAGTTTAAGTGACTAATAATTTTCTTAAGTCTAGGATAACACAGCAGACTTTATTTAAAAATGAAAAAAATGAAGTTCCTCAAGTCATTAAATAGAGAATCGCTTGACTATTTTATACAAAGTGAACCATTAAAAAGGGCCGTGATTTCACGAGAGTCACGGCCCGATGTCAGTATTTTATCTTGTTAAAATCTTAGGCTTAAACGAATTTTGCGGCAAATTCAGCGAAAGCTTTACCAGCGTTAGCTAAGAATTCTTGGGTATCTTCGGCAGTGATTTCGCCGTTTTCACCGATGAAGTTTGCGGAGTTACCAATGTAGAGTTCAGGTTGTTGCATCACTGGCATATCTAAGAAGACTAAGGATTGACGGAGAGTATGGTTAGCAATTGCCCCACCAATACCTGCTGGTGATTGAGAAGCAACAAGTGCTGGTTTACCTTCCCAAACGCTGGAACCATATGGACGAGAACCTAAGTCAATGGCGTTCTTCAAGCTAGCAGGAACGCTACGGTTGTGTTCTGGGGTGACGAAGATGATAGCGTCTTGGGCTTTCACTTCTTCACGGAAACGAGTATATTCTTTAGGTTGTTCTGGCGCTTCGTCATAGTCTTGGCTATAGAGGGGAAGGTCAGCAGTTTCAATGAAGGTAACTTCTGCATCTTCAGGTAAGCCTTTTACGATCCCTTTAGCAATCGCTTCTGAAAATGAGTTCTTACGGATTGAACCTAAAACAACACCATATTTAGTCATTATAATATCTCCTACTTTCATTTTTTATTTTTTTAATTTCTAACTACATTACCTAGTCTAACCACAATGAAGGCCAATGACAAATTTTATGCTCACAAAAAGTAAGTACTTTTAATAAGTCCTTAAAATCCAGCTTCAGGGAGTAACTTGACAAAAAGAACGTATGTTCGTAAAATAAAGAAAAGTTGTTCAAGCAATCACTGAATCAGTTAGAGGATAATGGTCATGAAACGCTACTATTATGATTTTGATTATAGTAAAGAACCCAAACACGATGTTCTATGCATCGATATGAAGTCTTTTTTCGCTAGTGTGGAATGCGTGGCCCGGCAACTGGACCCCTTGACAGCAGAATTGGTCGTCATGTCACGGGGAGAAGCCAATGGCGGCCTGGTCCTCGCTGCTACGCCAAGAGTCAAAGCCAAGTATGGCTTGAAAACTGGATCGCGGCTCTTCGAGTTTCCCGGCTACCACAATATTCAAATTGTCCCTCCCAATATGAGCCAATACATTGAGATTAATCTCGATATTAATGAGATTTTTTTGAACTATGTTGCCCCAGAAGACCTCCATATTTATAGTATTGATGAGAGTTTCTTGGATGTGTCTTACAGTCACAAGTTATTTGGCAGTAATGAAACCATTGCCCAAAAAATCCAAGCCGATGTCTACCAGGCCTTTGGGATTACTGCCACGGTAGGGATTGGTGATAACCCGCTCTTGGCTAAACTGTGTCTGGACAACTCGGCCAAGAAGACCCCGCCCTATATTGATTATTGGTCCTATGAATCGATCCCCGAGACGGTTTGGAAGATTGACCCGTTAAGGGATTTCTGGGGGATTGCCAAGGGCTTAGAGCGGCGGCTCAACCAATTAGGCATCTATACCGTGGAAGATTTAGCCCATGCCGATGTCTATCTCCTCCAAAAGCGGCTAGGAATTATTGGTGTGGAACTTTTTGAACATGCTAACGGGATTGATCACAGTATTATCCGTGACAAATATGTACCTTCCTCACGGTCTTTTGGTAAGAGTCAAATTCTCCAGCGTGATTATACTGACCCGGGCCAAGTGGCGATTATTATTCGCGAGATGGGCAATGATATCGCAGCCCGTTTACGCCAGCACCATTTACTCGCTGGTCAAGTCTCTCTGTCAGTCGGTTATTCCCATGAGGTGGTTGACCGCGGCTTCCGCCATCAAATCCCTATTGATCCTACCGACCGTCCTGAAGCCCTCAATGCCGCCTGGGTGGAACTCTTCCGTTTGTATTATGAGGATGGGCAGCCCATCCGCCAAATCGCCCTCAGTGCTAGTAAATTTCAAGAGAAGGTCGGTATCCAACTTAGTCTCTTTGAAGACCCGGACCGCACCTTGCAGAAAGAACGTCTCTATGACACCATGCAAAAAATTCATGACCACTATGGCCCTAGCTCGCTTTTTTACGCCAACAGTTTGGTGGAAGGAGCGACTGGTTTGGAGCGCAATAAGTTGATTGGCGGCCACCAGGCTTAAGTCGTGATAAAAAGTCAGCAGGATAGCTATGAATTTGGTGTAAGTCTCATTTTTGCTATAATGGGTTTAGAAAATGAGAGAGGAAGATTCTGATGAAAGATACAAAGGTCCTGTCAAAAATAAGTAACAATTTGCCGGCATACTTCTTAAGTCTTTTCAGTGCCTTAGTGGTATTCTTACTAGGTGATGGGACTAGTGTGGCTGCCGGAACCTATTACAGCCAAAGCCTGCCACAAACTGGGGCCCAAGTGACTCGAACAGCCCTAATTGTCGGTGTCGTCTTATTGATCGTGGGCGGATTTTTCTTCTTCCGTAACCGTAAAAATAAGAAATAGAGTCTTATTTAAGCGAGGTATCGGTAAAAACGAACACAAGTGATGATAAACCGGTATCAGGCGAACGCTTGCTAAGGACCGATGCCCGGTGATAGACTAAGTGCATAGTTAATTATCCATAAAATCATCCCTTGATAAGGAGAGTAAGTGTTAGCCACTTTGAAGAGAGGTTCCGTTTGGTGAGAGGAACTAGGTGAAAGGCGCTGAAGATGGCCTTTGAGGATATCTTGTCAATAAGTAGACAAGGTCGGCTGGGCTCGGTCGATAGCAGGAGCGCTAGTCTAGACATCTAAGGTCTCGGCTAGGTCGAGGGAGTTGCTACAATGATATTCATTAACAGTAGGACTCTGAACAAAAGGTGGTAACACGATACGTCGTCCTTTGCTATTCAAGTGAATAGTAAAGGACTTTTTTTATGGAAAATATTAGGAGGTCTTTATAATGAAGAAATGGCAAAAAGTATTAGTAACAAGTGCATTAAGTATTCTTGCTTTGGCAGGTTGTGGGTCTAATAGTGGTAGTGGCAGTGAAGGCAAGCAGGAAACCACAGTCAAACTCGGTGTAGTTGGAGATGATACTCGCGACTGGGATACTGTCCAAGAACGTCTCAAAGGTGAGGGAATTAACTTGGAATACGTCAAATTCTCTGACTACAACCAACCTAATAAGGCCTTGGAAGAGGGAGAAGTTGACCTCAATGCCTTCCAACACCAAGTCTTCTTAGATAAATTCAATGAACAATTCGGCACGGACTTAGTCTCCATTGGAAATACCGTAGTGGCACCATTAGGGATTTACTCCCATAAGATTAAGGACCTGTCAGAATTACAAGACGGGGCCACCGTGTCGATTCCTAACGACGTGACCAATGGTGGTCGGGCCATTATCCTCTTAGAGTCTGCTGGCCTCATTGAAGTGGATGACGCCGCTGGAATTACCCCAACAGTGGACGACATTACTTCAAATCCTAAAAAGCTAAAGATTGAAGAAATGGATGCTGCCCAAACCCCACGGACCTTAAATGATGTGGATATTGCTCTCATTAACAGTGGTTATGCTGTGGATGCCGGCTTAGCACCGCAAGACGCTATTTTCAAAGAACCGGTCGATGAACGGTCTAAACCTTATGTGAATATTGTGGTCGCTCGTCAAGAAGATAAGGATAACCCAACCTATAAGAAGGTAGTTGAAACCTACCAAACTGACGAAACCGAACAAGTCATTAAAGATAAATCCAACGGGGCCAATGTTGCTGCTTGGAAACTATTTGGCCGCAACTAGACTTTAACCACACGCTAGCAAAAAAACGAAACCATCACATGGAGAGGAAGTATGTCAAATGACCACTACCGATAAAAAAGCCCTACAAGAAACTATTAAGAACTATGTCAAAGACAATTTAGCCACTTACCAAGACAACGCCCTAAAAATCCACGCCAACCCGGAAACCAGTAACCATGAATACTATGCTCAAGAAGTCTTGACCGACCAGCTGGAAAAGGAAGGTTTTACGGTGAAAAAGGACGTCGCTGACCATCCTACGGGTTTTGATGCCCGTTATAGGAGTGAAAAGGAAGGGCCGACTCTGGTTTACTTGGCTGAATTCGATGCCTTACCTGATATTGGCCATGGCTGTGGCCATAATCTATTTGGTAATTATTCCAGCCTGGCCGCTGCGGCCTTGAAGCAAGTCGTTGACCAGGTCGGTGGCGAGATTCGAGTCTACGGGACTCCTGGTGAAGAAGGTGGGGAGAACGGTTCAGCCAAGGAAAGCTTTGTCCGCGAAGGTTTCTTGGATGATGTCGATGCGGCTCTCTGTGTGCATCCCGGTGGAGACACCAGTCCTAGTGGCCACTTATACGCTAATGATCCTGTCGATATTGAATTCTTTGGCAAGTCAGCTCACGCTACCGCTAACCCAGAGGACGGGATCTCAGCCTTGGAACCATTGATCCTTACCTTTAATGGGATCGATGCCTTACGCCTCCACCTCCACGATGATGTCAGCATCCACGGCGTGATCCTTGACGGCGGCAAGGCGGCTAATGTGATTCCGGATTACTGCCGGGGACGTTTCTATATTCGCGCTTATAACCGTCATACCCTGGACCAGGTCAGAGAGAGAGTCCAAAAAATTGCTGAAGGCGCCGCCCATGCGACCGGTGCCCAATTGAAGTTTGGCCTCTTCCAAAATAAGGTCGATGACATGATCATAACGCCTTCCTTTGATGAAATTTTCTTCAGTCATGCTGACGAAGTGGGCTTGGACTTGGATACGGTTAAGGAACCCGATAGCCAAGCCCATGGGTCATCCGATGTAGGCAATATTTCTTATGTAGTACCGACCATCCAACCCTTCCTAGCCATTTCTGAAGAGCCCGTACCGGGTCACTCAACAGAATTAGTGGCTGCAGCGAAGTCGGCCAAGGGGCTCGATTCCATCCGCATTGCTGCTACTTTACTGGCCTTAACTGGTTTAGATTTAATTCTTGACCCCGATAAATTAGCTCAAATAAAAGAAGACCACCAAGCAGCCCTAGCCAAGGGCAACTAGGCCGGTCAGACATTATAAATAGATTCAGTTAACACTAAATACAACAACCTCCTAAGCTCTTATCTTAGTTAATTGCTAAGCTAGGAGCTTTTTTCTTGGAAAAAGGTAAAAATTTTTGATTTAAAGTCGTAGTTAAACTCAGTTCTAAAAACCATTAATGACCATTTCAACCTGACCACAATTGGATAAATATAGAAATAAATACAATTTTCTAAAATAATGTTCTTTTTGCAGGAAAACAATATACTAAAGCGTATAAAATCTTAAATTTGCTTTATTTTTACAAAAAATATGAGATAATCCTAACTAAATAATGTACCTTGAGCCCTTATTGTCTCGGGTATTTTCTTATATTTTTAGTCTGAACTATGTCTTTCAATCGTTATTAAGAAGGAGTTGCATATGAGGAAATTTAGGCATGGGGATTATCTAGAAACTGAACGTAAAACACGAGTGAAGATGTATAAAGCCGGGAAGTCCTGGGTGAAATCATGTCTTTCACAATTTGGTTTACTGCGTTTCTTCGGAAAATCACCCGTAATTGAGCATATTGAGTCCTCCCAAGTTGAAGAAAATACTTCAACAGATAAAAAGGAGTACCTATTTAAAGGACTGACTGCCTTAGGTGCCTTAGCTGGTGGTGTAGCCTTAACCACACCCCAAGTGAATGCGGATGAACTACCTAAGGAAAAAGTTCTTGAAAAAGAAACCTTAGTTAATACCGATTCCGCCGCATTGAAAGCAGCGGAATCAACGACCGAAACGGTTCAAGCAAGTGAAGTCGCTGATGAAGCTTCAGAAAATACTGAAGCAAGCGAATCGGCTTCCATTAGCGCTAGTGAATCGGAATCACTCTCCATTAGTGAGTCTGAGTCGATCAGCGAATCCGAGTCATTATCAGTTTCTGAATCAGCCGCTGTGTCCAGTTCTGAATCCGCTACGATTAGCGCATCAGAATCGTCTGCCACTAGTGAAAGTGATAGTGAATCTGAATCCAATTCTAGTGCCAGTTCAGAAAGCTTAGCTGATGAGGAAGCTAGTGTCAGTGAGGAAGAATTTGCTTCACGTAGTCAAGAGGCTCCAGTAGCGGCTAATGAAAGAGAAGCTGCTGTTGAAGAACGCTCAGCAGTTCAAAAGGGTGCTGGCTTAAGAAGCGCTTCTACTCAAGAAAACTATTATGGGGTTAGCGGGGTAGAACTCCCTGATGTGCCAGTCAATCATTTTGTGGCACGAACAACTAGTGATGCTACGGACCTGGCTGGAGTAGCGAGCTTAAATAATGGTAAAACTAAAGCTGAAGCAGAGCGTCAAGCCAGTGATTTACAAACAGGTTTAGAGCGTTCAACCGCTCAGGAAGATGATCGCGGCCAAGCAGGTTACTATGCGGCGGTCAGCGATCTAGCAGGTAATAAGGCCCAAGTCAAGGAAGACTTAGAAAAAGCCTTAGCCGGTAATGCAGGAGCAAGCAGCAACTTAGCAGCTTATAAGGCACAAATCGATGCGGCCAATACCATTGAAGAAATTGGCGCGGTGATTAAAGAAGCCCAAGCCAAGTATCCTGCCGCTAATGTCGAGCCAGGAGAGGCAAGTCCTGAAGAAAAAGTGCAGCAAGAAGCGGAACTTAACCGCATTAAAGAGTCCGCTAAAGCGAGCGCCAAGACCATCCTCGACGCCCGGACCCAAGCCACAAATTCGCAAGCGACCAGCGCTGACCCAGCTCATGTGGCAGCCGTTCAAGCTAAGATCGACGCCGCTCAATCCACTGCAGAGGTCGATAAGATCATCTCTGACCTCAATGATTCAACCACAGCAGATACCATCTTGACACCTAAGACCGACCAAGATGGCCGCAAATACTTTG
Organism: Aerococcus loyolae; assembly: GCF_002871915.2. Lineage (NCBI taxonomy): Bacteria > Bacillati > Bacillota > Bacilli > Lactobacillales > Aerococcaceae > Aerococcus > Aerococcus loyolae. The sequence goes on along the minus strand of NZ_CP126958.1, from coordinate 1,334,157 downwards.
AAGATGTGGATACAGGTAAGAAGTATTATCTGGAACCTAACTGGGATGAGCAGTCTATTAAAGGACAAAACTCCACCCGTTGGGAATTGGAACCTGGTCAAGGCTTACGGACGATTAATAACCCATCCGAGCCTCTGAGCGTTCAGCAATTGAAATACAAGGGTTTTCACGAGACAGCTGATGGCGACCAAGTTATCGATATGATGTATACCCATACTCCGCGTTCGGCCTATGTTTGGCAACGTCTTAACTTAAGGATTTCGGATGACCTGCAGAAACGGATTGACTGGACTAAGTCTTACTATGAAGACCGAAATGGTGAAATTTATCGTTTCACCAATGGTAGCAAGGCTAACGATAAAATTATAGTTCTATCAAACCTTGAAACAGGAACGGAGACCAAACGCTCACCTATCCGTCTCTACTTGCGGGATAATGTGACCCGAGAAGAGTTAGATAATATCGATACGACTATCCAGGCTCGGCTTCTCGATGCCAATGGGAATGTCTACACTAAGTTTATGGGTGGTACAGATGATTCCAATATGAATTTAACCGGTTATGGATCCTACACCCAGTCCGTGACCATTCCTAAGACGACTTCAACTAACTTGAAGACAGGGCTCAACCCTTATCTCCAAGTCATGTCCTCAGTTGACCAAGCCCCAGATTTTGTTTCTAGCCAAAATACGGTTTCTTACAATCCTGCTGAAAACAAGCTCTATGTGGCTAGTCAATTCCACAAGAAGGATACTAATAACCGAAATGAAAACCTCAACGGCCAATCCATTGCTTATCGCTTAGCTTTCGACAAGGAACTCTTAGATGTCCTTAAGGAAGATGACTATGGTTATATCGGTTATGTTGAGCCTTCGATTACCTCAGGAATGAAGGGTGCCGTTAATCCAAATAGCGTCCGGACAGGCTTTACCCGACGCCAGGTTAATGTGGTCGGGGATATGGCCTATGTGATTTACGCACCTGAAGAATTTGAAACCAACGATGAAATCGGTCAGATTGTTTACACTAACAAGGGAACCCAAGGCTTTATCGATAATGTTTCGACTGAAATGTCAGGCCAACAATTTACCTTGACAACTTTGAATATCGACTCAGACAATCTGAAGAAACTTTATCCAACCATCAATAACCAACAGCCTGAAATGACTGCGATTTCAGTTCATACAGGCATGATCATTGAAAATGACCATGGCATTGACCGGGTCAAGATGACAACAGATCGGGACGTTTCGGCTAGACAAGGGGATAAAATTGAAATCCGCTTTGCTAGACCAACTAACCAGGGTGTCAAACGGTCAGACTTGGTCAATGGTGAGATCCTGTATTGGGCAGATTCTGCTTCTAAGTTAGCCATGAAAGCTGGCGAAGCGCCAATCATCGGTCACTTAGGGGTTTACCCAGCTTCCCGCGGTGCCAGAGGGTCCGATGCCCGCTATGACTTTGACGTTAATGCCAATAATACGGTTTATACTTATACCTTGCCTTATGATTTCAAGCTAGCTTCGGGTTCCGATATTAGACTTTATACCGGGGCCAACGGTAAGTTAGTTGATAACAGCGGTGAAGTTTATATCAATGGTGTAAAAGTTGCTGAATTTGGTCAAGGTCAGGCTGAAACATCCTACGCTCCACGCTTAATCATCGGGACAGAAGTGAACTCTTCAGCTTTACTCGATAGAACCCAATACATGCCTGTCGTTAAGGATATGTATGACTTCGATAAGGTGATTACAGGCTATACCTATGTGCCTAACCAATTAGTAGAAATCTCCTATATTGATGCTAATTCAGGTCAGACCCGCTATGTCCGGACCATGTCAGGAAACGCGGCAGAACCTGGTGCGACCTATACAGTTGAAGGCGACAAGACCTATCCAGAACCAGGTAAAGGACTGTACAAGTTCGAATACGCTATTCCAGATACTGATCGCGTTGTCAAGGATTCGCCAATTGTGGCAAGATCTTTCAATTACCATACCGCCAAGCAAGCTGAAGAAAGAGCGCTTTCTGAAGATGAGGAAGCTATCCAAACGTCTGTAGGTTCAGATGCGGTTATCGCTCGGGTCCTTATCCAAGTGACCTATGACCTCAACCATCCAAACGGGACCTCGGCTCGGCGTGTGATGACTTACGCTGCTCCTGCAGAAACGAATGATGCTGCAGGAAATACGACAGCTATTGAGAACTCCGATGTGCCTCGAAACGAAGACTTCTCCAACGAAGTGGGCTACACCAATAACGGTCTAGCAAGCAATATGGCCAATGACCCAACCTTGGAAGGTTATCGTTTCTTAGGGTGGAATACCGCCTAAGACGGTTCAGGGAACTACATTACGCCTGAAACTGCTTTCCAAAACTCAACCACTGTCTACGCCCAATGGCAAAAAGTTTCCATGGCCGAAGAATTCGAGCCAGGCTATGACAATGTTTCCGTTGAAGAAGGCCAAGCTGACACAGTTGCTGCACCAACCTTTATCAAGAACGGTCAAGTGGCGAACCCAGAAGTTCTTCAATTTACAACAAATCTAGAAGGCGTAACCGTCAATAATGATGGCTCAATCGTTGTTCCAGCAAGCATGACTGAAGGCAAGGCTGGCCAGACCATCCAAATCCCAGTCACGATCACTTATGGAGACAACACAACAGATACCGTTGATGTCTATGTTGAAGTCACCCGTAAGCCTGAGAATGAAGTCTATGAGCCAAGTGTGACTCCGATCGAGAAGGACTACGGTCAAGCACCAACTGAAGATGAAATCAATAATGCGGTAACGGTACCGGACTTTGAAGGAAATCCTGCATATCCAGGTCAAACGCCAACAGTGAAGGTTGACAATCCAAGTGCTTTACCAGACGGTAATACACCAGGTGAACACAAGGTACCTGTGACTGTGACTTATCCAGATGGAACTGAAGATAAGACTGAAGTTACGGTAACAGTTAAAGAACAACCAGAAAAAGATAAGTACCAACCTGAAGTACAACCAGTTGAGAAAGACTACGGACAAGCACCGACCGAAGAAGAAATCAAGAATGCGGTAACGGTACCGGGCTTTGAAGAAAATCCTGCATATCCAGGCCAAACCCCAACCGTAACGGTTGATGATCCAAGTGCTTTACCAGACGGCAATACGCCAGGCGAACACAAGGTCCCTGTGACTGTGACATATCCAGATGGAACTGAAGATAAGACCGAAGTTACGGTAACGGTTAAACCACAACCAGAAAAAGATAAGTACCAACCTGAAGTACAACCAGTTGAGAAAGACTACGGACAATCACCGACTGAAGATGAAATCAAGAATGCGGTAACGGTTCCAGGTTACGAGGAAAATCCAGCATATCCAGGTCAAAAGCCAACGGTCACAGTCGATGATCCAAATGCTTTACCAGATGGAAATACTCCAGGTGAACACAAGGTTCCAGTGACTGTAACTTATCCAGATGGAACAGAGGATAAGACCGAAGTTACGGTAACAGTTAAGGAACAACCAGAAAAAGATAAGTACCAACCTGAAGTAGCTCCAGTTGAGAAAGACTATGGTCAAACAACGACTGAAGATGAAATCAAGAAAGCCGTAACGGTTCCCGGTTATGAAGAAAACCCAGCCTATCCAGGCCAAACGCCAACGGTCACAGTGGATAATCCAAATGCGTTACCAGACGGAAATACACCAGGCGAACATAAGGTTCCAGTGACTGTAACTTATCCAGATGGAACAGAGGATAAGACCGAAGTTACGGTAACAGTTAAGGAACAACCAGAAAAAGATAAGTACCAACCTGAAGTAGCTCCAGTTGAGAAAGACTATGGTCAAACAACGACTGAAGATGAAATCAAGAAAGCCGTAACGGTTCCCGGTTATGAAGAAAACCCAGCTTATCCAGGTGAAACACCAACCGTAACGATTGATGATCCAGCGACCTTACCAGACGGCAATACGCCAGGAGAACATAAGGTACCTGTGACAGTGACTTACCCAGACGGGACGACAGATCCAGCGACTGTTACAGTAACAGTTAAGGAACAACCAGAAAAAGATAAGTACCAACCTGAAGTAAGACCAGTTGAGAAAGACTACGGTCAAGCGCCAACTGAAGATGAGATCGAGAATGCGGTAACGGTACCTGGTTACCAAGAAAATCCAGCTTATCCAGGCCAAAAGCCAACGGTAACAGTGGATGGTCCAAGTACTTTACCAGATGGAAATACGCCAGGCGAACACAAGGTCCCTGTGACTGTGACATATCCAGATGGAACTGAAGATAAGACCGAAGTTACGGTAACGGTTAAACCACAACCAGAAAAAGATAAGTACCAACCTGAAGTACAACCAGTTGAGAAAGACTACGGACAATCACCGACTGAAGAAGAAATCAAGGGTGCGGTAACTGTACCTGGTTACCAAGAAAATCCAGCATATCCAGGTCAAAAGCCAACGGTCACAGTCGATGATCCAAATGCTTTACCAGATGGAAATACTCCAGGTGAACACAAGGTTCCAGTGACTGTAACTTATCCAGATGGAACTGAAGATAAGACTGAAGTTACGGTAACAGTTAAGCCACAACCAGAAAAAGATAAGTATCAGCCTCAGGTAAATCCAATCGAGAAGGATTATGGCCAACCAACCACTGAAGAAGAAATCAAGAATTCAGTAACGGTACCAGGTTACGAAGAAAATCCTGCTTATCCAGGCGAAACGCCAACGGTAACGGTTGATGATCCAGAGACCTTACCAGATGGCAACACGCCAGGTAGTTATGAAGTTCCTGTAACTGTAACTTATCCAGATGGGACGACAGATCCAGAGACTGTTACGGTAACAGTTAAGCCACAACCTGAAAAAGATAAGTATCAACCTGAAGTAACACCAGTTGAGAAAGACTACGGTCAAGCACCAACTGAAGAAGAAATCAAGAATGCCGTAACAGTTCCAGGTTATGAAGAAAATCCAGCTTATCCAGGTGAAACACCAACCGTAACGGTTGATGATCCAGCGACCTTACCAGACGGCAATACGCCAGGAGAACATAAGGTACCTGTGACAGTGACTTACCCAGACGGAACTGAGGATAAGACTGAAGTTACTGCAACGGTGAAAGAACAACCGGAAAATGAGAAGTATGAACCAACTACAAAAACAATAAATAAAGATTACGGCCAGCCGACATCGGAGGATGAAGTTAAGGGTGCTGTAACGGTACCAGACTATGAGAAGAATTCTGATTATCCTGGTAAATCTCCAATTGTGACAGTTAATGATCCAAGCAAATTACCTGATGGCAAAACGTCAGGTGTACATAAAGTTCCAGTCATAGTGGAGTATCCAGATGGAACAAAAGATACAGCGATAGTTACTGTAACAGTAAAATCTCAGCCGGAAAATGAAATATATGAACCAAACACAAAAACGATAAATAAAGCTTACGGAGAATCAACAACTGAAGAAGAAATTAAGGAAGCAGTAACGATTCCAGGTTTTGAGGAAAATTCTGATTATCCGGGTAAAACTCCAACATTAATGCTATTTAATCCTAATGAAATTCCCAATGGAACCAATCCTGGAGTTTATGAAGTATTGGTAATGGTTACTTATCCAGATAATTCAGTAGAACCAACAACTGTAAAGGTGATTGTAGATAACCCTAATGATCAGACCTATGAACCTACATATCCTGTTGGTCAAACTGAATCCGGTGAAAATCCAACACCGACGACTGTAAATCCAAGCTTTAGTGGTGAAATTCCAAATGATCCAAACAATCCAACTGGTCCGAAGACCCATCAAGATAATGTGACACCACCTACTGGTACTAACTTTACTTTTGGTGATGGGACAACCAACTGGACAAATCCTAATACGGGAGATACAGCAACAATTGATCCGAATACTGGTCAAGTAACCTTTACTCCAGGTAAAGGACGGCCTGAAGATGGTACTGTAACGATTCCTGTTGTGGTCAATTATCCAGATGGTACTAAGGATAATACTAACGTTACTGTTAATGTGACGAAAGATAACAATAGTATTTCGGAAAGTGAATCGACTGTTCGATCTGAATCACAGAGTGCTTCAACCTCAGCGGTAGAAGAATCGCAATCTGTAAGTGCTTCTCAGTTTGAGTCTAGCTCAGTAAGTGCCTCACAAAGCGCTTCAACTTCAGCGGTAGAAGAATCGCAATCTGTAAGTGCTTCTCAGTCTGAATCTAGTTCAGTAAGCGCGTCACAGAGTGCTTCGACCTCAGCCGCGGAAGAATCACAGTCTGTAAGTGCGTCACAATCAGAATCAAGCTCAGTAAGTGCCTCACAAAGCGCTTCAACTTCAGCGGTAGAAGAATCACAATCCGTGAGCGCAAGCCAATCTGAGTCTAGTTCAGTAAGCGCGTCACAGAGTGCTTCAACCTCCGCGGTGGAAGCGTCACAATCTGTAAGTGCTTCACAATCTGAGTCTAGCTCAGTAAGTGCCTCACAAAGCGCTTCAACTTCAGCAGTAGAAGGATCGCAATCCGTGAGCGCAAGCCAATCTGAGTCTAGTTCAGTAAGCGCGTCACAGAGTGCTTCAACCTCAGCCGCGGAAGAATCACAGTCTGTAAGTGCGTCACAATCAGAATCAAGCTCAGCAAGTGCCTCACAAAGCGTTTCAACTTCAGCAGTAGAAGAGTCACAATCCGTGAGCGCAAGCCAATCTGAGTCTAGTTCAGTAAGCGCGTCACAGAGTGCTTCAACTTCAGCAGTAGAAGAGTCACAATCCGTGAGCGCAAGCCAATCTGAGTCTAGTTCAGTAAGCGCGTCACAGAGTGCTTCAACCTCCGCGGTGGAAGCGTCACAGTCTGTAAGTGCTTCACAATCTGAGTCTAGCTCAGTAAGCACGTCACAAAGTGTCTCAGCCTCTGAATCTGCAAGATCGAGCGCATCAGTCTCTGAGTCTACAAGTTCAAGTATCTCTGCATCAGAGTCAGCAAGTGCAGCGGCTCCAGCAGAAACTAGTCAATCTGATTTTGTAAGATCTGAATCTCTGAGTGAAAGTGATTCAACTTCAGAATCTCTTGATTCTACTGAATCATTATCAATATTAAGTTCTGAAAGTGCTTCAAATACTGTTCAAGAGTCTCAAGTTGAAATTAAGCAATCAGGATTCTTGCCTCAAACAGGAGCAGAAAATAACTCTATTCTTGGAGCAGGATTAGCTGCAATTCTTGCAGGTCTAAGTGCTTTAGGTTTCAAGAGAAAGAAAGATGAAGATGCGTAAAATTGCTGATTGATCTTAAACAAAGCAAAAGAGGGTAAGAAGTTATAATCTTACCCTCTAGCTTTGTTTTTAGGATGCTAGAGAATGGTTCTTTAGCATCCTAAAGATAAAGCTTTGACATAATACAAAGTAAGGAAGTGGTTACTCTGACTATCTATAACATTAACAAAGGAATAGGCTGGGCATCGAGTGGCGTAGAGTATGCACAGATTTATCGTTATCGTATTTTTAAAGAATTATCTTTAGATTGTAAATTTATCTTTACTGATTTGATTTTGAATGAAAATATTGCTCATTTTACTGAAAATATAGGCTTTTCGAATGAAGATGTTATTTGGATGTATTTATATTTTACCGATATTCCACTTAGCCAAACGACAGTCACACTTGACCAAATTAAGGAAAAAATATCTGATAGTCTTGAGGAAGAAAGGCTAGATAATCGCCGGGTAAAATTGACCTATGATCAAGGCAAGCAGTTTGCTATGTGTTATCTATCAAGAGAAGGAGAAGATCTTGTCAATCGAGTAGAATATACTGCTAACAACAAATTAATTCGGAAAGATTTCTTTAATCGTTTTAAGTTTTTAACCGAATACTATGCACCGAATAATAATAAAGCACTCCTCTATATGCGACGTTACTTTAATCAAGATGGCACCACCGCTTATGAAGAATTTATTAACCAAGACGATTCGACTTACCGATTAAAAGACCGTATTATCTATTCCAAGGAAGAATTAGTCGCTTACTTTATTGAAAAATTAGCTCTAACTGACAAAGACATTGTTTTACTAGATCGTTCAGATGGCATTGGTCAGGGGCTCTTAGACCATTTAAATGGAGCCAAGCTAGGGTCTGTGGTGCATGCTGAACATTATAATCAAACATTGACTAATGACCAGAATATCCTGTGGAATAACCACTATGAGTATCCTTTTACACATTACGGGCAATTTGATTTCTATATTACTTCAACTCAGGCTCAGACCCAGCGACTTTTGGAACAATTCAATCATTATTATGGTATTCAGCCGGTGGTTTATACAATTCCAGTGGGAAGTGTTGATCACTTAATGCAAGCTGACTCTAATATTAATCCTTATGCAATGATGACTGCTTCTCGTTTAGCTGGAGAAAAGAATATTGATTGGTTGATTGAAGCAGTAGTCCAGGTACACGATCAGTTGCCACAAGTCCAATTTGATATTTATGGGGAAGGTGGAAAAAGAAAGAGTCTTCAGGAGCAAATTAATCGACTCAATGCAGGAGATTATATTGAACTCAAGGGACACCATCACCTAGATGAAATTTATCCCAAATATCCTCTTTATCTCACTGCTTCTACCAGTGAAGGTTTTGGACTAACATTAGTTGAAGCTCTGAGTGCAGGTCAGGCGATGATTGGTTTAGATGTTCCTTATGGAAACCCCACCTTTATTGAAAATAAAAAAAATGGTTATCTCTTACCTTTTAACCGAGAGATGAAGCGAGAAGAGATTATCAATTCTTTTGCTCAAGCAATTCTTACTTATTTCCAAACTGCTGATCGCCAAGCTATGCGTGAACGGTCATACTCTATTGCTAAGCAATATTTACACAAGCATGTAGAAAATGCATGGAAGCAATTAGTGGAGGAGGTTCAAGCATGATTCAATTATTTGATAATTATGATGAAGCCACGCGGGATTTTCACCAATCGATGCTCCGTGCTGGATTTAATTTCCCAACCGTGATTTTAAATGAGGATGGATTTTTACCCCATGGTACGACATCTCCCTATCGCTTTTTTATGGGCGAAGAGCAAGGTAGCCCCTTGTATTTTAATGAAGTGCCAGTTCCTTTAAATTGGGAGATAAAAGCGACAAATACGTCAGCTAGTGTCTGGGATTATCACCATAAGCGTGCAGATATCCATTACTTTACCAATAGTGGACAGCGTTTAGTTCAGGCAGTAGATTGGTTGAATGATAAAGAGCAGATCATGTGGACTGATTGTTATAACCAGTTTGGGCGTCGCTATGCTCAAATCATTCGTCAAGGTCAAGATGCTCATATGAAAATCTATTTTGATACTTTAGGTCATGATGTTATTGTCGATAACTATGTGACTGGTAACGTCATTTTGGATTGGCAAGGAAAGAAGCGATTTTTTCATAATCAAAGGGATTTTTATCAGTTTTATCTATTAAGATCCGGTTTATCTATAGAACGAATGATTATTAACTCTTTGGCAACTCCTTTCTTAATTTCGCACTCTCTTCCACGGGAAGGAGAGGATATCTTAGTTTGGCATGAAGCTTTGACAGATGAGATTCCAAGTAATATGCAACTGATCCTTAAAGGGCAGACACCACGGTGTAATCAGGTCATTATTCCTGACCAGGCCACTTACCAACGTGCACTGGAATTGTGTGAATTAAATCAATTACCAAGTGAAGCGATTACACCCTTAGGCTATATTTATCCTATACTGCAGGACAAAGAGTTTGCTAAAGAAATTTTAATATTAACCAATTCTGATCAGATTGAACAATTAGATCTTTTGTTAGACAATTTGCCTGATTTTCAATTTAGAATTGGCGCCGTAACGGAAATGTCAGAGAAATTGATGGATTATGGGCAATATCCTAATGTCCAACTCTATCCGAATATATCTATGGATTTGATTCAAAAACTACTCAAACAGGCTTCTTTTTACTTGGATATCAATCATGGTAATGAGATCGTTGATGCGGTTCGTGCTGCCTTTGAGTTTCATTGTCTAAACATGGCATTTCAAGAAACTATGCATAAGAAGGCCTATATCGCCGATGAGTTTATATTCTCAAAAGAAGAAGCTGCTTCTTTGTCGAATACAATCAAGATTTTAGGAAATAATCAAAAGCAATGGCAGCAAGCAATTAATTCCCAAATTATCCATTCCAATCATGTTGGTAGAGAAGTGTACCAAGCTACATTTTAAAAATAAAGAAGTTGCTAGGAAGGCAGGATAATCGATGAGAAAGCATATTACCAATTTGCATGGTCACTCTGCTGTAAGTACAGCATTAATTTCTCAACAGATGACAACAACGATTGCTCAAAAATTGGATTTTAATGAATTAGCTATCTATGCATATGAAACTTCTTATGATTCTGATCAAGAATTAAGTAAGCGCTTAGATGGAATTCTAGCTGGCCTAAGTCAAGGAGATTTGGTGGTTGTTCAATTACCAACATGGAATGATAGACGTTTCGAAAGGGCTCTAATTGATAAAATTAAGTATACTTTTAAAGCACATTTAATAGTGTTTATTCATGATATACCACCAATCATGTTCCCTCAAAATTATTATTTGATGAGTTCTCTCATTGAAATTTACAATGAAGCTGAATTGGTAATTGTTCCTTCCCAAGAAATGTATCAACGTCTTTATTTAGAAGGTTTAAGGGTCGATAAGGTTTTAATCCAAGCTATGTGGGACCACCCGACGGAATTTCAACCTGGAAAAATTTCATTTCAAAAGAAGATTCACTTTGCAGGAGATATTAATAAGTTTGATTTTATAAAGCAATGGCCAATTTCATGTGCTGTTGATGTTTACTCAAACCATGGTCAAAATTTAGATTTGCCTAAGGAAGTGACAATTAAAGGGTGGTTACCTGATTATGAACTCTTAACCAATTTATCTAAGGGCGGTTTTGGGCTGGTCTGGACTGATCAAGATTATATTCAAGACTATTTCCAAATGTGTATTACCCATAAATTGAGTACATATTTAGCTGCAGGTATCCCGGTCTTTGTCCCTGAAAGCTTATCTAATAGAAAAATTATTGAAGACAATGGCCTAGGTTATGTCGTCAAGTCATTAGAAGAAGCAAATGAGATTATAGAAAATATGTCAGAAAGTACTTATCAGGAACTAATAGATAATGTTGCTAACTTTCGTCAGCTTATTATCCAAGGCTATTTTACCCAACGTCTCTTAACGGCAACAGTTTTTAAAATATTTAGTCAAGGACTTTCAGATTTTGAAGGGGACCTTAGCCATTGCCCGTTAATGCGGAAAGACCATAATATTTTTATCTTGACGGCACAAGATTATTTGCTGCATATTGATGAAATTATTCAAGGTTTACCCAATTATCAATTCCATATTGCAGCCCAAACTCAAATGTCAGATCGATTATTGGATTTAGAAAAATATCCTAATGTGTCTCTCTATCCAGCAGCAGGAAAAGACCAGATTAACAGTCTTTTATTAAAGGCTAATATTTACCTAGATATCAATTACGGGGTAGAAGTGGAAGATATAGTGACTAAAGCTAGCAATCTTGGTTTAACGGTATATTCATTTGAAGATTATTGTCATCAATTAGGTATATTAGATCCTAATAACATATTTGCACAAGATAACTATCAAGATCTAATTGATCAGATAAAAATGCAAGAGGATCGAGTTAAAAAATAGAATTAATACAAGTTATTCTTATGTCACAATAGAGGCAAAGGCAATCATTTCCTTGCCTCTAATTTACTATTTAAATGGTATGAAAGGTTGTTTAATCAGTGGCTATCCAAAATAAAGGAAACAGATTTCGTCTACCACTTCTTTATAAAAAGTTATTGTTCACTGCCATGATTCTAATTATTTATATTATGGGACGTTCCATTCCTTTACCCTTAGTTGATTGGCAGGCTATCCAACAGAGTCAGAGTTCATCAGGCAATGACTTCCTCTCATTAGCCCTTAGTGCAACTGGTGGTAGCTTTGACCAAGCTTCTTTATTAAGTTTAGGGCTAGGGCCATATATGTCGACAATGATCATTTGGCGTTTTGTCTCTATGTCTAAATGGTACAAAGCACTGAAAGTCCCTCCAAGACAGGATAATTATTATCGTAATCTGTTAACTTTAATTCTTGCCTTAGTTCAAGCAATTACTTTAGCAGTCACTTATCCGCTGATTTCCATACAAGATACCATATTGTCTAATCATTTTATGGCTTATGGAACGATTGTTTTAGCTTTGGTGGCTGGCACATTTTTTACTATTTGGCTAGGAGGCCGTAATCAAGAAGCTGGAATTGGTGGACAGACGATTATTATTTTAGCGAATATGCTACTAAGACTGCCCAATAATTTTAATGCACTACGGATATTTTTGATTTATCGAGCGTCATTTATTGAGCAAGTACTATTAATTAGTGTGTCGGTTTTTGCTTTAATGACAGCATTTACTACAATCGTAATGGATCGTGCTGAGTTACGGATCCCAATCAACCGGGTAATGATAAATAATAATTTTACTGAAAAATCCTACTTGCCGATTAAATTGAATCCTAGTGGGGGTATGGCTATCATGTACGCCATGACATTGGCACTCTTGCCGCGATATATTATTGACTTAATACTTATTTTCTTTCCCAATCTTCAATTTTTAAAAAATTTACAATTTCAGTTGAGTATGACCCAACTCTTAGGGGCCTTCTTGTATGTTTTATTAATTATTGTTCTAAGTCTTGGTTTTGCCTTTGTTAATGTGGATCCAGAAGATCTCAGTGAAAACTTGCAAAAAACTGGCGACTATATTGATGGCATCAATCCCGGTAAGCCTACTGAAAAATTTTTGAGAGAAAAAATATTAAATATGGCGATTATAGGAGCTGAATATATGACGGCTGTCGTTGGTTTTCCTATGTCTTTAGGGGTTTTATTTCCTGAGTACTCTCAATGGCTAAACTTGCCAGGGAGTATAGTTATTCTGGTTGCTCTATTTTTGAATATTATTGATGAAATACGGGCTCTAAGAATAAGAAATAAATATACGTCATTATTTGATTAGCTATTAGAAAGGAAAATTATGTATTATTTTATTCCCTCATGGTATGCAAATAATCAATGGGATTTTGTTGAGCCTTCCTATATGGACTTGTATTTTGATGATACGGTTAATCAATTGCGTTTATTTCAGCGTGCGGGTGAAGCTAATCAACTATTAATGCTCGATTATGCTCCGATGTTACGGTTGAACTTACATGATCAAAATATAGAAGAATATAATTATTGGTCGGTTTTTGACTTTATTCAAGGCATTAATTTACATAAAGTCAGACCAATTACTTTAGAAGACTTATCTTTTCCTAAGCAAGCAGAATTTGTTCCTACTCCGTTTCTAATGATGGTATTTGTGCATAATGAACATTATGCTGATATCCAATTTAAGTCTAATGGCTATATCGCCTTTATTGACTACTATCAAGATAAACAATTAACAAAACAGTACATTTTTGATGATCGGGCCTTTATTTCTAGCGTTATCTTTTATAATAATGGTCAGGCTAGCCACCAAGACTATTTAAATTTAGCCGGTCAGTGGGTAGTTCGTGAATTTTATGCTAAGGGAAGTATAGAGATCAACCAGGATCTCTTAGAAAAAGAGCGCTTTGATCATACTACTTACCAATCAAAGGAAACACTCATTGAAGAGATGACAAGCAAGTATCTAATTAAACATATGGGACAAGATGATAAGGTCGTTGTTGCTTATAGTGATAGACATAATCATTTATTTAATCAGTTAAGTCAGAAAAATAAGATTGATTTAATCTATTCTCTTTATAGTCAGCGCTCCTTTGAGAGCAATACAAAAGACTTTAAAACCTCTCTGAAAAGGGCGAAGTTACTGATTACTGATACTGATCAATTGAAAGACCAGCTAATTAACTATACGAAGAAGAGTTCACTTGATACATCCATTTATCGATTATCCCCTTTCGATACCAGACTCCAGCTAGGTATGAGTCAGCGGATTAAGAATTTAATTATTTATCTTGAAGTAAGTCAACTTAGCCTAGAAGAAATTAAAGAAGTCATGGATGTTATAAAAACTAAAATGGAAAAGGATGAACGTATTCGCTTGGTTTTAGGAGCCTTTCAAATTGATCAAGCTAAAATCGACCATTTAGAAAGTTTATCTGATCATTTAAATAAGTATTTTGATTCCCAATATGGCGAAGTTGTTGATTTTGCGGATAAAATGCCTGAAAAAGAAAAAAAACCAGTTTGTCAGGTGCAAATTAATCATAGTGAGCGCGACTTTATCCAAAGCTTGAAGTATGTGCGTTTGATGATTGATTGGACTTCTCATCCCTGGGTTTATGGCCAGATTGCTGGAATTAGTGCAGGAATTTCTCAGATTAACCGAGTGGAATCTGCCTATGTTGAGCATTTGAAAAATGGGCTAATTGCTAAGAATTTGGATCAATTAGCTCAAGGGATCGATTATTACTTCAAAGGGCTTAAACATTGGAATGAAGCCTTAGTATACTCTGTAGAAAAGATTAATAAGTACCATAGTGGGGAATTAGTGAGTCAATGGAAAGCATTGTTAGGAGAGAACGGCAATGACTAGAGTTTTACAAATCGGCTATAGCGATTGGTCACAGGGCGTAAAATTTAAGAATGAAGTTGATTGGACCTTTATACTAAATACTGAGCTTGCTGATTATTACCAAGAAGCTTTGGAAGAAAATACTCTGCCTCCAAGACCTTTTTCTCTGGTTATACTGACTGCTCCTATTGATAGATTACTAATAGATAAGCTGCTCCCCTTAATGGAAGCTTATACTGTATTAATTGATCAACAATTTGAATCTTATTACACGACTCCTGAGTTTGAACGTTTATTTTCCATGAAAAAGGCTCAATTCATTGAAGTGAAAAATATTGAAGAGACGGTTATTGAATTAGCAAAAGTATTCTTTGACGGCAATTATGGAGAGAGACGTGGCGTTCAGGATATTTCTGTTCAAGCTAATTTTTCTGGTAACTATCAATACCTTGGAAATAATTATATTCTGTTTCAAATTGAACAGACAGACCAAATGACTCCTTTGTTATATTGGCGACATCTTATTATATCTAATATAGATCGATATATAGATATATGGTTAGAATTTATAAAGGATGAGACCATTGATCTCAATATGACTATTACCTTTATTCGCATGGGAAGCTCTAATCAGGTGGTTGAGCGCATTTCCTATAATAATGAAGCAATAAAAAAGAGAATCTTATTAGATCCGCCTGAGAATTGTTATGCGAGCTTTTCCCTTTGTGTCAAAGGCTCTGGTCAACTAAGGATTGGCCCTTTACATGTTAGACATTCCCGAAGAAAGTGGGGAGACTATTTAGCTGGTGGACAAATTATAGCTGATAATCATCGTGAAGAGTTTGCTTTTTACTATAATCCTGGCAACTTAAAACCTCCTTTAAATGTTTATTTTTCTGGTTATAGGACAGCAGAAGGTTTTGAAGGCTTTCCTATGATGAAGAACTTAAAGCATCCCTTTATATTGATTAATGATTTACGTTTAGAAGGCGGTGCCTTCTATCGAGGGAGTGCCCAATTCGAGGCAGCGATTGTTGCTAAGATAGTGGAAGTATTAGATGAGTTAAATTTCACTAAGGATCAGTTAATCCTTTCAGGTATGTCTATGGGAACCTTTGGTGCTTTGTACTATGGAAGTTTTTTAGATCCTTATGCCATAATTATGGCGCGACCACTTGTTTATTTAGGAAATATTACTAGAAACCAGCGCTTAAGACGTCCTAATGATTCCTTTAAAACGGCAATGGATTTAACCTTGAAATTTGGTAACAATGATGATTTAGCAACTGATTTGGATATTTTAGACAGTATGTTAATGCCTAAATTAAAACAGACCCATTATAGTCAATCTACCTATGCGATGACTTACATGCTTAATGAAGATTACGATAATGAGGCGTATTATGGATTATTGAAAAATCTGAGTGATAAGCCAATTAAAATTATTAGTAAATCCGTGATGGGACGACATAATGATAATACACCTACGGTCGCAAGTTGGTTTATAAACCAATATAAGAGAATCCTATGGGAAGATTTTGAAAGTAAGGAGGGAACAGAGTGAAAGATTATTACATTGTCCGATGGGGATTGATGAACGATGAGATATTCAGCCATGGCTCTCAGATAGAGTGGCAGTCTCCGGATAGGGTATCTTTTAAAAACTCTATGGTCCATTCTGGTATAGTTATTAACCAATGGTCTTCTGAAAAATCTTATGGACTTTATTTTTCATCACCTAAACTCCCGCTATTAACAAGTCATAAGACCTACTTTCTTAAATTTATTGGTCAGGTCGAACCAAATAACTCCATAATGTTTACGGTGGAATTTTTTGATTATTACGGTGAATCCTTGCAGAAAGATTTTATCCGCAGCTGTGATGACTCATTTACTGTACCTGATAATTATGGAAATTACACCATATCTTTAGTTCACGCAGGCTGCCGTTCTATCACTTTTAAGCGCTTGATAATATCTGAAATACTTTTAGATAATGTTATGAGTAAAGATACACTACTAATTGAAAATAATCATGATTTCAATCACTTGCTTTTTGTTGAACCAGGAATAGGAAGTATCCAAGAAGAAGTGAATAAGTTACAGCAAATAGTCTTAGTTAAGTCTCATGCTAATTTGCTGGCCAGTGAATTATTAAACGCCCAGCTATATTTATCAAAGGAAGCTATGTCTGGTGTAGATAGCTTTGTTCAGTCTAGTCATAGTAAACCCTTTTATTTTATTGGCTATGGGCCGATTTCCAATTTAGCTGCTAAGTACTATGCTCAACGATATCCTAATTCCCAAGCCTTAGTCACTGACGATCATTTAGAGCTTTTTCAATATCAAAAAATTGCCCAGCAATCGAGTTTAGATGAAGGTATTATTCAATGGTTGCAAACAAGTGTTGGCGTCAGTCGACCTAATATAAAATGCTATTATAAAAATAAACAGTCTGATGATCGTTTTATCGGAGCTAAGTTATTAGATTATCACCGTAATCTTTTGAAGTTAGAAGGACAAGTAATTAGTTGAGGGGGTCACCATGTTTAAAGTCGATTTAGATAAAGGTCGGTTAAAGCGGCTGAACCGCATACTTCACCAAGTCAATGCCTATGCAGGTACTATGGCTCAATTATCGGATGGGGACCTCAAACAGAAAACTAATGAATTTAAAGAGCGTTATCAAGCAGGTGAAAGTTTAAATGATCTTCTTCCTGAAGCTTATGCAGCAGTTAGAGAGGCTGCTAAACGGGTGTTAGGGATGTACCCTTACGATGTCCAAGTAATTGGGGCCATTGTATTACATGAGGGAAATATTGCTGAAATGAAAACTGGTGAAGGTAAAACTCTAACAGCAACTATGCCTTTGTATCTCAATGCACTGACAGGAAAAGGGGTAATTTTAGTTACAGTTAACGATTATTTATCCCGCCGTGATGCTGAGGAAATGGGGCCCTTATATCGTTTTATGGGCTTAACGATTGCAATGGGAGCCCCCGAGGGTTCAGAAGATCTTACTGCTGATGATAAAAGACAGATTTATGCAGCTGACATCGTATACACTACCCATTCAGCCCTAGGTTTCGACTATTTAGGTGAAAATTTAGCTGCTGATAAAGAGGATCAATTTTTACGGAACTTTTACTATGTCATTATTGATGAAGTGGATGCAGTCTTGCTTGATGGCGCGACCAGTCCTCTGGTCATTTCAGGCTCTCCAAGAGTCCAGTCTAATTTTTACCAACTAGCTAATGATTTTGTTGAGAGTCTTGAAACAGGAATTGATTATGAAGTCACTGAGGAAAAAGATGCTGTTTGGTTGACTCAGGAGGGTATAGCAAATGCAGAAAAGTATTTTCGCTTAGATAAATTTTATGCGCGGTCAAATCGAGAACTCGTTCGTCATGTTAGCTTAGCCTTAAAAGCCCATGAATTATTCACTAATGAAAAAGATTATGTGGTTCGTGATGGAAAGGTCGAATTATTAGATAGTCGTGATGGTCGAGTCTTAAAAGGCACTCGTTTACAGGCAGGCCAACACCAAGCGATCGAAGCTAAAGAACATGTGGATTTAACGGATGAAAACCGATCGATGGCCTCCATAACATATCAAAATCTGTTCTTACTTTTTGAACGTATGGCTGGTATGACAGGGACAGGGAAACCAGCCGAAGATGAATTCATTGACACTTATAATATGGAAGTTATCTCGATCCCTACCAATCGTCCAGTCATTCGCAAAGATTATCCTGATGAAATATACCGCAGTTTTCCTGAAAAACTTGCTGCTTCGATTCAATTCATTGAAGAAAAGCATGCGACCGGGCAACCCTTATTAATTGCAACAGGCTCTGTTCAATTATCCATGCTATATTCTACGATTTTGCTTAATGATGGTATTCCCCATAACGTTTTAAATGCCTATAATGAAGCCAAAGAGGCAGAAATGATTAAAGAAGCAGGACAATATGGTGCAGTCACGGTCGCCACTGCGATGGCTGGTCGGGGGACAGACATTAAGTTAGGGCAAGGAGTTGCTGACTTAGGCGGTTTAGCTGTTATAGGAACTGAGCGTATGGTTAGCGAACGCGTTGATTTACAATTACGTGGTCGGGCGGGACGACAGGGCGATCCGGGAATGAGTAAGTTTTTTGTGTCTTTAGAAGACGAACTCATTCAAAAATGGGCTCCAGAGCACATTCGCTATCAATCTGATCCCAGTGAAGAAATAGATAAAATTAAACAATTATCTAATTTTCGCTATGAGAAATACTTTAACCAAGCTCAAGAGGCCAGTGATGCTAGTGGAGAAAGTGCTAGAAAGCAAATCATTCAAATGGATGAGGATATGAGTATTCAAAGAAAGCTTATTTATCAAACCCGTGATGAACTTCTAGAAGGCCAAGGGTTAGAAGAAATCGATCTAGACCAAGTTGCACAGCGCGTGATGGGATTGGCTGTAGATAACCTTGATCCTAATAGAAGTCGCAAAGTACAAATTGATCGTTGGATATTTGATAACCTAACCTATAATTATGAACCTAAAAGTATTGATCATTTATCCGATCAGTCTCTAATCGATTATTTATTGGAAATCTTTTTTACCATTTTAGAATCTAAGAAAGAACGTTTGAGCCTAGGAAACTATTTTGAAGACTTTGAACGTAAGTGTATTTTAAAAGCTATTGATGAAGTTTGGGTGGAACAAGTGGACTATCTAACCCAATTTAAACAGGTAGTTGTAAGCAGGGGAGCAGCTCAGCATAATCCAATTTATGAATACCAAAAGGAAGCACTTTGGTCTTATAATGAAATGAAAGATCGTATTTATCAAAGGATCGTTTATTATTTATCTTTAAGTCAAATTGTTACAGATAAAAGTGGTCAGCTAACTATTCAATTCGCATAAAGAATATAGCCATGTTGAGGTGAAATCATGAAAAATAATAAAGGAAATTACGTTGATCAAGAAATAAAAAAGATGGTCAAAGATCAAAGAACTGAAAAAGAACCCAAAAAAGAAAATGATGATAAGACGACGATGAGTAAGCTGCCTTATTTAATTGGTATATTTATGGTTATTTCTATTTTAGTATCTTTGTTATTGAGGTTGATCAGCATTTTTTAATCTGCCATTAATAAACTATTAAGCCTAATATTACTATTTAATCATTTTATCTTTTTTAGTCAAGCTTGATCGAAAATAGAAAACTGTTTTTAGAAAAACTGCCAAGTTCTCATTGAATTTACTTATAAGATAATTTATATTCTTAAGGGAGTAAAAAAATTAATATTAGTTAGGTATATTGATTATAGTTTTTATTACTATAAAATAACTTAATTAATAAAGATGAGAGGTTATTTATGCATATTAAAAGCGGGATTAGAAAACGAGCCATTATTACCACAATTTTAGCCTGTAGTTCCTGGGGTCTAGGGGGCGTTTTGAGTCAGCACCTGATGCAGACCTATAATATGATGCCTTTGCAGCTGACCATGTATCGGATGCTGACAGCAGGAATCTCGATTTTCCTATTCCTGGCATATAAGAAGAAGTTACCCATAGCAAAGTTAAAAGCAGATAAACGGTCGCTCTTACAAATGGCAATATTTGGGATATGTGGGATAGTCTTTAATCAATTTTCTTACTTAATGACGATTCATTATAGTAATTCCGGTATGGCGACTATCCTACAATTTATAGGGCCAATTTTTTTACTGGTTTATTATTGCTTAGTTGGTCGGCGTTGGCCCATTCGAAGAGAGATTGTTGCCCTCTTATTTACTATTATTGGGGTCTTTCTTTTAGTCACTCATGGTCAGTTAGGCCACTTTATTTTATCTAAAGAGGCCTTTTTCTGGGGATTGATGTCTGCATTAGGCCTAGCACTCCTCAATGTCCTTCCTTTAAAGGTTATTGACCACTATGGATCTTTACCGGTTACGGGAATTGGCATGCTATTTGGTGGAATTTTCTTGATATTTTTCAATTTTGAACACCTAGTCCCACCAGAACTTTCTCTTCACTTTTTAGCTTGGTTTACCTTAACCATTATTGTAGGGACCATTGTTCCTTATATTTTCTATCTTTCCAGCGTCACCTTTATCGGGCCCTTAGCGGCTTCTTTGATTGGGTCAGTAGAGCCCTTAACCGCAACCATTTTATCGGTTATACTTCTAGGCGAAAGTTTTGCCCTGATCGATTACTTAGGCATGGCCTTTATCTTGCTGACGGTCTTTCTAACCGCTCATGAATAAGGCAATCAATTTAGAAGAAAAATAACAAATAAAAAAGCATGGTCAAGCTTCATCTCAGCAATGACTGAGAAAGAATGCTAACCATGCTTTTTATTTAAGCTAAGTAATCTTTTAGAGCGGTTACTTGTTTTTTGGCGACTTCAACCCCGTGGTCGTAGGTGGCTTGTAAGCGGTCGGGATCACGTTCCAGACGTTTGACCTCTAGGGGGTGGGCAGGTTGTAGGACAAAGGCTTGATCGTTTTTAGCTAATGCCTCCACATCAGCGACCTGTTGATTGTACATGGAGGGTCTATCTTCAATGGCTTTGACTAAATGAGGGTATTCTTTGCCATAGACTTTTTTAGCAAGAAAAGTATTCTTGTCTTCCTTGCGGTAGCCATAAGGTTGGGTCAGAACAATGATCAGGCGGTCCACTCCTAGGGACTGCATGAAGCGATAGGGGATGGAATCAGCTAGGCCA
This sequence comes from Aerococcus loyolae, assembly GCF_002871915.2. Classification (NCBI taxonomy): domain Bacteria; kingdom Bacillati; phylum Bacillota; class Bacilli; order Lactobacillales; family Aerococcaceae; genus Aerococcus; species Aerococcus loyolae. The sequence continues at coordinate 1,312,786 of NZ_CP126958.1, read as the reverse complement.
CCATCTAAATATTTATTGCCATTAATTTGAACGATTTTGGAAACGAAGGGCATCGACCCACTGGCCCGCAAGACATCAATTTGCTCTTTGGCATTGTCAATCAAGGGATACTCAGCCTGACCCGTTTCGACATTGGTAACCACCGCATAAAAATCGCTGGGACTGGCTTCATAGGTCTCCTCATCAAAGGGATCGAGTTCAAATGGCACTTGGTGGTAGGCAAAATCGGTCGACACCATATTGCCAGTCTTCACCCAGTTGTTTAGGCTGATATAGCGCTTATCTTTGATATATTTCTTGTTATAACGCAGGGCCCGACCATTTTGCTGGGAGGGATAGTTGACCCCATAGAGGGCGCCTGCGGACACCCCAACAATCTTGTCAACCTGGATCCCTTCCGCTAGAAAAACATCCAATACTCCAGCCGAAAACAAGGCCCGCATGCCGCCACCTTCAAGAACAAGTCCAACAGTCAAAATGCCCACATTCCTTTCCACAAATGATGTTAATTGTATCTATTTTAACATAAGAATTTTTCAACAGAGCTGATGAGCTCTCGCTTTTAAGTAAAAAATGAATAAAGAAAAACAGCTTATCAGCCATGAAATGATGTCTTAGTTAGGGGAGTGATTCATGACTAGATAAGCTGTTTGAATACTTTAATTAGATGACATAGTCACCAATTCGGTTCCAATTTTTATCATGGAGGATAATCCGAGCCGGCATGCCAACTGCCGTCGCATAGGGTGGCACGTCTTCTAGGACAACCGCATTAGCCCCAATTTTACTGTGGTGGCCAATGGTAATATTGCCTAATAGTTTGGCACCTGCCCCAATTTCAACATGGTCTTGGATAGTAGGGTGGCGTTTGCAGCCTTTTTCCCTACCGACACCGCCTAGGGTGACGCCGTGGAAGAGCTTGACGTTATCACTAATCACAGCGGTTTCACCAATGACCACGCCCATGCCATGGTCAATAAAGACCGTATCACTGAGTTGAGCTCCTGGATGAATTTCAATCCCGGTTTCCCGCCGAGATTCTTCAGCCAGTTGCCGGGCCAGATAGTAGTCCCCATTATTGTAATAATAGTGGGCTTGTTCATGGGCCCGGAGCGCCTTAATACTAGGGTAGAGGTCATAAACTTCTTGCCAGGAGTGGGCCGCTGGATCATTATCATAGATGATCTTGGCTAGGCGGATCCACTTGTCTTCGTTATCTTCCATCGATTCTAGGGTATCTCTTGTGAGTGAGGAGAGAGACATACCAGGAACAGTTCGTGACTGAATTTTGATGGTTTTTTTCTCCATGTCAGAGGGAAGCTGGTCTTGATCGCTTGCCTTATTCTCCGTCATTTGAGAATGCTCCGGTAGAGAGGTAACGTTCTCCTGTATCTGGAAGGACAGTTACGACATGTTTGCCAGGGCCAAGTTCTTTAGCGAGACGTTTAGCAGAAACATAGTTACCACCAGAAGAGAAACCAGCTAGGATACCATATTCATGGGCCAAATGAACTGCCCCTTGGATAGCATCTTCGTTGGAGATGATGTCAACTTTGTCGAGAACATTTTGGTCTAAGATCTTAGGAATGAAGTTTGCGCCAATCCCTTGAATCTTATGTGAGCCAGCTTTACCTTCATTTAATAGTGGGGAGCCTTCTGGTTCAACACCCCAAACTACGGTGTTTTTGTCATGGGCTTTTAAGGTTTTACCGACACCTGTTACGGTACCACCAGTACCAATACCAGCTACGAAGCCATCCACTTGGTCTAAGTCGGCTAAAATTTCTTTAGCGGTAGTTTCTTCGTGAGCTTGAACGTTTTCATGGCGAACAAATTGACCAAAGATTGGCGCGTTCTTTTCTTTAGCGATTTCTGCTGCCTTTTCGCCGGCACCTTTCATTCCTTCAGAGCCTGGGGTTAAGACCAGTTCAGCCCCATAAGCTTGGATCAAGTTACGACGTTCAACTGACATGGTTTCTGGCATCACGATAATCACATGAAGACCGAAAGCAGCACCTAACATGGAAAGGGCAACCCCGGTATTTCCTGAGGTAGATTCAACAATTGTTCCGCCTTTTTCTAATTCGCCACTGTCGAGTAAGCTTTTAAGAATATATTTAACGGGACGGTCTTTAACTGAGCCACCTGGGTTACGGGATTCTAACTTGACATAAATATCAGCAGAATCCTTGTCTTCGTGAGCTAATTTAATAATTGGTGTATTACCAATTGCTTCAGAAATATTGTTATAAACCATTTTAAAATTCCTCCTTAAGCTGTGGATAGAAAGCTAATTGTCACTTACTTTTTGTTAGCAAGTAGCTAATACTATTATAACGCATAATGCCTCTTCTGCAAAGATAACACCTTCAAAAGCTTCAAATAAATTACCAATCATTACTGATCGCTAGACTGGCTATTGAAAGCAAATAAGATAAAAAAAGCCCTAACCATTGGCTAGGGAAGCGAGTAGTTGATGAAAATACTAGTGTGAACGGTGGCTAAAGTCTTGGTAGGGGATCTGACGGGCTAGGCACCAATCTCTGACTGATCCGGAAATAATCAAATCGGTCTTTTCTAAGTCACTAAGGGTTTGACTATTAGTTAGGACCATGAGCATACGAACCTGGTCTTTGAATTCTTCTACCCAGTCAATCGTTTCTTGAACGCCGTGATTGAGAACTAAGTGGAGGAATTGCCCACTCATTCCCACTGCCTTAGCCCTTAAGGCTAAGGACAGGACCACATGGAGTGGCGTTTTGACGCCACCAGAAGCGATGACATCGACTTGTCCTTTTAGGCTTTGGGCTTCAAGTAAGGAGATTGCAGTACTTTGCCCCCATTGGGTCAGGTAGTCCATATCCTTAAGACTGCGGCGCTCGTTCTCGATAGCGATGAAGTTGGTTCCTCCTTGCCCACTGACGTCCACCGTCTTGACACCAATTGAGAGGAGTTCTTCAATGGTTTCACGACTCATCCCAAAGCCAACCTCCTTGACCATGACAGGGCGGTCAACCCCCTCAACAATGGCTTGGATATTATCCTTAACGGCTTTAAAATGACGGTCGCCTTCTGGCATGGCCAGCTCTTGAGGTGTATTTAAATGAATAGCGAGGGCGTTAGCCTCCGTAATTTCTAGAGCCTGTTTAGCTCCTGCTAGGCCGTGATTCATGCCAATGTTAGCGATAATGAAGCCCTTGGGATTGCTTTGGCGGACAATTTGGAAACTGTCGGCTGTGTCGGGGTCTTTTATGGCTTGGGAGACTGATCCCGTTGCCATCATCAGGCCAGTTTCACGGGCCACGGTGGCGAACTTTTCGTTAATGGCCTTGGTCCATTCACTGCCCCCAGTCATGGCGTTAATAAAGAAAGGAAAAGGGAATTCTTGGCCGAAGAGCTGGGTATTAAGTTGGACTTGGTCAGCATCAATATGGGGCAGGGAATGGTGGACAAAGCGGATGGCATCGAAATCGGTAGCGCTTTGAGCATACTGCCAATCGGCAAGCTTAATGTGGTCATCTTTACGATTCTTCATGGAATTCTCCTTTTAACTTAAGATTAAATGGGGCAATGGCACCTGTTTGTGAGAAGTGGTTGAATTATTGGATGAAACTAGGGCACAGTCCCAAGTCGAGTGAGTGGATACCGGCTTCATGCCAAGCTTGATCAATCTGTTCTCCAATAGCTGTTTCATCGCTAAAGGCAATGGCACAGTCCCCGCCACCTGCTCCGGAAACCTTACTTGTTCCTCCGGCAGCTCGGGCCAAATCAATAGCTGCCCTTAAATCGGTGGTTAAGTAAGGTTTTTGCCGGTGTTTGGTATAGTTATACAATAAATGACTGTTATAAGTTAAGGCTTTAGTAAAAACAAAGTAATCTTGGTCGATAATGGCTTGGCGGATTAGAATCACGCATTGTTGACTGGCGTAGCGGAAATGGCGTTCGCTAAGTGAAAACTCATGCTTGTCTGTTTTTCTTGTTGACTTTCCCACTAGCATGGCTTCGGTAGAACTCGGCTTTTCAGTCCAAGCCACATGGAGTTTCCAATCGGGAGATAGAGTCAGCGGTTCGATCATGAGACCATCCCAGTGCATCTGGATGAGGTCTAGGACTTTCATTGCTTCATGCTTGACTCTTTCCTTCAACCAAGTATGGTCAAAATTTTGATAGTAGATGCAGCCTCCAAAAGCTGAAGCAGCCAAGTCGCCAAAGGAGCCTTTAAGGTCGATTTTGATTTGGGCGATAGCCCCTAGTTGGTAGAGAAGATAGGCAAAGGACTTCTTGGAGTGGTCTTGGTCAACCTGGTAGAATTTAAGAATCGCTTCCAGGATAGCTATGCTGACTGCGGCACTAGATCCTAGGCCATATTTCTTCCCGTCAGGACTATCCAGGTCACTGGAGATTTTTAGGTCAATACTCTTAAAGGGATCCTCCACGCGACCGTTTTCCTTTAAATATTGGTAGGCTGTTTGGATCAAGGTCTTGACTAATAAGAATTGCTTAGGGATCCCACTGATCTCACCGTCATCACTAACCGTCCAGAAAAAAGTTTCTTGGGCCTGGTTAGTCGATAAGCGCGACTGAGTTTGATCAAGGGGGCGCAATTCGACGGTGACATAGGCGTCAACCGCTACTAATAAAGCCCCTTGAAAGGAATGGACAATGGCGTATTCACCAGCCAGATATAACTTTCCTGGGCGTTTACTAATAATGGTTTCCATTTACAATTCCTCCTGTGAATCATTGGGATCATGGGGGAGTGGATTCGATGGTCTAAAAAAGTTGTGAGGGGCCGAGTGGTTAAAAATTTCTTCTAACTCTTCTTGCAGGGTGAGCTTTTGCTTGGCTAAACGTTTCATAAATTCTTCTTGGCTGTCTAAGCCGTCTTCACCCAACTCTTCATTGAGCAGCTCTAGCTTGTCGTCTTCAGTGCTTTCCTCTTGGTTCAAGCTTTGTGAAGTTTTGTTGCTAGTTTTCTGTTCAGAAAAAGCTTCTAAATATTGAATACCTGGTCCCGGGCGGCTGGCAATTAGCCGGTCAGCACCAAATTCAGGCGCCAAGGCATCGATAATAGCTTGGGACTGGGAATAAGGACAGAGAATCTTCACGTTAGGACCGGCATCCATGGTGAAGTAGGCCTTATAGCCTTGTTGGCGGAGACCTTTGACCGCTTCAATAGCCTTGAGTGATTCTGCTTCTAAATAGGTAAAGGCGGGGTCGGCCGATAGGGTAGTGGCGTGCATTAACATGGCGTGGCTTTCAGCAGTTTCTCCCATCCAATCCAGGTCTCGAGCCTTAATAGCGGCTTTCATTTCTAGGAGTTTTTTCTCGCTAACCTGGGGCCATAATTGATAGAAGGGGGAGGTTGCAACCGTGTGCTTCATTCCTCGTCGGGAACTGATGGCCTTCTTTTTGGTATTTAAGGCCAGGACAACCATGCCCACATCCCAATTGGCATCATCGAAGGGGACAGCTTGGGAATCATGGTCGCCACTTCCCTTTTGCCATTCGACAAAGCCACCGAAAATGCTCCGAGTGGCTGAGCCTGATCCGCGTCGGGCTAAGCGGGACAGGGCAAGAGGGTCCAGGTCTAAGCGGAGGGCTTGATTGCAAGCACCGGCTAAGGCCGCAAAGGCAGAAGCTGATGAGGCCAAGCCTGCCGCAGTGGGCACATGGTTGTAGGAAATGACTTCACAAGCCAAGTCTACCTGGGCCAATTGACGGAAGAGGTCAACAAAACGGCTAATCTTCTCTACTTCACTATTGTCTTGCCACTCCCCATCAAGTTGGAAGCAGTCTTCCACGATATCCTTAGAGAAGCGGATTTGGGTTTCTGAATAAAAACGGTCCAAGGTTAAAGAAAGATTACTATTCATGGGTAGGATGAGTTCATCATCACGTTTTCCCCAATATTTAATTAGGGCGATATTGGTATGGGCTCGACAAATACCACGATATTTTTCCATAGTTTACTCCTTTTCACTTGCATTTGATTCACTTGAAAAAGGCATTAACCAGCTTTGACAGGCACTAGGACTATCCGCTAGGGCTTGAATGAGTTTTTCACCAGTTTGACGGTCAGGGACCAGAGCATAGTAACAGCCACCGCCTCCGCCACCGGTCAATTTGGCTGCCACGGCTCCGTGTTGGCGCATGTAATCAATCCCCCAGCTCAATTCTGGGCTGGAGACTTGGAGGGCAGCCAGGTCATGTTGGGCTGCATTAATTAAAGCAGCCAGTTTCTCTAAGGAAGGTTGTGGTGCTTTTAAGGCCTGGGTCAGATCGGTGGTTAAGACTCCCAGGTGTTTAATGGTTTTTTGAGTAGCGATTTGCCGGCTAGCAAAGGGGCTTTCATAGGCATCACGGACATTTTTCACGGTTTGCTTAGTATTTCCTGAAATCCCAGTATCAGCAATCACTAGCCAATAGGGGGTATGGAAATGGAAGGGTTGGGCTGTTTCCCCCTTTTTGAAGTAGAGGGGTTGGTTATAGGCCGTAACCCGAGCATCAAGGCCACTAGGGGTCCCGTGACTAATGGTTTCGGCAAAGTCAGCATAATCGAGTAAGACTTCATTGGGTAAATCTTTACCTAAGTAATTAAAAAAGGCACGGATAAAGGCTACTGATAAGGCCGCTGAGCTCCCTAAGCCACGTTCAACCGGAATATTACTATTCACCTTAATCAGGAAATGGTCATGACTGCTTAAGAAATCATGGCGGAGACGGTTAAAGAGACCCACCAAGGCGTCAAGTTTCTTGGGGGCTTCTTCAACGGGGCCCTCATAGATATCACTGAATAAGTAGGAATAATTGCCAGCCGGTTCCAGATTGACTTGAATGGTTACTGCTCGAAAGGGCAGGGCAATCGATGGCTGTCCATAGACCACACTGTGCTCCCCCATTAAAATTAATTTTCCATGTGATTTGCCGCAAATTTCGCGCATGATTTTCCCTCTTTTCCGCCATTTCTAATAGCTTTATCATACAATAAAAGCCCTAATTATAACAACTTTGAATTATCTCCCACAGTGTTTTAATAAATCCTTTATAAAAAGACAAACTCATTAAAGGTCTCCTTTTTGCATCGGTTAAATCGATAGAAATAGGAATAAATCCGAATTAAAGGAAAGGAATACTAGAATTATGTGCGCGTTTTTGATAAAATGAGAAAGAAATTATAAGGGAAGTGAGTGATAACTTAGGATGAAAGCCTTAAAGGACCTAGAAAAGATCATCGTTCTTGACTACGGCAGCCAGTACAACCAACTGATTACCCGCCGTATTCGTGAACTGGGGGTCTATTCTGAATTACAATCTCACCGGCAAACTGCTCAAGAAATTAAAGATCAGGGGCAGGTGAAGGGAATCATTCTTTCGGGAGGACCTAACTCAGTCTATGAAGAAGGCTCCTTCGATATTGACGAGGAAATTTTTAATTTAGGGATACCAGTTTTAGGAATTTGTTATGGGATGCAATTAATCACTAAGAAATTTGGTGGTGTGGTTGAAGCCTCTGACAAACGTGAATATGGTCAACAAGAAATGACCATTCAAAAGACCGATTCTAAAATCTTTAAAGATTTAGCTGAAAAAGAAACTGTCTTAATGAGTCACGGTGACCGTATTGCTGAAATTCCTGAAGGTTTTGAAATCACAGGTGTGGCTCCTCACAGCCCAGCTGCTGCTTTTGAAAACGAAGACGCCCAAGTTTATGGTTTCCAATACCATCCTGAAGTACGCTCATCCATCAATGGCCAACAAATGTTGAAAAACTTTGTCTATGAAATTTGTGGTTGCCAGGGAGACTGGACCATGGCTGACTTCATTGACATGCAAATTAAGAGCATTCGTGACCGCGTTGGCGATAAGAAAGTTCTACTCGGCCTTTCCGGTGGGGTAGACTCTTCCGTGGTTGGTGTCCTCTTACAAAAAGCTATCGGTGACCAATTGACCTGTATCTTTGTTGATCATGGTTTACTCCGTAAAGGCGAAGCTGACCAAGTCATGGAAACTCTAGGTGGCAAGTTTGGTTTAAACATTATTAAAGCCGATGCCCAAGAACGTTTCTTAGGTAAATTAGCTGGCGTATCTGATCCTGAAACCAAACGGAAGATTATTGGCCATGAATTTGTGGCTGTTTTCGATGACGAAGCCACCAAGTTAGATGGGATGGATTTCTTAGCCCAAGGAACCTTATATACAGACGTGATTGAATCAGGAACCGAAACCGCAGAAACCATCAAGTCTCACCACAATGTTGGGGGACTGCCTGAAGACATGCAATTCGAACTCATCGAGCCCCTTAACACCTTATTTAAGGATGAAGTACGCGCCGTAGGGACGGAATTAGGCATGCCAGATAACATTGTTTGGCGCCAACCTTTCCCAGGTCCTGGTTTAGCCATTCGTGTGATTGGTGAAGTCACCAAGGAAAAACTTCATATTGTCCGTGAATCAGACGCCATTCTCCGTGAAGAAATCGCCAATGCAGGCCTAGACCGCGACATTTGGCAATACTTCACCGTTCTCCCTGGCTTCAAGTCAGTTGGGGTTATGGGCGACAAACGGACCTATGAATACACCATTGCTATCCGTGCCATTACCTCAGTGGATGGGATGACTGCGGATTGGGCGCGGATTCCTTATGATGTCCTTGACCACATCAGCCGTCGCATTGTTAATGAAGTGGATGGCATTAACCGCGTGGTCTTAGATGTTACCTCTAAGCCGCCAGCCACCGTGGAATGGGAATAATACTAAAATCAAGATAAAAAGCCGCTACTAGCATTTCTAGTAGCGGCTTTGTTGGTATATAGCGGTTTTTAAAAGTAGTGTTTATGAATCTAAAATTAGAAATAGAAATTTTGGGCTTAAATTGGGCTTATTAGAAATTTTCAGTAGTTAATTCTCTATATTTTAGTATATTTAATTGCTGTTCTAGTGTTTTAAATTCTTTATTAATAAAAAGCACCTCCATTCAATATGAACAGAGGTGCTAGTCGTACTGGATACCAGCGCTTTCTCTATCTATATGGTATCAGATTCAAAGGAATATTAAAGTAAAATCTATTTGATTAAGTATTATAGGAATAGATTTCTTCTTAAATTATCTCTTCAAAAACCAAAGTAGCTTGGATACGATCTCCACCAAGTAATCCAGTACTATTGGCACTACTGGTGGCGATAGTGTGCAAACGATAACCTTTTTTGGCTTGCTGGTTGATCACAGCTTCTAATTTATCTAGATTTTTTGAACCTGTACCGATAAGCTTTTCTTTTAAGGAAACCTGTAAAACAACGTATTTAGGAATCTTCATTTGCTTTACCTCTGTAATTAATTTTTACTGATGACAATTTTTTTATTCTCCCACCATACCATCACCATCGCGATCGATCATGTAAGGGTATAACCAGTGATCGCTTCGAATAGGCATGGAAAATCCAGCAGCTCTAGCTTCTTTGATGGTGACAATACCATTGCCATCCGTATCGATACCGGCTAGGGAGTTTTGTGGAGCTTGGGCTTGTACGGGTGCTGGAGCAGGTGCAGGAGCGGGCGGTTGTACTGGTTCTGGGGCCGGAGCTGGATTAGGCGCTGACTCTTGAGCAGATGCTTGATCAGCGGGCTTGCTTTCTGCTTCTGGTTTACCGGTATCTTCAGCAGCAGGAGTCGGCTCTTTAGACTCAGCCTTGTTTTCAGTTTTAGCCTTGTTTTCTGACTGAGGCAGTTTTTCTAATTGGGTATCCTTAGAATATTCTTGTGGGCCAGCTGGGCCTTTACTACTTCCATCGGCATAGTTAATTTCAACATCTTTTTGCCGGTTAGGAATGTAAATATTAAAACAAAGTCCCTTTCCTTCATCTTCGAGGGAATAGCCTTCCATATAAATACCGCTAGCTAACAAATTCTTTCCTTCAAAAACTGGAGTCACCCGATATCTCACATGGTTGTTGGTCTTTTCTATGTAATGAGCAACAAAGTTTTCAAAAGGGAGCATGCCCTCATTATTAAACCAATGGGTACCGGTCATTAAATTTTTGGCATTGGCGTTCTCGCCAGTTAATTGATAGCCAATCAGGTGGCAACGATTATATAGCCAACCGCCAGGAATATTCACATAGCGGGCTTGCTTCCAGCCACTAGGTTTAACTTCAGAGATACTTTCTCTGACCTTATCAGGCATTAATTCTGTTCCTAATACGGCATTGGCTGCGGTAACCCGGCCGAGTTTATCTAGATCACCGTATTTTTCATAAGCTTCAGTGCTCTTTAAATCGTCATCAGTAAAGAAGGGTTTATTACCATTGACCTCAACATAGGCCTTATCCTGAGGGACCTCTCTGGTTTTGGATAATTCCTTTTCAGCATCGGATTGCGACTTTTTACTTTCCGACTCGCTCTTAGCTTTTTCTTTTTTGGATTCTGAAGTCTTTGAAGCACTTTGACTGACAGCAGCCTGGTTAGAAGTGTTTTCTTTGTGATTAAATAGGGTGGGGGTTACAAATAATGTTCCCAAAAGGCCGACTACTGCACAAAGTATGGCAATATTTCTATTTCTCTGATTGACTTTTCTCTTGGTAAAATAGAAGATAAAAAAGAGCGATAGGGCAAGTATAAATGGTGCCAGATAAGCAAAAAGCATAAAAATAAAGCCTATGAATAAGATGGAAAGTATTATTCCTAGGCAGCCAGGATATCCCAGTATGGATTTCTTCATAAAATCTCCCCTTTAAGTGATTTAATTAATGGATTAAAGGAAGATAATTGAAAGGGGACACTAGTAAGATCCAGCCTTAAATTGGATAGAAACATTTCATTTTCAGAACGAATATTCAAAAGCAGCCAGGCCAAGTCTTTTAAGCCTAGCCTGTATTTGATGACTAGTGTGGCCTTTCAAGTCTTTCTCTAATACAGAATATATATATATTGGGTTATTATACAAGAAAAGTAATCTGTGTAAATATAAAATAAAGTTTCAATTGTTAAATAAACTTTACAAGTGAGCAGATTTTTGCGATAAAAAAAGCCACTCCTAAACAATCTAGCAGTGGCTAATTTTGTAAAGAAAGGCGGGCTTAAGTTTTTTTATAACCATGATGCCAACTAAGGGGAGCCATTATGGTGTCTAGTGATAATCTTTAATAAAAATTACTAGCTATTTATCGATTGATAATTTTTTATCTAAAACGCGCACAGATCTTCCCATGTCATCAACTCCTTGGCAAAAGAAATGATAGTTCATCTTTTCATAGAGGCCGACATGTTGGGTAATCGTATATATCTTTGTATAGCCAATATTTTTCGCAAATAACTCGATTTCATTTACCAATTGGTAAGAAAAACCTTGCTTGCGGTAAGAGGGGTTAACGTAAACCGTGCTTAAAAATGGACCAAAATCAGCATTGGAAATAATATCTTCTAAAAGTAGAGCGGCAAAGCCGATTAATTGACCAGTGTGGTCCCTACAAAAATAAATCATTTCAGTATTTCTTAAGTGCTCATTTTTTAATTTATTGGCTAGGTAGTTAGCGGCTTTCCAGTCGACATCAGCTAATAAATGGAGTCCTTGCTGAATTTCACGGGCATTTGATTGATTAGTGATTTTTAAATCGGTATTCATTATAATTTCTTCCTCCTAATTTGCTGATTCAAGCTCAAGCGGATAAGATTGAGTCGTGTGGACAAAATTGACTATAGATTATTGGAAAAATTTTATTTTTTCCCGCTTATTCCTTTTTTCAATTCCCTATATAATAAATGGTAGACAAAAAAAGAAAATCCGCCATTAAAAGCTTCTAATGGCGGATCGTTTTGTAATGAAAGGCTGGCTTATAGGAAACTATTTCTTCGCATCGTCATCGATGACCTTACCCGTATCATCTTGAACATCCAGTTCTTCACGACGGGTGGTTTCAGAAACGGTTTCGGTATCTTGGTGAGTTTGTTTTTCAATTTCAACTTCACCAGTTACTACGGTATTCTTATTCACAGAAACTTCTTCTTCAGAGATTGGAACCACAAATTCTTCTTCTTCAAAGGCATTATCATCCACTTCGCCCTCACTAGGGGTTACTTTCTTAATATGAATTTCTTCCCGTTGAACGGGCACTTCTACTGTCTTGGTGTCTTCAACGACATTCTTAGACACTTGAACTTCACCGAGATCTTTTTTGTGTTTTTGAACGTCAACTTGTTCTTCGTGGAGACGGATTCTTTCGGCATCCTTATCAGCTGTTTTAGCAGCGCTTGGAGGAGTTTCTTGACGGGAGCTTGCCTCACTAACTGGTCTTTGGGTATCAGTATGGACAGCTTCTTTTTCGTATTCAGGTTCAACTGCACCAGCACTTGCGCCTGCCACTCCAGCGGCAGCATAGCCAGTAGCTTCTTCACTTGCTTCAGGGCCGGTGGTGTAAGGGGAACGTTCGAGGTTGCTTACTGCGCCTTCATATTCTTGGTCGATGAGGACTAAGATATCGCCACGGTTCAAGGAAGCTTCATAACCCTTGTAGTCGATATCGTCATTTCTTGTGTCTTCTTCGTCATCAGAGAAGAAACCTAAGACATTGTCCCACCAACTTCTTTCTTCTCCTTCAATTAATTCATCAGAAGTGACCACGTCAACCTCTGAACCATATTCTTGGTCAATTGGGGCATTGGATACTAAAACGACAGCAGAACGGGGAACACCCTTGCTGATCAAGTCGCTAATCGCAGCACGGGCTTGATCATTAGTAGAAAATACATCATAGACAAAACGCTTAGTCATTATGATACACCCTTTCTTAAGACATCCAATTACAGTGATATAATTCGCACAATTCATACTTTACTTATGCTTAATTATATTTTAAATAAAAATAAAAGCGTTTTCCAACTTAAAGACTTCTAAATGGCTAATTATTTCATTTTTAAAATATAAATAATACAATAATAAATATAATTTGTACATACAATTCAAGTGTAGGCAGGCTTAACGAAGGGCTTTTTGATTAGATAAAGGGTATCTTCCAAAATCACTACAAAAGGGCCTACGTTATTCAATACATAGGCCCTTTTCAAGAAAATTCGTTATTTGTTTTTTAATAGGTCTTCAGGTCAAATTGTTGGATGTCTTCGAGCGTAAGACGGCGGAGGAAAGTTTTAACCAGGTGGATCGTATTCAAAAAATCATCATAGGAACAGAAGCAGGCATTGGTATGGGCGTAACGACTGGGAATACCGATTGTAGCGCAAGGTGTTCCTAGATTACCCAGGTGAATAGGACCAGCATTGGTACCGCCACCTTCGCGGACAGCGTGTTGACTAGGGATATTCTCAGCTCTTGCAGCTTGCTTAAAGAGGTCGATTAATTGGGTGTTGGCTACATAGGAATTGTCACGGTGACGGATTTGTGGCCCTTGGCCGAGTTGCCCTTGTAAGAGCTCTTTTGCATTGGTAAAGTCATCGGCGGGAGTTCCTTCCAGAATAATCGCGATATGAGGTTGGACCCGTTTAACCGTTAGCGAAGCGCCTCGAGTGCCCACTTCTTCTTGGGCGGCAGGGGCGGCGACGAGGTTAAAAGGAAAATCGCCCACTTCATCCGCTAAATCGCGCATAATGGCGACAGCACAGGCGGTTCCAATCCGGTTATCGAAGGCCTTGGCCAAGATGGTTCGGGTGACTTCATTATAAGAGAACTTAGTGGCTGGTACGATCGGTTGACCAATTTCGATCCCTAAGTCATTGACGACTTGTTCTCTAGAAGTAGCGCCCATGTCGATCTTAATATCGCTAATGGCGATTTTTTTCTCCCGCTCTTCAGGGGTCATAAAGTGAATGGGCTTGGTGGCTGAAATCCCTTTGTAATATTTCCCATCACGATTACGGACATAAAAGACTTGGGCGGTTAAGTTAGAGGGAACCCAGCCGCCAATGGTTTGAATGAGGATGAGGCCATCCTTGTCAATGGCTTTCACCATGAGGCCGACTTCATCGAGGTGGGAATCTAGCATAACGGTAGGTTTAGCTGGATCGACCTGGTCCAAGTTGAGGTAGCAGTTCTTTAAATTATCCACTTGCAAGCTATAATTGCCCTTGTGTTTATTAATAACCTCGATGACCTCATCTTCAAAGCCGGACATCCCTTTAGCATTAGTTAAATCTTCAATTAATTGTAAATAATCCATCATCAAACGTCCTTTCTAAAGCAGAACTTTATCTATAATTAATCATAGCTTAGCACGTTTCAAGAGAGAAGACATAGGCTTTATGATAAAAGCTCGCATACATGACAAAAAGTGCACCAGACGACGCTGTTAAGGCTGTCTGATGCACTTTTGCTACTATTTAATCGTGAGTTGAACACTTAGCCATCAATCGTGGCTGACCTTGGCATGGATACGAGCGATGGGCTCTTGGGCATTAAGGCTGTGGAGGTCCATGGTAATTTGGTCAAAAGCTTGACTGGGGTCGTACTTGACAAAGAATTGCGAGCGAGCAATTTGGCCTTGGTCTACCGATTTATCTCCATCTACTCGGTCGATGGCTTCTAATTGATTACCATTTTGGTCCGTGATCGTGAAGTTTTCTGGTCCAATGGCCATGGCATCCTGAGAAGCGATATTCTTATATTCAATTTCAATTGTGGCTAGGGTCTTGTGGTCGTAGTTAGGATCTTCAACCATGTCTTGGGGCAGGGCGTTGACAGTATTTGACACTTGCGTTACTTTCAATTCGGCAATTAATTTTTCTGGATCGTCAGGGCAGAAGATTGGAATCGTTTGATTGACCTGGTAGTTGGCATCTTTGTCAATATTTTCTTGCTTGGTACTATCAGCGGGATTTTCCAGATTGTGCTGACTAGCTTCTTTATCGGCATCTTCTTTAATCGTATGGGCTTGAGACTGACTTTCGTTTTGAGCTTGAGCACTGGCTGCCTCGTTGGCTTGATTTTGACAAGAGCTGAGGAGGAGACCAGTAGTTAATAGAGATAGGCTTATCAGTGAGAACTTTTGTAATTTCATCAGAGGACTCCTTTCATAGCGCTTTTACGAATTGCATTAAGTATAGCAAATCCCAAAGACAAATAAAAAACTTTGGCTAATATTTAATCAAATAATAAGTTATCTGTAACCTCGCTGAAAAATAAATTTTCCCCTTAGAGCGCGCGTTATTTATCCAGTCAAAATCCATGCTGACGGGCAGGTTGGCCAATAAATCGTGTTATAATTGAACAAATAACAGAAGAGGAAACGAGCGACCATGAAACAGAATTTTAAAAGCTTCCTCAAGGCCAGTATTGGGCTTTTGGGACTGAGTAGTTTTGCTATTTTCTTGCAGAGGAAGAAGCATGCCCGTCAAAGCCGAATAAGATCTCCCTATGGAATCCAAGAAAATGTCATCATTCAAGCGGGTGGCATCCAACAGGCCTTGCAATTAAGAGGTAATCAAAGGACTAATCCAGTGGTTTTATGGATCCACGGAGGTCCAGGGATGGCTAATCCCTTCTTGACCTATGCCTATCAACCTGCCCTTGAAGCGGATTATACCTTTGCTTATTGGAGTCAGCGGGGAGCGGGACGGACTTATTACTTAAACCAAGGGCAAGTCTCAGGGATGACCCTGGCCCAAGTCATCGATGATATGGATGAGGTCGTGGATTATTTAAGGGCGCGTTTTAAGCAAGAAAAAATCTTTATTATCGGCCACTCTTGGGGAAGTCAAGTCAGTAGCCTCTATATTAAGACTTATCCCCATAAGGTTAGGGCCTATCTGGGAGTGAGTCAGATTATTGATATCATTGCTTCTCAGAGAAGCCTGCTCGACCAGGCGGAAAGTGCTGCTCAAACAGCAGGGGATAAGGATGGTCTACTGGAAATTCGCTCTTTAAAACGGGCCAGTGATGACCAGCTCAACCACCGTCTGATTCCCGCTCAAGACTACTTAACCATTGAACAGGTAGCGGGAAAATATTTACCAGGTAACCCTCTGACAGACGCCTTAAAAGGGACATGGCTTGCCTTGACTGCTCCTGATTTTTCTTGGCTGGATTTAAGGTGGTATGGTCTCTTTCTCTTTCAATTGTCGCATTATATTGCCATCCAAGCTCCCTTGATGATTGTTTCCAATCAATTTAAATTGGCCCAGGGGGATTCCTACCAAGTACCGGTTTATTTTATCTCTGGGGGAAGAGACTGGACCGCTCCTTTTAGTCAGGTCTTTAACTATTACCAGTCCCTAACCGCTCCGGATAAGGACTTTTACTTGCTGAAAGATTGCGGTCATAGCCCTTATCTTGATGATCCTGACCGCTTTGCTGAACGAGTCAGGGCCTGTTTTAATAAGTATTAAGAGAAATGTTAGTAAATAATAGGATAAGAAGGAGGCAAATCATCCGATGGAAATTCATCCCATAGCCCATATCCATACTCCCTTTAAGGAAAAGTTTGGCATTCCACGCCAAGGGGTTAAGGCCGAACATTCCTATGGGGAAATTATCTTTGAAAAAGAATATCGCCAGTTGGAAGCCTTTAAAGGGATTGAAGATTTTACCTATCTCTGGTTAATCTGGGGATTTTCTCAAGTCAAGGAGAGTGCTACTTTTAAAGCGACCGTCCGCCCGCCACGTTTAGGAGGCAATCAGCGAGTGGGGGTTTTTGCCTCACGCTCGCCATTTCGTCCTAATCGTATAGCTTTGTCGGCCGTGAAATTGGAAGGCTTAGAAAGTGATAGTCCTGAGGGCCCCAAGTTAATTGTGTCGGGGATCGACATGGTGGACGGGACACCAATTTATGATATTAAACCCTATTCTAGTGAATCAGATGCGCTAAATGACGGGCAATCTGGTTTTATTGACCAGGTGGCCTTTAATACCCTACAAGTCCACTGGCCTGAAGACTTGGCGGACCAAGTTTCTCAAGCGGAAAGAGAGGGGATTACTGAGGTTTTAGCTGCTGATCCCCGGCCTGCTTACCAAAGGCAGGAAGACCGCGAATATGGGATGCTTTATGGGGGCTATAATATCCGCTTTCAAGTGAAAGACCAGATTTGCTATCTTTTGTCTCTTGATCCAATTAGGAACTAGGATCTAGCTAGGATTCCTAGACCACTTAGGGTAAAATAAGGGCAGAATTAATTACTTTTTAGGCATATAGCTATTCAAAGGGAGGAAATCTAATGATTATCGCAATTGTATTTGTTGTTATTCTCGTTCTAATCGTCGTTTGGGGGATCGGTGCTTATAACCGCATGATCCAATCCAAGGAAATGATTGATAATTCCATGGGGCAAATTGCTGCTCAAGTTGAATCACGTTGGGACGCTTTGACGAATTTGATCCAAGCTACCAAGAACTACCAAAGCCATGAAGCGGATACCTTGATTAATGTGGTGAAAAACCGGCAAAAAATTAATCCCGATGCCACGGTTGAAGAAGTGGAACATGACCAAGACCTCTTCCAAAAGGCCATGCGGTCAATTGACGTCGTGGTCGAACAATATCCTGAATTGAAGGCTGCTTCTGTTTACCAAACCACTATGGATAGTGTGAATAACTATGAAAACAATGTCCGCCAAGCCCGGATGATTTTTAATGACACGGTCACTAAGTATAACCGCATCATTAAAACCTTCCCCAATTCCCTAGTTGCGGGGATGACCGGCTTCTATCCTGAAGAATACTTCCGTGGCAGTGAGGAAAAACAGGAGATGCCTCAATGGTAGTCAAACGCCTATTTTCTCCATTGCTAAAGCTTGTCCTCTTGCTGACTCTTATCTTTTCTTTTGATCTGATTCGTTCAGACCAGGAGCCTGTCTTAGCGGTCGACCAGGATATTCATTCCATCACGGTGGATACTGTCCTCCAGGAAGACGGGTCAGCCAAAATTACGGAACACTGGGACATTACTACCCACGAAGGAACTGAAATTTATAAGCCCTTGGTTTTGACAGATGCCCAAGAATTAACTGACTATCAGGTCAGCATGGATGGTCAGCCCTTTAGCCCTAAAAAGAATTGGGATGTGGATGCTTCTTTTGCTGCCAAGGCCTATCAATTTGGTCGCAATGAAAATAGTGAGCTCAACTGGGGGATTTCTGACTATGGCCGTCACACTTACCAGGTTTCCTACCGGATCTCTAACTTTGTGATGCAGACGGCTACTAATCAAATGATCTATTGGCGTTTTATTTCGGATAATTTGGCAGATAGCCCGGAAAATATTCGGATGACCATTGCTTCTGAAAAGGAAGATTTTAACCTGGAAAATAACCGGGTTTGGGGTTTTGGTTTTCGCGGTCAAGTCCATATTGAGGATGGTCAGGTTGTCGCTGAATCCAAGGAAAGCCTGCCTAGCTCAGGGAGTGGAATTCTCTTAGTCCGTATTCCTCAAGGAGCCTATCCGACCCAGTGGACTTCGGATAAGGCCTTTGATGATTATGTCAAGGAAGCCTTTGAAGGGTCCGACTATAATTGGAAAGACTATGATAGTAATGCTTCAGTTGAAGACATTACCTCCATGCCGGGTGAGCGGATGCCTAAGGCGGTCAAATGGGGCCTGGCAGGACTTGGCGGCCTTGGCCTAGTCGGTATTCTAGCCGGCGTGCGTCAGGCTATCAAGAGGAACCGAGCCCTGAAGAAATGGTATCCCTCTCTTGAACGGAGAAGTCAAGAATTGGACGGTCAGTATTACCGGGACCTGCCGGCTGACGATATTTATTCGGATTACTTCATTTTGGACCAACTGGCCATTGATGACCTCGATAGTAACTATTTAACTGGAACCATCCTTTACTTAGTTAAAGAGGGCGGTCTCAAGTTAGCGGGCGAAGCGGGTCTGTTGAAGGATAAGCATTACTTTATGGTAAATTCTTCTTATCAAGCCCCAGATCTGGATCCGATTAAGGACTGGTGGCGGATCTTTAATGAAGTTGCCGATGACAAGGGACAGTTTTCAGAAAAAGACTTCAAAAAATATTGTCAAAGCCGCACGGATAGACTAAAAGGCGTCTCCATATCTTACCGCTCTTATAGTAAAAACTACTTGCTGGCGGGGGACTTCATTCAAAATAAGACCTATGCCAAGGCTAAGGAAGACCAAGACCAGCGCTACTTAGCGGATAGCCAGGTGACTTATCCCTTTACCGATAAAGGTCATCAATTAAGAGATAATTGGGTCAAATTCTACAACTATCTTAAGGATTTCTCCTTATTAAATGAACGGGGTGCCCAAGAAGTGGCACTTTGGGACCGCTTATTAATTTATGCAGCGGTTTTAGGAATTGCTGAAGAAGTTGCCAAAGAATTTGCTAGCCTCTATCCTGATTTTGAAAGGCAATCGGTTTATAGCGGTGCTAATGATATTAATTTCTGGCAGTATTACTATATTGCTAATGCCATGAACCGTTCTTATAACCAATCCATATCTCCAGAAATGACCTCAGCCATGTCCAGTGGTGGCGGTGGCTTTTCGAGTTTTGGTGGTGGGGGCGGAGCCTTCGGTGGAGGCGGAGGTGGCGGAGCCCGCTAATATAAACAATACTCTAGAAGAGGTGGGACCAAGGTCTTGCCTCTTTTTTGTAGACTTGTTTAGTGATAAGGATAGAGGTTTTAATGTTGTTTATATTTAATTTAAAAACATTTTAATTTGTCAATTAAATAGTGAAGGTTTTGATATAATAAAAGCATTACTATAATTTTAAAAGATTGAGGACTTGTTGATGGATGCATATATAAAAAAACTTTGTAGGAAAATTTTCGCGTCAGGAAGCCTTAACGCCGCGCCAGCATGCTATCCTCCAAGCAAGTATTGATTTATTTGCCGATTATGGCTACAGCAATACTTCGACGAAAGAAATCGCTGGACGGGCTGGCGTAGGAGAAGGAACGCTTTTCAAACATTTTGGGAGCAAACAAAACTTACTCTTTGCTTGTATCTTACCCATCATTGCTGAAATGTCTAAGGAAAAATATGCTCAAGAATTTGACTTACAACGGATTAAAGGTGACCAGTGGACCTTCCAAGATTTTGTCCACCATATTCTAGCCAATTGTTTCCAAGAGAATTCTGACCACTACAAGGTAATGAAAATATTTGCTCAAGAGATGCTTTACCGGGAAAATTTCTTAAAGCACTTGGCTGAATTAATTCCCTTCCATTTGAAGGCGGGCTTTTTTAATATTCTAGAGTATTTTAAGGACAAGGGAGAACTGAATAACTGGCCCAATGCCCTGATTGTTCGGCTTATGATTTCACCGATTTTATCCTTCCAATGGGTTCAATTCGAGAGTGCGAGTCAGAAAGATTTTGCTCAAGCCTTGTCTTATATTGAAGCTTTTATTGTCAGGGGCTTGTGTTGCTAAAATCAATTATTACTATTAAGACCTGATTATTATCATATTGTTTGCTCTCTAGAGGACTTAGTGTTACTGTACTTGGGTTAAAAGTGAGTCCTCACTCAACCTAGTGGCTGGCTAAGTGACTGTCTTAACCAAGCCTTTTTTAAAAGCAAGTGAAAGTAAGGAGTAAGCATATGGCAATATTAAGCTTAAATGCCGTGAATAAATACTATTCCCTGGCTAATGGTGACCAATTCCATGCCTTAAAGGACATTAACTTGGATTTTGAAGCTGGAGAATTAGTCGCCATTGTTGGTGAATCAGGCAGCGGTAAATCCACCCTCATGAACTTAATTGGTGGTTTAGATACTGATTTTACTGGAGAAATCCTGATTGAAGGGGAGAACATCGCTGACTTCAAGGAGCGCGATTTAGTCAATTACCATAAGGATAAGATTGGCTTTGTTTTTCAAAATTTTAACTTAATTTCGCATCTTTCGGTCTTAGAAAATGTGGCCCTTGCGATGAATTTATCCAATATTCCTAAAAGCAAACGGGAAAAACAAGCCAAGACTGTTCTTGAGCAACTAGGCCTCGGTCAACAAATCCACAAGCGGCCCAACCAGTTATCGGGTGGGCAAAAGCAAAGGGTGGCTATTGCCCGGGCCCTAGTCAATAACCCTGAAATTATTATCGCTGATGAGCCGACTGGGGCCTTAGATTCACAGACAGCTGACGCCGTCTTAGATATCTTTAAGGCCATCGCTACTTCGGGAAAATTAGTTCTCATCGTCACCCATTCCCAAGCAGTGGCTGGGATTGCTAGCCGCTTGGTCAGAATTGGCGACGGCGAAATCATTGCCGATGAAAGGATTAGTGAAAACCAAGCGGCACTGGTCAACTACCAAGGCATGCGCCAGCTGCCCCAAGTGGAGAAAGCCCATTCCAATGCCTTTTCTTTCTGGTCAGCTATCCAACTGGCCTTAAAAAATATGCGGGCTAAGTGGTCGCGTAATCTCTTGATTGCCTTTGGTTTTTCAGTAGGAATTATGAGTATTATTTTGATGCTGGCTTTAGGGTCGGGGGTCAATAATTATTTGACGGATACCATGGAAAGCCAGGTCAATCCCCAGGTGACTGAAGTCCGCATGCCTATGAATAATCCAGAAATGCAAAGCATGGAAGAGCGCAGCGGGTCAAACGAGGGACAAAATCTTCCCCAAACCACTATCAGTCCCGATTTTCAAGATCCGGCCTTTGAGCAGGAAAATATTGAAGAGCTTGGTGCGATATCGGGAGTAGAAAACCTTGAAGTGGGATATACCAATTTCTCTTTAGGAACCGATTACCTCAAAAAAGAGGATCAGACCTACCCCTTCATGAACTTACAGACGATTTCGTCATTAATCACTCCCGCTAACCTGCCTGAAGGCCATTTACCCGAACAGGGAGAAATCTTAGTTAGTCGAGGGATTGCCGATAAGCTGGCTGAAGATACTGGTCAGTCAGCGATCGGTCAAAAGCTGACCCTCAAGTTGACTTTGAAACAAAAAGATCTCAAAGCAGATTTTACTATTTCTGGCGTTTACCAGGCTGACGAGACTATGGGATCAGCGGCAATCTTTGACACCGTCTACTTAAATTATGATGACTTGGAAACTTTAGCAGCTGACCAAGACATTGACCTTAAGCCCAATGTGGTGTATTTACTGGCTGAAGATGAGAGTCTGACCCCACAAATCAAGGAAACTATCGCGGATATGGGCTATCGGGGCTCGGCCACCGAAAGTTTGGTCAAAACCTTTACGGAAATGATTGATATCTTCACCTTTGTCCTTATCGGTGTGGCTGGTATTTCTTTATTAGTCTCTGCGATTATGATTTTAACCGTCCTTTATATTAGTGTCGTGGAACGGACCCAAGAAATTGGGGTCATTAAGGCCATTGGAGGACGGCGTAAGGATATTCGCCGTATCTTCATTTCTGAATCCTTTTTGATCGGTCTTTTCTCCGGACTTTTAGGGGGAGGTTTGGCCATTGCCTTCGCTGCTTTGGCCAACCAGGTCTTAAACCAGCTATTCCAAGTCTCCATGTTAGATATTACTTGGCAATTCCTACTTATCGGCTTGGCTATTGCCGTGGTGATTGCTACTATCTCTGGCCTCCTACCCGCCAACCGGGCTTCTAAACTTGACCCGGTCGAAGCCTTACGGGCAGAGTAAATCTTAGTTGGGCGAATCGGCCTACTCTTTAAAGAAAGTTTAATTTTACTCAAAAATAGCCTATACGGCTGAATTTCGGTTATAATAGTGAAATTAATGATTAATTTGGAGGCATTTTAATGACTGATTCACATAAGAATGATATTGAAAATGAAGACAAAGTCTTTTCAAAGGACTGGTGGTTACGCTTGGTCAAAGGGGCTTTTGTTGGTATTGGTGGGATACTACCGGGCTTATCCGGCGGGGTTTTGGCCGTAATTTTTGGTATTTATGATAAATTACTGAATTTCTTAGGAAATATTACCCATAAATTTTGGCAAAATGTTCGCTATTTTATCCCGGTAGGTATCGGTTTTGTCATCGGGATTATTCTCTTTTCCTTCTTCGTCATGAAGGCCTTTGGTTCTTATGAGGCCCTCTTTACCTGCCTCTTTATCGGTTTTGTGGTAGGAACCTTTCCTTCTCTCTTTAAACAGGCCGGTCAAGAAGGGCGAAGCACAGCCGATTACCTGGTCATGGGTCTGACTGCCTTGGCCTTATTTGCCTTAATGGTCTTTGGAGGCCAACATTTTTCTCACTTAACACCTAGTTTTGGGGTTTGGTTATTTTCTGGGGCCTTGATCGGTTTAGGCGTTATTGTTCCAGGCATGAGTCCAAGTAATTTCTTGATTTACTTTGGCTTATACGAAAAGATGTCAGCGGGAATTTCTCACTTAAACATGGGCGTCATTATTCCTCTAGGCCTCGGTGCTATTCTCTGTGTCCTGGCCTTAGCCAAAGTGGCCAACTGGCTCTTTGACCACTACTATGCCAAGATGTACCACTTTATTTTAGGAACTGTGATCGGTTCTTCTTTAGCCATCTTTCCAACCGTGGTCTTTCCAGCCTTTACCCCAGAAGGCTTAATGGAAACAGGCTTGAGTTTTATGACTACCTTAATTTTGGCCATAGTAATGTTTGTGGCGGGGGTTATCTTCTCTTATTGGTTTAGTGGTATTGAAGAGAAGTATTCACCCGATAATCGTTAAAATTTTTGAAAGGATGGATGAAACTTCCATTCTTTTTTATTTACACTCTAATCCAAATCTGTTCCGGTCATAGGAGACAAGGCCATAGTTGTGACTGTCACACGCTTTTTATTATTAACTAAAAAGATATTGAGATGCTTACTTTTTTCAATTATTATAAATGCTGCAGGTAATTCAGATTTTTCTTAGATAGGTGGGAAGTCGATTTATGAAACGTTTGATAAGTGCTTTTCCCAGTGAAGTTAAAAACTTCACTAAGGATGAGCTCAAAAAAAGTATTCAAGCCAGTGAAGGCCGGATTATTATGGCTGAAACGGTGGTAACCGCTGCTCCTTTAATTGAGGGGTTAACCAACGCCGAAGTGATGACGGCTTTTGGTGCCGACCTCATCTGTTTGAATGAATTGGATGTCTTTCACCCCCAAATCAAGGGATTTGAAAGCAAGAAACCTGTGATTGAAGTCATTAAAGAACTTACCGGGCGTCCCATTGGTATCAACTTGGAACCCGTATCTGCTGACAGTCAAGTCCTCGATGAAAAGGTTGAAATTAGCCCCGGAAGACGGGCGAGCTCAAAAGCTTTTGCCACGGCAGAAAAATTAGGCGTGGACTTTGTCATGGTAACCGCTAATCCCTCGACGGGTGTGACTAATGCCGATATCTTAGCTGCCCTAGCAGCGGGCCGGCAAGCCTATTCTGGTTTAATCTTAGCGGGGAAAATGCATGGTGCCGGTAAACGAGAAACTTTGATTGATGCTAGCTTATTTACTCAATTTATTGAAGCAGGTGCGGACGGGGTCTTGATGCCTAGTGTCGGTACAGTGCCTGGAGTATTACTAGAAGAAGCTCATCAAGCTTGCCAAGCAGTCCAAGACAAAGATGGCTTAGTGATGGCAACCATTGGCACCAGCCAAGAAAGTGCTAGCCCAGATACCATTCGCTCCTTTGCCTTAAATAATAAGCAGGTTGGGGCGGATATTCATCATATTGGTGATGGGAGCTATGGACGAATGCCAGACCCCGAAAATATTATGGCCTTAAGCATTGCTGTCCGTGGTAAGCGCCACACCTATTTCAAAATGGCTCAGTCCTTGAGACGTTAAATTATTGAATACTAGAGAGAAAAGAGATTTAATATGTTAGATTACTTACAAAAAATCGGTCGGTCCTTGATGCTGCCTGTTTCCGTATTGGTAGTGGCATCTTTATTTATGGGGACTGGCTATGCCATCGATGCTAATGCCTTACAAGGAAGTTCCAATGTTTTAGCGACTTTCCTAGTTCAAGCAGGTTTAGTCGTGATTAATAACTTGCCGCTACTTTTTGCTTTGGGAATCTCCATGGGGATTGCTGAAGATAATAACGGGGCAGCTGCCTTGAGTGGGGCAGTTTCTTTCTTAATGATCACGACCTTATTAAGTCCGGAAATTTTAAGTGGAATTACCGGCCAAGCGGTCGACCAAGTTAACCCAGCCTTTAAAGCCATTAATAATGTCTTCATCGGGATTATTTCCGGTGTTCTTGCTGGAGAAATGTATAACCGTTTCCACAATGTTAAGTTACCCCAATGGTTAGGTTTCTTCAGTGGGAAGCGGGCCGTTCCTATCGTAACGGCTGCCTTGTCAGCAATTTTAGCGGTTATCTTACTCTTCCTTTGGCCCACTGTCTATGGTGGTTTAGTCGCTTTTGGGACAGCGATCGCTAACTTAGGAGATATCGGAGCGGGTATTTACGGCATCACTAACAAACTGATGATTCCTTTTGGACTCCACCATGCCGTTAATAATGTCTTTTGGTTTGATACCATTGGGATTAATGACATTGGTAATTTCTGGTCTAGTCAGGGAGAACCTGGGGTGACAGGGCGCTACCTAGCCGGTTTCTTTCCCATTATGATGTTTGGTTTACCTGGAGCAGCCTTAGCCATGTATAAGAATGCCCGTCCAGAAAATCGGTCATCGGTTGCTTCCTTACTGATTGCTGGTTCAGTGGCAGCCTTTGTGACTGGGATTACCGAGCCACTGGAATTTTCCTTTATGTTTGCCGCACCAGCACTTTACGCAGTTCATGCTTGTTTAACAGGTTTGTCCTTATTTATTTGCTCAGCCTTACATGCAACCCTAGGATTTTCCTTCTCAGCAGGTTTGATAGATATGGTCTTGTCCTGGCGGATGCCCATGGCTAATAACCAATGGATGATCCTAGTTCTAGGCCTAGCCATGTTTGTTATTTATTTCTTCCTCTTTGACTTCTTAATCCGTCGCTTTGATTTTAAAACGCCTGGACGGGAAGTGGTTAGTGAAGAAGACCAAGCAGCAAGCAAGGCAACCGAGGCCTCTAGCCAAAGTGGAGATAAATACCAAGTCATGGCTCAAAGTATTTACCAAGGCCTTGGGGGCAAAGATAATCTTGAATTAGTAAGCAATTGTGCTACCCGACTACGTCTCCAATTGAAGGATACGGATGCTATTGATGAAGGCAAAATCAAGGCTACCGGTGTTCCTGGCTTAAGAAAAGTGAATGAACATAATTTACAAATCGTGGTCGGTACCAATGTTCAGTTTGTTGCTGATGAATTAAAAGAGATTTTACAAGCCGATAAAGGCCAAGATAAAGAATAATTTTATAAAAATGATTAAGGGGCTGGGATAACTTTCTCAGCTCTTTTTATTATTAGGGCAATGACTAGTCAAGCCCTCGTGTCAATGGTAGAATAAGGAGTAAATGTTCAGGAAAGGAGACTGTTCATGACTGAGTCGCAGCAAGAATATACCGCTCATTTTGGAAAACAAACTGTAAAAATTGTCGGCAATAAATCTGAAGAACATATTGAAGAAGTGGTTCGCCGGGTGAATATCGCCTTAAATGAAATTAAAAGCAAACCTTCAATTCTCTCTAATCAGAAAATGGCCCTCTTAGTCGCTGTCAATGCGACCTCCCATTGGCTGGAAAATGAAGCAGAAATCGCTAGCCAAAGAGAGCAAATAGAACGTTTGAGCCGGCAAAAAGCTCGCTTAGAGACTGAATTACAAACCCTAAAGCAAACGATTCAACAACCTAATTTAACCGCTTTCTCTGAAGGGGGCAAGCTGATCCAAGCTAAAAGTCAACCTTCCTATAGCCAAGCTAGTCAAAGCTTACTCAGTGAAAGTCAGAGACAGGTCAAGGCAGCTAAGGCGAGTGAAAATAAAGGACAAAGTAGTAAAAAGACTTCCCAGCAGGCTAAAGCTAGCCAAGACAAGCAAAAAGCGGACCCTTCTGTGGTTTACTATGATCCCTTTGCAGCTAAGAAAGCCCAAGGCCTCTCCAAGACGCCCCGTGATTAGAAAGGAGGGCTTGGCTTGTCTAATACCACCATTACCTTAATCTTAGTCCTGATATTTTTTGCCTTAACCATTATGGATTATAGTCGCCGGACTTTTGGTGTGCAGCTCCTGCAGGTCCTATCCTTAGGAGTCAGCTTCTTTGTGGCTAAGGAGTACTTTTTACCTTTAGCGGAGAAGTTAGAATTGATTATCCCTTTTCCTGGCTATTCCATGACCAGTGACTTCTCATACTATCCAGATGCTGTCCTAACCAATATGGATGTGATTTACTATCGGGCCATGGCCTTTGCCCTTATATTAGTGGGGGTCCAAGCAGTTAAGAGCTTTATTCTCTACCTCTTTTCACCGTCTAAGTATCGAAAAGGCCAAGGAAAGGTCCTGAGCCTGGGTGGCTTTATTACTGGTTTTATCACTGCCTGGTTCACCTTGTTTTTTGTCTTTGCCATCCTGTCTTTACTGGGACTGGAAGGTGTCCAAGGCTTCTTAAGTCATAATAGTGTGGCCGAGTTCTTTATCCGTCGCACCCCCTTCCTTACCCATGAAGTCTTTAACTTATGGTTTGCCGGTATAGCAATCGCCATATAGCCAGGGGCTCTGACCTAGGTCACAGCCTCTTTTTTTATTAGATGGTCAGTTGATCGTGAAAAAGGAGCATCTCTGTGAATAAAAAAATAGAAAAAATCTTAGAATTCGATAAAATTACCGGGGCCCTAGCCAAAGAAACGGTAACCGCCCTAGGAAAGAACCAAGCCTTACAGCTTAAACCCATGACCGAACCCGAAAAGATTGAGTCCGCTTTGACTGATATTGATGAAATGCAAAGCATTGATGAAGCTCAACGCAGTTTGCCACTGGGTCAATTAGTTGACGTGGGACCTTTGATGAAGCGCTTAGATATTGGCGGCATCTTGAATGGCCAAGAACTGGCCCATGTGGGTCGGGTCTTGAAAAGTGTCAGTGAAGTCAGTCATTTCTTTAAAGAGATTGAGGATTTAGACCTTGACGTAGAGCAAATGCAAGGCTATGTGAGTGACTTTGCTAACCATAAGGACCTGGCTAAAAAGATTAACCAGGCCATTGCTAGTGATGGCTCGGTCTATGATGAAGCCAGCAGTCACTTACACAGTATTCGCCAAAGTATCAAGGCAGAAGAAGCCCATATTCGGATGAGTTTGGATAATATAATTAAATCCAGCCAAGCCGATTATCTGAGTGACCAAATTGTGACCATTCGTAATGACCGCTATGTCTTACCGGTCAAGCAAGAATACCGTCGCAAGTTCGGCGGCGTGGTCCACGACCAAAGTGCCTCAGGGCAGACCCTCTATATTGAACCCCAAGTCGTGATGGAGTCCAATAACAAGGTGCATAGCCTGCGGATTGAAGAGCAGGCAGAAATTGAGCGGATTTTTGCGGAGTTATCAGCCGACCTAGCTCCCCATAGTCAAGAAATTAATCAAAATAATCAAATCTTGGGGCAACTTGATTTCATCCAAGCCAAGTGGCGCTATGCGAAAAAGCAGGACGCCCACCGGCCTCTCATTGCCCAAGATCACCAGTCTTTGAACCTAGAAGAAGCCGTCCACCCCTTATTAAATCCTAAGACAGCTGTTGCAAATACCATTAGCTTTGACGGTGACTACCGCATGTTAATTATTACCGGGCCCAATACCGGCGGGAAGACCATTACTTTAAAGACAACTGGCTTACTGCAGTTAATGGGGCAATCGGGTCTCTATATTACTGCCAAGGCTGATAGCCGCATTGGGGTTTTTGACCGTATCTTTGCTGATATTGGGGATGAACAATCGATTGAAGCTAACCTATCGACTTTTTCTGGTCATATGACTAATATTATCTCAATCCTAGAGGCGATTGATGACCAGTCCTTAGTCTTGATCGATGAATTAGGTTCGGGAACTGACCCTAAGGAAGGGGCAGCTTTAGCAATGGCGATTTTAAACCGGCTTGCTCAAGTGGGGTGTACGGTTCTAGCAACCACCCACTATCCCGAGCTCAAGGCCTATGCCTTTGAAGAGCCCAGTGCGATTAATGCCAGTGTTGAATTCGATGAGAAAACCCTGACACCAACTTACCGCCTATTAATCGGGCAACCGGGGCGGTCTAACGCTTTTGATATTTCTCAACGTTTGGGACTGGACCAAAGCATTGTGGATGAGGCCCGCTATTATGTCGGTGAAGAAAGTCAATCCTTAAATGAAATGATCGATGACTTGGATGAGAAGCGCCAAGCCTATGAAAGGGACAACCAAGCCCTAAGCCAAGATTTACAAGACGCTGACAAGTTACTCGCTGATTTGAAGAAGGACTACCGAGCCCTGGAAAATGACAAGATTACCTATTTAAACCGGGCTAAAAAAGAAGCTAATGACCTGGTGGCTAAGACCCAGGAAAAGGCTGATAAGCTCTTGGGTGATATTAGAGAATGGCAGAAGAATAACCCTCATGGTCAAAATGTTAAAGAACATGAAATGATTGACAAACAAAAGCAAATCGCTAACTTGACCCAAGAAGAGCAACAGTTGAAAAAGAACAAGGTCCTCAAACGTCAAAAACGCAAAAAAAATAAGGACTTGGAAGTTGGCGACGAAGTCAAGGTTATCCCATATAGTCAAATGGGGACCTTGGTGGAAAAACGTGAAGATAAACACTGGTTGGTTCAAATGGGCATGTTGAAGATGGAAATCTCTGAAAAAGACTTAGAGCTTCAGGAAAAGAGCCAGCCCAAGTCTAAGGGAAAAAAAGGTTCTAGCACCGTGAGAGCTAGTCAAAGTAAGAATATTAAGTCTGAACTTGACCTCCGGGGCATGCGCTATGAAGAGGCTATGACCGCCCTTGACCGCTATATCGACCAGGCTCTGCTGGCCAATTACCCCCAAGTCACCATTATCCATGGCTTTGGTACTGGAGTGATCCGGGACGGGGTACAGAAATATTTAAGAAATAATAAACGGGTTAAGTCCTTCTCCTACGCTCCCCATAATCTGGGTGGCCAAGGGGCAACTATTGTTAAATTTGGCGACTAGCGACCATTACTAAATAAAAGTAAGCAAAAATTTTTTGCTAAAGTAAAGAACATGCTATAATAAAGCCTGCAAGTGAGGGGGAAGGTCAGTAGCGAGACTCCCTGCCACTTTAAAGCATTGCTCATAGAGTGACTAATTGAAATAATTTAAGGAGGAAGTTAAATGGTACAAACATTAACCGATCAAAATTTTGTAGAAGAAACGAGTGAAGGCGTCGTTTTAATCGACTTCTGGGCAACTTGGTGTGGTCCTTGCCGGATGCAATCTCCAATTGTTGACCAACTCGATGAAGAAATGGGCGACCAAGTGAAATTTGCTAAGATGGATGTGGATGAAAATCCTGATACCCCACGTGAATTTGGCATTATGTCTATCCCAACCTTAATCGTTAAAAAAGACGGCCAAGTGGTTGAACAACTGGTTGGTTACACACCAAAAGAAAAATTGGAAAGTATTCTTGAAAATCATTTAGACTAAGCAAGAGTTAAAGGAGTGCTGCATTTAAGTGCGGCACTTTTTATTTTTCTGAGGATTTATTATTTAATTTTTAGGGTTAATCGCACTAGAGACTAGCGGATTTGTTCGCAAATTTAAACTTTTATCTTATAACTCACTGTGAGACTTATGATTTTACATCAATGGATTTTTATTTATACTAAAAATAGATGGGAAAGAAAACCTTCGTAAAGCTTTGAACAGCCTACCAATAAGGAGATGATCCAGATGGTTAAGTTACTTCGTTTTTTAAACACCATTCCCCTTATCTATATCCTGGTCTTTTTTGCCTTGTCAGGGCTGGCCTGGGTAATGTCTAGCCTTGAAATTTTAGAAGCCCTAGGAGGATTATTGCTGACCTTGGCAGTGATTTCCTACCCAGCTATCGGTCTATTTTCTATCCTCCTGCTGAGTTTAGGTCTTCTGGTTTACTTTAAGGAGAGCAACTGGCAAGCCAAGCATGCTATGAAGCGCCATGCTCTCTTCCTTATCCTAATGAATGCGATTTATTACTCAGTCTTTCCCATTGACGACTTTTTGATGGCAAGAACCCAGTTAAATACTGATTTTGTCGTTTATGCTTTATACCTTTCAGTGTTTGTCTTGTCAGCCCTATTATGGTGGAATAACCATAACTGGCGGCAAGTTAAGCACTAGAGAAAAAGAAAAGGTCAACTCGGATTTTCTCTTAATCGAGAAGTCTGAGTTGACCTTATTATTTTGCTTAATTTTCTTTAAGTGGACGGTTGACACTTCCATGACTGAGATTTTCGCGGATATCGCGGTTAACCTGCCCATCGGCATAGTCCTCTCGCCAATTGATTAAACCCGCGTCCAAGCCGCGGACTAGGACTTCTGCACTGCCAATATTGGTCGCCAAGGGAACATTGTAAACATCACAGAGACGAATCAGAGCATTCACATCTGGTTCATGGGGCATGGCTGTTAGGGGGTCTCTTAAGAAGATGACGCAATCGATCTGATTTTGTGAGACTTCAGCACCAATTTGCTGGTCACCGCCTAAGGGGCCAGATTGGTAGCAATGGACTTTAAGACCAGTCGCTTGATTAATGCGCTTGCCAGTGGTTCCGGTCGCCACTAAGTCATGCTGACTGAGAATATCCTGGTAGGCAGTGGTCAATTGGATCATTAATTCTTTCTTACTATCGTGGGCAATGAGTGCTATCCGCATGGAGGTCTTCCTTTCCTTTGTAATAGGGATTGTTCATTTCTATCATAAACAAATTCCTAGGGAAAAGAAAGTTAAGCGACTACTATTAGTTGTCCTAAGCAATCAGATGGATGAAGCCGTAGATAGCAAAGATATTAATAAAGTCAATAAAAAGTGCTCCCACGATAGAAACGGCTAGAAAGGCTAATGGGCTAGCTCCATATTCATGGGTGATTTGCCGCATGCAGGCCATGGCGTTGGAGGAAGACCCCATCCCGAAGCCAATAAATCCTGCGGTCATTACGGCCGAGTCGTAGTTTTTCCCCATAGTATAAAAGACAATATAACGAGCAAAAGCCAGAGTCACTACTGTTTCGGCCACAATAATTAAAAGCATGGGTAGGGCCATATCAATAATGGTCCATAATTCTAGCCCTACCATGGTCAAGGCCAGGAAGAGATTAAGAGAGATATCTGAAGTCACATCCAGAGCAGCATCATCAAGGATAGACCGTTCCTTGGCATCAGAGATATTACGAGCGGTGGCTGCCACAATCATCGGGCCAATATAAACGGGGAAGGTAATTCCTCCCACTAATTTACCCACGACGGTGTTAATAATTTCGGTGACAAAAGTCCCCACAAAAATCACTAGTAAGGTGCCATACAACATATAGCCTATCCGTTCAGCGGTTAAGCGTTGGTGTTGGGGATGGCGGTGGTAGCGGTTGCTGGTGTTTGCTGATGCATTGTCATCTTTAGCGGAAAGGGAGTATTTTTTTGCGATACCTGACGCAACTGGACCACCAGAAAGTGAGCCCATCACAATTCCTAGGGTAGCTGCAATAATTCCCACTGAGGTAGCGTTGTCGTACCCCAAGTTGACAATGGTTGGGGAGACAGCTGCCGCCGTTCCTGGACCGCCGACTAAGGCTGGAGAACCAAGCAAGAGGGCCAAGGGGCCGGGGATATCTAAGAATTTACCCAGAACCAGGGCCAGGATATTTTGGATAAAGATGGCTAAAATAGCAATAAAGAGGAATTTCATCACCACACCCTTAGCCCGTGATAAGGCTTGGATACTGGCAGAAAAACCAATGGTGGTAAAGTATACAACCATAAATAGGGTAGACAGCGAGGTGTCCAAGTTAAACGTGACCAGGTTAGTCAACCGTAAAAACATGTTGACTAAGGCAAAGGCTAAGCCACCTACTATAGCAGGGGGCAGGGAATATTCTTCGAGCACCGGAAAGACATTGGTCATCCACTTACCAAAAAATAAGGCAAGCACAGCGAGGCCGAGTGTCTGAACGATATCAAAATTAACTGTAATCATATAATCGCTCCTCAATATGATTGAACATTGTATTTAAATAAGTACTTATAATTATAATACCATGTCTTATAAATTAATGTCATTAATTATGTCATTTAATATATCATATTGACCCGCTGACTAAGAAAATCATTGCTAATTAAAAGCAAAGGAAAACCTATCAAATTAGGTCTTTATGGAAGATTTCAACTTTTAAGGTCTCAATAAATTGTAATAAAAAATAACATTAAAAATGACTTCTTTCTGTTAAAGCGCTTAGCCTCTATATTTTGAGCTAAGGGATTACTATAATTAGAAAAGCTCTTTTGCTATAATAGAAGTATTGATTTGACTTTTTATTGTTAGGAGTGTCACCATGAAGCGTCCCATTGGTTTTCTCGATTCAGGAGTGGGTGGCTTAACCGTTGTCAAAGAAGCCATGCGCCAGTTGCCCAATGAGTCGATAATTTATATCGGGGATAATGCCCGCTGTCCTTATGGGCCCCGGCCAGAGGCGGAGATTAACGAATTCACTCAAGAATTAGTTGATTTTCTCCTGGAGCAAAATATTAAAATGCTTGTGATTGCTTGCAATACCGCAACAGCAGTGTCACTGGAGCGGATCCGTGAACGGGTGAATATTCCGGTCATTGGTGTTATCCACCCCGGTGCTCGAGCAGCTAACCGTTATAGTGAAAACGGCCATATCGGGATTTTGGCTACAGAAGCCACTATCAACAGTCATTTCTACCAAAATGTTCTACTAGACCATAACAAGCATTTAACCCTCTATCCCTTGGTTTGTTCCAAATTCGTGCCCTTAGTAGAAAGTGGCCAATATTCCTCACCGATTGCTAAGAAAATTGTGGCTGAAAGCCTTTATGATTTGAAACAGACAGCTATTGATACCTTGATTCTGGGCTGCACCCATTATCCCTTATTAGCTCCCCTAATCCAAAAATTCATGGGGCCGGGGGTACGCCTGGTCAATTCTGGCGCTGAAACCGTGAGTGATGTTTCGGCAATCCTCGATCTCTATAATCTAGCGGAATCTTCATGGAACCCAGAAGCCGCGACTTATCAGTTTTATACTACCGGAGGGGTGGCCCTGTTCAAGGATATTGCCAAGACCTGGCTGCAAAAAGACATACCGGTCAATCGGATCCCCCTCAGTCAATTAGAAGCAAAAAAGGAGTAGACCATGGCTAATAATAATCTCTTAATCGCCACCAAAAATCCTGGTAAGGCCAGGGAATTCCAACAATTATTTGCCCCTCTAGGTTTTACCGTTAAAACTCTCTTAGACTATCCAGACATAGATGATATTCCAGAAACGGGATCCAGTTTTTTGGAAAATGCTAGTCAAAAGGCTAGCACAGCAGCAAAACTCCTACAGGTTCCTACTATCGCTGATGACTCTGGTTTGGAAATTGAAGCCCTCAACGGGGAACCCGGGATCTATTCGGCTCGTTATGCTGGTCTAGACAAGAATGACCAAGCTAACCGGCAAAAAGTCTTACTGACTATGGAAGATGTTCCAGATGGCAAGCGTCAGGCCCAATTTACCTGTGCCCTAGTCTTAAGCCATTCGGATGGCCAAGTCTATAAACACTATATTGGTCACTTGGCCGGAGAAATCCTAAGGGAAGAGCGGGGGAGTAACGGATTCGGTTATGATTCAATCTTTTACCTTCCAGACTACCAAAAAACGACAGCAGAAATTGATCCTGACTTAAAAAATAAGATCAGTCACCGCGGCCAAGCCATGGCCCAACTCAAAGCCGATATTGAAGCAGGAAAGGTGGAATTACAATGAAAATATTACTAATTTCAGATAGCCATGGGGATAGCCAAATCTTATCAGACTTGGTTGCACGCTACCAAGACCAAGTTGATCTCATGCTCCATTGCGGTGATTCTGAATTAGATCCTAGCGACAGTATTTGGAATGTGATCGAACCGGTAAAGGGCAATTGCGACTTTGGCCCTTACCAGCCTGAGCGGATTATAGATACACCAGAAGGCCGGTTGATCTATACCCATGGTCACCTCTATGGGGTCAAGGCGGGAGTAGAGAAATACGCTGAATATGCCAAGAAACAAGGCTGTCAAATTGCTGTCTATGGTCACACGCATATCATGGATGATCAGGTCCTTGATGGGGTGCATTTAATTAACCCAGGATCCGTACGTTTCCCCCGTGGTAACTATCTCATCCCCACCTATGCCATCTTAGACTGGCAAGCTGACCAAGAAAAAGTCACCTTCTACCAAAGAAACGGCGAAAAAGTCCCCGAAAAATTCCTGCCATAAAAGGCGAGAGTGTGACAAGCGCGCCAAAGAGCACGATCGCTGGAAGAAAAGGTCGTAAAAATTCTCAAGGAGAATTTGTCGCCATTTTCTGAAGCGGATGCTTGCTCTGCGCTTGGAACAGGTTTGGTTAGAGTGCGACAGTCACACCAAAAGGCAATATTACAGAAAAACCATTCAATTAAAACGTAATACATGAAAAAGGCTGGGAATTTCATCCCAGCCTTTAAGATCTTGTCTAACAAATATCTTACTGTAGAAAGCCAGAGATCCTTATCATGGCTTTTTATTTGTTTTCGTTTTTATTTTCGGCGTGTTTATAATCGACGCTGATATGAGAGACTGCTCTTTGGGAGTCAGGTTGTTCGATACCGGCTTCTCTTAAGGCATTGGTGAGTTCTTCATAGTACTTGCTTTGAACATCTTCCTGGCTGCCGTTGACACAGAAGAAGCGGATTCGATAAACAAGTTGGTGGTCAACATTTCGAGTTACGCCCAGTAATACCGGTGGCTTAGATAGGTTCTCGTCGGGGGCCAAATCGTCAAGACGTTTCTTAATGACAGCGACGAATTCATTAATATCGGTATCAGCAAAGTAAGATAAATCAACTTCACTACGGATAGGATTTCGTGAATTATTGACCACTACTTCAATTTGGCGGTTAGGAATAAAATTCATGGTCCCATCGAAACCGCGAATAACGGTAGTTTTAATCCCAATCTTTTCTACGATACCGCTGACTTGATCGATTACTACGGAATCACCAACGTCTAGCTGGTGTTCTAGCAGAATAAACATGCCGTTGACCATGTCGGTAACCAAGCCCTGGGCGCCAATACCTACTGCAATACTGGCTATCCCAGCACCAGCTAAGAGCGTGGCAACAGGGACGCCAAGAATGGCTAGGGTAGAGTAACCAAGCAGGAAGTAATACACGTACTGGGTAATATTGGTCAGCAGGGCTTTCATGGTTTTTGACCGGTAGTTATTATTGGAAAAACGGGCAGTTTTATCAAAGTAAGTATTAATCAAACGCACCGTAATCCGGCGAATAATGTATAGCAAGACCACCGTGAGGACTAATTGTAAGAGGGTGGTCAGTAACTGGGATAAGATATTTTCTAGATCGATATTACCCAGATAATTGGTGAACCATTGACTGATGAATTGCATTGAGACTTTCCTTTCTTGTTCATAGATATAGTTTATACGTTATTTCAATAAAGGTAAAGCCAAGCCACTGGAAGCGATTATATTTTGTATTATAGGTAAAAAATGGTATCATATAGGTATATTAAAAATAAGAAAGTCACTTAAAGATGTGAGGAGTGATGTATAGCATGACATGGAGTGAGATAGCGGCAATTATTGCTGCAGTATCCTTCGCTGTTTTAGTGGTTTTTCTTGTTTTATTTATCCGTCAATTGACACAAACGGTTAAAGAAGTTGTGAATACAGTTGATGAGGCCAATAAAACAATTGCCGTTCTCCGACGCGATGTCGACGGTATCTCAGTAGAAGCTCAAGGCCTACTTAATAAGACCAACCAATTATTGGAAGACGTTAACGGTAAGGTAGCTAAGGTTGATCCTTTATTCCAAGCAGTGGGAGATGTTGGAGTTTCCATTTCCGATGTGAATGATTCTACCCGCGATTTGGTATTGAATATCACCAATAAAGCGGATGAAAAAGTTGATCAAGCCAAAGCTGGTTACAAGAAAGTACGTCAAGCCAGTGAAAATAGCCAGGTTGATCCCAAGGTTTCTGGCTTTGAAAAGATTGGAAAATCAGCTAAATTACTTAAGAAAAAACGCGACATGCGTAAGGCTCAAGAACAATCTGAAACCAAGGCATTTTAGCCTAATATAGTGAATGTGTTAAAAAGGAAAGGAAGTATATCTTATGTCAAATAAAACAGGTGCATTTTTACTCGGAGCAATTATTGGTGGATCAGCAGCAGCTGTAACAGCTTTATTATTCGCACCAAAATCTGGTAAAGAATTACGTCAAGACATCAATGACCAAGCGAACAACTTAAAAGACACAGCGATGGACTATGCTGATCTTGCTATCGAAAAAGGAAACACTATCTACGAAGCCACTTCAGATGCAGCTAACGACATCCGCGTTAACCTACAAGAAAGTGCTGACACCCTTAAAGACTCCTTACAAGAAACTGGCCGTGTAGCCAACGAACAATACCACAAGGCTAAAGACGACGTTAAGGAAGCTTACGACTACACCAAGGAATATGTCGATGAAGCAGCTCAAGACGCTAAAGACGAAGCCAAAAAAGCTGGTAAAGAAGTCGAAGAAAAATCAAAAGATGTCGCAGACACCGCTAAAAAAGAAGCCAAAGACGGCAAGGAAGAAGCTAAAAGCCAAGCTAAAAAATAAGGCTTAAGATAAATGAAAAGGAAGCTGAATTAAATCAGCTTCCTTTTTTTATACCCTTTTTTAAATAAGACATTACTGAATAAGCTATTATGTATAAAAAAGAAGCCCAGGCAAATCCTAGACTTCTTTTTAGTTATTGTCACACTCTATGCAAACCTGCTCCGGGCGCAGATCGCTCTCCACTTCACTAAAGTGCAAGAAATCCTTTTCAAGAATTTTTGCTCTTTAGCTCCAGTGTTATCGATCTTTGATGCACCCGTCGCACTCTATGCTTCAGAGCGCATGCGTTCTTTTTGGGCTTCATCCTTGGCGGTTAAGATGCGTTTAACCACTTTAAGACGGGTGAATTCTTCTCTTTCCTTTTCTTCAAGGGCCGAGGAGATGTCTCTTTGGGCGTCTTGTAATTGCGGAATAGTGATATTCTTCAAGGCGTTAACCCGTTTTTGAGTTTTTTGGATATTTGAGGCAAGCCGGTAAGCGGCATTTTCCACTTGGGCCAGTTGCATCTCTAAGTCCTTGACTGTTTCAAAGGCAATCCGGGCTTCGTCCATTTTTGTGGTAGTTTGAGAGAAGGAATAGGCCGGTTGCATGGCTTCAGCTTGGTAGTCGACCTCAGGCACCTCACTGCCCATCACGCTGCGGACTTTGAGACTAAGGCTATCGGATTGGGGCACATCTTGGGCCCAGTCCGCAATGGTATGTAAACCAATCTCTCTTTGGGCTTCAAAGAGGCACTCATAGGCCTTTTTATAAGCTTCCTTTAATTGCTCTTGGACTTTCTTAGCCTTTTGCACCAAGGACATGATTTCATTCATTAAAATCATCCGTTTACGGTCCATTAATTCATGGCCGTTCTTGGATAAGCGCAAGGTTTTTTCAACCTGCATGAGATTCCCCTTGGTGGGGGTGTGGTTGACTTCCATTAGTCCTCACCGTCCTGCTTACTATCCTTATCTAGGGCATCTTTTTTGTAAGAATAAGTGGTGTCTTCATAATATTTGTCGAGTAATTGACTATCCATCCGGTTTAACTCGGTCCGTGGGAAGCTACGGAGTAGGTCCCAACCCAAGTTCAAGGTATCGGTAATAGTCCGGTTCTCATCTTGCTTTTGCCCAATAAATTCTTGTTCAAAGGCTTCTCCGAAGGCTAAGTATTTCTTATCCAAGTCAGAAAGTTCTTCTTCCCCGATAACCGATGCTAAGGAACGGGCATCAATAGCTTGGGAGTAAGCGGCGAAGAGTTGGTTAGATACCGCGTCATGGTCCTCACGGGTGTAGCCATCCCCAATCCCGTCCTTCATTAAACGGGACAAGGAAGGCAGGGGATTAATTGGTGGATAGATATTCTTCCCTTCAATACTCCGGTCCAAGACCACCTGACCTTCAGTAATATAACCGGTAAGGTCAGGAATCGGGTGGGTGATGTCATCGTTAGGCATGGTTAGAATTGGAATTTGGGTCACTGAACCTTGCCGTCCTTTAACAATACCTGCCCGTTCGTAGATAGTAGCTAACTCGGAATAGAGGTAGCCAGGATAACCTTTACGGGAAGGGATTTCTTGTTTAGCGTTAGAAACTTCACGCAAGGCTTCACAGAAGGAAGTCATATCGGTCAAAATAACCAGGACATGCTTGCCTAAGTCATAGGCCAGGTATTCGGCGGTAGTGAGGGCCATCCGTGGGGTAATCAAACGTTCCATCACGGGGTCGTCAGCAGTATTGACGAACATGGTCACGTGTTCCATAGCGCCACTTTCTTCAAAGGATCGCTTAAAGAAGTCGGCCACATCGTGTTTAACCCCCATGGCAGCAAAGACGACCGCAAATTCGCCGTCAACGCCGTCACCGAGTTTGGCTTGCTTAGCAATTTGAGCAGCCAGTTGGTTATGAGGCATCCCATCACCGGAGAAGATTGGTAACTTTTGCCCGCGAATCAGGGTCGTTAAGCCGTCAATAGCGGAAAAACCAGTTTCGATATAGTCACGGGGATAGATCCGTGAGACCGGGTTGAGGGGCGCTCCATTGACATCACGGCTGACCTCAGCGTGGATAGCGCCTAAGCCATCGATCGGTTGACCGATCCCGTTAAAGGTCCGTCCTAAGATATCAGGACCTAGGCCTAATTCCATCCCCTTACCGGTAAAGTGAGTATGGGTATTATCTAGGGACATCCCAGTAGTCGAGTCAAAAACCTGTATCAGGGCATGTTCGCCTTCAATTGTGATAATTTGACCCACTTTTTGGTCAGAACGGTTAGTTCGGAAGCGGACAATGTCACCATAGGCCGCCCCTCTAACACCGTCGACCACGACAAGAGGGCCTTCAATCGAACTTAATCCTAAATATTCAATTGCCATTTATTTTCCCCCTTATCCATTTTCTTGCATTGCTTTTTCATAGAAGCGATCGATATCTTCATAATAATGATCAAAGGCTTCTAAGTCATCATTTGGCACATCAAACTTCATGGTAATTAATTGGTTAAAGATATCAGCCTTAGCGATATAAGACATTGGCATCCCCCATTGGACCAATTGTTGGCAGCGGGAATGGAGATAGAGAATCACATCTAACATCTTGGCTTGCTTAGCAATCGGCACTGCTTGGTCGATTTCGTGGAAGGTGTTTTGTTGTAAGAAACCTAAACGAATAATTCGTGCGGTTTGAAGGGTTAATTTTTGCGAATCAGGTAAGATATCTGAACCAATTAACTTAACAATTTCATTTAATTCATCTTCTTCGTGGAGTAGGGCCATCATTTGTGAGCGGTTCTCCACGAATTCTTCGGAAACCTGTTTATTATACCAAGCCGTTAGGTCATCCACGTATTGAGAATAGGAATTCATCCAGTTAATGGCTGGGTAGTGACGGGCATGGGCCAGGTTGGCATCCAGTCCCCAGAAACAACGAACAAAACGCTTGGTGTTTTGGGTCACGGGTTCAGAGAAGTCCCCTCCTTGAGGGGAGACCGCCCCGATAATTGACACTGAACCATTGTCGTGGTTGAGGGTTTCCATATCGCCGGCTCTTTCATAGAAGGTTGCGATCCGGCTAGCCAGGTAGGCAGGATAACCTTCTTCAGCTGGCATTTCTTCCAAACGGCCCGATAATTCACGTAAGGCTTCCGCCCAACGGGAAGTGGAATCGGCCATAATGGCCACATCATAACCCATATCCCGATAATATTCAGCAATGGTTAAGCCAGTATAAATGGAAGCTTCCCGAGCGGCCACTGGCATATTGGAAGTGTTAGCGATTAAGACGGTCCGTTCCATTAATGGGGCGTTAGAACGCGGGTCAATCAGTTTAGAGAAATCTTCCAAGACTTCCGTCATTTCATTGCCACGTTCCCCGCAACCAATGTAGACAATGACATCGGCATCGGCAAATTTAGCGATTTGGTGTTGCATGGTGGTTTTCCCAGTACCGAAACCACCTGGAATGGCCGCTGTCCCGCCCTTAGCAATCGGGAAGACGGTATCAATAATCCGTTGTCCAGTAAGCAGTGGGGTAGTACTTTCTAACCGCTTAGCCACAGGTCGTGGGGTACGGATCGGCCATTTTTGATAGGCCTTGACTTGGTATTCCTCACCATTAAATTGGCGGATAGTAGCTAGGGTTTCTTCAATGGTATAAGAACCAGGAGCCACTACATTAACTACTTCACCGACCACAGAATTAGGGACCATGATTTTATGTTTAATGGCTTGGGTTTCTTGGACTTCAGCGATGACGTCCCCAGCTGATACTTGGTCACCGACTTGAACGGTTGGGGTAATTTGCCAAGCTTTTTGGCGGTCGAGCGAGTCGACATTGACGCCTCTTTTAATATAGAAGCCACTCGATTCAGCGATATCTTCTAGGGGCCGTTCAATCCCATCGTAGATATTATTCAAGAGGCCAGGACCCAGCTCAACCGTCATGGCTGAGCCACTCCCGTAAATGGGTTCGCCTGGTTTTAAGCCGGCGGTCTCTTCATAGACTTGGATGGTGGTTTTGGCTTGGTCGATACGAATCACTTCGCCAACTAAGCGACTCTTACCGACATGGACCAATTCTTGCATGGAAAAATCGGTATTGCCCTTGACGGTAACAATGGGGCCATTAATGGCATAAATTGTATTTTCTCCCATCGATTAATCAGCCTCCTTAATGACAAAGTTTTCTTTGAGACGGTCAAGAAAGGTTAAGAAGGAGTAGTCTACTAAGATTTGACGCTCTCTTAATACCGCCCGGATGCCGCCCATGAAGGGACGGTCAGAGATAATGATAGGGTGGGAAGCATAACTTTCTAATTGACTTCTTAAATGACTATCATTTTCATCGATGTAGAGGTCGTATTTTTCACGACCTGCGTAGGCTTGAATATTCTTCAGCATTTTTTTCAATTGTTCAATATAAGCTTCACTTTCTTGATAGCTTTCGATTTGCTTGGTGAAGGTTTGGAAGAGAGTCAGTTTCATGTTCTCTTCGGTTAAGAACAATTCCCGTTGTTGGTTGATTTGAATTTGAGAAATAGCCTTATTATTTTCCTTGCGTAAGGCTTCTTTTTCGTTAACTAAACGATGAGCAAAAGTTTCATCGGTTTGCTCTTGAAATTTTTGGTAATCGTCTTCTAGTGTTTGCCGATATTGGTTAATTTGTTGGTCAATTTCAGCTTGGCTTTGTTGGGTCACTTGATCCTTAAAATAAGCCATTTTTTCTTCAAGTTTCATACTAGGCTCCTCTCCTAAATGGATATCCCAATGGCACGCTGGATGGTGTCAGCGATTGAGGATTGTTCGGATGCATATTCATTGGGGCCTAACATCTCTACAATCAGAGGTGTTGAGCGGTTGAATCGCACCTCATCGACTAGGTCCTGGTGGTCAGCAATCAGCTGGGGCGAAATCATCAAGACACCAATATCATTTCTTTCCAAGACTGCTTGAAAAGCCTCTTCAAATGAATCTTGGTCCTTGATCAAGACGCCATCAACGCCCACCAGTTTCATCCCGGTTAAGGAATGCACATTATCGCTAATGAGATATTGTTTCATTAAAGTTGACCTAGGATAGAGAAGGAAACAATTAAACCGAAGAGGGAGATACCTTCAGCCAAACCAACAAAGATCAATGAACGACCAAAGATAGATGAGTCTTCACTAATGGCACCAAGAGCTGCAGAAGCAGAGTTAGATACGGCAATACCAGCACCCACACAGGATAGACCAGTGGAAAGGGCAGCACCGATAAAACCTAAGCCACGGGCTAAGCCGTCACTAGCAGCGCCACCTTCTTGACCAGCCGCAAAGGCTACTTCTGGATGGTAGGCAATAATTAAGGCAATAGCAATTCCTGAAACCAAGGCAAAGACATTCCAAGCCAAGGTTTTCTTATAACGTTCCCGACCGGCATGGCCTAAGAAGTAGTAAGCGCCTGGAAGGACAAAAGCAAGGATAAAGGTTAAGGCAATCGTTAATTTAAGCATAGTAGCAATAGACATTTTCATTCTCCTTTTTTTAAATTAAATTGAATTAAATCGACAACTTATGAATTATGACTTGGTTGATGACCAAACACTCTTGAACTCAATCCCGTCGCCCTTATAGAAGTGACTGAAGAGTTCATAGAATTCTAGCCGTAAGACTTGGATAAAGACAACCAAACCTTCGAATCCAGTGACGAAGAGGTTACCTAGGATAAAGACCAACCAGTTAGGGTTATTGCCTTCCAGATTGGCAAACATTAAAACAATCCCCATCATCACGCCGTGGCTGATGGCAAAGGCACCCACCCGGACAAAGGAAATGGTATTGGAAATAAAGGATAATAAGGTTTCAAAAGCTTCAAAGAAAACGGTGATTAATTGAATCACGATCCCGTCTTCATTGTCGGCTTTTTTCTTTTCAATAAAGTTAATGATTTGTTCCTTAAAGCCAATGCAGAGTAGGGAAATAACCATGATGGCAATAATAATGCCTAGGGCAGGTAAGGAATGACCAGTCATGTAGAGGACCAGGGTCAACACCATTAAGCCGTAGAAAATCAAGCCCATGAGGCCATTGCGGTCGAAAATGGCTTCTAATTTTTCGCCTTCTTTAAGCCGTAAGACAAAATTCATCAGCATGGTTAAGAGAA
This sequence comes from Aerococcus loyolae, assembly GCF_002871915.2. Classification (NCBI taxonomy): domain Bacteria; kingdom Bacillati; phylum Bacillota; class Bacilli; order Lactobacillales; family Aerococcaceae; genus Aerococcus; species Aerococcus loyolae. The sequence goes on along the minus strand of NZ_CP126958.1, from coordinate 1,269,042 downwards.
TTAAGAACATCCCAAAGCAAACTGACACCACAAAGACCGTATTCAAAGTCCCAAAGAAGGGTACATTGGTCATAGCCTTACTTGGACTCAACCAGATGGGTTCAATAATCTTGTCTTCAATCCCAAACACGGAACCGTATAAGAAACCGAAAAGCATGGATGAAATACCCACTGGCAAGAACATCTTGGCCATGGCGACTTTAGGTAGATGGTAGGACACTAAGCCTAATAAAAAGAGTAAGAGCCCGTGGCCCACGTCCCCAAACATAGCCCCAAACATTAAGGAATAGGTTACTGCCACTAAGGGTGTAGGGTCCATCTCTTCATAATTGGGGGTCCCATACATCTTAGTGATCATGCGAAAGGGTTTGGTAAAGAAATTATTCTTCAATTTCGTGGGAGGTTCAATATTATCTTCATCACTATCGTCTTCAATATAGATGGTTACGTTAGGATCATCTTTGACGTCGTTGACTAAGGATTTGGCATCATCTTCATCCATCCAGCCGATTAAGAGATAGCGGGTCTCTTTCTTAGCAAATTCATTTCGGGTAATGGCTGCATAACGGCGGACCCCAAAGGCCTTGGATAACTTATGGAGGCGTTGTTTAGCTTCCAATAAATTGTCTCTAACAGGTAGGAGGAAGGCTTTTAGCTTGGTTTCTAAATCAGCTTGCATTTTCTTGAGTTTTTGAATTTCGCCTTGGTAGCGGCTAAGAATTTCTTTAAAAGTCCCGCTTTCTTCAGGCAGGTAAATTCTTTGCCATGCTAAGGAGAAATACAAAGCGTCTACCCGTTGCCGGGCTTCGGCAGGCACAAAGTAAAGGCCATAAACATAGCCGTCCTCGGTTTTAGAAGGAATGAAGATGGAAGGAATCATATTATCGATATATTTTTTAAACTTGCGATAGTTGGCTTCAGTAAAGCGACCAAAGCGAAACTTAATCTTTTCCATGGAAAGAATATCGGCTAAGTTATAATCGATTTCGGAAAAAGGCAGGTAGGTGTTGTAGTCAGCCTCTAACTTCTCCAGTGATTCATTGACTTCATTTAATTGCCCTTGGACATCGGAGCAATCTTTTTCGACCTCAGTCACCAGACGCTTGATATAGTCAAAGTCTAAGTCGCGACAATCGCCTTCTAATTCTTCTTCTTCATCACTCGTGATTTGTAATAAGTTATCAATCCGATCAGCCCAGGGTTGGTAGGGATCAGGACTGGTATAGGGTTTTAAAGTCTGAATTTCTGATAATTCCTTTAGAGTATTTTCTAAATGAATATCATAATGACTTAAGTATTGGTCAGCCATCCGGTCGATGTCATCACGGGGACCAGATATGTTGACCATACTCATCTTTGTAATCATCCAAGGAACTCCTTTCAATTATGGAATGGCATAGTAACAGGGGATTGGTAGGCAATCGCCTCTACCTTTTCTTTGAGTAGGTCAGCTTCTAATTCTTTGAGACTGAGATAGTCAAAGAGGGGCAAAACCGACTGCGGTAAACTCTTAGCAAAACGGTGCTCAATGGTCTTTAGCCAAGCCTTTTGTTGCTTCAAGCTCACCACTTTATTTTCTCCACTCTTGAATAAATCTTGGTAGCCCAAGTTGGTCAAGAGGTTGAAGAAAGTGTTCTTGTCTTGACTAGCCAGGAGGGCACTGATGTTAGCTTCATTGAGATAGCGACCTGGGCTAAAGAGTTGGGAGCGGATAAAGTTCTCATCCACCTTATAGTAGAATTTCAAACGAAAAATGGTCCGGATATTGGCTAAGTCCATCTCACTACCAAATAACTTCTTAAAGCGGGTCAAGGCCTTATCATTAAGTCCCCGACTGGCCTTCTTCCAAACCAAGACCGCACAGTATTGTTCAAAGACGGTACTGATAATGTAATGGTTGTAGTCGTGGTCATGGAAATAATCATGATAGTCTTCAAAGAATTGACCGTAATCGGTATCTCTAAAGGTATCAATGGCATCAAGGACCGATGTCTTGGTAATCAGTTCACCGATGTGAAAGTGGCGGTGCTTTTCCAAGTAGTCAGTAAATGGGTTGACGACAAAAGGGACCGATTCTTGGCGCTCCAAGCCTCTGAGCACCTTGGTGATAAATTCGCGTTCAAAACGAATCCCATAGACCGACAAGGCCGCCCGTTGTTCGAAACCAGAAAAGCGGTAGAGCTTGAGAAAGTCATAGCGCAAGCCCCGATCAATCAGTTCGATCAAATTTACCGCAGTGAGATCAAGCTTATTTTGTTCGCTGGGCATCACTTGATGGTAGGAGGGCAATTGGTCGAGGACCTGATAGAGGTCTGATAAGGTATAACCTGCTAAGCGGTCATCGATTTCTTCTGGAGTCAAGACCAGCTGACCTTTCATGGCCCGGACCTTGGTGTTGATTGCGGTATAGTTAGTCATCGCCTGTCACTCCGAGTGCCTGTAATTGATTGAAGAAATCCTTGAGGTAGCTGTCTTGATCATGATCAACGAGCTGTTTGATTTGCTCCATTTGTCGGTTGTAGCTTGTTTGCAAGTCTTGGGTTCGCTTCTCGCGTAAGTCTTGGTTACGAGCTTGGACCCTGGCTAACTCTTCGTCATATTTAGCTTGAGCTTGTTTCTTATAATCAGCTTTTTTTTGGTCATAGTCTTGACGCAAGGCTAATTTTTCTTCTTGAACACTCTCAAGATGACGATTGGCATCAACTTCCATATGGTGCAATTGCTCTATGATTTTATCCATCTATTCCACCATCCTTCTTTTTTATTTTATAAGCACAAAGCCAGTTTGAGCTCTGCAATTCATTATAGGACAGAAGGCAATTAAAGTCATTTTTACCCGGGATTAAATCTTGCAAAAACAGTAAAAAGTAGGCGCTCACTGACGATTTTTGCATAGATAAAAATGATAGCGTTTTAGCTGTTTGACATTTTTGACTTCAGACGGATGAGAGTTATTCGAACTGATTTTTTTAGCTTAAAAAGCTGAGAAAATTAAAAATAAAAAGTGAAGGATTTTGCGGACCAATAAGTAGGCGGTTAACGCCTAAGTCATTCATAGTATTTAATGAAGGAAAAGGAGGGATAACTTGCAGAAAGTCACTCAAGAAATACTCAGGGAAGCCTACCAAGCCCGGGTGGACGATATCCATCTTTTACCAGAAAGGGGGCTTTACCAAGTCTATTTCCGCCAAGAGGGCATCCTAAAGCCGGTGCGCCAGTTTGACTTAGACTTTGGTAGCCGCTGGATTCGCTATTTGAAGTATATTAGTCATTTAGATGTGGGCGAGCAACGTTTACCCCAAGAAGGGGCCTTGATCTATCAATTAGACCAGGGAGAAATTGAACTTAGGCTGTCCACCTTAGCCAACTATCTCATGCAGGAATCCTTGGTGATCCGTCTGCTCTATGACCAAAGTCAGTGGCAGTACAGCGACCGAGAAGCTGAAGACTTAGAGGAGATGAAGAAATATCTTTATCGAAAAAGTGGGCTCATGCTTTTCTCTGGCCCGGTGGCCTCGGGAAAGACGTCAACCATCTACCATCTCTTAAGAGAGGTCTACCAGGAGCGCGCCTGTCAGGTGATTACTATGGAGGATCCGGTGGAAATTAAGGAAGCTAATTTCTTACAGATCTCAGTCAACCGCAAGGCAGGCTTAACTTATGAACGCCTGATCAAGGCCAGCCTCCGCCACCATCCTGATATTCTCTTGATCGGTGAAATTCGTGATGAAGAAACCGCTCAAATGGTGATGCGGGCGGCCCTAACCGGGCACTTGGTGATTGCTACCATCCATGCCAAGAACTGTATCGGCGTCATTGGCCGATTGAAAGAGTTGGGCCTGAGCCAAGAACAATTGCTTCAAACGCTCTTGTTTGTCGCTTCTCAGCGCCTTATTCCCGTCACAGGAGAAGCGGACTCGCGGCAACTTTTTTGTGAATGGATGAATGCCCGGATGTTGGCCCAATACCTCACTAAGGGAGAAGTGGCCAGTGACTTTAAGTCCTTAAATAGTAAATTGCAGGAGGCCTATACCCATGGAAAAATCCAAGCCGAGCTTCTGGCAGCCTATCAATTGGAAGAAAATTGCTAATTATGAAATTACTTCCTCTTGGAATAAAGCCCTCCAAGCCGAAGTGCTTGCCTATATTGCTGACATGTTAATGGAAGGCTTTCAAATGATTGACATCTTTTCCTTCTTAGCGGCCCTCTATCCCAAGCAGGAAGAGACTTTTAAAGCCATGGAGGCCTTGTTAATTGAAGGGCATTTCTTCTATGAAACCACTGGAGAAATGAAACTGGCCAAGGATATTCAATTTCAAATCCAAGTTGCTGAACGCTGGGGTGACTTTGCCCCAGGGTTAAAGACGATCAGTGCCTATCTCAAGGAGAGAGCCCACCAGCAAGCCCTTATCAGGCAAAGCTTACGCTATCCAGTTTTTCTAGTGCTTTTACTCTTACTTATGCTACTGGGCATGCGGGGCTTTGTCTTACCACAATTTGACCGCCTACAAGCCAGTCCTGATTCAGGAGTCTTAGGCTTACTCTTTTGGTGCTTGGAAAATCTCCCCTTACTTTTAGGAATCTTTGTCACGGCGTTAGTGGTTTTCTATTTGCTTTTTCGACTTTGGAAGCAAAAAGTGGGTCCCTTAGTCCAAGCTCAGGCCTTGGTCAAAATTCCAATTTTAGGGAGACTCTTGCGGCTTTATTACACCTATTACTTCGCCTATGAATTTAGCCAGCTCTTCCAGGTGGGCTATTCCATTAAGCAAATTATTGATACTTTTAGCCAGCAAGAGGAGGTTCCTTTCCTCTATGATTTTGGCCACTATTTAGCCCATTCTTATGAAGAAGGCCAGGCTATTGTCAGCCAGTTACGGGAGGTCAATATTTTTACCCGGGAATTTCCCGCCATTGTCCACCAGGGGGAGCTACTGAGTCAATTGGCACTCAAGATGCGTCTTTACAGTCAGCGTTGTTTGAAGAATTACCAAGACCAGGTCAAGCTGCTCATGCGTTGGATTCAGAATGGCTTATTTATCGTGATTGCTCTATTTATCGTAACGATTTATCTGATGTTGATGCTACCCATGTTTAATATGATAGGAGAGATACCAGGATGATGAATGTCGTAAACCATAAAGCAAATCGAATGATGAAAAAATTAGGTGTCCATAAACAGGAGGGCTTCACTCTTTTAGAAATGATCGTTGTCCTCTTTATTTTAGGATTACTGATCTTACTCTTCTTACCTAATATCATGAACCAAAGAGACAGTGCCCAAGAAACTGGGGATGAAGCCTTAAGGCAAACCGTAGAAACCCAGCAGATCCTCTACAAAAATGACCATGATGGCCAAGAGGGGACGATTGATCAATTGGTGGCGGAAGAATATTTAAGCCAAGAACAGGCAGACCGCTTCAATGCCTTACCGGCTGAATAAGAATGAAGCTTAAAAATATTCAGGGGAGGGCAGGGATGACCCTTCTGTCCATGGTCTTAAGCTTATTTATTGTGGGGGTGATCTTTACGGTGACCATGATTCAAAGTCAAAAAGCCAGTCAAAATTTAGCTGTTGAAACCTGCCTCCAGGAAATCTTGCAGAGCTATGAAGCCTGTCAGAAGGAGGCTATTATCAAGGGTGAATACTACTATCTCTATTTTCTCTCTGACCAGGTGCGGATTATGCAGGCTAAGGAGGGGCAGGATCCTTATATTAAAGACATTATCCTCTTACCCAAAGGTACCCGAATCCAGTCCTACCAGAAGGTCAGCATCCAACCAGGGACCGGCTATATTCAGCCCCGAACGGTTACCCTACGCTATCCTCAAGGGCGTTACATGGTGAAATTTCAGTTAGGAGTGGGCAAGTATGTGGTGGAAAAACGTAAGGAATAAGGCAGGCTTTATGCTGGTCGAAGCCTTGGTTTCTTTATTTTTGATTGCTTCTTTTGTATCATTGTTTGTTACCATGATTCCCTTACAGTTAGGGCATTTCAACCGCCAGCAAGCTGCCCTTAACCAACAAGAAGCCTTGTACGCTGAAATTCTAGCTAGCGTAGGCCAAGAGAAAACTAGCCAAGTAGACTTTATCCAGGGAACCGCCTATGTTCCCGGTCAAGAAGAAGTGGAGGCAGTCAGCATTGAATTGGAAAGTGTGGAAGACTTGGAATAAGTCGGCCTTTACCTTAATTGAAGCAGTCCTGGCCTTAGCCTTATTCTTTATGATCCAATCACTCTTTATCCTGGTGGTCGAAGTGGAGATTAACCACTACCAAGCTGTCAAGGATATCCAGCAAGATGATTGGGGCGTTTTTCTGATGCAGCTGCAAAGAGAAGCCCGCCATAGCCGGCTCAATTGGGCGACAGGCACTCGCTTGAACTACCAACTGGCTAGTGGTCAACGGATTCAGATGGAGTATTACAGTAACCAGGAGTCTTCAATGATCCGCCGCCTGGTCTCTGGTCGCGGCCACCAACCTTATTTGATGGGGGTGGAGTTGGTAAAGTTCACCATGGTCAATTCCCACCAGGTGAAGGTAAATTGCCGCTTAGCCGATCAAAAGGAGTACCAGGCACTGATTTCCTTTAGAGAGGAGGCTAGGGAAACTGAAAGCGATTAAGGATAAGTCGGGCTCCATCCTCTTTTATTCCCTTTCTTTGCTCTTTATCTTGAGTTTGTTGTCGCTAGCCAGCCTCAAGCTCTACCAAGTTAATATCACCAATATGCGGACAGTAGCGGAAGGTTACCTGGCCCATAGCCTGGCAGAAATGGCCTACCAACATGAATACTTGAAAATTGAAGACCAGGTAGAAAGTGAAATGGAAGCCAAGTATGAAGACCGTCTCGCCAATGAAGAGAAAAGGATCGAAAAAGCAATCCAAGATAAGGAGGAAGCGGCCCAGCTAAAAGAGCGCGAAGAACAAGAAGCAAGTCGAAAGCGAGATAAGGAAAAACAGAATCAAGAACGAGACGCTTATGAACCAATTCCTTCATTAAATAAGGAGTATTTTGCAGCCATAATCGATCAAGGGCAATTGGATACATCTGATCCCGACCAAGTCTATCTTATCCAAGTCAATACCGATTCAGACTCAGAGGAGATCTTAGTGAATGGACCTGGTTTAGAGGAAATGCTGGAGCATGAGGATGAGGAGACAGAAATCATACTCGTTAATGTCTATCCAAACTATGATCAGGCTCAAGAAGACCTGTCCGCTAGAAAAGCAGCGGAAGATACTTCCAGGGAGGAAGCGGATTTAGAGGAAGAAAAGGCTGAGGAGCTTTCTGATGAAGAGGAAAAGGCTCAAGAAGAGACTAGACAAAAAAGAATGAATGAGGCTAAAGAAAAAGAACTCAAGCAAGTCAAAGCCAAACTGAAAGACAAACAGGAAAAGGAGACCAGTCAAAAGGTCAAAGACCAGCGGGCTAATTTAAAGCTCAATAAACGCTTTTACTTTAACCTCGGCCAAGTTGACTACTATACCCAAAATGACCAGCAACTATGTCGGGTAACCATCTATGCCAGTGATACTGTTTATGACTTAAAATTTTAAGAGAAGAGTGTGACAGTCACAAAAAAAGGACGAAATCATTGGAGAAAACTGCCATAAGCTCAGCTATTCTGAGCGTTGGAAGTTTTTGAAATGGACGTTCGTCCTGTGACTGGAGCAGGTTTGGGATAGGGTGTGACAGTCACATCAAAGGGCGAAATCGCTGGAGAGAATGTTAATTAGACTGTTTCTATTTTAATGAAGGTTGTGGTTCAAGCCACAGCCTTTTTTCTATTGAGATCATCAGACATAAACATTTCTGCCCAAATTATCAATCAATCTAAGAAAGAGGCATCAAATAAAGTTTATAAAATATTTTCCCCAACTTGTGGTAGAATGGAGTGTACGATTTACATTACTTACTCAGTAAATAAGGAGGAACTATTGTGAAAGAACGTATCAAAAAGCTCCAAGCGAGTTTGCAAGAAGAAAGTTTGGGCGCTTATTTAGTGACCGATTCCTATAATTTGCGCTACATGACTGGCTTTACTGGGACAAGTGGACTAGCCTTAGTAACAACCAAGAACGCTTACTTTATTACCGATTTTCGTTACACCGAGCAAGCGAAACTCCAGTGCCAAGGTTATGAGGTCATTGAAGCAGGTGGTTCTGCCTCACATTCTTCCCCCTTGCGTCTGATCCAAGAACTACTCCAAGAAAATGGGGTTAGCCAACTAGGTTATGAAGAACAACATGTGACAGTCGCGCAATTTGACGACTTTGAAAATGTTTTAGAAGTCCAATTGGTGCCTGCTTCCGGGATGATTGAAGTCCTCCGTCAAGTCAAAGACGCTGATGAAATTAACAAGATCAAAAAAGCCTGTGAAATTACTGATAAAGCCTTCGAGTATATCCTGGGCTACATTAAACCGGGGATCAGTGAAATTGATATTGCCAATACCCTGGACTTTAAGATGCGTGAATTCGGTGCTAGCGGGATTTCCTTCGACACCATCGTGGCTTCCGGTAAACGATCAGCCATGCCTCATGGAGTTGCTACGGACAAATTAATCGCCAACCATGAGTTAATTACCATTGACTTTGGTTGCTACTACCAAGGCTATTGTTCCGACATGACCCGGACTGTGGCAGTGGGACAAGTGGATTCCACTTTAGAGAAGATCTACCAAATTGTCTTTGATGCTAACCGCATGGTCCAAGAAGCCCTCAAACCTGGCATGACAGGTCAAGAATTGGACGCCATTGCCAGAGACTATATCGAAGGCCAAGGCTATGGTAAAAACTTTGGCCACTCACTAGGCCACAGTATTGGTCTAGAAGTTCACGAAGCCCCTATGGCTGGACCAAACAGTAAAAATGTCCTCAAGGCCGACCAATTTATTACTGATGAACCGGGAATCTACCTGGAAAACCTAGGTGGTGTCCGGATTGAAGATGACTTACTCATCCATGAAGACGGCAACGAATACATCACCAAATCCCCACGTGAATTGATTGTTTTGTAAAATATCAAGCAAGTTAGGGAAAAATTAGCGCGTCTATGCTAAAATAGAAATGATTTCAAGAAAAAAGGAGATAAAGAATGATAACAACAAATGACTTTAAAAATGGCTTAACCATCCAAGACGGCGGCAACTTATATCGGATTATTGAATTCCAACACGTTAAACCAGGTAAGGGCAGCGCCTTTGTTCGTTCTAAATTAAGAAACCTACGTTCAGGTGCTGTTACTGATAAGACCTGGCGCGCGGGCGAAAAAGTGGAAACTGCCCATATCGATTCCCAAGAAATGCAATACTTATATGCTGCGGGTGACTCCCATGTCTTCATGGATACCACTACCTTCGAACAAATCGAAATCCCAACTGAAAAAATTGAAAACGAATTAAAATACTTATTAGAAAACATGATCGTTTCAGTGGTTTCATTTGAAGGGGAAGTCATTGGTCTAGAAGTTCCTAACACCGTAGAACTTGAAGTAGCCGAAACCGAACCATCAATCAAAGGAAACACCGCATCAGGCGGTAGCAAACCAGCTACTATGGAAACCGGTTTAGTCGTTAACGTGCCATTCTTTGTTAACAAGGGTGATAAATTAGTCATCAACACCAACGACGGCGAATACATTTCCCGGGCTTAGTTCTAAATTAACAAGTTTCTTTAATTTATCCTGTTAATATAATATTACTTTTAAAAAATATTTCCAAGCAGCAGTGGCGCTTTGAAGTTGGTCATTAGCCATGACTAAGCAAGCGATGTGAATTATCGGATAGTAGGCGATTAGCCGTACTAGCCGTTTGAAGCTCGCTAGGTGAGGAACATTGGTCCGAACCGATGCCATGGCTTTTCAATGACCAAATTCAAAAGCAGAACGGATGCTTATAAACACTATTTATTAAAGAAAGTAGTAAATCCTTTTGTCTATCTCATAAAGAATGATGTCATGAAGAGAGGCGATAATATGACAACACCAACAGCAAACGATGTCCTGTCCCATGAAGTGGATGCTAAGGGAAGTATCAACATAGCTCCAGAAGTGATTGAAACCATAGCCCGCATTGCTTGTGAGCATATCGAAGGTGCGCTACCGATCAATGAATACCAAGGCTCATTTCAAGCTTTCTTTTCAAAAGCCAACAGTGTCAGACTCTATAATGATGAGTCTGGACAAGTAGTGGTTGAAATGGCAGTCGTCAGTGAGTATGGCCGCGACATTCCTAAAACCATGTTGGCTTTACAAAAACATGTCAAAGAAACGATCTATGAAATGACAGATATTCTGGTAGACCGGGTCAATGTTGTGGTTTGCGATCTCGCCATTTGGGAACAATAGTTAGGTGGCAATAATGAATTTAGGATTATCACAAATACGTGAACTAGCGGTACTCACCCTCTACCAAGAGGCTATGGTGCCAGAAAGCACTAAGGAAGAGAGCTTTGCTTACTTATTAGCTAATCTCAGCGATCTGGAAGATCAATTGAGCTATGAAGAAATTGACCAAGAGCAATTGGATCAGTTGAAGAAACAGGGGCTTCCTTTGGAGAAGAGCCAGGGACAAATGGAGACCAATAAGCGCTTCAAGCAAGCATCTGTCTCAGAAGACGAAGAGATCAGCTTACCGCCTTATTATCAAGAACTCTTAGACGGGGTCGCTTCTCGCCAAGAAAGTATTGACCAAGCCATTGAAGACCACATCCAAGGCAAGTGGTCGCTCAAACGCTTGGAGGCAATGAACCTGGCTATTTTAAGGGTCGGCGCCTATGAGATTCTTTATGGTGACCATGACCGGGTACCGGGAGTGGTGGCGGTTGACGAGGCTATTCACTTAGCCCGCCGCTATTCCGACGAAGCTTCCCGGCGCTTTATCAATGGGGTCCTTTCCAGTATTTTAGCGACAGCTGAAGACAAGCAGGCAGAAGAGAATCTCTGATGCTTGTAACAGACTTCCTTTTAAATAAATAAGTGCTTTAATAGTCAGCCCTGACCGCCACTTGGCGAACAGAAGCAGGTAGTTTTCACTATCAGTCCTTGTTCGCTTGAGTGGTTCAGGGCTTTTTTGACCTGTTTTCCTGACTTTTGTTTTAGGGAAAATTCTTATATACTTAGTGGTAAGAGAATTTGTAAAGTGAATGGAGCGATATCATGCAAGCATTGCAAGCGAAGACGATTATAGAGCCCCTGAAGGCTGAGTTAATCCAGCGGGTGGCTACCTTAAAAGACCAGGGCATTCAGCCACGGATGGTGACTTTCCTAGTGGAAAGTGATGATGCCAGCGCTGCCTATGCCAAGGTCAAAGGCCGTCTAGCGGAAAAACTAGGGGTGACCTATGATTTTATCTCCTTAGAAGCATCCACTTCGACTGCGGAATTGGTCCAAGTCATTAAGGACAAAAATGCTGATCCTAATATTCATGGCGTTATGGTGGAAATGCCCCTGCCCAAGCATATCGATGAACAAGCAGTGATTGAAGCTGTCGCACCAGAAAAAGACTTGGATGGGCTCCATCCCCTCAACCTGGGCTATTTATTAAAAGGAACCCCTAAGATGATTCCAAATACTGCGCTTTCTGCCTTGCGTCTAATCGAAGCTTCCGGAATTGAAATTGCGGGTAAGCAAGCCGTAGTTATCGGCCGCAGTAATATTGTTGGTAAGCCTTTGTCCCAATTACTCCTCTCTCGCCACGCTACTGTTACCGTCTGCCACTCCCACACCAAAGATTTAACAGCCATTACTCAAGCAGCCGATATCCTCTGTGTGGCTATCGGTAAGCCTCACTTTATTCAAGCGGATATGGTTAAGGAAGGCGCGGTAGTCATTGACATTGGAACCAACTATGATGAAAAGGGGAAAGTCAGCGGGGACGTTGATTTTGAGGCCTTAGAAAGTAAAGAAGGTTTCTTAACCCCGGTTCCAGGTGGGGTAGGCCCCTTAACCACGACCTTGATCTTTGACCAATTAATCCACGCCATAGAAACGAGGGTTAAGAATGAATGATGCCCAAGACCAGTATCTCTCGGTCTCGCAATTAACCAAATACATTAAGGCCAAATTTGACCGCGACCCTTACATGCAAAGCGTTCATTTGGTGGGCGAGGTATCAGGCTTCCGTAACCGGGGTAAGAATAAGCACCAGTATTTCGGTCTTAAGGATGATGACGCTTATATTTCCGCTATCATCTTTCGGGGGACTTTTTCTAAGCTCAATTTCGACTTGGAAGATGGGATGAAGGTTCAAGTCATCGGCAGACTGAGTCTCTATGAAAAAACCGGCCGCTATTCCATCATTATTGACCATATCCAGCCGGATGGGATCGGTCAATTTTATGTCCGCTTTGAACAATTAAAGAAAAAGTTAGGCGAAGAAGGCCTCTTTACTTTTGAAGCCAAGCCCATCCCCAAGTACCCTAAGCGGATTGCGGTTGTGACCTCACCATCGGGGGCAGTCATCCGGGATATTATTACTACTGCAAGACGTCGCTATCCCATTGTTCAGATTGTCCTCTATCCTACCGTGGTCCAAGGCCAACAAGCCGCCAAAAGTATTGTTAAGAACCTGCAAAGAGCTGACCAAAGTGGCGAATACGATACCATTATCATTGGCCGGGGTGGGGGTTCCATTGAAGACTTGTGGTGCTTTAATGAAGAGGAAGTTGTCCGGGCCATTGCGGCCTGTCAGACTCCAGTCATCTCTTCTATTGGTCACGAAACCGATACGACCTTGTCGGACTATGTCAGTGACCAGCGGGCGGCTACCCCAACAGCGGCGGCTGAACTGGCTACTCCAGTCCTCAATGACCTAATCTTTACCATTAACGACTATAAACAGCGCCTGGTCCAAATCCAACTCAACCGCTTGAACTATTTCAAACACCGCTTAGAGCAGGTCAAGTCATCCTATCTATTCAAGCAACCGGAAAAAATGTATGATGGCTACAGGCTCAAGTTGGCCGACTTAGATAACCGTTTGAATGACCTGGTGTCGAACAAGTTTTACCAAGAGGAACGGCGTCTGAGACAGGTCCAAGCGGAATTACAAGGCCTGAGTCCTAAGCTCTTAGTCCTAGAAAACAAGCATAAGCTAGCTAGTCTGGGCGAGTCATTACGCCAAGTTCAAAGGCAACTCTGGGAACGTAAGCAATACCAATTACAGCAAGTTGCTGGTAAGTTAGACCTCTTGTCTCCCCTCAAGCGTTTATCGGGCGGCTATGTCTACCTCAGTAAGGACCAAGTGCCGGTGGAGTCCGTCGACCAAGTGGCTATTGGCGATAATGTCCAGCTCAGACTAGCTGATGGTTACCTAAACAGTCAGGTTATTGGCTCCAAGAAAGAAGCCCTAAAGCCATTAGACAATAAGGAGAATGATAATGAATAGTAAGATAGAGGAATTAAGCTTTGAAGAAGCTTTAAAGGAATTAGAAGGCATTGTCGCCCAACTACAAAATGGCGACATCCCTCTGAAAGAATCCATGGATGCCTTCCAAAGGGGGGTCAAGCTCTCTAATTACTGTAGCCAAAGCTTAGAAAAAGCCGAAAAAACCATGGCTAAACTCATGAATGACCAGGATGAATTGGAAGAATTTGAAGTTGCCAAGGGAAATGAGGACCAATAATGGATTTAAAAAGCTTCCGCCAAAGCATTAACAGCGACTTAGAGGCGGCTTTAGTGAAGAATTTAGGTCAGGATAGCCAGGATAGTCTGCTGGCTTCCATGCGCTATTCCTTAGAAAATGGGGGCAAACGCCTCCGCCCTAGCCTCTTATTAGCCATGCTAGCGAGCTTTGGCTATGATTATCACTTAGGTCTGGCGCCAGCCTGTGCCCTGGAATATATCCATACCTATTCCTTGATCCATGACGATTTACCGGCCATGGATAATGATGACTATCGTCGCGGTCAACTCACCAACCATAAGAAGTTTGACGAAGCCACGGCTATCTTAGCAGGGGATGCCTTACTAACCCTAGCTTTTGAAGTCTTAAGCCAAGGTCAGGAAGACATTGATCCTAAGCTCAGCCTGCAACTGGTTCAGCTTTTAGCCCAAGCGGCTGGCAAGTCAGGCATGGTAGACGGGCAGATTATGGATATGGCCAGTGAAGAAAAACACTTAAAAATCGAAGAACTTAAGAACTTACATGCTAAGAAGACCGGAGCCCTGATTTACTTTGCTATTATGGCTCCTGCTTTAATCATGGGCCTTGACACGGCCGCTAAGGATTCGCTAGCCAGATATGCCAAACACTTCGGCATTGCCTATCAAATCCAAAACGACCTCCAAGAAGTCATGTGGACAGATGAAGAGCGGGGCAAGAAGTCGCATGGGGACTTAGACAGTGATAAGAACACCTATCCTAGCCTCCTCGGTACAGAAGGGGCGCTAGAGGCCTTGGATAAAGAACGGCAAGCCTGCCAAGCTGCCCTGGATGATTTAAGCCATCAATCAGCAAACTTCGATCCGCAATTATTAAGCGACTTCCTCAATTACCTCAGCATGGATTATGGAAAGGGATAGCCATGACAAAAGAACGTGCAGATATTATGGTGGTCCGCCAAGGGCTAGCTGATTCCAGAGAAAAGGCCAAGCGTTTAATTATGGCGGGCAAGATCTATAATGAAAAACAAGAACGGATTGACAAAGCCGGAGAAAAAATCCCCGTCGAATCAGTCTTAGAAAGAAAGGGCCATGAACTGCCCTATGTGTCTCGGGGTGGCTTTAAATTGGAAAAGGCCATCAAGAAATTTGGCTTAGATTTTACTGGTTTAAATGTCTTAGATATTGGTTCTTCTACTGGAGGTTTTACCGATGTGGCTCTGCAAAACGGAGCGGTCCATTCTTATGCCTTGGATGTGGGGACCAACCAACTGGATTGGAAGATCCGTAATGATGACCGGGTAACCGTGATGGAGCAGACTAATTTCCGTTACAGCCAACCGGAAGACTTTACTGAAGGCGTGCCTGATATTGCCGTGATTGATGTTTCCTTTATCTCCTTAAAACTCATCCTACCGCCACTTAAAGCCATCCTTAAAGACCAAGGCAAGGTGGTGGCCTTGATTAAGCCCCAATTTGAAGCGGGCAAGGATAAGGTAGGGAAGAAAGGCTTAGTCAGGGACGGAAAAATCCATGAAGAAGTCATTGATATGATCTTTCAAGCCGCGACTGAAATGGGCTATGATGTCTTAGACCTGACCTATTCCCCAATTACTGGCGGAACGGGAAATATCGAATTTCTAACCCTGCTCCAAAACCACCAAGAAGATCATCAGGGCGAAATTGCCGACCAAGTCAATAGCCAGGAAGTTGTCCAAGCTGCCCACCAACAATTTCATTAGAAAGGAAAAGGGGTCATGTTACAAAATATCGTCATTGAAAATTTTGCCATTATCGACCAAGTGACCATTGACTTTGATGAAGGCATGACGGTCCTTACCGGAGAAACGGGGGCAGGGAAGTCTATCATTATCGATGCTCTCGGGCTCTTAGCTGGTGGCCGGGGTTCAGTCGACTTTATCCGCTATGGGACAAAATCCTTAAAATTACGGGGGATTTTTTACTTACCTGATTTTTCCCAAGCAGGGCGGGATTTTCTCAAGGACCAAGAGATTCCCTTTGAAGATGATCAATTATTAATTACCCGGACCTTAGACCAAAAGGGGCGCAATACCATCAAGGTGAATGGCGTGCCCTTAACGGTCTCTCTGCTCAAGGAATTGGGCGATTATTTACTGGAAATCCATGGGCAAAACGAACACCAAAGCCTACTTGACCCTAAAAACCACCTGGACCTCTTAGACCAATATGCCGGTAAGCGGATTGTCCAAGAAAAGGAAGACTATGAAAAAGACTATCAAAACTACCGCCAGGCTAAAAAAGCTATCAAAGACTTTGCCTTAAATGAGCAAGAGGTGGCCCAACGTCTGGATTTATTGAAGTTTCAACTCAATGAAATTGAACTGGCCCAATTGGTCGAGGGTGAGGACGAAGAATTAACCGAAGAGCGGCAAAAGCTGCAAAGCTATCAAAATATTGTTGCTTCCCTAGGTCAAGCGCTCAATGCTTTGTCAGAAGGGGAAGGCAATGCGGTGGACTTACTGAGTGAGTCCAGCCAGGCTTTAGGACAAATTGAAGACTTGGATAGTGATTATAAGGCCTATTATGAACAAGCCCAATCCGCCTACTACAGTGTCCAGGAACTGGCTTACAGTATTCGCGATAACTTGGACGCTTTATCTTATGACCCTAGACGCTTGGACCAGATTGAAGAACGGTTAGCCACGATTGACCAATTGAAGCATAAGTATGGCAAGTCGATTGCTGAAATCTTAGCTTATTATCAAGAGGCCCAAAAGGACTATCAAGACTTACAAGACCGGGAAAACCACCAAGAAGAATTAGAGGCTGACTTTAAGCAGGCAAAGCAAGCCATTGCCAAGTCTGCCAAGGCCCTCCATCAAAAGCGCCTGACAGTGGCAGAAGAATTGGAAGCAGCCATTGAAGAACAGCTGGCCGACTTATATATGAAAAACACCCGCTTTGCGGTTGACTTTAAACAAAGAAAAAGCTTTGCCGCTTCTGGAGCGGATGAAGTGACCTTCTATATTCAAACCAACCCCGGCGAACCCTTACGCCCCCTACATAAAATTGCCAGTGGCGGAGAGCTTTCGCGGATTATCTTAGCTATTAAGGCCATTTTGCAGGCTAGTCGACCCACTTCCACGGTGGTCTTTGACGAAGTGGACACTGGGGTGAGTGGACGGGTGGCCCAAGCCATTGCTAACAAGATGTTTGAGATTGCCTTATCAGCCCAAGTCCTGTGTATTTCCCATCTTTCCCAAGTGGCTGCCATGGCTGACCAGCAATTACATATCGCTAAAGTCAGTGATAAAGACCAGACCCAAACTCAAGTGAGCCGCTTGAATGAAGAGGAACGAATTGGTGAGATTGGCCACATGACGACTGGTGAAATTATGACTGAAGCCAGTCGCCGAGCTGCCCAAGACCAGTTGAAACAGGCCCAAGACTATCGTCAACAAAGAAGGCAAGATATTCATGAAGACTAAGCTAATTTGTATTGGTGGTCCTACCGCCGTAGGTAAAACCGCCCTAAGTATTGAATTGGCCAAGCATTTCCAGGGTCAGGTCATTAATGGTGACGCCATGCAAGTTTACCAGGGCTTAGATATCGGTACCGCCAAGGCGACCCTAGATGAGCGACAAGGGATTCCCCATCATTTGCTCGATATCAGGTCAGTTGATCAGCCTTATACGGTGGCTGACTTTAAGCGGGATGCTGAATCGGCGGTTGGAGAAATCGAAGCTGACCAAGATTTGCCCATTTTAGTCGGGGGAACGGGGCTCTATCTGGAGTCCTTTCTCTTTGACCTTTCTTTAGGAGGCCAGGTTGAACCTCGGCCAGACTTTAGACAGCAAATGGAAAACTTTGCAGCCAGTCACGGTAACCAAGCCCTCCACCAAAAACTAGAGGATTTAGATCCCCAAGCCGCGGAAAAGATCCATCCTAATAATGTGAAGCGGGTGATCCGCGCCCTAGAGGTAGGGACCTTTTCTGATCAGCTCTTCTCCCAAGCCAAGGAAACTCATGATGACCATCACAGTCCCTATGACTATTACTTCATCGGCCTCCACTGTGACCGCCAGCGTTTGTATGAGCGCATTAACCACAGGGTAGATGTGATGGTCGACCAAGGTTTGCTCCAAGAAGCCCAGTGGCTCTTAGACCAAGACCTAGATCCTAAAAGCCAAAGCTTACAATCCATCGGCTACAAGGAAGTCTTTCCCTATTTAAGGGGGGAAGAGGACTTAGATACTAGCCTCAACCGTCTAAAACGAAATTCGAGACGCTATGCTAAACGGCAGTTAACCTGGCTGAAGAACCGCATGGACCTAGTTCACTGGTATAATCTAGTTGAAGAAGAGGATAGCTTAGCTACTGTGATTAGTGATGTGGCAGCTTTCCTAGAAGAATAGAGTCTGAAAGGAGGTTTCTATGCAAGAAAATGTATTAATAATCGGTTTACAACTCCCTCAAACCACAGACCTGCGTTTCACTATGCAAATGGATGAATTAGCAGCTTTAGTAGAAACAGCGGGTGGCCAAGTGGTCAGCCGGCAAAGTCAGAAACGCGACCAAGAAGATGCCCGTTACTTGATCGGGAGCGGTAAAGTTCGAGAAATTCATGATCTAAGCCAAGAGCTAGACATTGACTTGGTGATTTTTTACCAACAATTGTCCCCTTCACAAAACCGCAACCTACAAGAGGCTATTGATTGTCCCGTCATTGACCGGGTCCAATTAATCTTAGACATTTTTGCCAGCCGGGCAACGTCTAAGGAAGGAAAGTTGCAGGTAGCCTTGGCCCAGAATGAATACCTCTTACCCCGACTAGCTGGGATGGGGACGGTCTTATCTCGGCTGGGTGGTGGAATCGGTACCCGGGGACCAGGGGAGACCAAGTTGGAACAAGACCGCCGTGTTCTTCGTAATGAAATTCAAAAAATCCGCCATGAGTTAAAAGAAGTGGAGAAACAAAGAGAGTTAACCCGGGAACGTCGGCAGAAGTCAGGTCTATTTAAAATCGGCCTCTTAGGCTATACCAATGCCGGGAAGTCGACCTTGATCAATGCCTTAACTGACGCCCAAACCTACCAGGCTGACCAACTTTTCGCTACCTTAACCCCTTTAACGCGAAAATTTAGTCTGACCAACCATTTTGAAATTACCCTGACAGATACGGTTGGTTTTATCCAAGATCTGCCACCCATGATTATCGATGCCTTCCATTCAACCCTGGAAGAGAGTCGCAATGTGGACTTATTGATGATTGTTGTAGATGCCTCTTCAGCCTTTGCCTTAGAACAGGAAGCTGTGGTCAACCAATTATTGGAAGACTTGGATATGCAAGACCTGCCCAAGCTCTATATCTATAATAAGCGTGACCAGGTGGAGTCGGACCAAGAAGTTCTTACCCCGTCCAGCCCTCATCTCTTGATGTCGGCTCAGGATAGCCAAGATATTGAAGCCTTACGTCAGGCCATTATTGACCAGGTGAAGACGATCTATCAACCCTTTGCGGTTCAAGTCGCTCCTCAAGCAGCTAATGAATGGCTGGGTTATCAAAACCGTTTCTATATTGAAAAATTTGAATTCGATAAGGAAAGCGAATCTTATCAGATTATGGGTTATAAGCCTGACTACCTTCCGCTTCCTAAAACAGAGTAAAAGAAAAGAGTCTGGGACAAAAGCCTCAAAACAAAAAGGGTTAAGAAGTTAGTTTTCACTAATTTCTTAACCCTTTTACTTAAAATTAGGTATTAAAAAAGCACCCTGTTATAATATTAGTAACCACACTAAAGATTAAGGGGTGCTTCTTATGTACATACAATATAACATGAATCAAACAACACTTCCACTAGAATTATCTGCATGTATCGATCCAGATCATATTGTATTTTCAATCTATAATTTTATTGAATCTCTGGATGAAAAATACTTTGAAAGCTTCAGTACGCAGGACGGCCGTCCTGCCTATCATCCAAAGCCTTTAATCATGGCACTTCTATATGCTTATAGTAAAGGCGTATTTAGCGGAAGAAAAATAGAGGAACTGATGGTTGAAAATTTACCCATGCAGTGGCTAGTCGCTCAACAAGTTATTAGCTATCGAACGATTAATCGCTTCCGTTCTTCAGAAAATTGCAGATCTTTATTAGAAAATCTATTCGTTGAGTTTACCACTCAGTTAAAGTTAGAGAAATTAATTCATTTAGAAAATTGCTTTATCGATGGAACTAAAATTGAAGCGAATGCCAATAAATATTCTTTTGTTTGGAAAAAGGCAACTGAAAAATATGCAGAACGATTAAAAGTGACCTCACGTGAATATTACTTTAATGAAATTCAACCGATGGTTGATGCTGGCATCCAATATGATGAAAATTTAGATCTAGAAGAAACGATGCTTCAAGAGATATCTAAAGTGCTTAAGGAAGAAATCGATAAACTCACTGAAGATATTGAGGAAACTCCTGTAAAAGGGCCAGATCAACGTAAACAACAACGCCGTCGTTTGAAAAAACATTACCGTAAAGTGAGTCAAGATTTTCTACCTCGCAAACAAAAGTATGCCAAACAGTTTGAAACATTTAACGGAAGAAATAGCTATTCAAAAACAGATCCTGATGCTACGTTCATGCGAATGAAAGATGACCATATGATGAATGGGCAATTGAAAGCGGGATATAATATCCAAGTAGCGACTGAAAACCAATTTGTCCTTCATTATGATATTTTCCACAATCCGACGGATACGCGGACTTTACAACCCTTTGTTGAAAGTTTTCCTAATTCCCCGAAATGCATTGTAGCTGATGCTGGTTATGGTAGCGAAGAAAACCTTACTTATTTAGATAACCATAAAATTAACCATTTGATTAAATACAATCGGTTTGATAAAGAGCAGAAAAAGAAACATAAAAAATCAGCTAAAAATATGGATAATTGGAGTTACGATAAGCAAAGTAATACTTTCACACATCCTGATGGCACGGTTTATTTCTTTAGTCATCTCCAAAAACGAAAAAATAAAATGAGTGGTTATATTTCTGAAATTCAGGTTTATAAGCCTTTGGATCCAGAAAATGCGCCGCAAAAGGCGCTTTACTATAATAAAAACTATCAGGAATTAAAGAATATAGAAACACAGAAGCTTTTATCTGAAGAAGGATCTAGGCTCTTTTCCAAACGGAAAATTGACGTTGAACCAGTTTTTGGCCAGATAAAGGCTATTTTAGGGTTCACTCGATTTAACCTCAGAGGGAAAACAAAGGTTAAAACTGATGTTGGATTGGCCTTCATGGCCAATAATTTGAAAAAATATAGCAAAATAAAAGCAAGAAAATAAGAGAATCTACAAATCACGCTTAAGTAATTTGTAGATTCTCTTTTTTTATAGTCCGTAGACTTTTGTCCCAGACTCTTTTAACTTGCTTGAGTGTTCTATTATATGCACTCACTTATCTCGAGAGCGAGATTCGAACTCGCGACCCACGGTTTAGAAGACCGTTGCTCTATCCAGCTGAGCTACCCCGAGAAGTAACAACTCTTATATTCTACTCAATTCAAGCGGATTTTGTCAAGCTTTTATGCTAATATAGGTGTTTAAATGCTAAAACCGATCTAATTAAAGAGAAAAATTAATTTCATTGATATACTTATCCAAAATAATTATTAAATGATAAAAGGAATATTATATTATTAATTTATATTAGGAATTTAAGATTAATATATGAAATTTACTTCATAAATCTTGTATATTAACAATATCTTTGTCATACTAAATATATTTATGTTTAAAGGGAGACTTATATGAGAAAGGTAGAAGCTATTTATCCTATTGTTAAAACGTTTTTTAATGATGTAACTTTTAATGATAATGGATATATTTTTACTGTTGCCTACCCTAAATTACTAAAAAATAATAAATATTTTGAAGAAACTTTTTTCAAATTTATCGTAATGTTATGCTTCTCTTTATTAATGAGGGGTATCTTTTTATTAACAAGAATGATCCATTAGATAGAGATTGGAAAATTATGTTGCCAGATGCTGTTAGTGGGGAGTATAGGAAAGCAAAAATTATAAAGAAAATGATAAGTGTAAGACATGTGTATGAAATAAGAATGGATACGGCTTATCAACATTTAAGAGTTTTATTTTTCCCTTGTGATAATCAATCTTTAGAGAAAGATCCTAATTTAATATTTTGCTATTCCTATATCAAAGAAAAAGGGAGAAGTGATCCGACTCAGCCGTTAACTGAATATACTCAAAGGCTACGTGACCACGTGTATGATATTAATAATAATGAAATTATTATAGGAGAGGAGTTTACGATATGATAAATAATGGTATTTCAACTATTAAGAATAGTGAACAATATCCGCTATCGGAAAAAATACTAGATTTGAGATATTCCTATGGTTTAAGTTTAGATGAAATGAATCAAATTCTAGGTATGACTGATTCTGAATATGCTCAATTTGAATTTTGTAATACTTCTATTCCTGTATCGCGTTATGAAGAGGTAATTGACACTATTCAAGATTATATAGATAATCACTTAACTGAACAAAATAATATTGCCAATGATGAAATAGATATGAATTTTGTAATTAGTAATGAATCTTTTACTAATAATGTACAATATAACTTTACATTGAAAGGCAAGAATAATATAAACATTGATAAACTTCTTGGAGGAAAAGAATGTCTCAGTTTAGCCGTTTAAGAATTATAAACAATAGAGTGACTGAATTCACAATTAATAATTATTTTATAGAACCTAATACAGAGATTAATGTAGAAATGACTACAAAATTTTTGGGAAATGATGACCAATCCGATATCGTTACTTTAGAAATGGTTATCGTATTATCAGAAAAAGAATCCGATAATGAAAATGACTTATATCTTCATTTGCGTTAAGAAACGGATTTTGATTGTTCTTCATTAGAAGGCGATAAGGACCAAATTATTAATGAATATGGTATTAATAAGATTAGTATTGCCTTTCCTTATATTAGGTCTTATATAACATCTGTAACAGCTTTGGGTGGAGCAAATCCAGTAACCATTCCAATTATGAATATAATGAGTATTTTCAGTAATGAAGAATAAATTAAATAATACTTTTTACGAACGCTTGTTTAAAGCGTTTTTTATTTTGTTTGAAATTTTATTGATTAAAACATTCTTTTGAAAATAAATTACCAGCGAAATTCTGTTATTTTCTTCACAAGAATAGTATACTTAGGATGTAAATGTAAGCGTATTCTTACGCTGACCTATAAATAAGCGATAAAGGAAGGAGATAGAAAATGTTAGTGAATGAACAAACGACCTATGCAGCGGAATATGATGTGGTTGTCCTCGGCTTTGGTGGAGCAGGAGCAACAGCGGCGCGTTTTGCTAGTGATGCGGGAGCTAAGGTGCTCTTAGTCGATTCCGCTCCTAATGGCCATGAAGGGGGCAACACTCGCTATTGTGCCCAATTGATTGGTTCAGCTGATAATAGGGAAGCTATGCACAAATATTATGATGAACTGATGGCGGGTATGGATTTAGACGAAGAAGTTAAATCAACCTATATTGATGGCTTGGTTAATATGGAAGACTATGTCCGTGACTATTTAGAAGTCGAACCTTATAGTATTAAAGATCATTTTGATAAGTTCCCGCTTGAATCAGCGGTTTATGAATATCCCGAATTTGATGGCGTGGAAACCTATAACTTCCTTACAGTTCATGAGGGAATCTTTGACGCTGCCTTGTGGAAGGTTTTGCGGCAAAAGGTTGTGGATCGGGCGGATTCTATTGATGTTTGGTTCGAATCTCCCGCCAAACACCTCCTCCAAGATCCTGATACTCGGGCGATTCTTGGGGTACAAGTCGAACGCCAAGGCCAAACCGTTAATATTGCAGCTAAGAGCGGGGTTGTTTTAGCCCTTGGTGGTTTTGAAAATAATCCGCAAATGATTAAAGACTACCTCAACGAAAGTCGTCTGGCTCCCTTAGGTGGACTATATAACCAAGGTCATGGGGTAACTATGGCACTTGAAGTCGGAGCTGACCTCTGGCATATGGCTAACTATGAATCCTTGGGCATGTATCACGGGACTGCCTTTGATGTACCAGCTGGAGAAAGAGCTACTCTACACGCCTTTGGCACCCAACCCTTAACTCACGGCAGTATCCTAGTCATTGGGGACGATGGATCTCGTTACTTCAAAGAAGATGAGTCTAACCGCCACGGCCATATCTATAACCACGGGATTTGGCGGGTGCCTCAAGGACAAGAGAGACCTTATATTATTTTCGACCATAAGAAATATGAAGAACTCACCCGGGAAGATGGCCGTTTTGTCGACTATGCCAAAGCAGCAGGTAAGGCTGACAGCCTGGCTGAATTAGCTCAAGAGTTAGACCTTGATAGCCAAGTCTTAGAAGCTACAGTTGAAGACTTCAATCATTTTGCTGAGGTAGGGAAGGACTATGCCTATGGTCGAACAGCGGATGCTATGACCGCTTTTGATGAGGAAGGGCCATATTATGCTATCCCGATTGTCCAAACCATGTTAAATACTCAGGGGGGACCGCGCCGGAATGCCAAGGCGGAAATTTTAGATAGCCATGGTCAAGTCATTCCAAAACTTTATGGAGCCGGCGAACTCGGTGGGATTACTCCGGGCATGTACCAAGGCGGGATGAACATCGCTGAATGTCTGATCTTTGGTAAGATTGCAGGTGAAAACGCCGCTCAAGCAAAAGATGAAGCAAAAACTGAGTTAAAAGGAGCAGGAGAAACGCAGAGTGCTAACCTCCAAAGTGACTTAGAAAAGACACCTGCCACTAAAGACCTCCAATTAAAAGATAACCAATACCTGGGATCTAGCCATTCAGGGATGGGAGATGAACTAAATGTGCTGGTGTCCCTTGATGGGGATAAGTTAAGAGAGATTACTGTCCTAAATCACAATGAAAGTGAACAACAAGGCCACGAGGTCTTTTCAGAACTGCCTCAAGCCATGATTGCTGCTAATTCGACTGATGTCGATGGTATTTCTGGAGCTACCTTAAGTTCCAATGCCCTTAAAGAAGCGGTAGCAGATGCCATTGCTAAGAGTAAAGCATAAATCATTTAAGAATATTAATAATTAAATTTATATTGACAAAATAAAGGCCTGGTCTGACGCTGGGCCTTTATTTAATTTATTTGTCCAATAAGACTCTTTTATTTGGCTAAATGATAACGTTTTTATAATAATTTTATATGTTATTGCAAAAAAGTTGTGTTATTATGAAAATTGATAAATAGGCCTATTTTTCAGGCCTTATTTGGAATGTTCATATATCGTAATCAGTTAATAAAAAACTTTAAAAACAACTTTTAAGGAAAGAGGTAAATTGCAATATCAAGTGCATATTTATTTTAAAAAATCCCAGTGTCATGCCAAATAACTAAAAAGCTGATAAAGTCAATAATTCTTGGCCCGTTTTTCTCTAGCTTAAAGTGCTTGATTATCATTTAGAGATTCAGGGTGGGGCTGTCAAGGTGGAGAGCGAAGCGGACCTTGACTGGCCCACACTGAATCTCTATGCTTTGTTAAGCACTTTAGCCTGCTTCTTTAAGCGTTTCCTGAAGTTTCGCAACTTCTAGGTTATAACAGTCGTTAGGGGTTTGATAATCTAAGACCTTTCTAAAGCGATTATTTATTGTATTCGTATAGTGTGCGAGTTCCTGGTATGTCAGCTTTTTAAAGCTTGTCCCTTTGGGCAAGAATTCTCTTAACATGCGATTATGTCTCTCATTACTGCCTTTTTCCCAAGCTGAATAGGCATGGGCGAAAAAGACTTCCAAATCCTTCAGAGCATACTCAAGCTGAGATAGTTTAGAAAATTCACTGCCGTTATCGGTCGTTAAGGTTTTAAAACACGCTTGACCCTCTTTAAGAATCACCTTTTTAACCGATTTTACAATGGAATCTGCATCCCACTTCCAAGTCTTCTTGGTGAGGAATTTTCGCGTTTTCCGTTCAACTAGAGTAATAAGACATGGCTCTCCTTTAGTCTTCTTTCCTATCACGAGGTCAAGCTCCCAGTGACCAAATTCTTCTCTTGAAAGGACGTCTGGGCATCGCTGATCAATGCTTTTTCCAAATACCTTTTTATTCGTCCCACGCGGTTCACTAGGTTGTTTTCTTGGACGAATCCTTGTTTTCATAGGAAGATCAATATTCCTCACATTTAATAAACCAAGATTGATATATTTATACATGGTTTTGGTGCAAGGAACTCTTTCTAAAGGGTGTTTTCTGCGGTAATCATGAATAAACGTATCAACACTGAAAATACGGTCTTCTTTAGGTGTCAGTAAGGCTTCCTCAAAGGCTTTAATGAAGTTAGATTTTCCATACAAAGCGCCTCTGGCTTTAGAATTTGACCGATTATCTTTATAAACACGCGAGCCAGTTTCTGCAAGATAGACATCAACGTAGGTATGATCATAGTTCATTTGACGTGTTTTTCCACGTTTTAGTTCACGAGATATGGTGCATTGATTGACGCCAACGGCGTCAGCAATCTCTTTCTGTTTATGTCCTTCTTGGTGCATTGCTTGGATAATTCCGCGTTTTTCTGCAGAAAGGTGTGTATATGATCTAGGTTTCGTGTTAGAATGTTTCATAGCCAGTGAGTGCTCCTTTACTTGGGTTTAGACGCTTTTAAGTATAGAGCATCACTGGTTTTTTGTCGTCCTTTTCTCTATGCACTTCATTTTACAATTTACCTTTTAAGGAAAGAAAGTATATGACAGATAATTTTGATAATAATAGAAGATCTCATCGTGACCAACCGTCTACTCGTGAAGACTATCGGGCACAAGCTGACAGACCGAAGAGAAGACGGATTTGGCCCTGGGTTTTAGGTGTCCTAGTAATTCTTCTCTGCATCGGTGGCTGGATAGCTTTTAAAGCTTACAGTGATGTCAGAGAGACCTCGGAACAAATGTACCAAGCGGCCGATTATAAGTCCAAACGGAATGGCCAAGTCGACTTAAGCCAAGGCAATCAGGCCTTTTCGGTACTGTTAATGGGGATTGATACGGGTTCTCTGGGACGAACCGAACAAGGTCGGTCCGATACCATGATGGTGATGACGGTTAATCCCAAGACGGAACAGACCAGCTTGCTTTCCATTCCTCGGGATACCTATACCACCATCCTTCCTAATGGCAATAAAGACAAGATCAACCATGCCTATGCTTATGGAGGTCCAGCAGGGGCAGTGGAAACCGTGCAAAACCTGCTGGATATTCCGATTGACTATTATGTCTCTGTCAACATGCAGGGTTTGGAAGATATGATTAATGTCCTAGGCGGGGTGACGGTAACACCACCGATCAGTTTTAATGAAGACGGTCACCAATTTGTCCAAGGACAGGCGACCACTTTAAATGGTGAAGCCGCTCTAGCCTATGTCCGCAACCGCTATGATGATCCAGAAGGGGACTATGGTCGTCAAGCCCGCCAACGTCAAGTCATCCTGGCCTGTCTCAAGGAAGCAGCTTCTCTGTCCTCGCTGCCTAACTACCAAGAAATCTTAAACACTATTGGTAGTAGCGTTCAAACTAATATGGCCTTTTCTGATATGAAGGACCTCTTCACCAATTACCGGGGAGCAGCCAATACTATTAATCAGGCCCAATTGAAGGGCTCAGGACAAATGATTGATGGCGTCTACTATGAAATGATTCCGGAAGGAAATATCAATCAGGCTTCCCAAGCCTTAAAACAGGAACTCAATCTCTAACACTCTCATATGAAGTAACTAACAAAATAGCGCTCTAATCAAGCGCTATTTCCATGCATAAAGCAATAAATTAGGAAAGGTCGTGTTGATTAGCGATGGAAGAAGAAATTAGTTTATTAGATCTCTGGCAGATTATCAAAGAACACTTCTATGTAATTTTTATTAGTAGTTTGGTAGGACTGCTCCTAGCAGCGGCTTATGCCTTCATCTTAGCGACGCCTATCTATCAATCTTCTACCGAGATCTTAGTTAACCAAAGTGATAATAAGAGTCAAACCAATACCCTCAACCAGGACATTAACGCTTCCCTGCAATTAATTAATACTTATTCTGATGTTATTCGAAATGAAGTCGTTTTAAGTCCAGTGATTGACCAACTCAATCTACAAGAAAATCCCGACCAACTTCGGGAAAAAATTTCAGTGGAAAGTAAGAATAATTCCCAGGTCTTCTCCATTATTGTAAAGGATCCTAATCCCGAACAAGCGGCTACCATCGCTAACACCACGGCAGACATCTTCCAAAAGGCTATCCGTAAAATGATGAATATCGATAATGTCTCAATCATCTCTAAGGCTCAAGCCAGTCAGGCACCGGTTTCGCCACGTAAGGCTTTAGCTCTCTTAATTGGTCTAGTTCTAGGAATGGGCGTGGGTCTCGTGATTGCCTTCATTCATGAACTCACCGATAACACCGTCAAGGACGTGGACTTCTTGACTAAGGAAATTGGCTGGAACATGTTAGGCCGGGTCAGTGAATTGTCTGAAAATGACTTGAAAGTTACCCACCAGGCTAACGAATTACAACAAATTTACCACCCTGACCAAGACCGTGGTCAGCGGCAACGTGAACGTGTTTAAGGAGGTTAACCATGTTTGGTAGAAAGAAAAAAACAGAAATCAAGAAGCCAGCCGACCGTCCCGGTTTGGTGGTGGTTGATAATCCCACTTCAGCCATGGCCGAACAATTCCGGACTATCCGGACCAATATCCAGTTCTCCATGCTAGATAAGGAATTAAAGACCTTCAATATCACTTCACCAGGTCCCTCATCAGGGAAATCCTTCTTAGCTGCTAATATTGCGGCTGCCTTTGCTAGTGATGATAAACGGGTTCTCTTATTGGACGCTGATATGCGTAAACCGACTGTCCATAAGACCTTTGGCGTTCCTAACGATAGAGGGCTAACCAATCTCTTGACCGATAACCGCCTAGAGATCCACCAAGTGATTAAGAAGTCTTACGTGCCTAACTTGTTCTACTTAACTTGTGGAGCGATTCCGCCTAATCCGTCCGAACTCCTAGCTTCGAAACGGATGCAAGGCTTAATGGAACAATTGCGTAATATCTTTGAAATCATTGTCTTGGACTGCCCACCAGTTCTGGCAGCCACTGATGCACAAGTGGTATCAGCTCGGGTAGACGGCACGGTAGTGGTGGTGCCTTATGGTCAATGTACTAAGGATGAAGTTAAAGAAAGCCAAGCCCTCTTAGACAAGGTCAACACCAATGTCCTAGGTGTGATCATGAACCGAACTGAAAGAACCGAAGATTACTATTACTACTACGAGGAAGAATAAAGCAAGAAGGAGTCAAGCCCTGTGATTGATTTACACTGCCATATTCTAATGGGCATGGATGATGGCCCCAAGCGGATTGAAGATTCGCTGGCCTTGGCACGGCAAGCTGAAGACCAGGGGGTAACGCACATCGTCTGCACTCCCCATCACATGAATAGGTCCTGGATCAATCCCAGACTCCAGGTAGTTCAAGCAGTTGATAATTTTCAAAGTTGCTTAGACCAAGAGGGGATCAATATCACCCTCTTTCCTGGTCAAGAACTCCGCCTACATGGGGAAATCCTAGAAAACATTAAAAAGGGTGAGATTTGCTTCTACGATGAATTTGGCAAGTATCTTTTGATTGAGTTTCCTACTGGTGGGGTGCCTCAGTACACCGACCAGGTCTTCTATGAACTGGGAATTTATGGCATCCGGCCGGTAATCGCCCATCCGGAACGCAATAAGGCCATTCAAAAAAATCCCGAGATCCTAAAAGATTTGGTGGAAAAAGGAGCCTTAGGTCAAGTCACGGCAGCTTCTTTGAATGGCAAACTAGGCCGGCAAGTCAAGCGGCTATCTTTAGATTTAATTGAAGCTAATTTAATTCATGTGGTGGCATCAGATGCTCACCACCCTAAACGCCGTCCCTTTGACTTAGCCCAGGCATATGGTCAAGTGGAGAAGCACTTCGGTAAGGGAGTCAGCCAGCGCTTTGACCAGACTGCCCGTGACTTAGTTAATGGCGATCCTATTGATATTGGCGGGGTGAGTTCGGTGCGAAAGAAGAAGTTTTTGGGTTTGTTTTAAGTAAATGTCAGAATTTAAAGGATTGATAAAGATGGAAGGTTTTAGTGAATGAAATTAACCCGAAGAAGGAAGCAGGCAACGATCATCTTAAGTGATGCCCTTAGTGTTTTGCTAAGTGCGAGCTTGTCGGTCTATTTGATCCAGTTCTACGTCCATAATAATTTATTCCAATACGCGACCATAGCCAGCATCTACCTACTGGTCTATTTATTAGTCTCTTTCAAGCAGCATAGTTTCTCAGGAATTATCCGTTTCTTTAACTTCTCGGATGCTAGGCAGCTAGTTTTAGCTAATGTTATCGCCGGGGCGGTAGCTTTTATTACTGGCACCATGGTATTCAGCCGGGTAAGTAACCGTTACAGTTTCCTCTTATTATTCTTTGCGACTGCCTTTATGTTATTGGCACGGATGTTGTGGCGGACCTATGTCGACGAAAAGAACCACGTCAGAGCCAAAACCCAAAGTGATGCGCCACGTTTATTATTAGTTGGTGCTGGCGACGCTGGTAACTTATTCATTGAAAGTTTCGCCAAGGCCGGTGACCGCTTCTCCATTGTCGGGTTAGTCGATGATGACCCTAACAAGCAGGATGTTTACTTACGGGGTTATCCCGTCTTAGGGCAAATCGACCAAATTCCAGAGATAATCAAGGCTAAACGAGTGGATCAAATTACCATTACCGCGCCATCTCTTCCTTCTGAAAAGGTGGAAGAAGTAATCCGCTTGGCCAATGAGAAAGACGTTTCAGTCAAGCAAATGCCGGAAGTGGAAAAAGTCATGGCGGGTGACCTCCAAGTCGCTATGCGTGATATTGAAATCAACGACCTCTTAGGAAGAGAAGAAATTGAACTCGATGACCAAGCGGCCATTGATACCATCGGTGGGAAAACCATATTGGTGACTGGAGCAGGGGGCTCGATTGGTTCAGAAATCTGCCGGCAACTGCTTAAATTTGGCCCAGCTAAGTTACTCTTACTGGGACATGGCGAAAATTCGATCTACCTCATTGACCGAGAACTCAACCAATTGAACCAAAGTGGGGTTCAGATTGTCCCCATTATTGCCGATATCCAAGACCGCGAACATATTAATGACTTAATCAAATTTTACCAACCCAATATTATCTACCACGCCGCGGCTCATAAGCATGTGCCCTTGATGGAATATAATCCTACTGAAGCGGTGAAGAATAATATCTATGGAACCTATAATGTAGCTCGAGCAGCGGAAGATAATGGCGTGGAACGCTTTGTTATGATTTCCACCGACAAGGCCAATAATCCACCTAATGTCATGGGAGCGACCAAGCGGATTGCCGAAATGATCGTCACTGGTCTCAATGAAAACAGCCAATGTACCTTTTCTGCTGTGCGCTTTGGCAATGTCTTAGGTAGCCGGGGCTCTGTTATCCCGCTCTTCAAGAAGCAAATTGCCGCTGGTGGTCCCGTTACGGTGACCCATCCAGACATGCGACGTTACTTCATGACCATCCCAGAGGCTAGCCGTTTGGTTATTCAAGCCAGCGCTCTGGCTGAAGGTGGGGAATTATTTATCCTTAACATGGGGAAGGAAGTCTATATCAAAGACCTGGCTCGTAAGATGATTACCCTTAGTGGCTACAGTGAGGATGAAATTGAAATCCAATATGTCGGCATGCGTCCGGGTGAAAAACTCTATGAAACCCTGCTCTTGGATGATGAAACCACTGACCGTAAAGTCGATGACAAGATCTTTGTGGGCAAAGTCCATAACAAGAGCTTGAAGGAAATCAGAGACTTTGTGGAAGGTTTAGACCTTAGTGGTCATGATGACAAGTTAAGTGAAAAATTGACCACCTTTGTGCACCGTGATGTTGAAGAAGAGTAAACGATAAGGAGAAAGTAATTATTTAAAAGTAAAAAGAGTCATCGATTTTATATTAGCTCTCATCAGCCTAATCATACTTTCTCCTCTATTTTTATTAATAGCACTCTGGATAAAACTGGACTCAAAAGGCCCAGTTTTCTTTAAACAAAAGCGCATTGGTAAAAATAGAGATTTTTTTTATATTTACAAGTTTCGCTCTATGCTCTCGGAAACCCCAGCAGATATGCCAACTCACTTATTAAATAATCCAGTTGCCTTTATTACTAAGTCAGGAGCCTTCTTAAGAAAGACTAGTCTGGATGAACTGCCTCAGTTAATTAATATCCTAAAAGGAGAGATGGCCATTATTGGTCCTCGTCCCGCCCTCTGGAACCAAGATGATTTAGCAGATGAACGGGATAAATATGGGGCTAATGATGTTTTGCCCGGCTTAAGCGGTTGGGCGCAAATTAATGGTCGTGATGAACTCCCGATTGACGTCAAGGCCCGTCTCGATGGCCAATATGTTGAAAATATGGGACCAATGATGGATATAAAATGCTTCTTTGGGACTATTGTTAGTGTGATTCGTCATGAGGGAGTGGTTGAAGGTGGCACCGGAGCTATTGACAAAGCCAAGCAAGAGTTGGAGGAAGAAGATAAATGAAGAAAATCCTAGTGACGGGAAAACATTCTTATATCGGAAACCAATTTGAGCGATGGTTAAAACAATGGTCGGAAGACTATGAAGTCGTCAAAGGAAGTCTTCGAAATGGATCTTGGCGGCAAAGTGATTGGTCAATTTATGATGCGATCTTGCATGTGGCAGGAATTGCTCATAACTCCTCCGATCCAAAATTGGAAGACCTATACTATGAAGTCAATCGAGATCTCACCATTGAAGCAGCAAAGAAAGCAAAAGCAGAAGGCGTCGGTCAATTTATCTTTATGAGTTCCATTATAGTTTTTGGTTCTAAGGTAAGTAAGATTACAAAAGATACGCCAACCAATCCTGATAATTTCTATGGGGATAGTAAATTACAAGCAGAAGCAGGTTTGCGAGAATTAGGAGAGGATCAGTTTAAAGTAGCCATTGTTCGTCCACCCATGGTTTATGGACCCGGATCAAAGGGGAACTTTCCAAAACTTGTCAAGCTAGCTAAAATCACTCCTATTTTCCCTGATTATGATAATAAAAGAAGTATGATTTATGTTGATAACTTAATGGCAGAATTACAGGCTATTGTAGATAAGAAATTATCAGGTTATTTTCATCCGCAGAATAGGGAGTATACTTGCACTAGTCAAATGGTTTATCGAATCAGTAAACTGACAAATCATCGAATATTGAAACCACAATTTATGAATCCTTTAATTACTAAAATGATCAAACAAGAAACTTTAAATAAAGTATTTGGGGATCTTTATTATGATGAGATGATGAATAATCGCACTCAAAATGTAAGCTTGGAGATATCGATCAAATTGTCATTACGGGACAAGGAGTAATATGGTAAAAAAGATACTAATAATTAGTCAGTACTTTTATCCTGAAGATTTTAGAATTAATGATATTGCTATAGAGCTCGCTAACAGGGGATATGAAGTGAAGGTATTAACAGGGATTCCTAACTATCCCGAGGGGAGATTTTATGAAGGGTATAATTATCGATCGAAACGAATAGAGCATTACCGGGGGGTCGAAATCATAAGAATACCTTTAATTTCCCGTGGAAAATCCTCTGTAAGGCTAGCATTAAATTATATGTCCTTCATAGCATCAGGATATCACTTTGTTCGCACAACGAATCTTAAACCTGACGTAATTTTTACATACGAGGTCAGTCCTATGACTCAAGCACTTATCGGACCTTGGTTAGCTAAGCGATTACAGGTTAAATCTTTCTTATACGTATTAGACTTATGGCCTGAAAATTTAGAAGTGGCAGCAGGAATACGAAACCCTTCAATTATTAATGCTGTTAAAAAAATGGTGACTTATATTTATAGGAATACTGATGTAATCATGGCTTCATCAAAAAGCTTTGTAAAGTCTATTCAGAATGATTATGATATTGATTCAAATAAGGTTAGATATTGGCCTCAATACGCTGAAGAAATTTACTATGCCTTGGATAAACCTAAAGATAAGTATGAATGGGTTAAAAATAACAATAAATTTACCATAGGATTTGCAGGAAATATTGGCTATGCACAGGGACTTCAAATTCTACCAAAAGTAGCTAGTGAATTAAAAAAAGAAGAAGAACAAGTTCTTTTTGTCATAGTGGGAGATGGACGAGCTAAAGAAGATTTATTGAATAGTATTTCCAAGTTAGGTGTTGAAGAATATTTTCAATTTATAGATCGTCAACCTTCCAATATGATATCTGATATTTTAGCTGAGGTAGATATTGCCTTTCTAAGTTTCGATCAACATCCTATTTATAGCAAAACCATTCCAGCAAAACTGCAAACTTATATGGCTTGTGGTAAACCTCTATTAGTAAGTGCTAGTGGAGAGGTTGAAGAGATAGTTCAGGAAAGTCAGTCAGGGTTAACCTGTCAGGCAGGAGAGTATAAGAAACTCACCCTATTAATAAAAGAATTTATTAATATGGATAAAAAAGAAT
The DNA here is from genome assembly GCF_002871915.2 of Aerococcus loyolae. NCBI lineage: Bacteria > Bacillati > Bacillota > Bacilli > Lactobacillales > Aerococcaceae > Aerococcus > Aerococcus loyolae. Next base: position 1,234,799 of record NZ_CP126958.1, on the reverse strand, counting down.
TAAAAGAGATGTCAATAAATTCACGCAAGTATTTTGAAAAATATTTTTCTGGTAAATTGTAAAATGAAGTGCATAGAGAAAAGGACGACAAAAAACCAGTGATGCTCTATACTTAAAAGCGTCTAAACCCAAGTAAAGGAGCACTCACTGGCTATGAAACATTCTAACACGAAACCTAGATCATATACACACCTTTCTGCAGAAAAACGCGGAATTATCCAAGCAATGCACCAAGAAGGACATAAACAGAAAGAGATTGCTGACGCCGTTGGCGTCAATCAATGCACCATATCTCGTGAACTAAAACGTGGAAAAACACGTCAAATGAACTATGATCATACCTACGTTGATGTCTATCTTGCAGAAACTGGCTCGCGTGTTTATAAAGATAATCGGTCAAATTCTAAAGCCAGAGGCGCTTTGTATGGAAAATCTAACTTCATTAAAGCCTTTGAGGAAGCCTTACTGACACCTAAAGAAGACCGTATTTTCAGTGTTGATACGTTTATTCATGATTACCGCAGAAAACACCCTTTAGAAAGAGTTCCTTGCACCAAAACCATGTATAAATATATCAATCTTGGTTTATTAAATGTGAGGAATATTGATCTTCCTATGAAAACAAGGATTCGTCCAAGAAAACAACCTAGTGAACCGCGTGGGACGAATAAAAAGGTATTTGGAAAAAGCATTGATCAGCGATGCCCAGACGTCCTTTCAAGAGAAGAATTTGGTCACTGGGAGCTTGACCTCGTGATAGGAAAGAAGACTAAAGGAGAGCCATGTCTTATTACTCTAGTTGAACGGAAAACGCGAAAATTCCTCACCAAGAAGACTTGGAAGTGGGATGCAGATTCCATTGTAAAATCGGTTAAAAAGGTGATTCTTAAAGAGGGTCAAGCGTGTTTTAAAACCTTAACGACCGATAACGGCAGTGAATTTTCTAAACTATCTCAGCTTGAGTATGCTCTGAAGGATTTGGAAGTCTTTTTCGCCCATGCCTATTCAGCTTGGGAAAAAGGCAGTAATGAGAGACATAATCGCATGTTAAGAGAATTCTTGCCCAAAGGGACAAGCTTTAAAAAGCTGACATACCAGGAACTCGCACACTATACGAATACAATAAATAATCGCTTTAGAAAGGTCTTAGATTATCAAACCCCTAACGACTGTTATAACCTAGAAGTTGCGAAACTTCAGGAAACGCTTAAAGAAGCAGGCTAAAGTGCTTAACAAAGCATAGAGATTCAGTGTGGGCCAGTCAAGGTCCGCTTCGCTCTCCACCTTGACAGCCCCACCCTGAATCTCTAAATGATAATCAAGCACTTTAAGCTAGAGAAAAACGGGCCAAGAATTATTGACTTTATCAGCTTTTTAGTTATTTGGCATGACACTGGGATTTTTTAAAATAAATATGCACTTGATATTGCAATTTACCAAAATATTTTTCTAAAGAATTGCTCATGGATCAATTCGAAAAATTAATTAATGAAAGGTAGAATAATATGTCAATATTTAAAGATAAAACCTTATTAATTACAGGTGGCACTGGCTCATTTGGTAATGCTGTTCTAGATCAATTTCTAAAGAGTGATTTAAAAGAAATCCGCATATTTTCCCGTGATGAGTTAAAGCAAGATAATATGCGCCACAAGTACCAACAAATTGCTCCTGAATTTAGTGATAAATTAAAATTTTATATTGGTGATGTGCGTGATATAAACAGTATTAGACCTGCCGTTAGAGATGTAGACTATATTTTCCATGCTGCGGCTCTAAAACAAGTTCCTTCATGTGAATTTTTCCCTATTGAAGCTGTTAAAACCAATATCTTAGGTACTGAAAATCTTTTAACGGCAGCGATTGATGCTGGGGTTAAGAAGGTTATTTGTTTATCAACTGATAAGGCTGCTTATCCTATTAATGCAATGGGAATGTCTAAATCATTGATGGAAAAGGTAATTGTCGCAAAATCTAAAACAGTAGATCCAGAAGACACTATGATTTGTTGTACACGCTATGGAAATGTCGTAGCTTCTCGTGGTTCTGTTGTTCCACTCTTTATTGACCAAATGAAAAAAGGAAAGACTTTAACTGTCACTGATCCACTAATGACACGTTTTATTATGACTTTAGAAGAAGCGGTAGAACTTGTTCTTTACGCTTTTGAAAACGCTGAATCTGGTGACATTATGGTTCAAAAGGCACCAGCATCAACGATCGGTGATTTAATGGAAGCGACTAGACAACTCTTTAATCCTGATGCTCCTAGCCAAATTATTGGTATTCGTCACGGTGAAAAAATGTATGAAACCCTCTTAACTAATGAAGAGTGCGCTCATGCTGTTGATATGGGGAATTTCTATCGGGTACCAGCCGATAAACGTGATTTAAACTATGATAAATACTTCAAAGAGGGCGATGAAGATCGTAACCTTTTAGAGGAGTTTAATTCAAATAACACTACTTTAATGACTGTCGATGAAGTGAAAGAAAAGCTACTAACCGTTCCACTTATCCAAGAGGAATTACGCAAATGGAAGGAAGAAAGATAGAATGAAAGTGTTAGTAACTGGTGCTAAGGGATTTATTGGGCGAAACTTAGTTGCTCGGCTCAACTATATGGACAATATAGAAATCCTAGAGTACGGTTCTGAGTCTTCTCTAAAAGATTTAGATTTTTATACTAAAGAAGCTGACTTTATTTTTCATTTAGCAGGCGTTAATCGCACAACAAATGAAGAAAATTTTAAAAGGGGAAATGCCGATCTGACTCAGACTTTACTAGACTTACTGGTTAAAAATGAGAATACAGTGCCTGTTTTAGTGACAAGCTCTATCCAGGCTGATAGAGATAATGCTTATGGACTTAGTAAGAAGCAAGCGGAGGACTATGTGTTTTCCTATGAAAAAAATACTAATACTAACGTTTTTGTTTACCGTCTTTCTAATGTTTTTGGAAAATGGTCACGCCCTAACTACAATACAGTGATTGCTACCTTTTGCCATAATATTGCTAGAGATTTGCCCATTCAAGTCAATGACCCAAATACGGTCCTTGATCTTATTTATATCGATGATCTTGTCGATGAGTTTATACGTGCTATGCATGGTAAGGGACATTCCGATGGAAAGTATTATAAAGTGCCGATTACTTATCCAAGAACTTTGGGCGAAATAGTAAAATTACTGGAAAATTTTAAAGACTACCGTGATAATCGCGTACTACCAAACTTAGCTGATGACTTTACTGATAAACTTTATGCTACGTATCTCAATTTCTTACCTGAAAGTGATTTTTCCTATCCATTGATTATGCATGAGGATCCCCGTGGCTCTTTTACGGAGTTTTTAAAGTCACCTTATGCGGGTCAAGTTTCTATCAATGTCTCTAAGCCAGGGATCACTAGAGGAGATCATTGGCACAATACTAAAAACGAAAAATTTCTAGTGGTCTCGGGAAAAGGTGTAGTAAAGTTTAGAAAATTAAATGATAGTGAAGTCATTGAATACCCTGTTTCTGGAGATAAATTAGAAGTCGTTGATATTCCTACAGGATATGCTCATTCTATTGTTAATACTGGAGAGACTGATCTGGTAACAGTTATGTGGGTAAATGAGATGTATGATCCATATAATCCAGATACTTATCCATTGGAGGTTGAATAATGCAAAAATTAAAAGTGATGACAGTAGTTGGAACACGTCCAGAAATTATTCGTTTATCTGCTGTAATTCAACAATTAGAAAACTCAGATGCAATCGAGCATGTTCTTGTCCATACAGGTCAAAATTATGATTATGAATTAAATGAAGTTTTCTTTGAAGACTTTGGCCTTAGAAAACCTGACTATTTCCTCAATGCAGCAGGTAGTTCACCAATGGCCACTGTGGGACAAATTCTAGCTAATATTGAGCCTATCCTGAATGATGAAGCACCTGATGCTTTCTTAGTTCTAGGGGATACTAACTCTTGTTTGTGTGCTATTGCAGCAAAACGCCACCATGTTCCTATTTTCCATATGGAAGCGGGTAACCGTTGCTTTGACCAACGTGTGCCAGAAGAAACTAATCGAAAAATTGTTGACCACATATCAGATATTAATCTAACCTATTCAGATATTGCTAGGGAATATCTCTTAGCAGAAGGTTTACATGCTGATCAAGTTATTAAGACAGGAAGCCCAATGTTTGAGGTGCTTCATAATAAGTTGGATGAGATTCAAAAATCCGAAAGTTACCAAAAATTGAACTTAGAAAAAGGAAAATATTTTGTGGTATCAGCCCATCGTGATGAAAATATTTCTTCAGAAAGAAACTTCTTAAATTTAGTTGATTCTCTCAACGCAGTGGCTGAGCACTATCAATTACCAGTTATTGTTTCAACTCACCCAAGAACACGAAAAATGATTGAAGAAAAAGGTGTTAAGTTTAACGACCTTATTCGTCTCATGAAGCCAATGGGATTTATTGATTATAATAATCTTCAATTAAATGCTAAAGCAGTTCTTAGCGACAGCGGAACAATCTCTGAAGAGTCTTCCATCTTAGGTTTCAGAGCTCTCAATCTACGTGAAGCTCACGAGAGACCAGAAGCAATGGAAGAAGCCGCAGTGATGATGGTTGGATTAAATAAGGAACGTATTCTACAAGGGCTAGCTATCTTAGAAACACAGGAGCAAGGCACCCTAAGACAGGTTGCTGATTATTCAATGCCAAATGTCTCAGATAAGGTATTGAGAATTATTGTTTCTTATACAGATTATGTAAATCGTGTGGTGTGGAGTAATTATTAATGCGAATTCTTCAAATAAATTCAGTATATAAATTTGGTTCTACTGGCAGAATTGTACATAATATTCATAAATATTTACTCGAAAAAGGTCACGAAAGTTATGTTATTTATGGTAGAGGAAAAAAATATAAAGACAAGAATGTTTTTAAAATAGGTTCAATAGCCTCTCAGTTTATCGACTTTCTTTTTACTAGAACAATGAATAAGCATGGAGAATTTAATATATTTTTTACAAAGCTAATTATTAAAAAAATTATTGAAATCAATCCTGATATTATTCATTTACATAATATACATGGATATTATGTAAATTATAAGATGCTTTTTACATTTTTAAAAAATAGTAAGATTCAAGTCGTATGGCTTTTTCATGATAAATGGGCTTTATCAGGGAGTTCTGCTATTTATGATGAGAAAAAAATAAATTGGGAACATCCTGATAAAAAACTATTAAAATTAATTAGTCATAACTATCCTAAATATATATATATTAATTCACATAGTGCGTTAGGAAATTATAAAAAGAAAAAGTATATATTTGATATACCAAATCTTACGATAGTTGTTCCTTCTAAGTGGCTATTAAATATCGTAAAAAATTCATTTTTATCAAATAAGAATATATTTTTAATTTACAATGGATTAGATCTCAGCCAATTCTATCCACGTAGTTACACTTTCTCCAAAAAATTTAAAATTATTGCGGTTTCAAATTATTGGAATGAAAGTAAGGGGCTGTTTTTTATAAATAAATTAGCAGATATTTTGGATAATATGTATTCGATTAAATTAATTGGAGATGCTGATAAAAATAAAATAAACCCTAATATAAAGTATTATGGAAGGGTGGAGAATGTGGATGAATTAGCAAAATTATATTCAGAAGCAGACATTTTAATAAACCCAACACTAGAAGATAATTTCCCTTCTGTAAATATAGAAGCTCAAGCGTGTGGAACACCAGTAATTACCTTCAATACTGGTGGAGCAGGCGAATCGATTATTAAAGGGACTGGCAAAGTAATTAAAAAAGGTAATTTTAATGAATTAATAAGAGCTATTTCTAGATGCCCTAAAAAAAATAAAAATATTATTTCTAAATGTAGAAATAATGCTTTAAATTATAGTGTAAAGCATATGGTAGAGACATATTTGGAGTTATATAACTCACTTACATAAAAATAGATTAGTTAGATTGGAGTATAAATATGTTTTTTAAACTAAGAAAACATTTTTCGTTATTACTGTATGCTATATTTATTTTGTATATGCTGATCTCTCCTTTAAACCCTTCATTTAATATAATTAATGCTTTTTTATCATTTTTTTTAAGTATATTATTTATTTTAAAATTTAAATCGGATAAATTATTATTTATAATGGGCATTTTCATTTCGTATTGCATTTATAGTATTTTCGTAGGAGAATTTCTATTTCCAGAATTATTAACTGTTCCAATGAATCAAGTAAAAACGGTTGAAATTTATGGTGCTACAATAAATACTCTTTTAATTTTTATTACAACTATTCTTATTTTTGTAAATAAAAATAAGAAGAAAGCCATTAATAATAAAAAAAATGAAACTGTCTATAATAGCCCTATAATACAGCTAATTTTTTTCATAGCACTAATGTTAATTGGAATATTTGGAGTGAACAGGACACGAGCTGATTTTTATAATGTTCAAATTTCGTCATTATATGAATATTCATATTTATTTTTTATAATTTTATATTTTTTTACAAACTCTAGGGTCATTCGTTATTTGATAAATTTTCTTTTGATTTTGTTTATATTGCAAGATTATTATTATGGGGGAAGAATTACTTCTTTACAACTTTTTATAGTTTTTTTCTATTTTAATATGATTCAAAAGATAAAAACTAAAAATATTTTTTCTTTTGCTATTTTAGGTATTTTTATAAATAGCTTGGTTGGTGCCTATAGAATTAATTATTCTTTGACCAGTGAGAGTATTATAAAAATATTTAAAAAGATGATAAATAATATGTTTGTGTTTGACACTTCTACTTATTCTTTTTATGCTTCTGCAACGCATGTAGCCGCGGTTAATTATGGAAATATAAATTTAGAATATCGTATAGATTCCTTATTTAAATTTATAAAATCTATATTTTTCGGAGGTTCAAACGATATAGGAAATGTAACAAGATTTGTATCTGACCATTATTTTCAGAATATTGGAGGGGGAATTTTTCCTAGCCATTTTTATTTTTGGCTAGGTATATTAGGAGTTGTTCTAGGTAGTTTTGTTGTTGTTTTAATGATGAATAAATTTAGAAGAAAAGATAATATATATTTTAACTTAGCTTATTTAGTACTAATTGTAAGTTCTCCAAGATGGTTTCTCTATAATCCATTAATCTTATTTAGAAGTCAATTTTTATTTTTTATCTTATTCTCATTTTCACTATTAATCAGAGGTTTATTTGTTAAAAGAATAAATAAAAAGCGATCAGGAAAGGAGGAGTTTAGTTGAAAATCGTTCATTTATGTTTGTGCGGTCCTATGACAGATGGTTTGACTTATCAAGAAAATTTACTAACAAAATTCCATAAAGAATTAGGACACGAAGTAAGTATAGTTGCTTCTCGATATATGTATGAGAAGGGGAAAGTTAGTATAGATAATAGGAATAGATACTACAATAGCGATGGTGTTAAAGTTATCAGATTGGATAATAAATTTAACACAAATATAAATTCGAAACTAAAAATATACAAAGGCTTATATAACTCTGTTGACCAAGAAAATCCAGATTTAATATTTGTTCATGGTGTCCAATTTTTAGATATTCTAACTATAAAAAGATATATAAAAAATAATCCTAGAGTAAAACTTATAATAGATAATCATGCTGATTTCTCGAATAGTGCTACAAATTTTATATCGAAGTTTATTTTGCATAAAATATTGTGGAAGTTTATGGCTAAATTAATTAGTCCTTATACAGTAAAATTTTTAGGAGTACTACCTGCTCGAGTAGAGTTTTTACAAAAATTATATTCTATTCCTGAAAATAAAACTGAATTACTTTTGATGGGAGCAGATGATAATTTAGTCATTAAATATAGTTCTTCGAAAGTAAGAGATAATATAAGAAAGAAATTAGGAATATCTCTAAACGACTTTGTAATTATCACTGGGGGGAAAATTGATAAAGCAAAACAACAAGTATTGACTTTAATGAAAGCAGTAAATGATCTTAATAATAAAGATGTAAAATTAATCATATTTGGATCAATTGATAGCGATATTGAAGATAAGTTTTTCAAATTGGCCAATAATGTATCAATTATAAACGTAGGTTGGGTTAATGAAGAAGATAGTTATCAATTATTCTCTATTTCAGATTTAGCTGTATTTCCAGGAAGACATTCTGTGTATTGGGAGCAGGTAGCTGGTATAGGAAAACCAATGATTGTTAAGTATTGGAAAGGAACAACGCACATTGATTTAGGTAGAAATGTACTTTACCTTAAAGATGATAGCCTTGTTGAGATGAAGAAGGTTTTAGCTAAGGTAATAAATAATGATGAAATCTACAGTGATATGTTAACTAGTGCAACGTCTAATGAGTCAAAAAAATTTTTGTATTCTAATATTGCTGTTCAGAGTTTAAAGTATTGTAAATCTGAGGTTAATAATGAATAATTTAATAAAAATAATTTATTATCGGTTAATGATATTATTTTCACAGTCAAAATTTTTTTTGGTTGATTCTAGTTTAAATATTCTTGCATCTCTACTCTTAACTGCAAGTACTCAATTATTTATTTACCCCTTACTTAGTAGATATTATGACGCGTATGAATATGGAACTATATTGACTTCAATGGGGCTAATAAACGCTATAGGTGTCACATTAGGTAGTACTATAAATAATACGCGTTTGTTGGCCCAAAAAAAATATGAAAAAAAACAACTGTTAGGTGATTTTAATAATATTTTTTATGCATCGTCATTATTAATTTTTCTTTTCTCATTTATTCTATATGTTTTTAATAAGAATTCAATATGGATAGGTATTTTAATATTTTTTACATCCTTTAGGTCTTACTTTACAGTTGAATATAGAATAATTATTAACTATAAAAAAACTTTAATAAACAATTTTGTGACTTGCATTGGATATTTGTTGGGAATAATTTGGCTTATATATTTGAAAAATTGGTATTTAATTTTTCTAACAGGAGAGATATTTTCTGCTGTTTATTTACTTTGTTCCACAAGCATTATACGAGATCCTTTAAGAAAAACTATTTATTTTAAAGATACAATTAAATCTTATTTATTTTATTTAACTGCAAATTCTTTAGCAAATTTCATGCTATATATGGATAGATTTTTAATTTTTCCAATCCTCGGTTCTCAAATAGTTTCTGTATATACGGCTGCCTCTTTCTTAGGAAAGACTGCTGGAATAGTAATGGGACCTATCAGTGGTGTATTGCTCTCATATTATTCCAAAGAAGATTATATTGATAAACGGGCTTTCTGGAAACGCCTAGTTATTTTTTCAATTATAGCCTTTGCTTTTTTTATAATGATTGTCACAATTGGTTATCCTGTAACATATATGTTGTATCCAACTCTTTTTGGTAAGGCTAAGCAATATTTTGTAATTGCGAATTTGGGCGTGATTATTCTTATTTTGGGTAATACTGTACAGCCAACTTTATTGAGGTTTTGTCATCCCCGGTGGTCTTTAGTAATTCAAGTTATATATTTAATTTTTTATTTGTTATTTGCTACATTACTATCGCAAAAGCATGGCCTTTTTGGATTTTGCTTGGGGGTCTTATTAGCAAATATACTTCGTTTGATTATTATGGTTCTTATAATAAATCATTCTATAAGTCAAACCAGAAGGGAAAACTACTAAATATATAGGTTAGTGTTTCTGAGCATTAAAATATCTTGTGCTTTTTTATAAAATTTTCTAATTGCTACTGTAATTAACATAGTTAGGTGATTCTTTATGTTGAATTATTCATACGAAAGAATATTAGATTTAGATTTCTTAGTTCGATATGGATATTATGACTTTGAAATAAAAAAAGAGACTGATGTAGATGATATTTTAGAATATGCGTATTCTCCTACTGTATATGAAAAAATATTTAATATGAATGATTTAGCTGAAATAATTAAAGAAGATAAAGAAGTAATAAAAAAGTTCTTAAAAATTAGTAATGTTCCTGTAACTGAACCAATTTATTTTTCAATTCCCAAAAATGAATCTAGTAGACGTTTGTATAAATTACCTAATATATATAACTATCTCATATTGGCTAATTACATAAATGATAATAAAAAAGTATTAATATTTACTTTCGAAAATAATCAATACTCTACTTCAAAATATTTTAATCAGTTTGATATTAAGTATAAAATTACTCAAAAAATCAAGAAAAATTTGCTCATGAATGGGAAAAAACGTTTTTATTTAGATTTAGCAAATTTTTATCATACTTTATATACTCACAGTATTCCTTGGGTAGTGAACGGTAAGGAAATAGCAAAACAAAATAAAAAGGGCGGATTTGCAAATAATATTGACTACCTTATTCAGCAAAGTCAATATGGAGATTCATATGGAATTCCAGTTGGAAATTTATTGAGTAGAATCATTACTGAATATTATATGTGCCATATTGATTCAATTTTGGAATCCAAGTATGTTTATGCCCGTTACGTTGATGATATTGTTTTTCCTTTTAACTATGAAGAAGAACGTTTAAAATTTTTTAGGGATTTTAGGGACTTATGTGATAAATTTAATTTACATATCAATGATAAAAAACTAAAATAAAAGAATTTCCATTTAGTAATGAAATGGACAAGCAAGCAATCTTTTCATATTTTGATTCGATATCAAAGCATAGTTATAATTCTACTTGGGTTGATAGAATTTCAAATTTTATAGATTTTTGTATGGATGAAGAATCAAAAGGAAATAAGGGAGCAATTAAGTGTATATATAGTACAGTAACTATTCAACTAAAAAAATTAAATGATAAAAAGATTACATTAATTCTAACTGAAAGAGATGAATTCTCAGAATTTTGTATATTTGAGGAGCTTTTAGACTTATCTTTTAATGATTCAAAATTAGTTAATAAATTTATTGAATTTACAGAAAACATCATATGCTTGGGAGTGTCTAAAATAAGGTTGGACGAAATAGTACACGGATACTTTCAAAAATATCATAAAAAAATTTATGAGCATATTAAGCATTATCATGAGCATCAGGAAAATCAAGAACTCTACCAATATTTATTGTATTGTGTTTTCTTTAATGAAGAATCTCTTTTTTCTTCAGAAATATTATTAAATTTAATAGATTGTAAGACTGATGATTTAACTTTGGTTTTAGTTTTTATTTTAATATATCGTCAGAATAATACTGACATACTTATTGATGCACTGAATTCAATAGATCAATTATTAAATAAAACTCATAATATTTATTTTGAAAGTAAAAATAAATATAAAAACCCAGATGAAGATAAAGAAGAAACAGTAAGATTTAATGAAAAATTTTGGTTTTTAAGATATTTTATCTATTCATTAATCGACTATGAAATCATTGATATTAATGACTATTATATTAAAAAAGATATAAAAAAAGATCATAAAAAGAGATATCAATCAGAATTAAACTGGATTTATATAAAGTCTAAAACTGCTAATGATAGAACAACAAGATTTTATGATTATTTACTTTCTAATGGGGTGAAATTTGTATCTTTTGGAGATGACCTCAAATTTAAATTCTAATCTAAAATATTTGTATAAGTCGGCTTTTAAAAAATAAATAGATATGTTTATAGAAAGGATCACTATGAAAGTTACAGTCACTGGTACAGGATACGTGGGATTGTCCAATGCAATTTTATTGGCACAGCATCATCAAGTTTCAGCTATTGATATTGTTCAAGATAAGGTGGACCTCATTAATGCAGGGAAGTCACCGATTGATGACAAGGAAATTATTGATTATTTAGCTAATGCCGACTTAAATTTAAGAGCGACAACTGAATATCAAGAAGCTTATCGTAAAGCGGACTTTTCCATTATTTCAACGCCAACTAATTACGACGATGCGACCAATCATTTTGATACCTCTGCGGTTGAATCAGTGATTGAGGATATTTTAGCCAGTGGTTCTGAGGCGACAATTGTTATTAAATCTACCATTCCAGTGGGTTACACTGAAGCCATTCGTAAGAAGTATCAAACTGATCGGATCATTTTTTCTCCGGAATTTTTACGAGAAGGACGAGCACTTTATGATAACTTACATCCCAGTCGGATTGTGGTTGGTTCTCATGGTGAAGCGGGGCAGAAATTTGCGGATTTATTAGTGGAAGGGGCATTGGATGAAGATATTCCGGTTTTATTAACCCATTCCACAGAAGCCGAAGCGATCAAATTGTTTGCGAACTCCTACTTAGCTATGCGGGTATCTTTCTTCAATGAGTTAGATTCCTATGCTGAGATCAAGGGATTGAATGCGGCAGAAATTATTGATGGGATCGGTTTGGATCCACGGATTGGCTCTCACTACAACAATCCTTCCTTTGGATATGGGGGCTATTGCCTACCTAAGGACACCAAGCAGTTGTTGGCCAACTATGAAGATGTGCCGCAAAATATCATTAGCGCAATTGTTCAAGCTAACCGGACGCGTAAGGATCATATTGCTAAGCAGGTCCTCAAGCGCCAACCGCAAGTGGTGGGGATTTACCGTTTGACCATGAAGGAAGCCTCGGATAACTTCCGTCAATCTGCCATTCAAGGCGTCATGAAGCGCATCATGGCAGAAGGCGTTCCTGTGATTATCTATGAACCTGTCGCAAAGGAAGATACTTTCTACAACTGTGAAATTTACCGTGATCTCGACCAATTTAAAGCTGATGCGGATGTTATTATCGCCAACCGCTGGGATAAGGACTTAGAAGATGTGAATGATAAGGTCTATACCCGGGATATATATCATGAGAATTAGGTGGGGTGTTTGGCTACATATCCTAATTGTGCGAAAGCGTTTTACATAACTTCTATTTACTAATCTTTATACAAAGAAAACAGTAAGAGCACGATGAACTCTTACTGTTTTAGTCTGGTTAATTTATTCTTTTTCAAATAGAACTTTTACCCTAGCTAATAAATCAATGAGTATATCATCTGGAACTTGTTCGATATACTTATAGTCTCTGGCATTAAAATCGATGGTAACTAATTGATCTAATAGCACTTTTCCAGTCGTTTTTGTTTGTTCTAACTCAACATAAAATGGATATTTTCTTTTTGTATGACTAATGGGTGCAAAAATTGCAATATTTGAGTACTTAGTAACAATACCATGGCTCAAACAAATGTAGGGCCGATAGCCTTTTTGTTCATGTCCCTGTTTCGGGTCTAAATTTATCTTGATAATCGATCCCTGCTTCACTTTTACCATTTTTCATTTCCTTTTTGTTCAAATAATTGCGGCTTTTCATTAACAGGATCTCCATCATAATTTTCAAACAAGTCTTTAACCGTAAGTTCAGGAACTTCGGTTATTTTTTTTATAATCAGCTGGCCATCTTTTACCTGATAATCTAGTTTGTCGCCTTGGGATAGATTGAGTTCTTCAAGTAATTGTTTTGGAAGTCGAATAGCAGAACTATTCCCCCATTTATTAATTGTTAAAGGCATAAGAATCTCCTTTCTTAGCTACAGTAAATATACCCCGTACGGTGTATAATTATGTATATACATTGTACGGGGGATATTATAATTATTCAAATATTTTAATTAATTCTATTTTCTGAGAAGCGATAGTAATGTTGATTGACTTAGGTAGTAAATATAGTTAAAAGCATATATTTAGAGACAATTTAAAGGTTAAATTAGGAGGACGATAAAGCAAATTAACGGTGGTGACGTGGTCTAGGGACAAGGAACGGTTCGCACTATTTTATTGCCCTTATCTGATGTTTTCATAGAAGATTGCTATGTTATAATAAAGAACATAAGTTCTCACTTATAGAAAATAGCTGGAGGAGTGTGTTTTATATCGATCAACGTGAACAAGTAAATTTAATATCTAAAATTTTAATTAGTTTTGATGGGCAAACCCTTTTGAGGCTGTTATTAACTACAAATGATGGAGTCTTTAATTTATTTATACATCTTATCTGGCTTTATATATACGTTCTTCAAGTGAATTTTTAGAATTAGAGATGAATAATGATGACTTCGTTAAAAAAGTAAAGGATATTAGGAACGGGCTGAAGTTTTTCTCGGATGGCCATTCTAAAACTCGTAGAAAAGTCAAGGAAGTAGATGAAACTCAAGATAATTTTTTTGTAATGTAAATTGCAATATCAAATGCATATTTAAATTCAAAAATCCCAGTTTCATGCAAAATAGCTAAAAAGCTGATAAAGTCAATAATTCTTGGCCCATTTTCTTAGGCTTAAAGTGCTTGATTATTATTTAGAGGTTCAGGCTGGGGCTGTCAAGGTAGAGAGCGTAGCGGACCTTGACTGGCCCAGCCTGAATCTCTATGCTTTATTAAGCATTTTAGCCTGCTTCTCTAAGGGTTTCCTGAAGTTTCGCAACTTCCATGTTATAACAATCATTGGGAGTTTGATAATCTAAGATCTTTCTAAAGCGATTGTTTATGGTATTCGTGTAGTGTGCTAATTCCTGGTACGTCAGCTTTTTAAAACTTGTCCCTTTGGGCAAGTATTCTCTTAACATGCGATTATGTCTCTCATTACTGCCTTTTTCCCAAGCAGAATAGGCATGAGCGAAAAAGACTTCCAAATTCTTCAGAGCATATTCAAGATGAGATAGTTTAGAAAATTCACTACCGTTATCGGTCGTTAAGGTTTTAAAACAGGCTTGCCCCTCTTTGAGAATCATCCTTTTAATCGATTTCACAATAGAGCCTGCATCCCACCTCCAGGTCTTCTTGGTGAGAAGTTTTCTCGTTTTCCTTTCAACTAGAGTAATAATACACGGCTCTCCCTTAGTCTTCTTTCCTATCACGAGGTCAAGCTCCCAATGGCCAAATTCCTCTCTAAAAAGAACGTCTGGACATCGTTGATCAATACTCTTTCCGAATAACTTTTTATTTATCCCACGTGGCTCACTTGATTGCTTTCTCGGGCGAATCCGTGTTTTCATAGGAAGATCAATATTTTTCACTCTTAATAAACCAAGGTTGATATATTTATACATGGTTTTGGTGCAAGGAACGATTTCTAAAGGATGCTCTCTACGATACTTATGAATGAACGTATCAACACTGAAAACACGATCTTTTTTAGGCGTAAGCAAGGCTTCTTCAAAGGCTTTTATAAAAGTAGACTTTCCGAACAAAGCGCCTCTGGCCTTTGAATTTAACCGATTTTCTTTATAAACACGCGAGCCAGTCTCTGCTAAATAGACATCAATATATTGATGATCGTAGATCATTTGACGCGTTTTTCCACGTTTTAATTCACGAGATATGGTGCTTTGATTAACGCCGATGGCGTTAGCAATCTCTTTCTGTTTATGTCCTTCATGGTGCATTGCTTGAATGATTCCGCGCTTTTCTGCAGAAAGGTGTGCATATGATCTTGATTTCGTGTTAGAATGTTTCATAGCCAGTGAGTGCTCCTTTACTTGGGTTTAGACGCTTTTAAGTATAGAGCCTCACTGGTTTTTTGTCGTCCTTTTTTATGCACTTCATTTTACAACTTACCATTTTTTTGTAAGTCTAATGCGTTTTCCCATACTCAAGCGATTTAAATGGCATTATAATATAGGGTTATTTTTCGATGAAAAAGGTAATTTTATAGGAGATACACAATACGCTTCATTGTGCTTAAATATAAAATATGATCCTAAAACTTTTCAGAAAGTCTGCATTGAAATAGGATCTGGACTGAGCTCTCAAATAGCATATATAGTAGAAAATAATAGATATTTTATAGACTTTTCAGAAGCGTCTTTATTTAATAATAAAAGACCTATTTTATTTTATAAAGATTATCATACCGATAAAATGGATAATATATTCCGAACAGATTTAAGTAAAGAGCAAAATTTATTGTTACTTCATTTAGCTAGTATACTAGGGTTCACAAATAATTATCTATTGAGATATCTTAATGTCGATAATAACTGGGTATTTCGTATTCTATATGTAAATGTTCATAATGTTTTTATCGCGTTAAATAGATTTGAAGGATATTTACAGCAAAACGATAAGGATAGAATAGACCTTTCTCAATTAAATTCATTGCTAAATTATGGAAAAAAGGAAATCATCTCAACCAAATTTAGAAATTGTATGATGCACTATGGATTAATTGATAAAAATTTCAATGTAGTGACATCAAAAAATAATTTTAGTCCAGAAAAATGTGGTTTGGACTGATTGAAGAGTGTTTTAATGGCAAAAGGTATGAGGAGTATCGTCATGATTTGATTCAATACTCAAAAGGACTTGAACGATGGCTAAATTCGTTCTTTAGTTTTGGCAAGGTATGGCTAAGAAGGCTTTGAAAATTTAGTTTCGCATTTAGCTGAATAAGAGTGATGTTTAGCAGATAAAAATTAATCAATCTTGCTTTTATTTTTTAACAATAGAAGGTGTCATATGGAAAGAATTATAAAAATGAAATTACTAGTCTCTGGCTTATATCCTATTGAAGGAATTGAAATTGCTGGTTTTAAATCACATTTCGAAGATGTAGATGCGAAAAAATTACCAAAAGATTTACAAAATAATTATCTTTACTCACCGGTAGCTGTAATAAAATTAGCTTTTCAAAAAAATGGACAAGCTAGTAAAATTTTGACCTTTAATAAGCAAATTAAGATAGATGAAGAAGAAATTCCTGAAAATCTTGCAGATTTTTTAGTCATAGAATCAGAAAAACTTGAAAAGACATTAAAACTTATGACCAATATTAATATATCATTCCCGGCTGCAACGATAAAAATTTTCGACAATAATAATGGTTTTATCGATTCTAGTGCTCAATCTAAAGATCTTTTTGTTCAAAATAATTTTAATGAATTTAGTAACAGTGATATTCAACAGTTGATTAGTCGATTAAATATGGTAATTAATATTGACTATATTGAGAATTTTGGAGAGAAGAATAATAGATTTAAAAGGGCAATAAATTTTTATTTTGATTCTTATAATTTAACGCAAATTGATAATAAATTTGTATTATTGTTTTCTTCACTTGAGTCTTTGTTTAATTTAGATAAATATAAAATAAAAGAAACAATATCTAGAAGAGCTTCAAATTTGATAACCTTTTTTAACGGCTCAAAATCTGAAAAAGAGAGTATTTATGCAAATATAAAGAATCTATATAATAAAAGATCACAATATATTCATGGTAGTGAGCCTGAAATAATTACTAAAAAAGATGAAAAACATTTAAGAGAAATAGTAAGAAAAGTTTTGCTTTATTACCAAAGAATTGCTTCAGAATACCAAATTACAAGCCCCCAAAAAATATGTAAATTAATTGATGAAAATGATATAGAAATATCGGATGAATCAAAATTATTTTTAAGTTTACTCTAAAATTGCGGCATTTTTAAATTATATAAAATAGTTAAATATTAATATTTAGTTCTTTAACAGATATCCAAATTATTAGTATAAATATTCAGGAAATACTTAAAAATGACTTTTTATCTTATACGTATTTTGTCAGTTTATAAAAATTAATAAATCTAAAATATACAAATATTACAAATTGCTATTGTGATTCGAAAATCATATTTTGTTATTTTTTTGAATAGTATAAAAGAAAAATATTTAGAAATTATGATAGTATTAAGAGAAATGAAACAAAGTTAATTTTTCGAATATTAAAAGAATTAACTATGCTAGTAGTTGCCGAAAAGGGCAAGAAGTATTCTAGGGTAATATTTAATATACATGATTTATATAAGTTAAATAATAAAGAGTTGGTTGACAAAATTAAAAGAAGCAGGAGGGCTAGAATGAAAGAACGAAAAGTTTACGCTGTAAAAAAGCCAGTAAAAGTAACCGCATATCAGACTACTCAAGATAAAGTAATTAATACATTAGAGGGTAAGTTGCTTGCAAAAAAGGGAGACTGGATAGTTACTGGTGTTAACGGAGAGCAATATCCAGTTAAATCAGAGATATTTGAAAAGACATACGAAATTATTTCTTTTTTGGACGAACTTTAGTTTTCTTTGCAATAGGTTCATCGCGCTTATCAAATGCTAAATCGATATAGAAATTTGGTTTCTCTATAAAATTATCCCATTTCACTAGAACACAGTATCTATCATCAAATGACCAATGGCATTTATTGTTTGGGATAAAGTAGTTATAACTAAATTCTGTAATAGTGGTATCATCGTTCAAATTTAACATACTAATTTTTTTCCCGCATTCAGAACAAGTACGTTCCCTTATGTAAATATCATCATACATTTCAGGTAAAACAATTCCTAAAATACCATTTTTACTAGAGAGGTCAGTATCAGATAATGATGCTTGAAGTTCTTTTTTTATATAATATTGATTTTCGAATATAGAATTTTCAGCACTATATTTACCAATTAAATGCAAGGTTACAGTAGAATCTTTTAGGTAGTCCCGTCTAATTATTCTCATGACATAATCGGGATCATCTGAATTGATAGGTTCGTCTAATGATTTATCAATCATATCGATTTTAATAGTGTCATCATTCTGAAGGCGTTCTTTATATTCTAAATCTTTATATTTGAATGAAATAAAGCATTTGTGTCTCATAGGTTTAATTCTCCTTTACTTTACGATCGGTTTCCATATTTGCCCAATTGATATTTTCACTAGAAATTATACTTTCTACACGTTCAACTAAGAGTTTAAATGGTATCTTTTCATTAGAATACACCCCGGTATTCGTAAGAAACATATATTTTTCATGCTGAAGCATTTCTGAAATTTTACGATATTCCACCCAGTTATCATGGTGGCTATATAAAGCTATAATGCCTTCTGAAAATAATATTAGACCTGAAAATATAACACTAACAACTTCAAAAAATGGGCATTTTAAGGTAGTGATTATAGGAATGCCAAAACCAGACACTAGTTCTACTATTTTAAAACATTTATACCATTTTTGATGATGCTGACTTTTAGAATCATACCAATTAATTTGATCATTTAATCTTTCTTGAAAGTAGTCTTTCTCGTTAATGTAATCATCTTCTTTCTACAATAGATCTACATAAAAAATTCTAAACGCATTAATTTTGTAACGATTATATGTGCATTATAAATTCATAGGCTGATAGTAAGAGGTCTTTACTTTAAATATTATTCATAAAATAGCTAGGTAGTGTCTAAAATGACCTTACCTAGCTAATTTTCACTAAAGTGAAAATAATACAATTTCAATCCGCAGTAAATCATCGGTTGATTTACTGACATAATTACTATAACATGGAATCAGTAAAAAGAAAACTTCTGTATAATTTTGAGGGAGGAGATGATAAATTGCTAATCGCTCATAAAAATGAAGACGGAGCAGTCCAAGAGCTAACAGATCACTTGGTCAATGTGGCCGACTATTGCTATGAAGCCGGAGTCAGACTGAATTTAGGCTGGACAGCTTTTCTAGCGGGAGTTCTTCATGACGTGGGAAAGGCCGATCAAAATTTTCAAGATTATATCCAAAAAGGCAAAAAGATAAGAGTCAACCACTCCTCTGCTGGGGGCAGGATAGTCGACTATTTAAATAAAAAAGTGATGCCCAAAAATCAAACTGGCTATATTTATAGCCAAGTCCTCCAATACGTGATTTATGCCCACCATGGTCTATTTGACGCTATAGATCTCGAGAATCCGTCTACCATTAACATGGAAAAACGTTTTAACTATGATGAAGATGGAAACTATCATTTTGACAGCCAGGTCATGCCTTATTGTGAAGAATTAAGCGAAGTGACTCGAGAAAAATATGGTTATTCCCTGGAAGAGATCTATCAAAAGGGTGTAGCTGAGTTTCAAGTGCTTTGGAATCGTTTCAGGAAAATGGCTCTATCGATGATTAAAGAAGACAGTGATCAAAACTATGCGGTGAATGCTTTGCATTTCTATCTCCATTGCTTAGTCCGACTTATCTTATCCATCCTTAAAGAAGGCGATATCTATGATTCAGCCAATTGGGATCAAATAGAACTTTCTGAATATCGCTGGGATAGGCAGGAAAGGGCGGGTATTTTTAACCAAGCAGCTGATTGTGTGGAAGACCAAGCTAACTATTATGGACAATTTGCTGGGGATTCAGCTATCAATTATTGGCGGACGAACTTTTCTAATCAGCTTAAGGATCGTGCTGGTGATCCAACTGATTCAGCCTTGCAATTATCTTTACCAACTGGATCGGGTAAGACCCAAGCAGTCCTTCGTTATGCGGTTAACCGAGCCAAGACTATGGAAAAAGACCATGTTTATTACGTGACTTCCTTTTTATCTGTTCTTGAGCAAAATGCAAAAGAAATTGAAAGCGTTTTAAGTAGGTTAGAGGATGCTATTCTTGAACACCATTCTAATATCGTGGAAGAGGACGGGCAGGAAGATCAGCAGAGTCAGAGATACCGTCAACAACAATACCTTATTGATTCTTGGCAGGCGCCTTTTGTTTTAACCACTATGGTTCAGTTCTTTCAGACCATGTTTAAGGGCAAGGCTAGTCAAATTAGACGCTTTCACCAGTTAGCCCAATCAGTCATTATTTTAGACGAAGTTCAAAGCTTACCTATTAAGGTCCTTTATCCTTTTAATTTAATGATGAATTTTCTAACTGAGGTAATGGGAACAACGGTGATCTTATGCACTGCGACCCAGCCGCTCCTGGCGGACAAGTCTTTAGATTATCCTTTACAGTTTCAAGATTCGTCTCCTAATCTGGTTCCCTTGCATCCTGAAGCGGAGGAATCATTTCAACGGATTGAAGCTCTTAATTATATTGATCAGACTAGTAAGCAGAGGCTTTCAACTGATCAATTAGTAGCCTTTATAAAAGAAGATGCTGAGGAATTCCAAAGTATTCTTCTTGTTTTAAATACCAAATCCGCGGTTAATACTTTGGTCCAAGCCCTAGAAGAGTATTTTGAGGCTGATTCACTTTATTATTTAACCACTAATATGTGTGCTAAGCACCGTTTAAATCAAATCGAAAAGATTAAAAAGCAGATGCAAACATCTCACGATCAACCCATCATTGTGGTCAGCACCCAACTGATCGAAGCAGGGGTAGACTTGGATTTCAATGTTGTTTATCGTTCCCTGGCAGGTATCGATTCCCTGGTCCAAGCGGCCGGGCGTTGCAATCGCAATGGTCATTTGGATAAGGGACTGTTTAAACTAATTGATTATGCCGAAGAAGATTTAACTTACTTAAAGGAAATAAAAGCCAGTCAGGAAGCTGCTGGAAAGGTTCTACGCCAAGAGGGGATTAACCAACTTGGGCAGAGTTTTTCCTTAGAGTCCTTGGTAGCATCTTATTATCGGAACTTATATAAAAATCCACCTGAAGATATGAATTATACTCTCGAGATGAAGTGGCCGCTTAAAGATCAAAACGTCATCGACTTATTAGCTTGGAACAACTATGTGCGCAAGAAAAGTAAAAAATCGGATAAATATATGATTGCCCAGGCTTTCAATACGGTCGCTAAAAAATTTAATCTTATTGAGCAAGAGACGATTTCAGTGATTGTTCCTTATCATAACCGCGACTTGCTGGATCAAATGCGGCAAGCCATTGACGATTATGACTTCAAGCATCTAAAGCGGCTACTAAAATGCCTCCAACCCTATACTATCCAAGTTCACTATTCAGGAAAGCTTCAAGGCAAGGTTGAGGAATATTTGGACGGCAAAATCCTAGTCCTATTAGAAGAATATTATGCTTCTGATGAGAGTGGTGATGCCTTAGAAATTGGTTTGAAGGATGAGGGAATGGAGAGTTTTATCTTATAAACTAATTAAGTATTTTATGTTTAGAAAGGAGCCCTTATGGGAGAGACTAATCATTTTCAGTCTAAACCCTTTTATTATCGCCTATATGGAGACTATGCGCTGTTTACAGATCCAGTCACTAAAGGCGGTGGGGAGAAGTTTACCTACCAAATTCCCACCTACCAAGCTATAAAAGGGATTACTGAACAAATTTATTGGAAACCCACGATTTATATTGTTATTGATGAATTAGTAGTCATGAACCGGATAGTGACCGAGACGATGGGTGCTCGCCCAATTATAACTACCGGAAAAAAGCCGGGTAATGATCTCAGCAATTATACCTATCTTAGCGATGTTGACTACTTAATTAAATTTCATTTTGAATGGAACCTTAATCGTCCTGATTTAGCTAAGGACCGCAATGAATTCAAGCACCAAGCGATTATTTTACGGTCCTTAGAGCGCGGAGGGCGACGCAGTATTTTCTTGGGAACGAGCGAATGTATGGGCTTTGTCGAGCGTTTATCCGAAAAAGACTACTATGAAACTGCTAGAGAATCTTATTATAGGGAGTCGAATGTCAGCTATGGGATTATGTTCCATAGCTTCACCTACCCAGATGAGCAGCTTGGCAACGAAGCAGAAGAAGACTTAAAACTATATAGTAATTACACTCCGATCCAAATGAAGAAAGGTAAGATAAGTTTCTGTCGGCCTGAGGATTGTCAAATGCAGCAAGTAGTCAATGATTATCATTTTAAGACCTTTAATGAAGGAAATATGACTCTAGTCGATGAGGAATATCAAGCCATGGGATTGGAGGGAACAGAACAATGAATGTCTTAACCAGTCTCTATCAGTCATACTTACAATGTGAAGAAAATGGTCTGGTGGATCAAACTGAAAATCTCAGCAAAGGGGATCCGGTTCTATTACCGATCTTTCATTCTAATCGCTCAGCAGGTAAAAAAGATACTATTGAAGTGGTTTTAGATGAGCAGGGGAAATTTCATAGTGCTGATTATTTAGAGGAAGGGGAGGCCCTTATTTTCCCGATTACCCATGAATCCATCGTGCGCTCGGGAAGTAAGACTGCTCCTCATGCATTAGCCGACCAATTATCCTATCTCTGTCCCGATTTTGATCAAGATAAGTTTGAAGCTTATTTGGACCAATTAAAAGATTGGTTTTCATACAGTCAAGGGAGTTCTGTTGAAGGGCACTTAAAGACTATTTTTGATTATTTGAAAAGTCAAAGTCTGACAGAAGACATTATCCATTCTTTATCTCCAGACGCTAAAAATGTGGTATTAAAAGATAAAAAGATCGAATTTGACTATCAAGACAAGAAAAATACTATCAATTCGACTATTTTTATTACTTTCCGTATCTTACAAATTGACGCTAAAGACTTTTCTGTTTCAAATAGTCAGGCTTTACACCAAAATTATATTGCCTTTGTCCAATCGCAATTGGATCAATTACCTCATCAAATTTGCCAAATTTCTGGTCAGGAGATGTTTTGTGCCAAAAATCACCGGGGTATTATCGGAAATGCCAAATTGATTTCGGTAAGTAACCATATTGAAACCTATAAAGGTAGAATTTCTGATAAGGATAAGGTAACTAGTATTGGTTATGAGACCTCTCAGAAAATTCATAATATGTTGAAGTACTTGATGGATAATCGGGAAACTGCCACCTATATGAAGGATGGTTGCGTATTGTTGACTTGGTCTAGTAAACATATTAAGGATAATCAGATTCCCTTGGTTGAAGGGCAAACCTTCTTTAGCGAGAATGAAGATGATAATAATACCTTTTCGGCTTCAGATGCATCGCTATTAGATATGGGGACTATGGAAACATTTGACTATAAACCTGATGAGCTGGATGCTAATGCCTTTCGACAAGCCTTCATTGGCAAAATGGAGGAAAAAGATCGCGATATCACCTTGGAAGATTTCTTTGTTTTACTTATTCAAAAGATTAGTAATGGCCGAGTCGCCATTAAATATTTCAGAGAGATAGCTTTAGACCAATATGTAGACCAACTCGCTGTCTGGTATGAATCGACCTATTGGACCTTCGGAGCTCCTGGTTATCGTCATGTGCAATCTCCTTCATTTTATAATATTGCTCGTTTTACTTATGGGATTAGTGAAGAAAAGCGCATTTTACCAGCTAAAGACAAGGTTCAAAACCTCGTCTATCAGAAGCTATTGCCATGTTTAGTGGATGGTCGGAAGTTTCCTTTGGATATTATTCAAAAAATGGCTCTCAATGTGTCACAAAGAAATCGCTATCGAAAAACCTGGCTGACTTTAGTGAATTATGCCTGCGCGATTATGAAAAAATACTATTGGGATTATGAAAAGAAAGAAGTGAGTGAAGCTGTGGATAGAGAGAACCAAAGTTTAAGTTATTTATACGGCCGTTTAGCTGCGGTTTACGAAGTCATGGAACTTACTGCTTCTCCGGTCAATGATTCAGAAGATAGTAAGAAGAAAATTAAAGTAACCAATGTTGAAAAGTACTGGAGTCAATTGATGAATTACCCCATGGATGCCTTCCAAGTGGTCAATGAACGAATTATGCCTTACCGAATTCGTTTGAAAAAGGATGGTAAATATTACCGTCGTTATGAACGCTTTGAGCGGGAAATCCTTAACCAAATTGATGACTTGGAGGTTGATGCAAAGCAGGGTAATCGCAAGGTAGGCTTTGACTTCATCTTAGGTTATCAAGCACAAAAACGTGAAATTTATAAGAAAAGCAGTAAAAATAATCCAGTAGAAGCGAAATAGGAGGAATTGATAATGAGTTTAGACCATAAGATTGATTTTATCGCAACGATTGAAGTAAAAAATGCTAATCCTAATGGGGATCCGCTAGCGGGAAATTATCCCCGCACTGATATTGGCGGTTATGGAATTATTACTGATGTTTGTTTGAAGCGTAAATTAAGAAACCGGATGCAGGACCAAGGCCACGAAATCTTTGTGAAGGCCAATGACCGGATCGATGATGGCTATCTCTCTCTGCAAAGTCGTTATGAAGCCGCTTTTGGAGAACCAAAAGACAGAAAAAAGATGCCAAATGAAGAAATGGCTAAAGTTTTCTGTGAAAATTGGGTGGATGTACGGTCATTTGGGCAAGTGGTGACTTATGATAGTAAATCAATTGGAATCCGTGGTCCGGTTTCAATTGCTATGGCCAAGAGCTTATCTCCCGTTGAGGTCGTTTCCATGCAGATTACACGGAGCACTAACGCTGCCGAAAAAGGTAATGATAGAGCCTCAGATACCATGGGTTCTAAGCAATATGTCGATTATGGTGTCTATGTCATTAAGGGCAGCATTAATCCTTATTTTGCTGAAAAGACTCAATTTTCTGAAGAAGATGCTGACTTAGTCAAGGAATGTCTGCGCACTTTATTTGTTAATGACGCTTCTGCAGCAAGACCTGAGGGCAGCATGGAAGTGGTTGATATTTATTGGTTCGACCATCCAAGTAAAATCGGAGTGGTATCAAGTGGTAAAGTCTTTAACCTCCTAAAATATGAGGAAGTGCCTACTTTAGATATTCATTCTTATGACGATTATGGCATTCATCTCGATGAGGATAAGTTGAAAAAATACCAAGAAGCAGGTCTGAAAGTAGAGCATTTCCATGGCCTATGATGAAGACGATTATTTGATGCTTTCAGGGATTCAGCACTTCTACTATTCTAAGCGCCAGTGGTGTTTGATTCATTTAGAACAGCAATGGGCTGATAATCAGTATACGATTGAAGGGCAATTGTTGCATGAAAAAGCAGATAATCCTTATCTAAAAGAAAAAAGAAAGAATCGCTTTATTTCACGAGCTCTTCCAGTTTCTTCCAATCAATTAGGCTTAACAGGTATTTTAGATGTGGTCGAATTCACAAAAGATGAAGAGCATGGGGTAGAATTAGCCAACCGCAAGGGAAAATGGCTTCCTCGGATAATTGAATTCAAACGGGGAAAACCGAAGCAGGATTTGCGCGATATTGTTCAATTAGTTGCTGAGGTGATCTGCTTAGAAGAGAACTTGAATACTACTATTGACGAATCTTATCTTTTTTATGGCAAAACCCAGCATCGAATGAAAGTAGAAATAAGTAAAGAATACCGCCAGCTAGTCCAAGAGCTCGCGGATGAAATGCATAAGACTTTCGCTAAGCAAGAAAATGTTGGTTTAAAAGAATCCCCCGATGATAAGGGTGATTCCTTGCGGGATATAAGTTTATCTTATGCTTTGCGTCCAGATTTCGACTATGAGGCCTATATGATTAAGACGATGGATGATGATCTAACATGAGAAAATTATTAAATACTTTATATATCACTAATGAAGATTATTATTTAGGCTGTCAAGGAGAAAACATTATTATCAAATTGGATGGGAAAATCATCAGACGATTTCCCATTCATATTTTAGAAGATATTGTTACTTTTAATTATGTGGGTGTTAGCCCGGCCTTAATTAAATTATGTAATGAGCATAAGATCTCCTTAACTTTTTTGACCCCAAGTGGTAATTTTTGTGGGAAGTTCATCGGTAAAACCAATGGTAATGTCCTATTGCGCAGAGAACAGTACCGGATAGCTGATGATGAACGAGCACTCCAATGCGCCAAGTGGATGATCGAAGCCAAGTTAATTAATAGTCGTAAAAACTATTTGCGGTTAATGAACGATCACAAGAAGCGTTTAGACTCATTAGAAGAAATTCAAATAGCTTGTGATAAAATAAAAGAAAATGTATTAAGTATTCCAGCAGTCACAACAAGTGATGAGTTGCGTGGGATTGAAGGTGATGGAGCTCGGACTTACTTTCAGTTATTTGATTCGCTTATCCTTCACCAGAAAGAGGATTTTAAATTTGTCTTTCGTTCGAGACGCCCCCCACTCAACCGAGTCAACGCAGCTCTGTCATTTTTGTATAGTTTGCTTACTCACGAAGTCCAATCGGCATTGGAAACAGTCGGATTAGATAGTTATGTTGGTTTCTTTCATACCGATCGACCAGGTCGGGCAGGCTTAGCCTTGGATATGATGGAAGAATTACGGGCCTATCTAGTGGATCGTCTGGTCGTTTCTTTGATTAATCGCAAGCAAATTAAAGCGGCTGACTTTGAAGTGAAGGAAAATTCTGCTGTTTTGTTAAATGATGATGGCAGAACTAAAGTGATCAATGCTTGGCAGAAAAGAAAGCAACAGGAAATTAAGCATCCTTATCTGAAAGAAAAGATTAGTATAGGCCTAATTCCCTATGTGCAAGCGCAGCTATTGGCAAGGTATATCCGTGGAGACATTGACTACTATCCGGCATTTATTAGTTAAAGGTGATTTAAGATGATGGTGTTAATTACTTATGATGTGAATACCGAAAGTAAGGCTGGCCAGAAACGCTTACGTAAGGTGGCTAAGGTCTGTGTTGATTATGGTCAACGCGTTCAAAATTCCGTTTTTGAATGTAGCTTAGATCCTGGGCAATTGGCACTCGTTAAATCGAAATTAGATGGTATCATAGATAGTGAAGTCGACTCGATTCGTTTCTATAATCTGGGTAAGAATTGGGATCATCGAGTACAAACCTTAGGACGGGACGATACCTATCACCCTGAAAAGGATGTCTTACTCTTATAACGAACCCCAAGCACACAGAATTGTATCGGTAGCTTCGTTTGTATTTTGGACTCAAAAATACAATATAAGTGATTATTTTGCTCTTTTTATAACACTTATATTATGAAAATATAGTGAAAACTTGTAAAAAGAGCTGTCGCAGGCTTCGCGCCTGCGTGGATTGAAATCTTTTGGTACCTCTGCGATCGCCTCATCATGGACGTCGCAGGCTTCGCGCCTGCGTGGATTGAAATAACGCTGATCCGTAGGTTAACCCCTCGTCTCTACGTCGCAGGCTTCGCGCCTGCGTGGATTGAAATAATAACAACTGGTTTCTTTCTGTATTTCATTAACGTCGCAGGCTTCGCGCCTGCGTGGATTGAAATATAATATGGGCTTAGATTTTAAAGAAGGTAGTGTGAGTGTCGCAGGCTTCGCGCCTGCGTGGATTGAAATCATTTTTCTGATCATGTCGTAGATCTCTTGTTTGCGTCGCAGGCTTCGCGCCTGCGTGGATTGAAATCGCAATATGCGAATGGTATTGGGTTTTCTACCGGGTCGCAGGCTACGCGCCTGCGTGGATTGAAATAAGTGGACTAACCGCCATCTTTCTTTAGGGCCGTGTCGCAGGCTACGCGCCTGCGTGGATTGAAATAGCTCCAATTTGTCGCCATGGACTAAATTGGCCGGGTCGCAGGCTACGCGCCTGCGTGGATTGAAATAGCTCCAATTTGTCGCCATGGACTAAATTGGCCGGGTCGCAGGCTACGCGCCTGCGTGGATTGAAATAGCTCCAATTTGTCGCCATGGACTAAATTGGCCGGTCGCAGGCTACGCGCCTGCGTGGATTGAAATCCTCCTACTTAAACTTCTGATCATCCATATATCGTCGCAGGCTACGCGCCTGCGTGGATTGAAATTAAGAATTGTTGAAACCATGAGTGAAATTCGCTTGTCGCAGACTTCACGCATGCACGGATTGAAATTGTAATTGCTGATAGTATCAACATTAGTAACGAGGGTTCAGACTTTTTGTCTGTATGGATTGAATTATCAGTTAACGAAAAAGCGATACGTTTTTCTTGTCGCAATTTATACACTTATGTAGGTAGAAATTAATATGCGGCTAAGTATTACAAATATGGTCCAAAGTTGTAGGCTTTCTTTCAGCAAAGATTGACTATTTATACCAAGCAATCAGCCCTTGCCAGCTCCTCCATCAGCGAGCTCAACAAGGGCTTTTTCTATTACATCGACTCATAAAAGCACTAAAAAAATTAACCCAATCCCAAAAATAAATCACAGCCCCACTAAAACCGATCATTCTTGATCCTTTTTCCTAAGTTGACAGTAGTCCTTGGACAGGCTAAACTATCAGTAAATCAAAACATTATTAAGGAGATTACATCATGACTTTAGTATTCATTTCTTGGCAAGGCTGGCGTAGAGTAAAGTGAGATAACTAAGAACGGTTAGACTCGCTTTATTTTGGTTACCCAATTGAAGAGGAGTCTATGCCGGATGTAATCGAAGAGAATGAAGCCGCATAGATGGCGGTTATGTTGAACTGTGAGTTTTTACACAAGTTCGCATAACCTTTCTATGCGGCTTTTTTCTGTTCTCATCCGGAAGTTTTCAGATCATTAGTAGAGGAGATTAGCACATGACAGACCTTATCCACCCCAATCGAATCACCTTGCAAGTCGAGCTCAATAGTCCAGAGGCAGCGATTCAGTTTGGCGGAAATTTGCTGGAAGCAGATGGCTTAATTAATCACTCTTATATCCAAGCCATGCTTGACCGTTACCGCGACCAAGGGCCTTACTTTGTGATTGCCCCGGGAATTGCCTTCCCCCACGCGCGACCGGAAGAGGGTGCTTTGAAAACGGGCTTTAGCCTGGTGACTTTTAAAAAGCCGATTGTCTTTTCTCATCCAAGTAATGATCCCGTTCAGTTAATGTTGTGCTTGAGTGCTACTGATAGTCAAAAACATTTGGCCGCTTTGATGCAACTGGCTCAGCTTTTGCAGTCAGAAACAACTAAAGAGAAGTGGCTTCAAGCTCGTAATAAAGAAGCCATTTTAGCAGATTTAAGACATTTAGGAGGAACTGACTTATGAAATTTGTAACAGTTTGTGGCGCTGGTGTAGGTTCCAGCGTGATGTTGAAAGTGTTTGCGCAAAATATTTTATCCGATGAAGGCATCGACGGTAGTGTGGAAGCTGCTGATATTTCCTCACTCAACCCTTATGACTATGATGTGATTATCACTTCCTCAGCCTTTGCTGAACGTTTAGAAGGACAGGTAAAACACTTAATTATCATGGACAACATGTTGGACCAAGAATATTTAAGAAGCCAAATCCTTAACCTAGTTAGCGAAGAGGAGGCTGTTCGATGAATCTTTTACTTTATTTTATTCAAACGATTTTTTCCCAGGCGGTCTTTATAATCGGTTTGGTCTGCTTAATTGGATTGCTGATTCAAAAGAAGTCCTTCGATAAGGTGATTTCTTCTGTGATTAAGGCCATGATTGGTTTCCTTCTCATTAATGAGGGTGGGAAATTCCTAGGGATGGCCTTGTTACCACTCCAACCCATGTTTATTAAGATCTTCAATCTCAACGTTAATGTTCCTAGTCTTGACCAAGCCATGGGTGGTCTCGAAGGTGTCGGCTTTGAAATGGCCTTGATCTTCGCCTTAGGTTTTGTGCTTAATATTTTAATTGCTCGTTTCACACCTTTAAAGTTCGTCCACCTCAGTGCCCATGTATCCTTCTTCTATGCAGGTTTAATTGCAGCGCTTTTAAAATTTAATACCAGTTTATCTACCGCAGCCATTGTTATTATTGGTGCTATTATTCTTGGCGTTTACTTAACGGTAACCTGTGCCTATGTTTATCCTTTTATGAAGAATATCAAAGGCGGTCAAGGCTTTACCCTAGCGCACTCTTCTTCAGTCGGGCTATTGATTGGCGCTTTGCTAGGTAAATTAGTGGGTAAGGGCAGTCATGACATTGAAGAAATCCAATTTCCTAAAGCCCTCGGTTTCTTACGGGAAATGACTATTGCCTTATCCTTAGTGATGATGGCCTTGTTCTTGGGACTTTCCCTCCTAGCTGGGCCAAGCTTTGTGGTTGACCAAGTATCTAAGGGGCAAGATATTTTCTCCTTTAGCTTAATTAATGGCCTTACTTTTGGGATGTGGATTACGGTGATTATTACTGGGGTCCGGATGCTTTTAGCGGAAATTGTTCCGGCCTTCCACGGTATTTCAGCCAAGTTAATTCCAAATGCTATCCCTGGGCTGGACGTACCTCTGCTATTTCCTAACCATCCCACCAGCGTGATTGTTGGATTCTTAATGAGTTTATTGGCAGGATTCTTGGGTGTCTTTGTTTTAGGGCTAATTGGCTACCCCATTCCAGTCTTTCCCGCTTTAATTCCGACCTTCTTTACCGGTGCCATCACGGCCATTTTCGGTAATAGTACTGGTGGACGACGTGGCGCGATTGCGGCTTCCTTCACCAATGGCTTAATCCTAATTTTTGGTCAAGCTCTCCTCTTACCTATGGTAGGGGACTACGCACAAATCATGCGGGTCTTAGCAGAAACCGACTATGCCTTCTACGGTCCCTTGTTAGGTTACCTCCTCAGACTGATAGGCATTTAATATGGACCACCTTTCTCTTGTTAAGGAGAAGGGTGGTTTTTCCTTTTCAAGGATAGAAAATTTTCATATGATAGACTTGCGATAAATGGCGGCTAAGTTTCAATCGATTAGTGGAGATTGATTTAGCCAAGAGAAAAGGAGACTTTTGATACATGACTTATAATATTTTTAGCCAAGTCCCTAGTGAATATGTTGCCTTTGACTTAGAGACGACAGGGCTAGGCTTTTCCAGTAAGATCATTCAGATTTCAGCCGTCTACTTTAAAGATGGTACAGAGATCGGCGCTTTTGACCAATTGATTAATCCTGAGCGTCCCATCCCAGCCAAGATTACCCAGTTGACGGGAATTTCTGATGCAGATGTTCTTTTTGCGCCCACCATGGACCAGGTGATTACTAATTTTATTCAATTTATCCAGGATCTGCCAATAGCTGGATATAATAGTAAGAAATTTGATATTCCTATGTTGAGAGCCAATACCGGCATTGACCTGAGTCCTTTACCGCACATAGATGTCTTAGAGATGGCGCGATTGAGTCCCATCCGCACGCCTAACTATAAATTAACTACGGTGAAAGCTTATTATGGGATTCAAAATCGCGCCCATGATAGTCTTAACGACTCAAGGGCCACAGCTTTAATTTTAGAAGAGTTTCGTAAGGGAAATTTTTAAAGGGTAACAGAACATTTTAAGGCTTGACTGAAGTCTTTTCTTTTTCTATAAAAACGTTTTCATGTTAAATTAAAATTAATTAATTTTCACGTTTTTGAAGAAAGGATTAGATCTGCTATGGAATTTAAAGATTTTAAAGTAACCGATGGCAATTTCAGCCTGGCTGATTTTCAAACAGCTTATTTAAGTGAGGCTGAAGACGAAAAATTGAAAGAAGAGATCTATGAAAGCTTGGTCCCTCAATTAGTGGATTGGCATGATCGTTTGACTGCGGAAGGAACCCACGGACTCTTAGTGGCTCTGCAAGCCTTGGATGCGGCGGGGAAGGACGAGTTGATCCGCTATATCTTCTCTACCTTACAGCCCCAGGCCCTCAAGGTGACTTCCTACCAGCAGCCTTCAGACGATGAAATTGCCCATGATTATCTCTGGCGCATGCATGAAGGGATGCCGGAAAGAGGGACGATTGCGATCTTAAACCGGTCTTACTATGAAGATATTATTGCACCCCAAGTTCACGATTCCCTGGATTCCGATGACCAACCCAGTGAAATTCGTGATGATCCCCAAGTAGTTGAAAAACGTTACCAGCAAATTCTGCAATTTGAAAAGTATCTGTGTGAGAATGGTTTTCCTGTGGTCAAATTCTTCTTCCATATGTCCAAAGATAAGCAACGGGAGCGACTCCTAGAGCGGATTGAAGAACGGGAGAAGAACCATGAATTTTCCTTCTCAGATATTGAGGACCGCAAGAAGTGGGACCTCTACCAAGAAGTCTTTGAGAAGATGCTGCAAAACACCGCTTGTGACTATGCGCCTTGGTATATCTTGCCCGCTGACAACCCTTGGCTAGCCCGGAAAATTGCCACCCAAGCTTTGATTGAAGTCATTGAAAAAATCGATCCTCATTATCCAACTTTCTCAGACGAAGAACAAGAAAAAGCCAGTCAAATTGTTGAGCAATTACGTAATAATGAGATTTAAGTTTAAGTAGAAAAACGTCTAGCCCTAAAACTAGACGTCTTTCTTTAAGACAGCTCATCTTTAAAATAAAACATGTCCTCAAATTGACAATCTAAAGCGATACAAAGAATGAGGGCTAATTTAGCGGTGGGGTTGAATTGCCCAGTTTCAATCGATGAAATCGAGTTCCGTGAGACGCCGATCATGTCGGCTAAGGCCTGCTGACTTAAGCCTCTTTCTTTACGGATTGCTTTGAGGTGGTTGTGTAAGATTAATTCTTTATCCATTAGGCTGCCCCAAAGCTAGAATTTATAAAGCGAATGAAAAAGGCAATATTCAATACCGAGGTAAAGATAAAAAGGATTAAGGCAGATTTTTCTTGACTGATTTTATAGCGTTTATAGAAATTCACGGATATAAAGGTAAATAACAGGACTTCAATATCAGCAATGCTCTGTCCATTTATGGCTTTGATGGCCATTAAAATAATGGCTACCACGCACATAGCGGCGAAACCATAGTCGTCGGCTTTCTTAATCAGGTGTTGCTGATATTCATCCTGATTGTTTGAGCGATATTTAGCTAGAATGCGTTCTTTTTCTTCTTCCTTCATATTTATTCCACCTTTCTTGCCAAGTATACTTGGCACACTCTTAGGATAACATGCCAAGTAAACTTGTCAAATTATTTGGTTAATATGCTATTTTTTGCCCCCTTTGAAAATTTTAATCAAGAAAAAAGCAGAAGCATTGAAAGGTGCTTCTGCTTTTTATTCGTGCGCCTGGCATGGGCGACAACTAGGTGGTGAAAGTCCACTACAGACCTTTGCAGTAGGAACTGTTAGCTAAAGACAAGGGTGTCCACCGTGAGGTGGAATCTGAAGGAAATTGGAGGCAAATACTTGCACTGACGTACAGAAACTTCATAAAGAAAGGCTGTCAAAAGATGGATGAGCTTGCGAAACAAAGTGAAGTCCAATACTGCACGAATCTGAGACAGTAGATGAAGCAGTGACATGAGTAGAAAGTTGTCGTTCTTACCCAGGGAGATCTCACAGACGGCGCAGGAGTCCCCTTATAAGAAGCCGGTCGAAAAAGGTTTACTGTGAGAAATCAGCCGAAGTCATAGTAGTTTTCTAAGGAAACGAAGGACTGAACAATATCAATGTTTGATTAGATGGGAGGTAGCTCAATTATGAGAAAAGCAGAAAAGTTGCGAAAGCAACGCAGCCTACAAAGGCATAAGGTGGAACCTGAAAAGTATGTAGGTGCGCTTAGTAATTCAGCTATTGAATATATGAAAAGACATGATGGGTCTCTAATGAGTCTCGTCGTCAGAGAAGAAAACCTCATGCGAGCGGCTCAAGCGGTTCGAAAGAACAAAGGAGCAGCTGGTATTGATGGGGTTTCCGCGAAATCTGCGGAAGCCGAAGTAAGGAAGTACCTCAAACCCTTACAACAGAAACTAATAAACGCGACATATAAACCTCAACCGGTGAAACGGGTAGAAATTCCCAAAGCCAATGGGGGAGTTCGTCAATTAGGCATTCCTGTTGTCAGGGATCGGATTGTTCAACAAGCCATTCGACAAATTATTGAACCAATCATTGATCCTCAACTATCATCAAATAGCCATGGCTTTCGTAAAGGTAAGAGTGCACATAGTGCACTGAAACAGTGTGTCGAATATTACGAAGCCGGCTATAAAATTGTCGTTGATTGTGATCTCAAGAACTGTTTTGATAATTTTAATCAAGATAAGATGATTAACTACTTAGAAGGAATGGTTAAAGATCCGGCAATATCACGTATCCTCAGACGTTTTATGAGTGCAGGCGTTATCGATATGTCTGGTCAATTCATTGATAGTTATACGGGCACCCCCCAAGGGGGTGTCATCTCACCGCTTCTATGTAATGTTTATTTGAATGAACTGGATAGAGAATTAGAACGCCGTGGGCATCGTTTTGTGCGCTATGCAGATGATTTTGCGATTTTCGTTAAATCAAAACGTGCAGGCGAACGGGTATTAAAGAGTATTACTACTTACATCGAGAAAGATCTTCGATTAACAGTTAACCATGAGAAGAGTCAAGTGGGTTCGCCAACCCGTTTAAAATTCTTGGGTTGCCTTATCATGCCTACCCGAAAGGGGTGTCGTTTTCGTCCGACGTATGAAGCAAAGAAGAAATTCAGAGCGAAGTTAAAACGTCTGACAAGTCGAAAGCGACCAGGCACCTTTAAAACCATTGTAAAAGAGATCAACCAAGTGACACAAGGTTGGATCAACTATTTTGGAATAGGTTATATTAAAACTTATATTGAAGAAATAGAACAATGGTTAAACCATCGCCTAAGGCAACTCATTTTGAAGCGATGGAAAAGCTGTCAAACGAAGATTGTACGCCTCATGCGGTTAGGATTAGATAGTGATAGTGCGAAACGTATTGCTTTCTCACGTAAGAAATATTGGCGTCTATCTAAAACACCGGAGGTGCACAACGCTCTGACAACAAAAAGACTCCGCTAGTGGGGATTAAAATCATTAACCCTCCTGGCGGAGTCTGCCTATTTAAGATATTGAACCGCCGTATACGGAACCGTACGTACGGTGGTGTGAGAGGTCCTCTGTCCGATTAACGGACAGAGTCCTACTCGATCTCAGTTTATGCTGGCTGGCATATTTCATTTTTTATTTATTGTTAGCGGTTTTGATAGAGCTTAGGACAGCATTCTTTTCTTTTTCGATAAAGTCGACCCGGCCTTCGATAACCTTGATGTCCATGCGGATTTCACGGCCTAGTCCAGGGACATCGACTTTTTCTTCAAAGAAGTCCTTAAATTCTTCAAGGCGTTCTTGGGTATTAAAGATAGCTGCAGTGACTGTGATATAAGTCGCAAATTCCATATCACCGCCGACTTTGGCTTCTAGCCAGTCCCAATTATTTCGTAGCCAGTTCCAAGCTTTTTCTTCCCCAACTGGGTTAGCGAGAACTCCACGGTACCAAGCCCGTAAGTCTTGAGGCTTGATCACATTAGCTTCTTGGAAGTGACCCACAATTTGGTCTAAGAAGGCTTCATCCTTAGAAGCGGTTAGGGCTTGACGGAGGTCAGCCTTGAGACTTGGGTTAGCTGATTTTTGGTAGGCAGTGAGGTAGTCTTGGTAAAGGTCATCACTACCATAGTTAACCACTTCATTCTTCAAGAGCAGGGCACGGCGGTCAGCGGGTAGGTTTTCCTTGTTTTCTCTACCACCAGAGTTTAAGTAAAGTTCATGGAGGCCCTCAATAACCATCTTGTCTTCAGCATAGAGAGAGGCAGACAAAATCGTTGGACGACTGAGTTCGGCTTCCAGACTTTCGCCTACCCAAGCTTCTACGCCTAGCTTTTCAACTTGGTCATGGTAGAGTGAGCGGATATATTCCTTAATAGCTGCTTCTTCGTCACTATTTGGACGGGCAAAGTCTTTCAATACCGATAAGATTGCGGCAATTTTTTCATGGACAATGGCTGATTCAGCTTTAGCTAATTTGTCCAGTAAAGGAATAAGCTTAGCGTAGGATAAACGACCACCTTTGGCTAATAGGTTCAAGTCTTGTAAGACTTGGAGTTGGTCGATAGCGGTTAATTGGTCCAATTCATCAATGATGTCATTTAAGAGTTCTTCATCGTAATCAACGATAAAGTGAGAGTTATTTCCGACATTGAGTCTTAAGGCTTGGTCGCCTTTTTGGAAGTTTGAAATCGTCACTTCTGACTCGGTCATGATTTCTGGCACTTGGTCGTTATTCGCTTGGAGTGGAATTTGCCAGAGGCGTCCTTGGTCTTCGCCTTGACCGATAAAGAATTGTTCTTGGCTTAAGACTAAATCGCCATCCACTAACTTAGCTGATACCACTGGATAGCCAGGTTGTTCTAACCAAGAATCCATGATGGCCCCAATATCTAAGCCGGAAGCTTGAGAAAGGGCGTCCCAGAGGTCTTGACCTTCAGCGTTGCCGTATTGGTGTTTTTCAAAGTAAGCTTTTAGCCCTTTACGGAGGTCGTCGTCACCTAATAAGGAACGCACCATCACTAAGAGACGGGCTCCTTTAGCGTAGACAATGGCAGAGTCGAAGATGGAGTCGATTTCTGCTGGGTCATTCACCATAACGTGGACTGATTGGACGCCATCCGTTGCATCACGTTCCAAAGCGGCTGGGACATCAGAGGTTTGGAAGAGTTCCCAGACCTTCCACTCTGGTTCAAGGGCATCGATAGCCACATATTCCATCATGTTGGCAAAGGATTCATTCAACCATAAGTCGTCCCACCAGTTCATGGTGACTAAGTTACCGAACCATTGGTGGGCGAGTTCGTGGGCGATCACGGTAGCCACCAATTGTTTGGTTGGTAGGGAGGCGTTATCTGGGTCGATCAATAGATAAGCTTCCCGGTAGGTTACTAGCCCCCAGTTTTCCATGGCTCCGGCAGAAAAGTCAGGAAGACCCACTTGGTAGGAATGTTCCAGCGGGTAGGGGGTGTCGTAGAATTCTTCGAAGAATTCGATCGAGCGTTTACTGATATCTAAGGCAAAGTCAAGTTCCTTAGCCGCGTGAGCCCTAGTCGCAAAGACGCCGATTTCAACCCCAGACTTGGTATGGGTGATCTTCTTTTGCAGGTCGCCGAAGACAAAGGCAATCAGGTAGCTAGACATGCGCACGGTTTCTTCGAAGTAGTGAACGCCGTCTTCGCATTTGACCTCAGGTTGGTTGGCGATAATGCTTTCGCCTTCTTGTTCGTCAAATTTAATAGCTAAGGTGAAAGTGGCCTTAGCAGCAGGTTCATCCACACAAGGAAAGGCTTGGCGGGCAAACGTAGTCTCAAACTGCGTGCCGACCAACTGCTTTTCTTCACCATCCACTTCATAATAAGAAGGGTAAATCCCCATCATGGAGTCGGTCAAGTTTGCATGGTAAGTCACTGCGACTTCCACTTGACCTTCCTTATCATTAGCAATGGTTAAGGTTTCCGCTTGGTCATCTTGTGAGAAAGAAGCTAATTCGCCATCCACAGTGACTTTTTCCGTGGTTAAATATTTTTGGTTTAAAACAATGTCTTGACCCAGAGCTTGGCCCTTGACGGTGGTAGTCCCAATAAAACGCTTATCTTGGCGACTAATGTCCAAGAAGATGTCATAATGGTCAGGCACAAACTGGTCGAGTAGACGTTGATTTTCTGTCATAGAAAAACCTCCCCTAAATTGGTTTCGTTAATTATACGGATTATTCATCCCTTATAGTAGTAATTATATGGGATTTAGGCAAATTTTTCAGCTTTCTTTTCATTATTGATTATATAAAACCACATTCATTAAAATTAAGTCTTTACAAATGAAAAGATCAGGCGTATTCTAGTTATTGTCGTCAGGAAATGACGCAAGACACTGCCCGGTGGTCAAGGGGTTAA
Source organism: Aerococcus loyolae (assembly GCF_002871915.2). Classification (NCBI taxonomy): domain Bacteria; kingdom Bacillati; phylum Bacillota; class Bacilli; order Lactobacillales; family Aerococcaceae; genus Aerococcus; species Aerococcus loyolae. The sequence continues at coordinate 1,196,556 of NZ_CP126958.1, read as the reverse complement.
GACGCCGCGTTCTCAGCGCGGAATCACGGGTTCGAATCCCGCCCGGGTGATAATGATTTCAATAGAGGACTCAAGAATGTTGAATTTAAAGCATTCTTGGGGCCTCTTTTTTATGCTCACTAAAAAAGTTAATAGAAATGTTAGTAGAAACGACTAGATTTCTAAATAGAACGAATGCTCATTAAGTTATCGGTACTTAAAAGCATCGATAAAAGCATACAATTACTTAAAATAACTTACAAATGCATAAAAACATGCTAAAATAAAATCAGCAAGTAAAAATATAGTAGAAAGGAGGCCACCATGTACCAAGAGGAACGTTTAAGACTAATCATGAAGGAATTAAAAGACAAGGGGCGTTTAACGGCTAAGGAAATGACGGCAGCTTTGGGTGTTTCAAGAGATACGGTCCGCCGGGATTTTAATTTACTGGAAGATCAAGGACTCGCCCACCGTACCCATGGGGGCTTAATATTGCCCAAGCAAGTGCCAGTCATTGCTCCTTACCAGAGTCGTTCTAAGCAATCGACCCAAGCTAAACGGGCCATTGCTCAAGTCGCACAAAAATTTCTCCAAAGGGGGGGCTTTTACTTTTTCGATGTCTCGACCGTGGTTAGCCAACTGGCCCAAATAAGTGAAGGACCTATAACGGTATATTCTCATTCTTTAGATAATGCCTTGATTTTTACTGAGAAGGAAAGGGTAGACTTTAACCTCTTAGGAGGAAAGTACTATCCAAAGAACCGTTTCTTTGCTAACTTAGATACCCTCAAGCAGCTTGACCAGCTTTATTTTGATGTAGCCTTTATCGGCGCTGCGGGTTTAAAGGATGGGAAAATCTCCTATGACGACCAGGCCGACAGCCAGCTTAAGGAAGTGGTAATCAAAAATTCGCAAACCATAGTTCTTTTAGCCGAAGCGGAGAAGTTCCAACAAAGCGGCCACTACCAAGCGGGGAGCCTGGAAGAAATTGATTATCTCATCACTAGCCAAGCCCCTGAAGTGATTAAAAAGATTGATGGATTGGAAGTTATTGAAACCGACAGAAAGGAAGAAGATCATGACACAAGCTCAGATTAAACTGGTAATCAGTGACATTGATGGAACCATTCTCGATTCTAACCACCAGGTCGATGACCAATTGAAGGACCAGATAAAAGCTCTCAAAAAACAGGGGATTACCTTTGTCCTAGCTTCTGCCCGCTCACCCCGGGGCATGTATGGCTTAGCCAGGGAATTAGAACTTGATCAGAACCCGATTGCTACCTATAATGGGGCCTTGATTGTACCTAGCGATCCGGAAAAACTTGACCAAGCCCTGGTTAACCATGTGATCGATCCCAATGAAGCCGGAAAACTGATTGACATCCTCCAAAACCAATTTCCTACGGTTTCTATCAACCCTTATGCCGGAGCAGACTGGTACGCTAATGCTAAGAGCCCTTGGACGGATGAAGAAGTCGCCATTACCCAGGATAGCCCGATTATTAAAGACCCTCAGGCTTTACTTGAAGAGGGGATTGGAATTAATAAATTTCTCCTCATTGATCAACCCAACCAAATCAGTCGCTTAGAAACTTATCTTAAATCACTGAACTTTCAGTATTGTGACTTCTACCTCTCTAAGGACAATTACTTAGAAGTGACCGCTAAGGGTGTTTCCAAGGAAAATGCCTTAGGCGAAATCGCTGAACTCTATCAAGTGCCCATGGAAAACTGTCTAGCTATAGGAGATAATTTTAATGATATCCCTATGCTTAAGTTAGCAGGGCTGGGAATAGCTATGGCTAACGCGCCTGAGGAAGTTCAAGCGGCGGCCGATGAAATCACTAGTTCAAACGATGACCATGGAGTGAGCCAAGCCCTCAGTCAATGGGTACTATAGATATATATATTAACTTCAAAGGAGCTTATTGTGACCTTAAAACAAATTCGAAACCTTGCCTTTATTGCTTTAATTCTCTTACTCGTCTTGACCTTTCCCAGTTCATCTACCTCTTACCAAGACCAGAGTCTGATCCCGCTTTTGAATTCGGTCCTAGCCAATCACCCAGCTGAAAGCTTATTCCGGGGGCTTTCTTTTACCTATGCCGGAGAGGAAATTTCTATCCAAGCCCGGGGCTATTTCGCTTTCATTGAGTTCTTTATCCGCAAGGGGGCTCATTTTGTCCTCTTTGGTAGTTTGGCTAGTCTCGCCTACCTCTCTTTATTAATTGATGTTAAAAGCTTGCCAGTCCGCGCTACTTTAGCGACCTTATTAACTTTTGGCTATGCGGCTTTTGACGAATTACGGCAGATATTTACCCCCAATCGTACCGGACTCCTGGCTGATGTTTACTTGGATACTTGTGGAGCGCTTTGTTTTATTTTGCTGACCATCTTGGTCTTTGGGTGGCTGAGAAAAAGGGGTTGGATAAAAGGAAATCCATTTCCTAAGTCGACCTGATCAATGTCTTTCTAGGCCTTGATAGCTAGCTTGTTAGCGGCTAGAAAAGATGATAAACTTAAGGTGATCTTACTGAAAGCGATTGCGCTATAGTTAAGAAAAGACTGTATCGTTTTTCATTAATAAAGTCGCGTGAAGAATAGAAAGATAGGGAGCAAAAATGAGTAAAGTAATTGTTGTTGGTAGCATTAATATCGATATGACCATGGTCACTGATCGCTTGCCTCGGATTGGTGAAACCATTCTTGGTGATACCGTGAATTATTTCATGGGCGGCAAGGGAGCTAATCAAGCGGTTGCGGCTGCTCGTTTAAATAGTGATGTGCGGATGGTGGGTAGCGTTGGTGACGACTCTTTTGGAGACAAAGCCCTCAAACACCTCAAAAAGGAAGGAGTAGTCACTGACCATATTAAAGTAGAGAAAAATATTTTTACTGGGATGGCGGCTATTTTTTCAGTTCAAGCCGACAATTCCATTGTGGTTTTGCCAGGAGCGAATGGCTTAGTTGAAGTTGGCGAAGACTTTGCTGATTTGGTTGAGGAAGGCGACATTGTCCTGGCCCAATTAGAAGTTCCCCTAGCTACGGTAAAGCAAGCCTTCTCAATGGCACGAGAAAAAGGGGCAAAGACTATCTTAAACCCAGCACCTTTTGACCCAGGGATTAATGAGTTTATTGACCTGGCTGATATTGTCACTCCAAACGAAACTGAATTTGCCGGAATGTTGGGCCGTGACATTGAAGACTCGGAAATCGAGGCAGCTATGTTAGAGTGGAGCCAAGCCCACGATGCCTTGTTGATTGTTACTCGGGGTTCGCAAGGAATTTCCTATGTCCATGAGGGCCAAGTGCTTTCGATCCCAACGATTGAAGCGGATGTCAAAGATACGACTGGGGCAGGGGACACCATGAATGGCGCCTTCGCTGCTTTAATGGCTCAAGGTACTTCTCTGGAAGAGGCCCTGCGTCTGTCTTCGATTGCTGCAACCCTATCTACCACCAAGGTTGGTGCTCAAACCGCCATGCCTTATCCAAAAGACCTAGAGAACTACCGTAAGCCCTAAGTTTTCTTTTCCAGGGCCAAAAATTAGGAAAACGTAAAGATTATGGGCTGATCATTTTTGGATTAAAAGCTGTGGTAAAATAATAAGTGAAGAAAAGTCGATGTGAATACACTCGATTAGAAAATGATTTATTTAAAAATAAATGAGGGATTTATTATGAATAAAAATTTAAAAGGCTTTATCGCGGTTACACTTAGCGCCGTCCTGCTAGCGGCTTGTTCCGAACAGGGCGTGTCTTTTGGCGATAAGAAGCAGTCATCAGATGTCAAGACCGAGCAAACTTCCAGCAGTCAAGCTAAGGAAAGCAGCCAAAAAGTGGACACTGACAAGAAGCAAGATACTGACCAAGAAAAAGCTAGTCAGTCAGATAAGGCAAGTAGCCAAGTCAAGGGTAAAAGTGTTAAAGCAAATAATGAAAGCGGTCAAGCGGGACCAGGTCAATCAGCAAGCAAGAGCCAAGCAGAAGCTGCTGAGAAACCTGCCAGCTCAGTGACACCGTCCAATAATTCTAATGACATTATTGCTAAAGTGGTGCCTATGATCCATCAAGTCACTGATAATATCTACCGGAGCGAAGATTATAGTTTCATGCCTTCTAAGGTAGATGATAATCTTGTTCAAGTGGAAATCCGTCGCCAATCACCTAATAACCAAATTCATACTAATCTCGTCGCCATCTACCGTTATAATAACCAAACCGGTGAATTAACCAGCATGGACCTGGTGTCCGGTCAATGGCAAAAGGTCAACTAATTCCTTAAATCCTCATTTATCACGTAATTAACCAGGGCCAGGTGCTCTGGTTTTTTGCTCCTCAATTTATCTCATCAATGACTTGTTATCGAATATTTTGGTAGATAGCTTTGAGCAGTAGTGGAGCTTTGAATTTAGTCGTTAGCCATGAACGAGCAAGCGATGTGAAATACGGATAGTAGGCTTTAGCCATACTAGCCGTTTGAAGCTCGCTAGGTGAGAGACTAGGGCTCGAACCGATGCCATGGCTTTTTAACGACCAAATTCAAAAGCGAAACGAATGCTCACCAGTTTATCTTTTGAAAATCGTTTTTCTTATTTTCACTTGCAAGCAGAACACATGTTCGATAAAATAAAATTAGGTGATTATTATGCAAGTGATCTATAAAGAAAACCATTGTCGCAAAAATATTCGTTCCTGGTTAGAAGGCAAAGGCTACCGTTACCAGCGCGACTTTAACAAAGGGGCAATTATTCAAACCAATAAGGGCTACTACCAATTGTGGGACCTGCATATTAAGGATGTCGACCAGGGAACCTACCGCAATTACTTTTTTGCCGAAGGGATATCGGGAGACTTTGACCTTTATGTTTTTACAGTGAGAGAGACGCTTTTCTCGAGTCAGACTGCCAAGGCTTTTATTAATTCTCTTTCGATTTAAATCGGTAAATTTAAAAAGCTAGCGTCGCCCCAGCTTGTTTGACACACTTAGGCGGATCTATTGTATAATGGGTAAGACATCTATCAAGATAGGAGCGAGCCCCGTGAAGAAAATCAAAGAAGTCTTAGTGCCGATCGCCAGTCAGAGCGTCCATGATGCCAGTATTGGTAGTTCAGCAGCCGAACTGGCTTATTATGCCTTGTTGGCAATTTTTCCTATGCTACTCTTAGTGGCCAATATTATTCCTTTACTCCCCTTTGATTCAGCCCAGGCAGTAGAGTGGATTACTGCCATTCTCCCTAATGAAATTGAGCCTCTGTTGATTCCTACTTTGGAATCGTATTTAGATTCCACTAGTGCCGGGAGTCTTTCAATTAATACCATCTTAGTAATTTGGTCATCCTCGGCTGGTTTCTCCGCCTTACAGCGGGTCTTAAACCGGGTCTACGGCAATCCGGACCACAAGAATGCGGTAATTACTCGGATCGCTTCTTTCTTGATTGCCTTTCTCTTAGTCCTTAGTGTAGGCGTATTCTCGCTCTTTTTTGTCTTTGGTGAGACCCTTCTGCGGGTGATTAATAATTTTGTTCCTTTGCCTCTAGGTTTCGTGGAGTTATTACTGGGCTTAAAATGGCCTGTCCTTTTGATTTCGGTCTTTATCTTAATGTTATTTATCTATATCGTCGTTCCTAACCAACCGATGACCTTGAAATATGCCTTACCCGGTTCGGTGACCGCTGCTGTAATGGTTCTCTTAATTTCCAGCTTGTTTGGCGTCTATGTCCAGTTTGCCGGAGGTTCCTCGGTTCAAAATGGGACCATTGGCGTTTTCATTGCCTTAATGCTTTATTTATATTTAAATGGGATGGCCCTCATTGTGGGAGCCTTGGTCAATACCATTTATTATCGCTATAAACATGCGGATACCTATCTTGATCAACGCATTAAGTATGAGGTCAACCTATCTCCAGATTTCCCCCATTTAAATGATAAAGAAATCGCCTATAGTCCCTTAAAACGGGCCTCCAAGGCAATCCAAGCGGAAGCTTTACAGAAGAATGACTAAGCGTATTGTTAGCTGTTAAACTAAGGAGTGTAAGTATGGCACGTTCAAGAAGCCAACGTTTAAAAAAAGTTAGCCAAGCAAAATCCATTAATCCCACCATTATCGCGCTTTTATTAGCACTGATGGCCATGAGTGTCGCGGTGATTTTCGCTACCACTTATTTACAATTTGGGGGCGGCTCATTAAAGCCCACTCTGATGCAAATCTTTTGGTATGTGGTCAGTTTTATTGCCATTGTCTTTGTCATGCAGATTGACAAGAAGACCTTTTATCGATTTGTTCCTGTCCTGTATGGTTTTGGGATCTTTCTCTTGATTTTGGTCCTGTTTTTCTATGACCGCCAACAATATACCTTGTTTGGGGCTAAATCCTGGTTCACCATCGGGACCTTGTCCTTCCAACCGTCGGAAATTATGAAGTTCTTTTATATCTTAATGATGTCCCGTTTGGTCAGTGAATATAATCAAAGAACCGAAGCTTTGAATTATGACGCTCTGCCGGTGTCTAAACAGTTGAAATGGGACTTTAAATTTATTGGCCGCATGATTTTATGGACTGCGGTGCCGGTGGTATTGATTCTCTTACAGAATGACTTTGGAACGACCCTGGTATTTATGATGATCTTTTCGGGTATGATTTTTGCTTCGGGGGTTAACTGGCGAATTATTCTGACCATTGCTTTAATTATTGGTGCCATCTTTGCTGGCTTACTCTTTTTGGTGATTTACAACCGTGACTTACTTTATCACTTAGGTTTTCAAGATTATCAATTTGCCCGGATTGATTCCTGGTTGGCTCCCTTTGAAAATACGCGGCGGGAGTCCTACCAACTGAGTCAAAGTATCAAGGCCATTGGTTCCGGTCAATGGCTGGGTAAGGGCTTTGGTAATTTCGAAGTATATGTCCCTGTCAGAGAGTCGGACATGATTTTTTCTACGATAGGTGAAAATTTTGGCTTTATTGGCAGCAGTCTTTTGATCCTGCTTTATTTCTTATTGATCTTAACCATGATTGCCATTGCCTATGAATCCTACGATTCCTTCTATATCGCAGGTACTGCCGGGATTGTTTCTATGATCCTCTTCCATATTGTAGAAAACATTGGCATGTCCATTGGTCTCTTACCTTTGACAGGGATTCCCTTACCCTTTATTTCGCAGGGGGGATCGGCCTTATTAACTAATATGCTCTGTATGGGCTTTGTCTTGTCCATCCAGTACAATCAAAACCGTAGTGAAGCAGAAATTCAACAACATTGGCTCAATCGCCTATTGCGCAAATTAAGTGGAGGTGACCGTCTTGATCAGTTTATATGGCCTTAAGCAGTGTTCTACCTCACGGCGAGTGGAAAAAGCCTTTAACGAGGCTGGGGTTGACTATCAGTTTTACGATATCCGCGAACAAGTGCCTAGTAAGGAAGATATAAAACGGGCCCTAGAGAGCAGTGATCGACCCAAGCAAGTCTTTAACACGTCGGGCTCGGCTTACCGAGAAAAGAACTTAAAGGATAAAATTGATGATTTATCCCAAGAAGAAATTGTTGATCTATTAGCTAGTGATGGGATGTTAATTAAACGTCCCTTAGTGACAGACAAGGAAGTAGCCACTACAGGGGCTAAAGAAGATACTGTGGCTTACTGGATAGAAAAAGAAGGGAAGTAAACAATGGAAAAAGTATTTACTGATAACGGTTTATGGTTAACTCAAACAGCAGATAAGCAAGTCATCATTGGCCTTTCTAAGGCTGGCCAAGAAGAATTTGGTGATATTTCCTTTATTAATTATTTAGTCGACCAAGACTTGGTGGCTGGGGAAGCCTTTGTCTCTATTGAAGCGGAAAAGGCGGTAACCGATATCTTAGCGCCTTTGTCTGGTAAAGTCGTCGGAAAAAATGAAAAAGCTGAAGGGACTCCTACTGATTTAAATTCAGATAAAGATAATTTAAACTGGTTAATGGCTGTAGAACCTAGTTCAACCTTTGATCCGACTGCCTTTAAGTCAGAAGAGACCAAGTAATTTTTTCGATAACTGCTGGGACTAAGGAAAGGGGTTTGTGTCAGACGATGCGCCGTTTATATATTAAACAGAGGATTTTTAAAATTACGGACCACTATAATATCAAAGACGATCAGGGCCAGGTCTGCTACCGGGTGGACGAAGACTTTAAGTTCTTTGGTCATAAAGTCAAAGTGTCTGATCCACAAGGCCAGCCGCTTTTTGAGATTAACCGGAAACTTTTCAAAATCTTTTCAGAATACCAGATTAAATTTGTTGATGGCAGTCAAGTGACCATTAAAGACCGGCTAAGTTTCTTTAGAAGAAAGGTAAAAATTTCTAGTCCTGACTATAATTTGGACTTGAAGGGGAATTTCCTAGATAACAATTTTGCGCTTACCCTTGATGGTGAGAAGATTGGTTCAATTAACCATAAGATTTTTGCTATTCGGGATACCTTTGTTCTTGATGTCTATGATGAAGATTATGAAGCGGTGATGGTGGGACTAGCTATTGCCCTTGACAATATGATGGATAACGAAGAAGCTGCTGATTAAAAAAGAAAACGAGACTTCACCGAGTGCTAGAGGTAGACGTTTGTCGCCTAGTCTTACTCGATTGAGTCTCGTTTTTTCTTTAGAAGTATGAGAACCATTCAAAGATGGGCATCATTTCTTCGTTATTTTGGATCATTATTTCTGGATGCCATTGAACACCTAAGAGAGGGTGCTTTTCATTGTCATCACCAAATTGATAAGATTCAATGACCCCATCGGCGGCCCAGGCAGTCGCTTCAAGTTTAGGGGCGAGGTCACGGATGGCCTGGTGGTGGTAGGAATTCACTTGGGCTTTGTCTTTGTTACCTAGGAGCCGGTACATTTCACTGCCTTCCTTAATGGTGACTGAATGGTGGGGGTAAATCATCCGGCTATGTTTTTGCACGTGCTGGATGGCTGGGCGGTCTTTAACAGGATAGTAGGAGAGGTCTTGGTAAACGGTTCCCCCTAGTAAAATGTTAATCAGTTGGAAGCCCCGACAAACGGCAAGGATAGGGACTTGGTACTTAAGGGCAGCTTCAAAAAGGGCTCTTTCCCAGTAGTCTCTTTTCGGGTAGATATCATTTAAGCGGGGAGCGGGGTCTTCACCATACATCAAGGGGTGAACATCCTGACCTCCGGTAAATATCAAGCCGTCAATTCGCTGGATATAGTCTTCAGCGCGTCTTAGGTCGCTATGGATAGGAATGATGATGGGAAGGTTTCCTGACCGACTGACCCCGTCGACGTAACCGTGGGGGGTATAGTCCCGGGAAAATTCATCCCATTCCCGGTCATTGAGGGTGTCATTCCCTGTGATTCCGATCACTTTATCAATGCGCATGGCTAAACTCCTTCCTTGTCTTTTATGCAGTCAATGCATGTAATCCGTTCTATGATATAATAACACTAAGTTTTTTTCAATTTTGAAAGGAGTTCATTTATGACAGTAGATATGTCCCAAGCAAAAGAAGACCTTTATATGGCCGTGAACGGGGAGTGGATTGAACAAGCCGAGATCCCGGAAGACAAGTCCTCAACAGGTGGTTTCATGGCCTTACGAGATGGGATTGAAGAATTATCCATGGCAGACATTGAGAAAATGGCTGATGGAGAAATCAAGCTAGATAATCCCGAAATGGAAGAAATGATCGCCCTCTATCAATTAGCTATGGACTTTGATCGTTTGGACCAAGAGGGAGCAAATCCCATCCAAGCTGACCTGGAAAATGTGGGCGAATTGACTGACTTTGACCAAATTCAAGCTTTTTCTAAGCAATGGTTACTGGCTGGCCATGATTTCGTCTTCAACCTGGGTAACGAAGCCGACATGAAAAATACGGTGAACTATGCCCTCTATCTCAGCCGCCCTAACACCATTTTGCCTGACAAGGGCTACTATGAAGAGGATAACGGAACGGGTAAGCAATTATTAGAAATTTGGCGTCGGTCGACCGTTGATCTTTTAAAGGCTATGGGCTTTAGTGATGAACTGAGTCAACGCCATACCGACCAAGCTATCGCCTTTGATGCGCTATTTGTTCCTTATGTGAAGTCCCAGGAAGAATTAGCGGATTATACCAAGTCCTATAATCCTAAGGACATTAATGAAGTGGAAAGTTACTCATCTCACTATTCGCTTAAGGCGATTATCAAGGAATTAATCGGACAAGAGCCAGAAACCGTCATTGTAACGGAACCGCGGTATTTTGAAGCCTTAAATGAATTCTTCAGCCCTGATCACTTTGAAGAATTGAAGTCTTGGATGATTGTTAATGTGGCTCGTGATGGGGCTCAGGCCTTGTCAGAAGACTTGCGTCAAATTGCTAGCCAGTATAGCCTGGCTCTATCCGGTAACCCCAAGACTATGAGCCGGGAAAAACACGCCTTCTATCTGACCGTCAATACTTTTGACCAAGTCTTTGGTTGTTATTATGGTAAGAAGTACTTTGGCCCAGAAGCCCGGGCCGACGTGACTGCCATGATCGAAGAAATGATTGCGGTTTATAAGGACCGGCTCAAACATAATACCTGGTTATCCCAACAAACTATTAAGAAGGCCATCGTTAAACTCGATGCTATCACGATTATGGCGGGCTATCCTGATAGCTACCCAGAAATTTATCAGCGCTTCAAGGTGGATAGTAACTTACCGCTCTACCAAAATCTCAAAGCCTTTACCGCTGAACGGGTTAAGGACAATCTCGCTAAGTGGGGGAAAGAAGTTGACCATAGTCGCTGGCATATGTCTGCCGAAACAGTTAACGCCTACTACGATCCTTCAGCCAATAATATTTGCTTCCCAGCAGGTATCTTGCAAGCACCTTTCTATGACTTGAAGCAAAGCCGCAGTGAAAACTACGGTGGGATTGGCGGGGTAATTGCCCACGAAATTTCCCATGCCTTTGATAACAATGGGGCTCAATTTGATGAGAAAGGGAATTTAAATAACTGGTGGCTGGATGAGGACTATGAAGTCTTTACCCACAAGGCCCAAGCCATGATTGACCAGTTCGATGGTTTACCCTTAGGAGACGGCGAGGTTAATGGGACCTTAACGGTGTCAGAAAATATTGCTGACGCTGGCGGCTTGCAAGCGGCTTACCAAGCCATGACCCATGAGGAGGACTACGACCCCATTGCCTTCTTCAATAATTGGGCTCGAATCTGGTGTATGAAGGCCCGCCCTCAATACCAAAACCTATTATTATCCATTGACGTCCATGCTCCTAACTATTGGCGGGCTAACCAACAAGTCAAGAACTTGGATGCCTTCCATGTGGCCTACCAAACCTCTTCAGAAAATAAAATGTACCTAGACCCAGAAGACCGCGTCGTTATCTGGTAAGAATCAGAGTGCGACGGATGCACCAAAGATCGATAGAGCTACGCATACTATATCTGTAACTCGCTCTTCGCTTCGAACAGCTATAGCAACTGGAGCTAAAGAGCAAAAATTCTTGAAAAGAATTTCTTGCACTTTAGTGAAGTGGAGATCGATCTGCACCAGGAGCAGGTTTAGAGAGTGTGACAGTCACAACAAAGACTATGCCATTGTTCCACTAGATACTGTAAAAAAGCCTATCGGGAGACTGATTCCCTTTAGGCTTTTTTACTGCCTCATTTTGCCTCTAATGAGGAAACCCCGATAATTTTTCTGCTATCGAAAATTCAGATCAATCATGCTGGGAAAATACTAACTAAATGTAAGTCGTTTAAGTTTACTTTCCACCCTGGATTGGAGTAATATAAGATCATGATGATTTACTTATTAAAAGTAAGTATGCTATGGGAAGCTTTTAAAAAGAGTATCTCTTTGCAGATTTACCGATAAGTAAAAATAAATGAGAAAAAGAGGTGGAAGAAATGAAGCGTTGGTATAAGCTAATCAGCTTGCTATTCATTGGAGTCTTGGTGATGGCAGGCTGTAGTAGCAGCGGAGGCGGGACCAATAGCCAGGCCGGCCAGGAAATCGCCGTCACTTCAGAAGGTGAACTGGCATCGCTAGATACGATTAAGTCTTCCGATTCACCGAGCTTGAACGTGGCTTCAAACACCATTGAAGGTCTATACCGTCCTGCTCCTCAAGATAGTGATAAACTTAAGGAACTAGGGATGGCTGCTGAAGAACCTGAAATCAGTGAAGACGGCAAGACCTATACCTATAAAATCCGTGAAGATGCTAAGTGGTCAACCGGTGAACCTGTGACCGCCCATGACTTTGTCTATACCTACCGTAAGGCGGTGACTCCACCGGAACTCTCCCAAAACGTTAACCGTTTCTTCCCGATTAACAAGGCCAAAGAAATTTCAGAAGGGAAGGAAAGCCCAGAAAATTTAGGAGTTAAAGCGCTGGATGATAAGACCCTAGAATTTACCCTAACTTCGCCTACGGCTTACTTTGAAGACTTGTTGGGAACCCCAGCCTTTCTTCCTCAAAGTCAAAAGCTGGCTGAAGAAGTCGGTGATGACTACGGGTCATCTGCAAAAAAGACAGCCTTTAACGGGCCTTTCTTGGTTGAAGGCTGGACCGGGACGGAAAACAGCTTTGACTTAGTCAAGAATCCGGATTACTGGGATGCTGAAAATGTACAATTGAACCGCATTAACTGGGAAGTATCTAAAGAATTACAAACCAACTATAATCTCTTCAATTCAGGTGATGTCCAATATACGCAAACCGGTAACCCTTATGTGGAACAATTAGCCGGAGAACCCATTCTTCAAACCAGCCTGAATGGTAAGGTTGGTTACTTACAATTTAACTTCGACAAACCTATCCTGAAAAACAAGCACGTCCGTCAAGCCTTACGTTCTGGTTTTGACAAGGAGGCCTTTACCCAAGCTGTCCTTAAAGATGGCTCTCAAAGCCTTGATGGCTGGGTACCAGCTGACCATGTCTCTGATCCAGCTAGCGGTCAAGACTTCCGGGCCATGAATGGACATTTAGGGGCCTATGACTTGGACTTTGCTCAATCCGAATGGAAACTCGCCAAGCAAGAACTCGGTCTTGACCATATTGAATTAGAATTATTGACCTCAGATACGGATACTTCTAAAGCCACGTCGGAATTCTTACAAGGTGAATGGCAAAATAATCTGCCTGGTTTGACTGTAACAATCCGCAATGTGCCTTTGAAGAGTCGCCAACAAATTACTAACACTGGTGAATATGACATGGTTTATGGGACCTACCATCCAAGTTATGTGGATCCCACTGCTTACCTGGATTACTTCCATAGCCAAAGTGCCTTAAACAATGCTAATTTTGATTCAGAAAACTATGACTCACTCTTAGCGACAGCGCAAAATGAGTTGGGTGACCAACCCGAGGCCCGCTTCCAAAAGCTTTTAGAAGCAGAACGTTATTTGATGGAAGATGAAGCTGCGCTGGGGACCATCTACCAAGGGGCCTATGCCTTCTTAGTGGATCCAAAACTCACTGGCGTTATTAACCAAACTAATGGTGTCACCAATTACTTTAGGGCGGCAACTTATCAAACAGAAAACTAATTTAGGAACAATGAGGCTGTGAGTTTCGTCACAGTCTCTTCATAAAATAAAACAGAAAGAAGCGATCTTATGAAGTTAGGTGTTAAAGGCTTAGGCTTATTATTTAGTGTTCTAGTGGCTTTAGCAGGATGTTCAGGAGGGAGTGGGAGTGAGTCTTCCCGGCAGACAGAAATTACCGCGACTGCCGATGGGGAGCTAGCTTCCTTGAACAGTATTGCCTCTTCCGATATTCCTACCCAAAATGTCTTAGCCAATGTCACTGAAGGCCTTTACCGTCCTTCTATTGATGGCGGCAATGAGCTAGGGATAGCGGCTGAAGAACCTGAGGTATCTGAGGATGGCTTAACTTACACCTTCAAGATTCGAGACAATGCTAATTGGTCAACTGGAGAGCCAGTGACCGCCCAAGACTTTGTCTTTTCCTATCGTAAAGCGGTCGACCCTAATGCGATCTCAGAAAATGTCAACAAGTTCTTTGTGATTAAGAATGCTCGGCCCATTTCAGATGGTGAGCTGCCAACCGACCAATTAGGGGTTAAGGCCATCGATGATAAGACCCTAGAGTTTACCTTAGAAGCGCCTACGCCTTATTTCAAAGGCTTACTAGGGACTCCAGCTTACTTGCCTCAAAGTGAGAAGCTGGCCAAGGAGGTTGGCGATAACTATGGCTCCTCCCAAGATAACACAGCCTTCAATGGCCCCTTTGTGGTTGATGGCTGGACAGGTAATGAACAAAGCTTCCAATTAAAGAAAAATGACCAATATTGGGATAAGGACAATGTCCACCTGGATACCATTAATTGGCAAGTATCTAAAGAAATGTCGACTAACTTTAATCTCTTTGAAAATGGGAAGGTTCAATATACCAAAGTTGGAAATCCTTATGTGGAACAAGAACAAAATAACGAAGCCTTAACTGTCGACCCCTCTGGTCTAGTGGGCTATCTGCAATTTAACTTTACCCGTGAACCGACAAATAATGTTCACTTACGCAAGGCCTTAGCTTCATCATTCGATAAAGAAGCCTTTGTCCAAAACGTGCTCAAAGACGGGTCAACCCCAATTGATGGCTGGATACCTAAAAAACATGACCAAGACCCAGAAACCGGTGAAGACTTCCGGGCCCAAAACGGTTCGCTATCCTCCTATGATGTCGATAAGGCCAAAGAGGAATTTGAAAAGGCTAAGGCGGACTTAGGACGAGATAAGATTAGTATTGAGCTCTTAACCTCAGATACAGATGTCTCCAAATCAACCTCCGAATTCCTACAAGGGGAATGGCAAAAGAACCTACCTGGCATTGAAGTCACTATCCGTAACGTGCCCCTCAAGAGCCGTCAAAGTATTGCCGCAAGCAAGGATTACGATATTATGTTAGGAACCTTTATTCCTTCCTATGTCGATCCAATCGCTTACTTAGAATACTTTGAATCTCATTCGACCTTGAATACTGGTTTCTATAATTCTGAAGTCTTCGATGGGCAATTAAACCAAGCCCGGACAACTTTAGCTAACCAACCCAAAGAACGTTGGGATACTTTGTTAGCTGCTGAGCGGACACTGGTTCAAGATGACCAAGCTTTGGCACCAATTTACCAAGGTGCTTTCGCTAATATGATTGATCCTAAGCTCAAAGGGGTTATTAACCAAACCAATGGGGCCCAATCCTATTTCCGTGCCGCAAGATACGAAGAATAAAAGTTCATAAAATATTACCGATAATGGGATCAGAGCATTTCTTTGATCCCATTTTTACTAGAAAGAGGAAAATCATGAATACACAACAACAGCAAATTCTGGACCGCTTTATCAAATACGCTAAAGTCAACACTCGCAGTGATGAAAGTTCGCTTACTATTCCTTCGACGCCCAGCCAGGAAGAATTTACCCTTAAATTAAAGGATGAAATCGAGGCCTTGGGCTTTGAAGACTGCTTCTATAATCCCAAGGATGCCTACCTGACGGCCACGATTCCCAGCACTCTTCCTGATGAAAATATCCCTACTGTGGGTTTCATTGTCCATGTGGACACCGCCGATTACAACGCCGAAAACATTCAACCCCAAGTGATTGAAAATTATGATGGGGGAGACATTGTCCTTAATGAGGAAGAGAATATGGTGCTTTCTCCCAAGGACTTTCCCCGCTTAAAACATGTGGTTGGTCATACCCTAGTAACCACTGACGGGCGAACCTTACTGGGAGCTGATGACAAGGCAGGGATTACTTCTATTGTTACTTTTGGAGAATATTTAATTAACCATCCCGAAATTCCCCATGGCAAGATTCGGGTCGCTTTTGGACCAGACGAAGAAATTGGCACCCGAGGAGCGAAATACTTTGATATCGACCAGTTTGGGGCGGACTTTGCCTATACCATCGATGGTGGCCGGTACGGCACCCTGACTTACGAGAATTTCTATGCTAAGCAAGCCAACGTCACTATTTCCGGACGGAGTGTCCATCCCGGGGCGGCTAAGGATTCCATGATTAATGCCCTCTTATGGGGTGCCCGTTTAGCTACCAGTCTCCCCGCTGACCAAGTGCCCGAAAAGACCAGTGGTCGGGAAGGCTTCTATTTCTTGATCCGTCAAGAAGGAACGATTGACCATCTCAACCAGTTTTATTACTTAAGGGACCATGATAAGAAAAAAATGCAAGAGAAATTGGCTTACTTTGAAGAACAAGTCGCGCGTTTAAACCAAGAAATCGGTGAAGAGCGAATTACTTATCGGATTGTTGACCAATATGACAATATGTACGAAGTGCTAAAAGATTACCCCTGGGTAATTGATCTAGCTAGGGATGCTTATTTGAAAAATAAGGTGGAAGCTTTTGAAGCACCTATGCGCGGCGGAACGGACGGAGCTATTCTCTCACATAAGGGCCTGCCAACCCCAAATCTCTTCTCAGGAGCTGAAAATACCCATGGCCCTTACGAATTTGTGACAATTGAAACAATTGAACAATCGATCGCAGTCCTGATCGACATTGCCAAGAACGTCCGTCATTATAGCGCTTAACTAGTGATCATATTAACGTTTCTTCCTTTGATTGTATTTTAAGAAAATAAACAAAAAATCTTGCTCTTAAGCTATTCTCAAAAGATTGTGACTATGTTATCATGTGGTCATGGGTAAGCGATAAGTTATTATTAATAGAAATAAGAGCGACTCGCTCAAAGGAGGAAATCAAAAAATGACTGATTTTGATTCAAAAGCGTATTTAGATAAAGTGGATGCCTGGTGGCGTGCCGCTAACTATTTATCTGTCGGACAAATGTACTTACGGGATAATCCTTTATTAGACCGTGAAGTAACGGCAGATGACGTTAAGATCACCCCAATCGGACACTGGGGAACCATTGCCGGGCAAAACTTTGTTTACGCTCATTTGAACCGTGTCATCAATAAATATGACCTAAACATGTTCTATATCGAAGGACCAGGACATGGTGGCCAAGTGATGCAAGCCAATGCTTATTTAGATGGGACCTGGAGTGAACATTATCCAGAATACCCACAAAACAAGGAAGGAATGCAAAAATTCTTCAAATACTTCTCCTTCCCAGGAGGAACCGGCTCACACGCGACCGCTGAAATTCCTGGATCTATCCATGAAGGTGGGGAACTTGGTTATTCCTTATCCCACGCTACCGGGGCCATCCTTGATAATCCTGACGTGATTGCAGCTACTGTGATTGGTGACGGGGAATCTGAAACTGGTCCTTTAGCAGCCAGCTGGTTATCTAATAGCTTTATTAACCCAGTGACTGATGGTGCCGTCTTACCAATCCTTTACTTAAACGGGGGTAAAATTGCTAACCCAACTATTTTAGAACGTAAATCTAATGAAGACTTAATTAAGTACTTCCAAGGCTTAGGTTGGGATCCAATGGTGGTTGAAGGCAACGATCCTGAAAAGGTTCACCCACTCATGGCTAAAACCTTAGACCAAGCTATTGAAAAGATTAAATCCATACAAGGCGAAGCGCGTAAAGGTTCAGCTGAAGAAGCTACTATGGGTAACTGGCCAATGATTCTTTACCGGACACCTAAGGGCTGGACTGGTCCTAAGGCATGGGAAGGTAACGACATTGAAGGTTCCTTCAGAGCCCACCAAGTGCCAATTCCAGTGAACGCTGAGAATATGGAACATGTAGATGCTTTAGTTGATTGGTTGAAATCCTACCGTCCAGAAGAACTCTTTACTGAAGATGGTCAATTACGTCCAGAAATTGCTGAAATTGCGCCTAAGGGTGACCAACGGATGGCTTCCAACCCAATTACTGACGGAGGCATCGATCCTAAACCTTTAGACTTACCAGACTGGCGTGACTATGCCCTTGACTTCGATACACCTGGTGAACGCGACGCCCAAGATATGATTGAAATGGGTGGCTATGCTGCTGGCGTTATCGAAAAGAACCCAGACAACTTCCGTATCTTTGGGCCAGACGAAACTAAGTCTAACCGCTTGAACAAGGTCTTTGATGTTACCAAACGTCAATGGCTAGAACCAATTAAGGATAACTACGATGAATGGATGTCACCATCTGGTCGTGTGATTGACTCACAATTATCCGAACACCAAATGGAAGGTTTCTTAGAAGCTTATACCTTAACCGGTCGTCATGGTTTCTTTGCTAGTTATGAAGCCTTCTTACGGACAGTTGACTCCATGATCACCCAACATTTCAAATGGATGCGTGAAGCTAGCGAGTACAAATGGCATAAACCTTATCAATCATTGAACTTGATTTCCTCTTCTACCGCTTTCCAACAAGACCATAACGGTTATACTCACCAAGACCCAGGTTTATTAACCCACTTGGCAGAGAAGAAGGGTGAATTTGTCCGGGCTTACCTCCCTGCAGATACCAACTCCCTCTTAGCCGTAATGGATAAGGCTTTAAGTTCTGAAAACGTGATTAACTACATCGTGACTTCTAAACACCCACGTCCACAATTCTTCTCAGTTGAAGAAGCTGAAGAATTTGTTGACAAGGGCTACAAGGTCATTGACTGGGCTTCTACCGTTGAAGAAGGGGAAGAACCTGACGTAGTGATCGCTGCCTCTGGTACTGAACCAACTGTAGAAACCATTGCAACCATTTCATACCTACACGAAGCCTTCCCAGAATTGAAGATTCGTTACGTGAATGTGGTTGACCTCTACCGACTCCGTCATCCAAATATTGACCCACGTGGTTTATCTGACGAAGAATTTGATGCTGTCTTTACTAAAGACAAACCAGTCTTCTTTGGCTTCCACAGCTTCGAAGGCTTACTCAAAGATATCTTCTTCGACCGTCACAACCATAACCTCTACCCACATGGTTACCGTGAAGAAGGGGCTATTACCACACCATTCGACATGCGTGTCTTAAACGAACTCGACCGCTTCCATTTTGCCGCTCATGTTGCTGAAGTGGTATACGGCGACAAAGCCCAAGACTTCATTGACCAAATGAATGCTAAGGTGGAAGAACACCGTGCCTACATTGTAGAATACGGTACTGACATGCCAGAAGTTAAAGAATGGAAATGGCAACCACTTGAAAAATAATTAAATTAATAGAAGAAAACGGCAGGCTAAGTCCTGTCGTTTTTTATTTGGTTTCTGTCTGCTTTGGCTTTTTTTCCTTTCAATCTTTAAAATGAACAAATTTATGCTAAAATAGACAGGACGCACCTTGCTAAGCCAAGGTGGAAGACTCATTAACAAAGGAGTTAAAGCATGAACATTAAACAACATATTGCAAAAATTATTCAAGCAGAAGTTAGTGATTATTTAAGTCTAGACCAAGTGGAAGATGTCTTAGAAGTGCCAAAACATGAAGGCCAAGGCGACCTGGCTTTTCCAGCTTTTATCCTAGCTAAATCACTTCGCCAAGCCCCTCAAAAGATTGCCAGTGAATTAGCCGGCAAACTCAGTGATGACTTAGTTGACCATGTTGAAGCAGTGGGACCATATATTAACTTCTTCTTAAAGGCCGATAAGATCTCTGCCGCTGTCTTAGCTAATATCTTAGATAAGGAATCGGCTTATGGCCAATTAGCTATTGGTGACGGGGAAAATATTTGTATTGATATGTCGAGCCCAAATATTGCTAAACCTATGTCAATGGGCCACCTCCGTTCCACCGTTATTGGGAACGCTATCGGTAATATTGTTGAAAAGGTAGGCTTCCAACCGGTCCGCATTAACCATTTAGGGGACTGGGGAACGCAATTTGGTAAACTGATCGTTGCTTACCGTAAATGGGGTGACGAAGCAACCGTTCGACAAAATCCGATTAAGGAATTAAACCGCTTGTATGTCTACTTCCACCAAATGGCTGATGAAGATGATTCTTTAAATGATGAAGCGCGCCAAGCCTTTAAAGAATTAGAAGGTGGCAACCCAGAAGAATTGGAATTATGGCAATGGATGCGGGAGAAATCCCTAGAAGAATTTCAAAGTATCTATGATTTACTAGGTATCGATTTTGATTCCATGAATGGGGAAGCCTTCTATAATGACAAGATGGATGCAGTGATTGACGAGTTAGAAGAAAAAAAACTGCTCAAAGTGGACCAAGGAGCTACCCTAGTTGATTTGGAAGCCTATGACTTGATTCCAGCCTTAGTGAAGAAGTCTGATGGGGCGACCCTTTATATGACTCGTGACCTGGCAGCTGTCTTCTACCGTAAGCGGACCTATGACTTTGACCAATGTCTCTATGTGGTTGGAAATGAACAGTCTGTCCACTTCAAACAATTAAAGGCTGTCATTAAAGAAATGGGTTATGACTGGTATGAAGATATTCACCATATTCCCTTCGGTTTAATTACTCAAGGGGGCAAGAAACTCTCTACCCGGAAAGGAAAAGTGGTTCTCTTAGAATCGGTCCTTAAAGAAGCCATTCGTTTAGCTCAAGAACAAATCAACAGTAAAAATCCTGACCTCTCTGATAAAGACCAAGTGGCCGAAGCTGTTGGGGTAGGTGCAGTGGTATTCCATGACCTCAAGAATGACCGCTTGAACAACTTTGACTTCCAATTAGAAGAAGTGGTCCAATTTGAAGGAGAAACCGGTCCCTATGTCCAATACGCCAATGCCCGGGCCCAATCGATCTTGCGTAAGGCCAATGCCGGTAAACCTAGTCTAGACGATCTACAACTGGCTGATGATGAGTCTTATGCGGTAGTCAAACAATTAAACCGTTTCCCAGAAATTATTGCTAAGGCCTATGAAAGTTATGAACCTAGCGTAATTGCTAAGTATACCCTTCAATTAGCCCAACGCTTTAATAAATATTATGCCCACACTCGGGTCCTTGAAGAAGATGACCAATTAAATGCACGCTTAGCCTTGGTTTATGCGGTGTCAGTGGTCTTGACTGAAGGCTTGAGACTCTTAGGTGTTCAAGCACCTAAAGAAATGTAAGCGATCTGTCACTAATTATTTAAGCCAATCAATCCTCTTAAAGCACTTTCAAGTTTAGAAAGTGGCTTTAAGGGGATTTTTTTCTTGGGCATTATTATTTAATGAAGTTTTCGATCCAAAAAACGAGCAGTCTTTGACCTCGGTATATTTAGCAATAAAAAACAAAAAATGTATAAAAGTATGAATTATTTTTAATAAATATAAACTCATTCATCTTGTTTTTAACTATGAAAACAGTCAGAAAGCCTTGATTAGCAATGTGTGTATATTTTAATAAAATAAATAAAGTTAATGATAAAATAAAATTAATGTTAACAAAACTTTATAATCGTTGAATTTGTACTTAACTTTGGAGTACCATAACCCTATCAAGTCCTTGTTTTGTAATGAAACGTATTTGTATAAGTATGAGGAGGAAGAATATGGTTGGTAAGAATAACCTTAAGGTGAAAAAGGAAAAGCAAAGCAACAAATTCTACCGCTACTCGATTAGACGCCTAAGTGTTGGCGTTGCATCAGTTGCAATAGCGGCAGGTTTGCTCTTTGCTTCCGATTCTGCTGTTGCTCAAGCGGCCACCAACGAAGTCAAAGCTTCAGCAGTGGAAGCGCCAAGTGCACCAGCTCCTGTAGCGGACCCTAAGCCGAGTGAGGCAGTGAATGCTTCAGTGGCAAGTCCAGCTGAGGATAAAGCAGTTCCTACACCTGTAGTAGAAGAAACCAAGATTACTGAAGAAAAAGCAGAAGCTAAACCGGCTCAACCTGAAGCAGATAAGAAGTCTGAAGAAAAAACTCTAGCCGAAAAAGTTAAAGCTGATGGGGAAGCTGAAAAGGCTGAAGCTAAGAAAGCCGAAGAACAAGCTAAGGTTGAAAAAGCAGCTAAGGTTGAAGAACAACCTAAAGCCGAAACCGTTAAAGCTGAAGAAAAGCCAAAAGCTAACAAAGAAGTTAAGCCTGAAGAAAAAGTTAAAGCAAAAAAAGCTACAAGTCGTGCAGCCTACTATGCAGCAGATAAAAAGGAATCTGAGGATAAAGTTAAGTCTGATGAGCTAAAGAGCGAAGTCAAGAATGAAGGCCTGTCATTCTATGCTAATGTAGATACAACAAACTCTGATAAGACCTTGGTTGGCGAATCTGAATTACTTAAAAAATTACAAGATTCCGCTATTGATGCGACTGGTAAACAAGGTGATAAGCGGTCTTATTCAGGGACTGTTTTCGTATACAGACATGGCAATAGTAACGAAGTGACTAAGGAAACTTTAGCTGGCGTCCCTGTTTATTTGCAATGGGCCTACAAAGATGGCTATGTTTCGCCAGTATATAAAACCGTTTCAAGGGCGGATGGAAAATTCACTTTTACCTTTGACAAACCAGTTATCGATAAATTTGGTAATGTTCATAAATGGAAATTATCTGATGGTGACCAAGAAGCCTTTGCGGTTAGAACCTGGGCAGAAAATCCTGATCCAGCTCACTTAGCTTTGATCAAGGGTGGGGATCAAATCACTGGCTTCCACAAACGGTTAACCCGTACCAATGAATCTTGGGACTTCACAGTAGGTATTGACCGCATTGTGAATGGTCAAGTGGTTTTCCAAGAAAAATTATTGAATAATGATTGGCTAGTTGGCCCTAAGGATACCTGGCGAGTATCACCAGATCCTTCCGGTGAGTGGAAACCAGCTGGAGACTACGGTAAAGTTTCTGGTAAGGTTTGGTTTGATGGGGGAGACCCTGCCGGATCAGACGCCCGTATGTGGAAGAAAGATTCATGGGACCTTCCAGCAGCTAAAACAAAAGTAGTTGCCTCTTATGTAAATGATGAGGTTGCTCGTCTATTCGATAAATGGAAGAAAGATAATAATTATACTGGTTCTGCTGGACAAGATAACCCAAGAATTTTAGAGTTTAGAGATGCCCAAGCCCAAATCATTGCCGACTATGAAGCTAAAAACGGTAAAGGGTCTCATATTGCCGAAACTGTTGTAGGTACCGTTGATTCTGAAGGCAATTACTATATTCCATTTAGAGGACTTTATGGTGTGTCAAGAAATGAAGCGAATAGCGGATTATCCATTTCCCATACCATTAAACCTGAACAATATGGTAAATTAGTTGAAGTCCAAGATGAAGACCATAAAAACTTAATGGCTTGGAATGGAACAATCGGACAAAAACACCGTCACATCAACCAAGATTATATGTATGCGGCTTCTTTGATCGATAATTACAATATTTGGTCAAATACATCACAAAACAACATGTTTGCTCTTCTTGATGGGGCTGCTAAACCAGTTGGTCCATCAAACTTGGCTTCAGGGAATATCTCAGACGTAAACTTTGCTGCCATCGTAGCCAAACCAGCCCACGCGATTAAAACATACGATGCACAATCAAACTTTGCTCCAGCCGGCGCAAAAGTAGAAAATGCGTCTGAAGGTCTATTACCAAGTACGACTTATGTCCAAAGATGGTTCAAAGATGGTAAGCCATATGGAGAAGCTACTGAATTTGTAACGACTCCAGATGGTAAAGCACCAGCATCTATTCCGGTAAATGTCGATAAGCAACTGGGCGCACCAGCTAAATTTACTTCTGCTATCTTCTTAAACGACGGAAGCAAGCATGATGACCTGACCAACGCTCTTGCTGCAGATGCCTTTATCGCAGCGCCTAAGGTTGAATATGATCCAATTGAAAAGAAAGCGGGTCAAGAAGCTAAAACAGCCACTCCAAAATATAAGAATACCGCTGGAGAAGAATATACTCCAAATCCAAATGATGGCAAGCCAACCTTCTCCTATGAAGAAAGAAAAGAAACCGTTGATAAAAACGGCGAAACTAAGATTTCTTACGAGCCACTTAAGACCGTCAACGTTGCTGGCAAGGACATCCCTGTAAGCGTAGATCCTAAGACTGGTGAAGTCACCATCAAAGCTGCTGATACAGCGAAAATTCCAGGTGAAACAGTAACTGTTCCTGTAACTCTTACCTATCCAAATGGGATGAAGATCCAAAGTAACGCTGTCATTAAAGTACTACCTAAAGAAGAAGAAAAAGACTTAGTTGATCCTAAATACACCCCAGTCTATAGTAATGTCGGTGAAGAAGTCACCTCAACGCCTACATTCATTGACCAAGCTGACAAGGATACTGTCAAACCAGAAGGCGCTAAGTTCGCTTTAGGCGAAAACGCTCCAGAGGGTGCTAAAGTTGATCCTAACACAGGTGTTGTCACCTACACAGCTAAGGCTGCTGATGCTGGGACCATGGTTAGCGTGCCAGTGGTTGTGACCTACAAGGATGGTTCACAAGATACCACCAATGCACCCGTTATTGTGGCTGAACAAGACAAGATTAAAGATGTTACCGATCCAAACGCTCCTGTACCTGAAGGCTATGTGCGCCTGAAATTCAATGCGGATACTAAGGACGGTTCAGTAACTGGTAAATTTGCGGACAATTCTAAGGTGAAAGCCTTCGACGTTCTTAAAGGAACTAAGTTTAACGACCCAGAAATTCAAACTAAATTTGATCAAGTTGTACCTACAAACCCAGTAGCGGACAACCCAGCTAAGAAATGGTCATCATGGGAACCAATCTTTGACAATGAATTAGCCAAGGATACCCCAATCGAAGAAGGGCTTAAGGGCGACACTCGCGAATACTACTCTGTTTACGAAGATAAAGGCTTCAACGAAGACAATGTCGGTATCGCTAAGGTTGAAATCGTTCAAGACCCAACCAAGAAAGAATATACCGAAGGCAAGGAAGGCGACAACAAACTTGACCCAGCCGGCACTAAGGTGAAATTAACCGATGCCAATGGCGTGGAAAAAGTGGTTGAACCGAAAGACTTTGACAAGTATGGCATTAAAGTGGGCCTCAAAGACGTGCCTAACTACACCCCTGAAACACCTCTAACCAAGAAAGACCATGACGGTAAGAAGGTTGAAGTCACTGTTCCAGGTAAGACCGGTGAACTCAAGGCTGAATCCAAAGCCCCAATCAAGGTTAAACAACAAGATAAGGATGCCTTGGAACCCAGCTATGAACCAACTGAGGCCAAGGTTGGACAACCAGCAAAATCGAAAGCCCCAAGCTTCAAAGATAGCGCTAATAAGCCAGCGAACACACCAGCCGGCGCAACTTTTGCTCTAGGTGAAGGTGCTCCTAAGGGCGCTACCATCGATCCTAAGACAGGGGAAGTTAGCTACACACCTGGAGCTGCTGACGAAGGTAAGGATGTCAAAGTTCCAGTCGTGGTAACTTACGGGGACAAGACTACCGACACAGCTGAAGCTACCTTCAATGTGGCTATACGGCCTGACGTTTATAAACCAACTGATCCAAATGCTCCAGTTCCAGAAGGCTACCATAAGGTAACGCTCAAAGCTGGTGAAGGTACTCAAGTTTCAGAAAAAGTTCTTCACGTAAGAGATGGTAAAGGTATTTCAGCTGATTCGTATCCAGAGGCAACTATTGATCCAGCTAAAGCTAAGGACTACAAAGAACCAATCACTTGGTCAATAGCTCCTGAAACACCAGTGACTAAAGACGAAGTCATTGTAGCTAACGCAACTAAGAAGACAGATGCTGAAAAGAACGATCCACAAGCTAAGGACCAAACTGTTAAGGTTGGAGAAACACCTAAGGCTGAAGATTCTATCGCAAACTTAACTGACTTACCTAAGGGCACTAAAGTTGCTTACAAGGAACCAGTTGATACCAAGACCCCAGGTGAAAAACAAGCAACAGTTGTAGTAACCTACCCAGATGGTTCAAGCGAAGAAGTTCCTGCCAAAGTCCAAGTCAAAGACTTAACCGACGCAGAAAAGAATGAACCGAAAGCTAAGGACCAAACCGTCAAAGTCGGTGACACTCCTAAGGCTGAAGATTCAATCGCAAACTTAACTGACTTACCTAAGGACACTAAAGTTGCCTACAAGGAACCAGTTGATACGAAGACCCCAGGTGACAAACCAGCGACAGTCGTTGTAACTTACCCAGACGGTTCAACGGATGAAGTTCCTGTAACTGTTAAGGTCAATGACTTAACCGACGCAGAAAAGAACGATCCACAAGGTCAAGACATCAACACTAAAGTTGGTCAAACACCAAATGCTAAAGATGGTATCAAGGATACCGACAAGTTACCTCAAGGCACGAAGTTTGAATTTGAAACACCTGTTGATACTAAGACTCCTGGTGACAAACCAGCTAAGGTTGTCGTGACTTACCTAGATGGTACTAAGGATGAAGTGCCAGTAACTGTTAAGGTAACTGAAAACCCAACCCAAGCTGAAACAACTAACCCAACCGTTCCAGCTAAGACCGAAGTCGAAGACAAGACCAATTTAACCCCTGAAGAAAAATCTGAAGTTAAGAAGAAAGTCGAAGACGCTAACAAGGACAAGTTCCCTACTCCTACAGAAGGTCAAAAGCCAACAGCTGTAACAGTTGATGACAAGGGTAACGCAACTATTACATACCCAGACGGTTCTAAGGACACCATTCCAGGTACTGACTTAGTCGTTGAACGGCCTAAGACTACGGTTGAAGGCACGCCTCAAACTGTTAAGCCAACCAACGACCCTCAAGACACTGGCCTTGTTGTGAAGAACCAAGACGACAAGACCCCAACCAAGGTAACCGCTAAGGATGAAGATGGTAAAGACGTTCCGGTAACTGTTGACCCAGAAACTGGCAAAGTTTCCGTAACGCCAGGTACCAATGTTGATGGTCCAATCACCGTGACTGTTGAAGACAAAGACTTACCAGACGGTAAACAAAGCTTCGAAGTGCCAGTTGAAGGCCACGAAAAGGGTCGCGATGACAACCATTCAGGTAAGACTCAAGCTGATCTAACAGATCCAACTGTCCCAGCTAAGACTGAAGTTGAAGACAAGACCAACTTAACTCCTGAAGAAAAAGCTGAAGTTAAGAAGAAAGTCGAAGACACTAATAAGGGTAAATTCCTTGAAGCTAAACCAGGTCAAAATCCAACAACTGTTGAAGTTGGCCCAGACGGTACTGCAACCATTACCTACCCAGATGGCTCAAAAGACACCATCCCAGGTAAAGATCTGGTTGTTGAAAGACCTAAGACCACGGTTGAAGGTACGCCTAAGACAGTTAAACCAACTAACGATCCTCAAGACACCGGACTTGTTGTGAAGAATAAAGATGACAAGACCCCAACTAAGGTAACCGCTAAAGATGAAGACGGCCAAGATGTTCCGGTAACTGTTGACCCAGAAACTGGAAAAGTTTCTGTAACGCCTGGTACCAAGGTAGACGGTCCAATCACCGTCACTGTTGAAGATAAAGACTTACCAGACGGTAAACAAACATTCGAAGTGCCAGTTGAAGGTCACGAAAAGGGTCGCGATGACAATCATTCAGGTAAGACTCAAGCTGATCTAACAGATCCAACTGTTCCAGCTGAGAAGACTCCAGTCGCTGACAAGAACCACTTAACAGAAGATGAAAAGAATACTGTTAAGAAGGCTATCGAAGATGCTAACAAGGACAAATTCCCAGCGCCTAAGGAAGGTCAAAAACCAACAACCGTAACCGTTGATGATAAGGGTAACGCAACCATCACTTACCCAGATGGGTCTAAAGACACCATTCCTGGTGACCAATTAGTCCGTGAAAAGACTAATGTTGATGATACTGCAGTTAAACCTGTTAACCCAACCGATGAAAAACAAGGTACTGGCGTTAAAGTCAACAACCCTGACAAAGACACCAAGGTAACCGCCAAGGATGAAGATGGCAAGGACATTCCTGTAGTCATCAATCCAGAAACCGGTGAAGTGGAAGTCACCCCGGGTAAGAACGTTGACGGCCCGATTACCGTTACTGTAACTGATTCAGATCTACCAGGCGGTAAGAAAGAAGTCACTGTTCCTGTTAATGGTCATAAAGCTGGTCGTGATGACAACGGTTCAGATAAGACTCAAGCAGACTTAACTGACCCAACCGTTCCAGCGAAGACTGAAGTCGAAGACAAGACCAAGTTAGCTGATGACGAAAAAGCAAAAGTTAAGAAAGCCATTGAAGATGCCAACAAGGACAAGTTCCCAGCGCCTAAGGAAGGGCAAAACCCAACTAAGGTTGAAATCGGCAATGACGGTACTGCAACCATTACTTACCCAGATGGATCAAAAGACACCATCCCAGGGACTGACTTAGTCGTCGAAAGACCTAAGACAAGTGTTGAAGGAACTCCTAAGACAGTTAAACCAACCAATGATCCTCAAGACACCGGACTTGTTGTGAAGAATAAAGACGACAAGACCCCAACCAAGGTGACTGCTAAGGATGAAGATGGTCAAGACGTTCCGGTGACCGTTGACCCAGAAACTGGTAAGGTTTCCGTAACTCCTGGCACCAAGGTAGACGGCCCAATCACTGTCACCGTTGAAGATAAAGACTTACCAAATGGTAAACAAACATTTGAAGTCCCAGTCGAAGGTCACGAAAAAGGCCGTGATGATAATGGTTCAGACAAGACCCAAGCCGACTTAACGGATCCAGTCGTTCCAGCTGAGAAGACTCCAGTGGCTGACAAAAACCACTTAACTGACGATGAAAAATCCCAAGTTAAGAAGGCCATCGAAGACGCCAACAAGGACAAATTCCCAGCAGCTAAAGAAGGCCAAGACCCAACTAAGGTTGAAGTTGGTGACGATGGCACCGCTACAATCACCTACCCAGATGGCTCGAAAGACACCATCCCAGGTAGAGGCTTAGTTCGTGAAAAGACTAATGTTGATGACTCTGCGGTTAAACCTGTTAACCCAACCGACGAAAAACAAGGTACTGGCGTTAAAGTCAACAACCCTGATAGAGACACCAAGGTAACCGCTAAAGATGAAGACGGTAAGGATGTTCCTGTAGTCATCAATCCGGAAACCGGTGAAGTGGAAGTGACGCCAGGTGCCAACGTAGACGGCCCAATCACTGTGACCGTTGAAGATCCAGACCTGCCAGGTGGCAAGCAAGAAGTTACCGTTCCAGTTAAGGGCCACGAAGCAGGACGCGATGATAACGGTTCTGATGAGCCTAATACACCAAGTGAAACAGTTGAAAAGACCACAGTAGATGATTCACAAGTCAAAGAAGTCAATCCAACTGATGACCAACAAGGGACTGGCATCAAGGTGAATAACCCTGATAAAGATACTAAGGTAACCGCTAAGGATGAAGACGGCAAGAACATTACTGTAGTCATCAACCCAACAACCGGTGAAGTGGAAGTGACACCAGGCACCGATGTAGACGGCCCAATCACTGTAACTATCACCGACCCAGATTTACCAGGTGGTAAGAAGGTAGTCGTGGTTCCAGTCAAAGGCCATAAAGCTGGTCGCGATAACAATGGTTCTGACACAGTCCTAGCACCTAGTGACACTGTCCAACCTAGTCAACCAGCAGCTCCTCAAGCAAATACGGTAAAACCAGGACACTCAGGTGATGGCAATCAAGTTGCTCAATCAGTTCATACAAACACTGCAGTTCATGCAGCAACGACAAAAGCAAATCAACCATCAGCTAATAAATCAAGCTCTACTAAAGTACAAAGTCAACTCCCTCAAACAGGAGCAGTTGCTGGTTTAGCAAGCTCATTAGCCCTAGCTCTTATCGGAGCCGGTAGTATTCTTGCTCTTGGTAAAAGAAGAAAAAAAGACTAAATTATTGGTTTGACTTCATAGTCTAAAAAGCTCTCATACATAAGTATGGGAGTTTTTTTGTAGGGATTGATTCTATTTTTTGGATTAAAGTAATCTTATAGCGAAAGTAAAGCAGGCTATGCCGATAATAACAAGGATAAATGGCAAATTTTATAGATAAAGAAATTTAAAACAGTAGCAATTCGCGAATAAATTTTAACTAGTGATGAATGGAAGAATAGGGAAGCGAAATACATTAATATAAGGGTCAAATGTTTATCTATTTAATATAAATCTTAGTTATCACATTAAATATTTTTTACAAAGTGTTCTATTGAGAAACAAAAATTCCAAAGTATATTTTAAAATATAATGTACAAACTCTCATACATAATTGTGTGGGAGTTTTTATCTTACTAATATACTGAACGAATTAGGTAAGCATGTAGCTTTTTAAAAATGTAAAATAAGAACTATATAATATACAATATTGGTCTTATTGAGAACAATATTATGTTCTTTTGTTTAAATAACTTAATAAATTTAAATGGCCAGAAATACCTTCGTGACACGACTTAGAAGCTTATTTATAGATTATATATTTAATTAAAAGACAAAGTAAGATTTGTTATTTTAAATTTAATTATTATACTGTAAATATAAGGGGGATAACTCAAATAGTGTTTTAAATAATTAATAAATGCATTAATGTGTTTAAAATATAAATAAGACCTATAAAGAGTATCTATAAAGATAGGTTATGGATATATAAATAGATAAAATAATAAATTATCTCTTTAAAAAATTTATATACATTGTATTTTTTTTTTTTTTTAGGTAGGTAAATTGTAAAATGAAGTGCATAGAGAAAAGGACGACAAAAAACCAGTGATGCTCTATACTTAAAAGCGTCTAAACCCAAGTAAAGGAGCACTCACTGGCTATGAAACATTCTAACACGAAACCTAGATCATATACACACCTTTCTGCAGAAAAACGCGGAATTATCCAAGCAATGCACCAAGAAGGACATAAACAGAAAGAGATTGCTGACGCCGTTGGCGTCAATCAATGCACCATATCTCGTGAACTAAAACGTGGAAAAACACGTCAAATGAACTATGATCATACCTACGTTGATGTCTATCTTGCAGAAACTGGCTCGCGTGTTTATAAAGATAATCGGTCAAATTCTAAAGCCAGAGGCGCTTTGTATGGAAAATCTAACTTCATTAAAGCCTTTGAGGAAGCCTTACTGACACCTAAAGAAGACCGTATTTTCAGTGTTGATACGTTTATTCATGATTACCGCAGAAAACACCCTTTAGAAAGAGTTCCTTGCACCAAAACCATGTATAAATATATCAATCTTGGTTTATTAAATGTGAGGAATATTGATCTTCCTATGAAAACAAGGATTCGTCCAAGAAAACAACCTAGTGAACCGCGTGGGACGAATAAAAAGGTATTTGGAAAAAGCATTGATCAGCGATGCCCAGACGTCCTTTCAAGAGAAGAATTTGGTCACTGGGAGCTTGACCTCGTGATAGGAAAGAAGACTAAAGGAGAGCCATGTCTTATTACTCTAGTTGAACGGAAAACGCGAAAATTCCTCACCAAGAAGACTTGGAAGTGGGATGCAGATTCCATTGTAAAATCGGTTAAAAAGGTGATTCTTAAAGAGGGTCAAGCGTGTTTTAAAACCTTAACGACCGATAACGGCAGTGAATTTTCTAAACTATCTCAGCTTGAGTATGCTCTGAAGGATTTGGAAGTCTTTTTCGCCCATGCCTATTCAGCTTGGGAAAAAGGCAGTAATGAGAGACATAATCGCATGTTAAGAGAATTCTTGCCCAAAGGGACAAGCTTTAAAAAGCTGACATACCAGGAACTCGCACACTATACGAATACAATAAATAATCGCTTTAGAAAGGTCTTAGATTATCAAACCCCTAACGACTGTTATAACCTAGAAGTTGCGAAACTTCAGGAAACGCTTAAAGAAGCAGGCTAAAGTGCTTAACAAAGCATAGAGATTCAGTGTGGGCCAGTCAAGGTCCGCTTCGCTCTCCACCTTGACAGCCCCACCCTGAATCTCTAAATGATAATCAAGCACTTTAAGCTAGAGAAAAACGGGCCAAGAATTATTGACTTTATCAGCTTTTTAGTTATTTGGCATGACACTGGGATTTTTTAAAATAAATATGCACTTGATATTGCAATTTACCTTTTTTTTAGGTACTATATCTTTACGAAGTTCTTATTTATAAAAAACAAATATGTACGAGTATAAGGAGGACACATATGGTTGGAAAAAATAACTACCAAGTGAAAAAGAAGAAGCAGGGCAATAAGTTCTATCGCTACTCCATTAAACGTTTAAGTGTAGGCGCGGCCTCCGTTGCTGTGGCAGCAGGCCTCTTGTTCGCGGGTGATGCAGCAGTTGTTCAAGCAGCAACTGAAGAAGTAAATACAAGTGAAGAAGTATCAACACCAGTGGAAGAGGGGAAAGGTTCTGAAGGGGAAGCAGCTCCCGTAACAGAAGGTGCGCCTGCCGTTGAAGAGCCAGCTTCCACAGAAGCGACAGCTGCAGCAGAGGAAGCTCCGGCTGAAACACCAGCAGAATCAGAAGAAGCCCCTGTAGTTTCAGAAGAAACACCTGCAGAAAATGCACCTGCAGAAGAAACTGTCGATCAACCGGCTGATGCTGATAAGGAAGAAGAAAAAGTTTCTCCTGTAACTTATGCTGCTGAGGGAAGCGATACAGAAGCACCAGCTGAAAACCAGCCGGGCGAAGATCGTGCTAATAATCAAAAGAAAGTCGATGCCATTGATGCGGACGCTATCGCTAACGGTTACATCAAATCCGCGACCGATATGTCTAATGCTGCCAATACCCTATCAGGGCGTGCTTGGATTGCCGACAAAGGGGTGCCATCGACCATGGCCAATGGGTTGACCGAAGTCGCTGAAGGTACAGATGTCTACATGCAGTGGATCGATACCGATGGTGCGGTTTCCCCACTTTATCGGGCACAAACGACTAATCAATTATCACAAGTTGATGGGAGTCAGGCAGGGCCAGGGGCTTATGCTTTTGACTTAAGAGAGGGTTGGATTGACGCCAATGGAGTGGAACATAAGTATTCCGCTAAGGGTGACCAATACTACCGCCTATGGATTCCAGATTACTTTGATCCAGATACCGGCAACCGGGTGACCATGTTCCGTCAAGCAGGGGGCTTCTTCCCCGGATCATTTGTGGGTTCAGCGACTAATAAAAACTTAGGGCAATTCCCACTACTCGGCACCAACATGCAACGGACTGGGATCTTTATGATCGAACAAGGTGGGGCTTACATGCACCGACCTGAGAGTGAATGGGTAGAAGATCCAGAAGGCCCAATCAATAACCCAGCTGTTCTCCGTCGCAGCGACAATAGTGTGTCTGGTCGGGTTTGGCTAGAAACGGGTGCGGGCGACTATGCCAATAGTGCGACCGGCCCGAATAACAATAGCCGGGATGTTGAAGCAGCTGGTTACAAGGTGGTCGCTTCCTACTTGTCTAAGGAAGGCTCTGCCGCTTATGAATCTGCTGTTAACTCCTTACCTCAAAGCCAACGCGCTAAAGCAGCCAAAGACTTCTTGTTAAATAATCCTGATGCCATTCAAGAAACCAAGTATTCTTATACCAATGAAGAGGGCCGTTATTCCATCCGTTTTGACAATAAAAACATGGATGAAAATAATACCGAATACATGTATATGCAGATCTTTGACCGGGATGGCAACTTAGTGAATGCCTATAATGGGTTCACAACGCCAGTCTTCAGAAGTCCAGCTGGGAACCAAAGCTTTGTCCCTCAAGCTGTTCCAGGTTCTGAAACAGCAGGTTATGTCCGTGGCCCATATGGTTGGTACAATGTCAACCATGCAGTGGTACCCAATGTCGTGATCGACCTCGAAATCACCAACTTCAACGATACCGATAAACCAGCCGGCTTGAATGATACCGCTCAGGCTGACTTGCGTGGGGCCCAATTACCACCAGCTGGCTTCAACAACAAGATTGTTTGGTATAACGAAGAAGGGGACGTCCTCAAAGAAACACCTGTCACCCAATTAGTGGCTGGCACCGACGATACCTACGACTTGCCTAAGACCATCGAAGAAGCTCAACAGCTGAAATTACGAGATGGGGAAATCATCCGGGCAGTTTTCGAGTCAGGTGGCAACCAATTAGCTGCGGATTCCTTTATTGTGAAATACAAGGACGCCAACTTGCACCAACCAAGCTATAAAGAAACACCAGTTGAGTTTGGCCACGAAGCTAAGGTTGATGCACCAAACTTTGTGAAATTGGCTGATGATGGTACTGAAGCGCCAGTGGAAACTAGCGAGGTTCCTCTATCCAAAGACCCAGCTAATCCTGCCTTTACCATCACTACACCAACACGTGGTGCATCCATCGATCCAAATACCGGTGCCATCACTATCCCAGCTTCTGAAACTTCTAAGACACCAGGGGAAACCATTGAAGTCCCTGTCACCGTGACTTATGAAGATGGCTCACAAGACCAAGTCACAGCTCCTGTTAAGGTGTCAGCACCAGATGTGATCGACCGGACAGGTAAGGAAGATGAGGCAACCCCTGATGGCTACCACCGGGTGACTTTAACCCCAGCTGAGGGTGTGGTTGACTTTGGCAAGAAAGCTTACGATGTCAAAGACCAAGCCAAGCTTTCGCCAGACCATATTCCAAGCCTAAGCGCAGAGGAAAATTATGAAAACCCTCAATGGAATGAAGACCCAAGCCAAGTCATTACTGGTCCTAAGGATTTTGTCGCCAGTGCAACACCAGTCACGCCAGCCGACACTACCGCTCCAACCATCACCGTTTCCGCTAAGGATATCCAAGCGACGGAAGGGCAGCCAATCGACCCAGTCACTGTGACAACCGATGATCCGGAAGCAACTGTGACGGTTGACGGCCTACCTGAGGGCTTGACTTACAATCCTGAGACCAAGCAGATCGAAGGGACGGTTCCAGCGGGTACGGTGCAATGGGCGGATGACCAAGATGAGTCCCGCGACTTCCCAGCGACCGTTAAGGCGGTGGACCCTGCCGGCAATGAAGCGACTGAACCAATCAATGTGACAGTACTTCGTGACACAGACGGCGATGGTCAAGCCGACCAAAACGATGAAGATGATGATAACGACGGCATTCCAGATAAGGACGATGACGCGTCTAAGGTATGGGACGGCCTCGATGCGCAAACGACAGATGTGACGGCAACTAACGGTCAAGAAGTGCCTGCCAATACTAAGGTGGTAACACCAAATAAACCTGGCGCTAAGGTGACCACACCAGCACCAGTCGACGGCCTCACTGTTGATGAAGATGGTAATTTAGTTGGTACACCAAACGTAGACTTCCAACCAGGTGAAACCGAAAAAGTCGTTGAAATTCCTGTTGAAATCACCTCAACTGGCACCGGCCAAAAGGATAGCCAAGGTCAACCAACCGACGAAGCCATTCAACGGACCGTTAAAGTGACTGTAACGAATCCAAATCCGGCTGAAAGGCCAGCGGAATCCAGCGTTGAAGTGACCCCTAAATCACAAAACGCTCTGGAAGGTAAGGATATTACCCCAGTTACCCCACAAGCGGACAATGTGCCAGAAGGCGGCAGCGTCAAAGTGACCATCGATGGCCGAGACACTTATCCAGGTCTGACTGTGGATCCAGAAACTGGCCAAGTGACCGGCCAACCGGAAATTACCGACTGGGCTCCTGAAGAAGAAACCCGGACCATTACTGTAACCGCTGAAGTTCAAGACAAGGATGGCCAAGCAGTTCGTGGTGGAGATGGTAACCCAGTGACCGCAGAATCAACTATCACTATTTACCGCGATACCGACAAGGACGGCCAACCTGACAAGGATTCCGGCATGCCAGAGGATCTAAATAATCCAAATGTCCCAGGCATCGACCAAGGTGACAAGGACGATGACAACGACGGTTGGACCGACCAAGATGAAAAAGATCGCGGCACCGATCCGAAAGACCAAAACGACTTCCCACAAGTGACCGAACCCGGCGCTGAAAACGAACCAGGTAAGGACACGACAACAGTTACCGGCAAGACCACGCCAAACACCGATGTGGAAGTTAAGGACAAGGATGGAAACACCATCGGTACCGGCACTTCCGATGAAAACGGTAAGGTGACTATCGATGTGCCTAAGCAAAATCCTGGCAACAAGGTAAGCATCATCCCAGGTAAGAAGGACGGCCAAGGCAACTTTACACCAATTAAAGATGACCAAGGTAAGCCTCGCGGTGGCGCTGAAACCGTGGTTAAGGAGACCCCACAAATCACTAATCCAGGGGCCAAGAACGAGCCCGGTTCAGACCAAACTAAGGTGACCGGTAAGACAACCGTTCCAAATTCAACCGCTGAAGTGAAGGACAAAGATGGCAATACTATCGGCACCGGTACTTCTGACGAAAATGGCGACTTCACTATCGAAGTGCCTCGTCAAAACCCAGGCGACAAGGTTTCTGTCATCCCATCTAAGGACTACACCAACCCAGACGGCTCAACAGAAACCCGGACCGGCGATCCTGTGGAAACGACGGTTACTGAAGACGCTCCAGCTGTAGTCAGTGTCAAAGTCACACCAAAATCACAAAACGCTCTGGAAGGTAAAGACATTACCCCAGTTACCCCACAAGCGGACAATGTTCCAGAAGGTGGAAGCGTCAAAGTGACCATCAATGGCCAAGACACTTATCCAGGTCTGACTGTGGATCCAGAAACTGGCCAAGTGACCGGCCAACCGGAAATTACCGACTGGGCTCCTGAAGAAGAAACCCGGACCATTACTGTTGAAGTTTCTGTCCTAGACAAAGACGGCAAGCCTGTCAACGATGCAGACGGTAACCCAGTGACCGCTGAATCGACCATCACTGTTTACCGCAATACCGATAAGGACGGCCAACCTGACAAGGATTCCGGCATGCCTGAAGATCCAAACAATCCAAATGTTCCAGGTATCGACCAAGGCGACAAGGACGATGACAACGACGGCTGGACTGACCAAGAGGAAAAAGATCGCGGCACCGATCCGAAGAATGAAGACAGCTTCCCACGTGTTACCGAACCAGGTGCTGAAAACCAACCTGGCCAAGACACCACTACAGTGACTGGCAAGACAACACCAAACACTGATGTGGAAGTCAAGGATAAGGATGGTAACACCATCGGCACCGGGACTTCTGACGACCAAGGTAATCTTAAGATCGATGTACCAAAACAAAATCCTGGTGACAAGATTAGTATTGTCCCTGGTAAGAAGGATGATCAAGGCAACTTCAAGCCTGTCACTGACGACCAAGGCAATCCTCAAGGTGGGGCTGAAACCGTGGTTAAGGAAACCCCACAAATTACCAATCCAGGGGCCAAGAACGAACCCGGTTCAGACAAAACCACTGTCACCGGTAAGACCACCGTTCCAAATACGACCATTGAAGTCAAAGACAAGGACGGTAAGACCATTGGCACCGGCACTTCTGACGATAATGGCGACTTCACCATCGAAGTTCCTCGTCAAGGAAGTGGTGACACGCTCACAATCATCCCATCTAAGGACTATACCAATCCAGATGGCTCTGTCGAAACTCGGACCGGCGACCCTGTGAAGACCACAGTGACGACGACCGGTCGTCCAAGTGTCAAACAAGACAAGGATATCTACGAGCCTGAATATAAACCAGGTTCCGGTCAACCCGGCGACAAGGTTGAAATCGGTGAACCTATCTTTAGAGACGAAGATGGCAAAGTGGTCAACCCACCAGCTGGCACCAGCTTCAAACCCGGCGCTGGCGAAACTGGCATCACGGTTGACCCAGAAACTGGCGCAGTCGTTGTCGAAGTTCCAGCGGACGCCAAACCAGGCGACAAGATTGAAAAATCTGTCACCGTCACCTATCCTGATGGTTCAAGTGAAACGGTAACAGTTACGGTTACGGTAGAGAAAAAAGACGGAAGTGGTGTGACACCAGTTCCAACACCTCAACCTGAACCACAGCCCGAAGAAAAACCTGAAGTTGAAGATGAAGTAAGACCTGATCCAGAGCCAGAAAGCAATGACGATCCTGTTAAAACAGACGATAAGACAGTTTCCGTCAAGACTCAAACTCCTGCTACAAAAGATAAGAGCAAGCCTCAAGCAGCGCCTACTCAAGTCCATACCCAACTGCCTCAAACCGGCGCAGTTGAAGGTATAGCTAGCTCATTAGCTTTAGCTCTGATCGGAACTGGTTCCATCCTTGCTTTAGGTAAAAAGAAAAAAGAAGACTAATCATCACTGATTAGCTTCTCTTCCAGCACCTCGCTTAGCGGGGTGCTTTTTTATTAATAAAAGGCAATAAAAAAGGAGCTCAATCTACTGTCAGTAAATTGAGCTCCTTATATTGTTGAAGTGATTTTCTATTCTTCTAAGTGATTTGTTTTTTCCTTGGCTGTCTTAAGGAGGTTAGGACCGACTAATACAATGGCCATCAGTAAGCCAGCGGTTTGGATCCAAAAGATCGTCACATCCGTTAGCCCATGGATTAATACCACACTGAGCAAACTACAGATTAAGGCGAGTTCGGGACGGATACTTGAATATCGCCGCATCTCATTGAGCATCTTTCCTAGTCGGTATAGGGGATAGACCAGGAGGCTCGACCCGATGATACCATAGGATAAGAGCGTATCTAGGAAGATATTATGGGCATGCTGGGTATACTTGGTGGTGTATTCACTGTAAACATGCATATAGGTCAAGGGACCTTGGCCAAACCATACGTTATCCTTAAAGGCCTGCCAGCCAGTTTGCCAGATGTCGAAGCGGTCGGAAAAGGCATAGGCCAAGTCGTCAAAGCGGGGCATAAGGCCCATCCCCCAAGCAATCAGTCCTAAGATACTCAGGCCCAGTAGGGAATAAATAGCGGTTTTCTTATAGCCAATCACATAAAAGAAGACATAAGAGGCGCCAATAATCACGATGGCACTGGTCCGGCAGCCTGTATAAACAATGGCCAGTAAATTACAAGCAATTAAAAAGAGACAGGTTAATTTTTTAGCCAGATGCTTGGTAGTTTTCATTCGATACATAGCGATAACGATGAAGAATTCCAGCATCATAGCGAAATAATTCGGGTTAAAAAATGTGGCCTCTACCCGGTCAGGATGCACCTTATTCATAGCCGGAGAAATAAAGGTATAATCCCATTCCGAGATAATATTAAAGTGCTCTAAGAGGGTAAAGATAAAAATGATAATACTTGCAATTAAAGTAATGTTTACGATTTCGGACAGATATTCAGGTCGAACCTGCTTCGTATAATAAATCGAATAAATAAGGGCAATTAATAAACCAACTGAGATCAGTCCACCCACCCAATTTTCATGCACAATGGAGATTAAAAAGGCATAAAAAGGGAAGGAAAATAAACTTGTGATTAAAGGGTCATCTGGCCAGTGTTTGGCCGATAGCATTCCTGTTGCCAACAACAAGATAAAAACAACCCCAAAAACAACAATGGTTATATAAAATGGAAAGAACAGGCTGACCAATAAGATGGTCATCAGTATGGATTGAATTGCTCCTGGTAAGAAGGCTTTGCCATCTTCTAGCAAGTAAGTCACCTACTTTCAGAAAGAGTATCAATCCTTTAAACTTTAGCCTAAATCAGCTTAAATTACAATCATTTTAAGCATCTTTAGCTAATTTTTTAAAATTATTTATAAGTGATTGAGCGCTTTCGTTTTAGATCGACAATAAACATGCTAGAATAAACTTATATAGAAAGAGGCGAGTAGAATGACAGATTGGAAAGGCTTGGATCCCAAGGCGTTTAACCGCTATCGCTCCTGGAAGAACTCTAGCAATCCAGGAATTTGTGGGTCCTACTGCTGTAGTGTCCTGGTACATTATCATACCCTCAAAGACACCGGGGTTGACTTAGATAAGGACACTTTAGTAGCAGGTTTTAAAGAAATTGTTGATGATAAGCGACCTTATCGCGGAAGTTTTATTTGGGATATCGCCTTAGCTTTATCCATGTTCTGTGAAAATATGCCTTATCAAGTCAAGGCGGGCTTACTGACTGAGATTAATTTGCCAGATTTGATCGACCAGGGTTATGGGCCATTTATTGTGGGTCTTCAAAAACCGCTAAAAAGTAGCTATGGCAACCATTGGATTGTGGTATATGCCTACAAATATAACCCAGCTGGCCAACTCATCTACCTAGCCTATGATAACCAAGGGCGTAGTCAGGTTGAAGTGCCTGCCAGTCAAAGCTTGACCTACTGTTATTTAACAGCTAAGGAGGAAGTGACGGCTGATGTCTATATTAGTGATGCAGAAAAAATAAATCAGCTGCAAAGAAAACAAGGCATTGATTTTATTCCAAGTCGGGCCTATCAAGCCCATGAAGCCGTTAAAGAAGCTCAAGAGAAACGTCGTTTTCTAGGAAAGGATTTTAACGAATGGAAAGATTTGATTATATAGTTATTGGTGGAGGTAGTGCCGGGATTGCTTCTGCTAACCGGGCAGCCGAATATGGAGCTAAGACGCTCATCATTGAAAAAGATGAAGTGGGCGGTACCTGTGTCAACCGAGGCTGTGTCCCTAAAAAAGGCATGTGGTACGGGGCTCATATTCTGGAATTACTAAGAGACTATGCTCCTGATTACGGCATTGATGCGCCCTTGAAGAACTTTGATTTTCAAACTTTGAAAAAACACCGGGATGAATATATTGACCGGGTCCACAATTCTTACTTCAAAGGCTTTGAAAGTCGGGGCACCCACTACAAAAAGGGTTATGCTAAATTTGTTGAAGATCATATTGTCGAAGTCGATGGCGAACAAATTTACGGCGAACATATTAGTGTCCTCACTGGTGGCCGTCCTGCCTTACCTGAAGGTATTCCTGGCATTGACTTAGTGGATGTGAGTGATGATGTCTTTAACTGGGATGACTTACCAGAATCCTTACTGATTGTAGGCGCAGGTTATATTGCTGTAGAAATGGCCGGTATGTTGCAAGAATTTGGGGTTGATGTGACGCTAGCCGTTCGTCATGAAACGCCTCTCCGTCAATATGAGCCTAAAATCACAGAATCCCTAATGGAAAATATGAAAAAACAGGGCATTACCGTGCTCAGCAACCATAATGTGACCAAAATTGAGAAAACCGCAGACGGTGCCTTTAAAACTACTTTTAAAGAAGATGATGAAGTCCTTAGTGACCGAGTACTTTATGCCATTGGTCGTCAACCGAACACGGAAAATCTTGGCTTAGAAAACACCTCTATCGAGTTAACCGATAAGGGTTACATCAAGGTCGATGACTACCATAATACGACCGCGGACAAGGTCTATGCCTTTGGTGATGTGATTGGCAAGGTGGAATTAACTCCTGTAGCTATTAAGGTAGGACGGACACTATCAGATCATCTATTTAATGGTCAAGAAGCCTTCTATTTAGACTATAATATGGTTCCTTCCATTGTTTTTGCTCACCCACCAATTATTACCATGGGCTACACCGAGGAATCGGCTAAGCAAGCCTTTGAAGGACAAAAGATTACCACTTATGACACCAACTTTACCTCAATGATCTCAGGAATGACCTCTAACCGGGAAAATATCTATATGAAGTTGGTCTGTCTAGGGGATGAGGAAAAAATTATTGGTCTTCATGGAATTGGTTTTGGTGCTGATGAAATGTTACAAGGCTTTGCAGTGGCTATCTCAATGGGGGCGACGAAGAAGCAATTCGATCAAACCATTGCCCTCCATCCAACTGGAGCGGAAGAATTTGTTACTATGCGTTAAGTTTGCTTAATGTTTTAAATCTAGCTGGGAAAAAATCCCAGTTTTTTTTATGTATATTACGTTTCTAATTATATATTGGGGTTGCGTGTTCCAGTCACAGGACGAACGTCCATTTCAAAAACTGTCAAGGCTCAGACAAGCTGTGCTTATGAAAGTTTTCTCCAATGGTTTCGTCCTTTGATGTGACAATCACACTATTTTTGTTTTTGAGTCAGGTGAATTTAGATGGTAAAATAAAGAAGTTATGAGAAGTGGTTTGGGAAGGGGGCATTCTGTGGTTAATCGCAAAGTCAGTTCAAGTCAAGAAATTTTAAAAGTTGCCTTACAATTGGTCCAAGAAGAGGGGATCCAAGCAGTCAATATGCGCCGTTTAGCCAAGCGCTGTCAAATATCCTTAGGGGTCTTATATAACTACTTTGAAGATAAGAATGACTTATTGTTGCAAACTGTGGCAGCAGTCTGGCGGGATATTTTAATTCCTGATCAAGCTGGTCACCTCAATCGGTCCAGCCAGCCCCTATCCCAAGCCTTTATGACCCTTTACCAGTTATTGGCTGAGGGTGCTAAGAAGTATCCCCATTTCTTCTCCCAACATACCTTGGTCTTTTCTCAATCGCAAAAAAGCCAAGCCAATGAGCAAATGGATCGCTACATTAACCATTTAAAAGGCTATCTCCTCCAGTGCTTAGAAGACGATCCGGACATTCGCAACCAGGCCTTTGAAAAACACTCAGCTGACCAAGTCGTTGATTTCCTTTTTGCCATCTTTATTAATCAAGTGATGCAGGGAAAGCTGGATATCGGGCTATTCATTGACTTTATTGATCGTTATCTTTATGACCATTAAAAAGCGAACTCTACGTTTGAAATCGTAAAGTTCGCTTTTATTCTCATCAAATTTTGTGATCAAATATTATAGGGCCCGGATAATGTGGGCAATACCGGAGAATAAGAAGTAAGCCCCAATCAAGAAGACTACTGTAAAGTAGGCAGATAGGGGATTAAAGAAGATCGAAATAGCAACGATAATCCCAACAATACCTAGGAAAATGGAGAGGCCTCGACCAACTGGACTCACAAAACCAACTAGGGAGCTGGAAGTTAGAAGTCCGATTCCTTCAGAAATAAACCAAATGGCTACTAGGAAAGGAATAGTTAGGAAACCGATTTCCACATTGAAAAATAAAATTACCCCGATAATTAAATTCAAAATGCCCACAATTAACATGACCGTATAATTTTGATCACTAACT
This sequence comes from Aerococcus loyolae, assembly GCF_002871915.2. Classification (NCBI taxonomy): domain Bacteria; kingdom Bacillati; phylum Bacillota; class Bacilli; order Lactobacillales; family Aerococcaceae; genus Aerococcus; species Aerococcus loyolae. The sequence continues at coordinate 1,153,754 of NZ_CP126958.1, read as the reverse complement.
TGGCGTAATTGATGGCGGGTATAGAGGTTCACGATCCCAGAAACAATCGCTCCGGCTGCATAAAAGTAAATTAAGCTTACTAAACTCACTGTCGGATTTCTAAAACTGATAATGGCAAGGATAATAAAAATAATTCCTACAATGAGTTCGCCCCATTTTACGCCTTGTTGATTTTCATTCATTCTATCGTCTCCTTTGTCGAAATATTTTGTCAATTTATTTTTGAATATATTAACCTTATCAAAAATAAACAATAAGATCAAAAGATTGGCTCATTGCTTATAATTAGGGACGGTAAGAGCTAAAATATCAAGTCAATGGTAAAATATTAATAGAAAGATCTTTGATTGGAGAAAGGGTGTTGTTAGATGAAAATCGGTTTTATCGGCTTAGGTGTTATGGGAAAATCCATGGCCAGGCATTTAATTCAGGCAGGGTATGATCTTAATGTTTATAACCGAACCAAGAAAAAAGCCCAGCCCTTAATTGAGCTGGGAGCGCAATGGCTTGATTCTCCCAGTCAGATCGCTGAACAATCTGATATAGTGTTCACTATTTTAGGCTATCCCCACGATGTCGAGGAAGTTTACCTAGGAAAGGCAGGGCTCTTTTCAGCTTGCCGGTCCGGGCAAATCTTTGTCGAAATGACTACTTCTAGTCCAAGTCTAGCGGTTAAACTTTACCGAGAAGGTCAAGCACTTGGCGTGAGCGTTTTAGATGCGCCGGTAACGGGAGGAGACATTGGTGCCAAAGAAGGGCACTTAACGACTTTAGTTGGCGGAGATGAAGAAATTTTAGCTCAAATCAAACCCGTTTTAGCAACTTTTTGCCAACAGATAGAGTACTTTGGACCTGCCGGTAAGGGACAAGATGCTAAGATGGCTAATCAAATCATGATTGCTGGCACCATGACCGGGATGTGTGAGGCACTTGCCTATGCGAAGAATAATGACTTAAACTTAAACCAAGTGATTCAAACCTTGAACAGTGGAGCAGCTGCGAATTTCTCCCTGGCCCAATATGGCCCCCGTATTCTTAAAAATGACTATAGTCCAGGCTTCTTCGTTAAACACTTTATCAAGGACCTAAGAATTGCCCTTGAAGTCGCTGAAAAAGAAGAGCTCAAACTTCCCGGAACCCAACTGGCCTATGACCTCTATCAAAAATTGACCCATCAATTTAGTGAAGATGATGGGATCCAAGCCTTGATTAAATTGTGGTGGGGCTAGTACAAATACAGTTATTTTAAAACTTTATTAATTATATTGATAGGGTGAGTTAGAAAGGAGAACGCTTATTTGACAAAATTAGATTCACATCATTTGGGGGAACTGTTTAGAGAATTACGATTAGCTAGAGGACTAAAAATGAGAGATGTGACAAGTAGTCAGCTATCACAAGCACAGTTATCCAAGTTTGAAAACGGCCAAACTATGTTGTCAGCTGATAAGTTAATATCTGCAATTTCTGCTATTCATATGAGTTTAGCAGAATTTGAGCACGCTTATTATCAATACGAGCCGAGTGCCTTTTTTCAGCAAGCTAAGCTAATCTCTCATTACCATTCAAGTAAAGATATTGAAGGACTTGAAAGGATGCTCATTAATTTTGAAAAAAATTCTGAAAATAATGAAAACTATAATCGACTAAATAGACTTGTTATTGAATGTGCTATTCATGATTTAAAAGTAGAGTATAAGATAAAGAAAGATGATAAAGAATTTATAGCAAGCTATTTATATAGCATCGAAGAATGGACAGAATATGAATTATATATTTTTGGTAATACACTGCATGTATTGTCAAACAGTGATCTCATATTTCTTGGAAAGGGTTTTTGCAAAAGGAATTCTCTATATATGAAAATTCCAGAAAATAAGCATCGAACTCATCTAATAATTTTAAATATTATTTTTGAATTATTGGAAAGAGGAAAATATGATGATTCTTTTTATTTTATGAATCACTTAGATAATATTTTAGGTTACCAAGACATGTTTTCACTAACTGTTCTAAATTGCTTAAAAATGATTTTGGATTATCAAGAAAATAGAAACAATGATTTACAACTTGTTAAAAAGTATATTAGTGATGTTAACAATATGGGTTATGAAGAAGTTGCTAATTTTTTACGTGATAATATTATTGGTTTATTGTAGTGTAAATCATCTAACTATTTCGCCATTTTATTTATTAAAACACTAATTATTATTAAAATTAAAGCATAAGCAATGAAACAAATATAAGCGAGTTTCAAGTTAATAGTCGATATCATAGGAAAAATAACGCTAGTTAACGGTGGTATTATTACTAAAAAGGCATTAATAACTGTGATAACCCCACCGAGTCTATCGACAGGATATTGATTGATTACATTAGCAGAAAATCTAGGAGAAACAATTCCAAGTAAAAATGCTAGACAAGAATTTCCGACCAGGATACCCCATATATTATTATATAAATAGGTCATAGCTATGATGACTATAAAGCAGTCTGATAAGATATTTATATGAAAAATGGATTGTTTCTTTAAAATATAAGTAGTTAAACTACTCCCAAGTATCATTGATAAGGTTATGATACCTGATAGGAGCGCAATTTTAAATGGATTAGAGAGAATGTTTAATTGGTTGTTTTCTTCTATAAAGAGTGCAAATAAAGGTGTTTGGCCACCAAAAAAGCCATTGAGCATAGCTAATTGAATAAGATTAATTAACAAGCTATGATTTGATATAAAGGATGTTAAGTTTTCTTTTACAATTGAAAGCGTCTTTGTATTCGTAAAACTTTTTATTTTAAAACCTTGGGCTTTTAAAGATGGCTTTAGCAAATAATATAAAAAAGCTATTAATAGAAATATTGATGCATTTATTATAGCTAGCATACTCTTGCTATAGATAGTCAGTAATAAAGACCCAATAAAGGTTGCGAATACGGCGACTAATTGTGTTCCTACGCTAACAAAACCTTGTGCCGTTTCCATGTCTTGAGGGGCAATCATTGCTTTAGTAAAAGGTGAAAATAATGCAGTTGCGTAATTTCCGCTAATATCTGATAAAAGGTTCATAAATGATGCTAACAGAAGCAAAAGTAAACTTTGAGGATATCTAAAAATTATACCTATGCATATATACATAAGCGACCTAAAAAGTGAACTCCCTATTAATTGATTTATTTTTCCTTTTTGTTTATCAGCTATTACACCAAAAAATATGCTGATTAAAATTGGGAGGCTTTCAGAAATAGATACAATTAGAACAGCTAATTTACTATTGGGTAATAAAATCGCTGCTGATAACATCGCAGTGTAGAACAAATTATCACCAATTTTTGATAAGAAGTTTATCCCAGTCATCCGGACAAAAAGTTTATTATTTTTAATGAAATTAATCATTTTTGCTCTCTTTCTAATGAATGATTTACTAAAAAAGCAGAAATGAATAAAGTTACTTTATCCAGTTCTGCTGTTTGCTTATCGGGTAGCTATCCAATTGAACTCTCCATGCTATAGATAAAATCATATTTTTCTATAGGCTTAAAATATTGAACATCAGCTAAATAAATTTTTCATAACTCTGTACTTTTGTTAGCAATAACGACAGCATCAGGATTAATATCAACACCGTCAATGAGATAACCCTTACGATTTAATTTTCTGATATGACGTCCAGTGCCACAGCATAAATCTAAGGTAATTTTTTTAGGTGACTGATTTAAATAATTTTTTCTAAGAATTCGGATTGCAAATCGAGTTCAATATTTAATAATTTTGAATATATTTTATAATAAGAATAATCAAAAAAATTATTTATAGGATCTGTATTGTTTTTTTTAACTTCCCTTATTTGTTCCAATTTCATTTTTTCACCTCAAGTTCTTAGTGAATACATTAACATCAAAAATGTCTCAATAATTAATTATTCATATGTGAATATTTATTATTAGTAATGGGAAAAGTTAAAAAAATGATTAGCTAAAAAACACCTCTTCAAATGGCTTGCCTTTCCATTTTGAAGAGGTGTTTTGCTATATATTATGGATTTAAAACCCTAACTTTTCATCTTCAATGCGTTGAATTTCTTGGTAGGTTTTTGCTAGGGTGAGGGTTTCATCGACTAATTGTTCTAAACGTAAGAGCACATCATCGGAAGTAATTTCATTAAGGGTAAAGTCTCTGGCGCTCAGGTAGACATAGCGCGGTGTAACATTAGCCTTCATATAGTTCAGGATGGGTTTTAATTGCAATTCAGGAATCAAGTAATGACGGTTAGACCCTGATGAGGCAAAGATACCCACGGTTTTATATTCCAGGGCTTTCTCTGGTAAGAGGTCAAAGACATTTTTCAAAGAGGCTGGAATAGAGGCTTGGAAGATAGGGGTTCCTATAAAGAGGACATCAGCATCCATGACGGCTTGAGCGACTTCCAAGGTATCGCCCTTATAATCGAGGAAGTTTCTTCCATCGGCAAAATCCATTTCCTTATCTAAGAGGTTAATAAATTGGACTTGGTGGTCACTGTATTGGTCTTTGGCTAAGATATCCAGGATAGCTTTGGCAGCCACTTCGGTTTTATGGCCCACATTGGAGCCGGATAAGACGAGTATTTTCATGATCATTTTCCTTTCTCTATGAATTAGTGAATGTTTGCTGAAACTTATTGGTCTGACTTGGTATATTTTTTCACTGCGGGAATGATGGTCTCACCTAGGATGTCAATCATGTGGAGAATATCCTTAAATGGAATACCTCCAAAGTCAATCTGAGCGGTGTAGCGTTGGTTATTGTAGAGTTCGTGTTGGTAAAGAATCTTATCAATGATTAATTGAGGATCGCCAACTGTCAGAGCGTCACGGTAGTCTTTTCCTTGGGAAAAGAGACGCTTGTTAAAGCCAGTCCCATTGACCCGCCTCATTCCTGTGTCTAAGTGGGGATAGAATTCTTTAAAGGCGGTATCCTGATCTTCATTGACATAGAGGAAACCCGAAGTAGTGACTGGCATGGACTCCACATCGTAGCCTTTTTCGCTAAGAATGGACCGGTAGATGTCAATGGATTGTTTAAAGTATTCTGCTGAACCGCCTAGGGTAGTGATATACATAGGAACGCCCTTGAGCGCAGCTTTGATAGCGGAGTCCGGTGGTCCGCCGACAGCCCGCCAAATGGGGAGTCCATTTTTAGCCCGTGGGATTACCTCAGCGTCGTGGAGGGGAGCACGAAATTCGCCTTCCCAGTTGACTACTTCATTTTCGTTAATTTGAAGAAGGAGGTCAAATTTTTCTTCATAGAGGGCTTCATAGTCCTTCACATCGTAGCCTAAGAGTTCAAAAATACCTAAACGGGACGCCCGTCCGGCAACAACTTCCATGCGTCCATCAGAAATCAAGTCAATGGTGGCAGCATTTTCATAGACTCTCACTGGGTCCGAGGTGGAGATGATGGTGGCCGAACTTCCTATTTTAATTTTTGATGTAGCTTGGGCAATGGCGGATAGTATCACCATATGGGCTTGGGAAACAAAATATTTTTGGTGGGATTCCCCCAGGTGGAAGATATCCACTCCGGCTTGTTCAGCGAGTTGGGCCATCTTGATAAATTGCTGGATCCGCTCTTGGGCTGAAATTTCTTCACCGGTTTGAGGATTTGGCATATGGTCACCTAAACTATAAAGACCAAATTCAATCCCTTGGCTAGTGTCAATTTGGGGAATAATATGTGGGTTTTCAATTGTCATAGATAGTCTCCTTTTCTTTAAAAGTCATGCTTTGCATTATGCTTGGGTATATTTCTTCACTGTGGGAATGACCTTTTCTGCGAAGAGGTCGAGAGTCCGTCGAATCTCGTCAAAGGGCTGGCCGCCAAAATCAATTTCACCATTAAAGCGTTGGTGACCAAATAATTCATACTGCATCAGTAGTTTATCAATGATTAATTGGGGGTCACCAACCATGGTGGCTGATTTAACATTTTGCCCTTGGGCGAAGGCGCGCTTAGGGAAGGGTTGACCGTTGACTAAAGGAAAGCCTGCTTCCACGTAGGGCCAAAATTCTTGATAGGCCTGCTGGGTATTTTCTCTGACATAGAGGAAGCTACCAGTTTGGACAGGAATGTCATTAGGATCATAGCCAGCTTCTTGGGCAGCCTCACGAAAGACCTTAATGCGATGGGCAAAGGTTTGATTGGCTCCTGAGAGATGAGCTTGGTAGATGGGCATGCCCAATAAACCGGCCCGTCGCGCGGAATCGTTGGAATTACCGATTCCCCGCCAAATGGGGAGCTTGCCAGAAGGACGTTCACTACGCGGTTGAACCTTGACTCCATCCAGGTCAGGGCGAAATTGCCCTTGCCAGTTGACGGTTTCATTGTCATTGATTTCTTTTAGGAGGGCAATTTTCTCTTCGAAGAGTTCTTCGTAGTCCTTATAGTCATAACCAAATAATTCAAAGGCCCCTAGGCGGGAAGCCCGTCCAGCGACAATTTCCATCCGCCCCTGAGATAGGAGATCGATGGTGACCGCATCTTCATAGACCCGGACAGGATCTAACACAGACAGGGTAGTGACGGCTGAACCGAGTTTAATGGTTTTGGTTTCCCGGGCAATGGCTGAAAGAATGATCAAGTTGGACTGGGAGATAAAATAGTCCTGGTGGGATTCTCCCACTTGAAAGGCATCAAAGCCAGCTTCTTCAGCTAATTTCCCTAGTTGGATAATTTCTTCAATTCGTTCTGAGGCAGATAGCTGTTTGCCAGTATGGGGGTTAGGAAGGTTATCACCTAAACTGTACAAACCAAACTCTAGCCCCTTAGCCTGCTTTTGTGCTGGATTTGCTTTGGTCATTTGTTTCTTCCTTTCTTTTGTATGCATTGTCCTATCGATTACTTATTCAGATGGTCCTGGCAGACCTTAGCCAAAAGTTGGTCAAGTGTGGCTAATTCCTCATTGTCAAGAGCATTAAAAAAGCTTCGCTGGAAGTTACTTAAGTCATAGGCGATTTCTTGGTAAAGTTCTTCGCCCTTACTGGTGGGAAAGAGCAGGTGGCTTCTACCTTGGACTTCTTTTTTGATGTAGCCATTTTCCTCTAGTTTGTGGAGTAATTGGCTAACATTCCCCTTAGTTACGCAGAGTTGGATAGCGATCTTTTGTTGGTTGGTTGCCGGATGCTCACAGATATAGGAGAGTAAGTCAAATTGGGGCACATTAATCTGACAAGAGAAATTTGCTAGGGCTTGACTGGTATCTTGTAGGTTTCTCCGGTAAAGCCTTACCAGGGATTGATAAATATTGAGGGCGTGGTTAAAATTCTCACAGCCCGATTCACGTGATGTCATCGTTCTCACCTCGTTATAAGCACATGGTTTAGTTATAAACAGTTTACCACTAAACATATACTAACAGGACTTATGCCAGGCGGCAAATCATCTGCTTAGGCTATAAATATATTTTTTAGACTGGCTTCATTCGAAGGCAGTCTTTTTGAAGATTGTTCGACAATAGGGACTAATTTAGTGGGAAATTGGACTTAAAAATAATATCAGGGCAATAATGCGTATTATGAAAACGATTTTATTAAATAATATACGTAATTAAATTGAAATTTTAAAATTATATGGTATATTTTTACATGTAAACAAGTAAATCACGAATATTAAATATTTATTCTATACAAATGTTTGTTATTTAAGGAGGCCGTCAAGTGATAAAAGTAGGGGTAGTGATGGGATCTCAATCGGATTGGCAAACCATGAGTCAAGCCTGTCAGATTTTAGACCAATTTGAAGTGCCATATGAAAAACGTGTGATTTCTGCACACCGGATGCCAGATGAGATGTTTGCTTATGCCAAAAGCGCTCGTGAGCGTGGCCTAGCGGTAATTATTGCCGGAGCAGGAGGGGCAGCCCACTTGCCAGGCATGTTAGCTGCTAAAACCACCTTACCGGTCATTGGGGTTCCGGTTCAATCACACGCCCTAAGTGGCTTGGATTCACTCCTATCTATCGTTCAGATGCCAGCCGGTGTTCCCGTCGCTACGACAGCGATCGGACATTCAGGAGCAAAAAACGCTGCCTTGCTGGCGATTCAGATTCTAAGTATTCAGGATGCAAGGCTTAGCCAAGCCTTAGAAGATTATCGAAAAAATATGCGTCAAGCAGCCATAGAAAGTAGTGATCAACTTGAATAAGACTATTTTACCTGGGGCAACCATCGGTATTATCGGTGGAGGGCAATTAGGACAAATGTTGGCCCAATCTGCTAAAGAAATGGGCTATCGGGTAGGGATATTAGATCCCGGACGTAATTGTTCAGCCGCTCAAGTCGCCGATTTTCATTTTGAGAAGGCCTATGATGACCGCCAAGCTCTAGCAGACTTTGCTTCTCAATGCGATGTATTAACTTTTGAATTTGAAAATATCGATACTGAAGCCTTACAAGTTCTCGGTGATCGTGCCTATCTCACTCAGGGGGTAGATCTCCTTCATTCTAGCCAAGACCGCCTCCACGAAAAACAGTTCCTAGAAGCTGCAGGTGCCCATGTCGCTCCTTATCGATCGGTCAAGACCATGGAAGAGTTAGAGCAAGCAGTCAGAGAGTTAGGCTATCCGGCTGTTTTAAAGACGCGGCGTTTTGGTTATGACGGCAAGGGCCAACGGGTTCTTCATAGCCAAAATGATCTGCCTGAATGCGTTGACTTACTCAATGAACAAGCTTGTGTGCTGGAGCAATGGCTGCCTTTTGCTAAAGAAATTTCAGTCATGGCTATCGGCGAACAAAATGGTCATGTGGTGACTTTCCCAGTATCGGAAAACATCCACGTCCATAACATCCTCCATGAATCCATTGTTCCCGCTAGAATTTCCGCTGAAGCCAGTCAAGCCGCCCAAGACCTGGCCAATAAGATCGCTAAGGCAGGCAACTTAGTCGGTGCCCTAGGAATTGAAATGTTCCTAATGGAGGATGGAAAAATATTAATTAATGAACTGGCCCCTCGGCCCCATAATAGTGGGCATTACACCATTGAAGCCTGTGATTTCTCACAATTTGACCTACATATTCGCGCTGTCTGTGGCTTGCCGCTGGCTGAACCCCAATTATTAAGTCCGGCCCTCATGGTGAACGTCTTAGGACAACATTTAGATAAGGTCTTAGAAGCTGCTCCCAAGCATAGCGATTGGCACTTGCATATTTACGGCAAAGACCAAGCCAAAGTCAACCGTAAAATGGGGCATGTTACCTTGTTGCCAGAAGATATGGAAGCTAGTCTTGAAAAGATTGATGACAGTGAAATTTGGAAAAGGAGTAAATAATGACAGAAGAAAAGTTAATTTATAGCGGTAAGGCTAAAGATTTATACCAAACCGATGATGATAAGTATTTAAGAGTTTTTTATAAGGACCAAGCCACTGCTGGCAATGGGGCTAAAAAGGAAAATTTACCCGGCAAGGGACGGATTAACCAAGCCATTACCCAGCTGATCTTCACTTATCTAGCTGACCATGGTATCGCTACCCATTTGGTCAAAGTGCTTAATGAACGAGAAGAAATTATTGAAAAGGCGGAAATGTTTCCCTTAGAAGTGGTTTACCGCAATTATGCTGCTGGCTCCTTTGTCAAACGCTTAGGGATTGAACGGGGCTTAGCTATTGAAGGCGGTATCCTGGAATTTTTCTATAAGGATGACGACTTGAATGACCCACTATTGAATGATGACCACGTTCTCTTTCTCAAAGCGGCTAATCCTGAAGAAATTGCAGCGATTAAAGCGTTGACTAAGGAAATTAATGATTTATTAGTGAAGCTTTTTGACCAAGCAGGACTCATCCTGGTCGATTTCAAATTAGAGTTCGGTAAGAATGCTGACGGAGAAATTATTCTGGCTGATGAAATTTCACCAGATAATGCCAGACTCTGGGATAAGGAAAGCGGAGAATCCTTTGATAAGGACATCTTCCGCAATGATCAAGGCGATATGATCCCTTACTATCAAGCTGTCTATCAACGTTTACAAGAAGTTATTAAAGATTAAGGACTATCAATTAGAAAAAACAGGGAGGTCACTATGTATACAGTTGAAGTATTTGTCACCTATAAGGAATCCATTCTCGACCCTCAAGGTCAAGCCATTATGCAAGGCGTCCATCAAATGGGCTATGAGGCAGTTAAAAATATTCGTCAAGGAAAGTATTTTCAAATGGAAATTGCCAAAGAGGTTGGCGATGTTGACAAAGCGGTTGCTGATATTTGTGACCGCCTCCTAGCTAATGTCAATATGGAAACTTACCGCTATACCATTAAGGAGGTTTAGCCGTCATGAAATTTGCTGTGATTCAATTCCCTGGATCCAATTGTGATATGGATATGTTGACTGCTATCCGTGATGTCTTGGGCCAAGAAGCTGACTATGTTCCTGCTAGTGCAACTTCCTTAGCAGGTTATGATGCCATCATGTTGCCTGGCGGCTTCTCCTTTGGGGATTATTTACGGACCGGTGCTATTGCCCGTTTTACCCCGATTATGGAAGAAGTGAAGCGTTTAGCTCAAAGCGGCAAGTTGGTCTTAGGTACCTGCAATGGCTTTCAAATTCTTTGCGAAAGTGGTCTTTTACCAGGGTCTTTTCTCCCAAACCGTGATTTAGCCTTCATCTGTAAAAAACAAGATCTCGTGGTTGAAAACAACCAAAGTCCCTTTTCCAGTCTCTACCAAGAAAAAGAGAGAATTACTTTACCCATTGCTCATGGCGAAGGTAATTATTACTGCGATGAGGCAACCCTAGCTGACTTAAAGGCTAACGGCCAAATTATCTTCACCTATGCCGGGGAAAATCCCAATGGTTCAACAGGAAATATCGCCGGAATCACCAATAAGGCAGGGAATGTGATTGGTTTAATGCCCCATCCCGAACGGGCGGTTGAAGAAATTATTGCCGGTCAAGATGGGCTTAAAGTCTTCCAGTCCATGGTCAAGTATTTTGAAACAGAGGGAAAGAGAGCGTGAATAGAGTGACCCAAGAACTAAGTCCTCAAGCAATTAAAGAAACTAAAATTTACCGGGAATGGAGCATGACGGATAAGGAATATGACATGGTGGTCGATATCCTAGGACGCTTACCCAATTACACCGAAACTGGTCTTTTCGCTGTTATGTGGAGCGAACACTGTTCCTATAAGAATACTAAGCCTGTTCTTAGAAAGTTTCCTTCCCAAGGGCCTCAAGTCTTACAGGGACCAGGAGAAGGAGCTGGAATCATCGATATTGGTGATGGCCAGGCAGTGGTTTTTAAGGCAGAAAGCCATAACCACCCCTCAGCTGTGGAACCCTATGAAGGGGCTGCTACTGGTGTAGGTGGGATTATCCGGGACATCTTCTCCATGGGGGCTCGTCCTATTGCCTTACTGGATTCTTTACGCTTCGGCCCACTTAGCCATCAACGGACCAAATATCTCTTCCATGAAATTATCAAGGGGATCGCTGGTTATGGAAACTGTATTGGCATTCCTACTGTTGGTGGGGAAATTGCTTTTGATGATTGCTACCAAGGCAATCCTCTGGTTAACGTAATGTGTGTCGGTCTCATGGATCAAAAGGATATCCAAAAAGGCCAAGCAGCCGGGGTTGGCAATACCATTATCTATGTGGGCGCTAAGACCGGTCGGGATGGCATTCATGGGGCGACCTTTGCCTCAGCTGAATTTAATGATGAAGAAGAAAGCCAACGGTCTGCTGTCCAAGTGGGTGACCCCTTTATGGAGAAACTCTTATTGGAAGCCTGCTTAGAGGTTATCCAAAACTGCCCAGATGAATTGGTGGGGATTCAAGACATGGGAGCTGCTGGTTTAGTCTCTTCATCCTCGGAAATGGCCTCCAAAGCCGGGACCGGATTAGTGCTAGACCTCGACCAAGTGCCTCAAAGAGAAACAGATATGACCCCTTATGAAATGATGCTATCAGAATCACAAGAACGCATGCTTCTCTGTGTTAAAGCCGGCCAAGAGGAAAAAATTAAGACGATTTTTGACAAATATCAACTTGAAGCGGTAGTGATTGGCCGCGTGACTGATGATGGACGTTACCGGCTCTTCCATAAGGGCGAGCTGGTGGCGGATGTCCCCGTTAATGCCTTGGCTGAAGATGCCCCTGAATATGAACATGCCGTGGTTGAACCCGCTTATTACCAAGTCCAAGAACAAGACCAATACCATTCACAAGAACAGGATGCTAGTCGGATCCTACTAGGTTTACTCCAACAAGCGACCATTGCTTCAAAGGCTAAAGTCTATCAAACTTATGATTCCATGGTGAGAACCTCAACCGTGCTTGGACCCGGTTCAGATGCAGCGGTTGTCCGCATTCGTGGGACGCAAAAAGCTTTGGCCATGACTACTGACTGTAATGCCCGTTATTTGCGCTTAAATCCTGAACGTGGTGGTCAACTGGCTGTAGCTGAAGCGGCGCGAAACATTGTTGCCAGTGGGGGACAACCCTTAGCCATTACCGACTGCTTAAACTTTGGTAATCCTGATGACCCTGATATTTTCTATGAAATTGCCACCGCGGCTCAAGGTATTTCTGAAGCCTGCCGCCTCTTGAATACCCCAGTTATCTCAGGTAATGTCTCCTTAAATAATGAAAGTAATGGCCAGGCGATTTATCCGACACCTGTTATTGGCATGGTAGGACTGATCAAGGATTTAAATCATGTCACCAGCCAAGACTTTAAGCATGCTGGCGACCTTGTTTATCTTCTAGGAGAGATTCGCCCTGATTTTAATGGGTCTGAATTACAAGTGATGGAAACTGGCCAAGTTTCTGGTGCCTTACTGGATTTTGATCTGGACCAAGAAAAGGCTAACCAAGCAGCGGTTCTCGAAGCCATTCAAGCAGGATATATCGCTTCAGCACATGATATTAGTGAAGGTGGTTTGGGCGTGGCCCTCGCTGAATCCTGCTTCGGAAAAAATCTGGGAATCAAGGCTAAGTGGGATAGAGCAGCTGTTGATTTATTTGCTGAAAGTCCTTCCTGCTTTGTCCTATCCGTCAAGGCGGAAAAGCAAGCTGACTTTGAAGCTTTTTGCCAGGCTAAGCTGACCTTATTGGGGCAGGTGACGGCTGAAGATCAATTTTATTTTGAAGCCAAGGACCAAAGCATTGATCTAAGTGTGAGTGAATTGAAGGAGTTATGGGAAGGAGCCTTAGCGTGTCAGTTAGAAGAACAAGCCCATTCATAAAAGACTCAGACTATGTGACTACCTATATTGACCAGGAAAGCTATGACCTTCCCCATGAAGAATGTGGTCTGATTGGTATCTGGAACCATCCTGATGCTGCTCGGCTTAGTTTTTATGGCTTGATGGCCCTTCAACACCGGGGTCAAGAAGGCGCTGGAATTACTAGTCTCAAAGACACAGGTCGGATGCAAGAATATCGAGGTTTAGGTCTAGTCAGCGAGGTCTTTTCTAATCCAAACCAGTTTCACGACCTAGATGGGCGGGCTGCCTTAGGTCATGTCCGTTATGCGACGGCTGGCGACCACTCCCTGAATAATATTCAACCCTTCCTATTCCACTTTTCGGATCGTGATCTGGCGCTAGCTCATAACGGTAACCTGGTCAACGGTCAGTCTTTGAAGGAAGAACTAGAAGCACAGGGCGCTATTTTTCGTTCTACCTCAGACAGCGAGGTCCTTATGCACCTAATTCGCCGCAGCAAGGCTGATAATTTTAAAGACCAACTTAAAGAGGCCTTAGGTCAGATAAAGGGTGGCTTTACCTATATCTTGTTAACCAATAAGGGACTGGTAGGAGCTTGCGATCCCAATGGTTTTCGACCTTTAGTCGTTGGCCAGTTAGACAATGGGGCCTATGTGATGGCTTCAGAATCATGCGCCTTGGACCAAATCGGAGCCAAGACCCTCTTTGACGTCGAAGCCGGACAAGTGGTTTATATCACCAATGAGGGCATTGAGCGCGAATTCTACACCGAAAACCGCCACCAAGCCATTTGTTCCATGGAATATATTTACTTCGCCCGTCCTGATTCCAATATTCAACATGTTAATGTCCATACCGCCCGTAAACGCTGTGGGGAAATCTTAGCCCAGGAAAGTCCTGCTGAAGGAGCCGATATGGTGGTTGGAGTCCCTAATTCTTCTCTGTCAGCAGCAATGGGTTATGCCGAGGCTGCTGGCTTAGCCAATGAAATGGGTCTGGTAAAGAACCAGTATGTTGGTCGTACCTTTATCCAACCCAGTCAGGCGGAAAGAGAGCAGGGCGTTCGAATGAAGTTGTCGGCTGTCCGTAAGGTTGTGTCTGGCAAGAGTGTGGTTATGATTGATGATTCCATTGTCCGGGGAACGACTTCTAAGCGGATTGTGGCCCTCTTACGTGAAGCAGGTGCCCGGGAGGTCCATGTCCGCATTGCCTGTCCACCTTTGAAGTATCCGTGCTTTTACGGTATTGATATTTCTAATACTAGAGAATTAATTGCTGCACAAAATTCGGTTGAAGAAATTTGCCAATTGATTGGGGCGGATTCTCTGGCCTTTCTCAGTCAAGAAGGTCTGATTAAAGGCATCGATTTACAAGGGCCTGGCAAGTATCAAGGTCTATGTATGGCTTATTTCAATGGCGATTATCCCACTGAATTGTACGATTATGAAAAAGAATACCTAGAATCTTTGCAGGAAGAGGAGGTTAACCATGACTAATGCCTACCAAAATGCTGGAGTGGATGTGGAAGCCGGTTACCAAGCAGTAGAAAGAATTAAAAAGCAAGTCGCAAAAACTTGGCGCCCCGAAGTAATGGGAGCGATTGGCAGTTTTGCTGGCGCCTTTTCTTTAGCCGGATTTGATTATGAAGAGCCTTGCTTATTAGCTGGCACGGATGGTGTCGGCACTAAATTAATGCTAGCTATCCAGTCTCAGCGCTATGACAGTATCGGTATCGACTGTGTAGCTATGTGTGTCAACGATATTCTTGCTCAAGGTGCCCAACCTTTGTTTTTCTTAGACTACATCGCGGTGGGCAAGAACCAGCCCGCTGTTATTGAGCGTATCGTCAAAGGGGTAGCTGAAGGCTGTAAACAGGCTGGCGCTGCCTTGATTGGTGGAGAAACGGCTGAAATGCCCGGTATGTATGCCACACAGGATTTTGACCTAGCTGGTTTTGCGGTCGGTATTGCTGAAAAGAAACGGCTCATTACCCCCAAGAAGGTTAAAGAAGGGGATATTCTCCTGGGCCTAGCCTCATCCGGCTTACATTCTAATGGCTATTCTTTAGTGCGCAAGGTCTTTTTTAAGGATAATGATTTTGCCTTAGATAGCCACTTAGAAGAACTGGGCTTCGACCGTAGTCTAATTGATGAATTACTTATTCCTACCCGGATCTATGTGAAGACTTTGCAAAGCTTAATTGAGCGGTCATTGATCCATGGCATGGCCCATATCACTGGTGGGGGATTTATTGAAAATATTCCTCGCATTCTACCAGAAGGCTATAAAGCGCAAATTCAATTAGGATCTTGGCCAGTCTTGCCAATTTTTAAAGCTTTAGAAAAATATGGTCAGCTCGATTCGATGGAAATGCTGAATATTTTTAATATGGGGATTGGCATGGTCTTAGCCATCGATTCTTCTCATATTGATGAAGTTGAAGCTATTTTACATGACCAAGGGGAGTCAACTTACCGGATTGGCCAGGTTAAAAAAGCTAGTGATGTAAAAGAAAAAATTATATTTGAGGGGACATTATGATGCGATGTGCAATATTTGCTTCAGGTCAGGGCAGTAATTTTCAAGCTTTAGTTGAAGCTTTTCAGGGCCTAAAATCTGAAATTGAGATTGCCTTTCTCTTTTGTGACCAAGCTGGAGCTTACGTCTTAAAACGCGCTCAAAATTTACAAATTCCCGCCTTTCAATTTAGTCCCACTGATTTTCCCAGTCGCCAAGACTATGAAGAAGCTCTTGTGAAGCTCTGTCAGAGACATCATTTGGATTACATTTTATTGGCAGGTTATATGCGGCTGATCCACCAGCCATTACTTCAGTCCTATCCTAACCGAATTATTAATATTCATCCCTCCCTCTTGCCTAAGTTTCCAGGCCGTCATGGGATTAGGGATGCTTATCAGTCGGGAGTATCTGAAACTGGAGTAACGGTCCATATCATCGATGAAAATATCGACCAAGGGAAAATTCTCGCCCAAGAAACTGTAACTATTGATCCAGCATGGCAGTTGGAGGACCTGGAGACAGCTATTCATTCGATTGAACATCAATTATATCCTCAAGTAATTATAGATTTAGTCAGAAAGGAATTGAATCATGGCAAGAGCATTAATTAGTGTATCTAATAAGGAAGGTTTAGTAGAACTCGCCCAAGCCTTTAAGGAGGCTGGGATAGAAATCATTTCTACCGGGGGGAGTAAAAAACACATGGAAGCAGCTGGTATTGAGGTCATTTCTGTCGAAGAAGTGACTGGTTTTAAGGAAATGTTAGATGGGCGAGTAAAAACCTTGCATCCTAATATCCATGCTGGAATCCTCTACCAAAGAGACCACGCTGACCATGTAAAAACCATGGCTGACAACCACTTACAAGCCATTGATTATGTGGTGGTGAACTTCTATCCTTTTAAAGAAACCATTAGTCACAGCCATGTTCCTCTAGCTGAAGCGGTGGAAAATATTGATATTGGTGGTCCTTCCATGGTGCGTGCGGGGGCTAAAAATTATCGTGATGTCACCGTGCTTACTGATCCTAAGGACTATGCTAGAGTCATCGATTCCCTTAAAGAAAAACAGGCAACGACTCTTGAAGAGCGCCAACGTTTAGCAGCCAAGGCCTTCCGTTTGACGGCTGCCTATGATGCTTTAATTGCTCAGTATCTCACCGATCGTTTTGAAACAGAAAAACCTGAACGCTTAACCTTAACCTATGAATTAAAAGAAGCTTTACGTTACGGGGAAAACAGCCAACAAGAAGCTGAATTCTATCAAGCTCCTTTGGCGGATGACTATAGCATTAGTCAAGCTAAACAATTAAATACTAAGGCCTTATCCTATAACAATATCAAAGACGCTAATGCGGCTCTAGCGCTAATTGCTGAATTTGACCAACCCTGTGCCGTAGCCCTCAAACATATGAATCCTTGCGGGGTAGGAATTGGAGAAAGTATTGAAGAGGCCTTTGAACGCTGCTATCAAGCCGATTCCATGTCCATTTATGGGGGCATTGTAGCGGTTAATCAAGAAGTCTCTAAGGACTTAGCCGAAAGACTTCATAAGATTTTTCTAGAAATCGTGATTGCACCAGCCTTTAGTGAAGATGCCTTAGCAGTGCTCAAAACGAAAAAGAACTTACGCCTGTTAGAAGTAAAGGGCTTTGATCACAAGCTCTCTGCTGCTAAGGAATATGTTTCCGTAATGGGCGGTCTCTTAGTTCAAGACCAAGATATCCCTGCTTATGAGAATCAAGAACAGTGGCAAAAAATGGGTCAATATGATGTCGATCCCCAAGATCTCCCGGCTTTAGAATTAGCCTGGAAGGTCGTTAAACACGTTAAATCCAATGCCATAGTGGTTGCTAACAGCCATCAAACGCTAGGAATTGGAGCAGGGCAAATGAACCGAGTTGGCTCAGCCCAATTAGCCATTGATGAAGCCTTGGCTAATACCTTTGATGTCGACCGTGACCGTTTAGTTTTAGCTAGTGATGCCTACCTACCAATGGCTGATACCGCAGAATTAGCTGCAAAACATGGCATTAAAGCTATTGTTCAACCGGGTGGCTCTATCCATGACGATGATTCCATTGCCGTGGCTGACCAAGCCCAAATTCCTATGTTAAAAACTGGCATGCGGCATTTTAGACATTAAATTCAGGAGGAAAACTATGAAAATATTGGTCATTGGTTCTGGTGGACGGGAACATGCCCTAGCGCTTAAATTTAAGCAAGATGCAAAGGTCTCTGAAGTTTACTGTGCTCCAGGAAATCCGCTAATGGCTAAGGATGGCATCCACTGTCTTGACATTAGTATGGATGATTTTTCAACTTTAATTGACTTTGCTAAAGAAAATGCTATTTCTTGGACCTTTGTAGGCCCTGAAATTCCATTATTTAATGGGATTGTTGATGCCTTTCAAGCGGCTGGATTACAAATCTTTGGCCCCAGTCAATCAGCTAGTCGGCTGGAGTCATCCAAGCACTTTGCTAAAGAAGTGATGGAGGCTCAAGGTGTACCAACTGCTGCTTATGCAGCCTACAATAATTTGGACCAAGCCCGGGCGGCAGTAAAAGCAGCGGACTTTCCTCTGGTGATTAAGGCAGATGGCCCTGCTGCAGGCAAGGGGGTTAAAATTGTCCAAGACTTGGCTAGTGGTCTAGAATTCTTGGAAGAAATATTTAGTGATAATCGTTATGGCAGTCAAAGTGAGGTAGTTATTGAAGAATATCTGGAGGGAGTAGAATTTTCCTGTTTCTCCTTAGTTGGAAAAGGGCAAGTCCTCCACTTACCTCTGGCTCAAGACCATAAACGGGCCTATGACCATGACCTAGGCCCTAACACGGGAGGTATGGGGGCTTACAGTCCCGTTCCCTTTGTCAGTCAATCCGTCTTTAATGAAGTTGTTAACCAGATTGTTGAGCCGGTCTTAAAGGAGATGGCTGCCAGAAATTGCCCTTATTATGGAGTCTTGTATACGGGCTTAATTTTAACCCAAGCGGGTCCCAAGGTGATTGAGTTTAATACCCGCTTTGGGGACCCAGAAACTCAAGTGGTCTTGCCACTTTTAGGGGATAATTTTGCTGAGGTCATTGACGACTTGTTACATGGTAGACCGAGTCAGCTCACTTGGGAAGGAGACCAAGTGAGTCTGGGAGTGGTTCTTGCAGCTGAAGGTTACCCAGGCACTTATCAAAAAGGCATGGTGCTGGATGAATTGATTACTAAGCTCCTTGATGAACTACAAGTCTATGGAGCTGGCGTTGAACTTAGAGAAGGGCGCTATGAAGCTATGGGTGGTAGAATTCTAATGCTGGTAGCTAAAGGGCCGTCATATGAAATTTGCCGTGAGCAAGTTTATCAATATTTAGGGCAACACCCGATTGCAGGTACTTTTTACCGCAAAGATATTGGTCATTGGGTATTAGATAAGAGAGAGGGAGTCGGATAATTCATGTTAGAACGTTATACCTTGCCAGAAATGGGTGCCATTTGGTCCCTTGAAAATCATTACCAAGCTTGGTTAGAAGTAGAAATTTTAGCTGTTGAAGCCTGGAGTGAATTAGGTGTGATTCCTAAGGCAGATGCCCAAGCCATTCGTCAAAGTGCCCGATTCGATGTGGACCGCATCAGCGAAATTGAAGCACAAACCCGCCATGATGTGGTTGCTTTTACCCGCTGTGTTTCTGAATCCCTTGGAGCGGAGAAAAAATGGGTGCATTATGGATTAACCTCGACTGATGTGGTAGATACTGCCCAAGCCTATCAATTAAAACAAGCTAACCGGCTGATTGAAAAGGACTTAGACCAGCTTTTAGATATTTTAAAAGAAAAAGCCTTACTTTATAAGGACACCGTATGTATGGGGAGAACCCATGGAGTCCACGCCGAACCGACGACATTTGGTTTGAAAATGGCGCGTTTCTACGCAGAAATTAAGCGGAATATTGAACGCTTTAATCATGCAGCTCGGGGTGTAGAAGCGGGGAAAATTTCTGGGGCAGTGGGAACCTATGCCAATGTCCCTACTGACATTGAAGCCTATGTTTGTGACCATTTAGGGATCCGTCAGCAGTATATCTCTACCCAAGTCCTCCCCCGAGACCTACACGCAGAATACATTGCCAGCTTAGCTTTGATTGCAACCAGTGTTGAAAACATGGCAACTGAAATTCGGCACCTGCAAAAATCAGAAGTGCATGAAGTAGAAGAGTCCTTTGCTCAAGGGCAAAAGGGGTCGAGTGCTATGCCTCATAAGCGTAATCCTATTTCTAGTGAAAATGTTACTGGTCTAGCTCGGGTTTGCCGCGGCCATGTGGTGACTGCTTATGAAAATGTCTCCCTCTGGCATGAACGTGATATTTCTCATTCTAGTGCAGAGCGCATTATCCTAGCTGATACCACGATTCTAGTTGACTATATTTTAAACCGCTTCAGCAAGGTCTTGAAAAATCTAAAAGTCTTTCCAGACAAAATGCTGGCTAATATGCAAGCGACTCATGGCCTAATCTATAGCCAACGCTTATTATTAAAATTGGTTGATGCCGGTCTGTCACGGGAAGCAGCTTATGATCTGGTTCAACCATTAACGGCTAAGTCCTGGGACCAAGGCAAAGATTTTAGAAGATTAGTTGAATCTTGTCCAGAAATTACTGATCGTCTAAATCCAGAAGCGATTGCTGATGCCTTTGATTACCACTACCATTTGCGCCGAGTCGATGAAATCTATAAGAGACTGGGTTTAATATCCGCTTAGTAGAGGCGGACTAATTAAAACGGTTAAAATAAGAAAATATATACATAAGAAAAAGGAGCCCTTATACTCCTTTTTTATTTCATTATTTGCTTTGCATAGTTATATAATTTAAAAGCTATACCTAAACGCATGTTTTCTAATTTACTGTCATATTTGCGATAATTATCCGGCGATTGTGTGGCAATACCAGTGGTCTTTGATATTTGATAGCTAGTAATATCGCTTTTTAGCAGTTCTTCTATTTTGTTAATGTCTATAATCCTAATCATCTCTTCCTTCTATATAAATGTAAACAAGACAAGCAAACAACATAATATAAATAAAATAAATTTATTCTCTCCTACTTACTCTGTTTTTTAAAACAGACTTGCTTTTTAGACCAGGCTAATGCTATACTAATGGAGTTGACTCCTAAGTCACAAGCCGAAATAGCTCAGTCGGTAGAGCAGTGCATTCGTAATGCAAAGGTCGTAGGTTCGATTCCTATTTTCGGCATTTTGAGAAAATCAGAGAATATTAAAGAAAATCTAAACGCTGATATATCAGCGTTTTTAATTTTGGAAATATTAAGAAAACAATAGAATCTGAAATAATTTTGCACTCTGGAGGGGTCCAAAAGTGAGAGTGCAAATTTAAGTTTAACATTTTTATAAATATAACAGCTAGATTATTTTGTATAATGAGGAAATTAAAGCACCACATCAGGTGCTTTTTTATTATTTAGTTTGGACCATTTGTTGAATTTACACAGATTTTTACAGCTTAATGAATATAGAAGATAACCCTCTACTTTTTTATCCGTATCTTATTATAGAAAGAAATTATTGTATTTATCATTCGTTAAAGGAAGGGCTTACATGGTATAATGGATTTAGCAATAAGTTATAAGACACTTCAAACGGTAAATAAAAGAAAAAGCAGGTGTATAGTATGAAATGGGAGGATTTACGTCGCAGTCGAAATGTCGAAGATCGCAGGGGACAGTCGACCGGTCCCAGACGGTCGAGTGGCGGCTTAGGAAACTTACTGAGTCTCTTATTCTTAACCCGAGGTGCCCCGCGTTGGCTAATTATCTTGATTTTGGCCTTTACTATTTTTGGCGGTGGCTCCCTCTTAGGTGGGGGCTTAGGTAATAGTGGCAGTTCCACCGGTTCAGCCCCCCAAACAGAAGAGGTTAGTCAGGATGGAAGTCAGCAGGCTAGTGACCAGGAAAAGGACTTTATGTCTGCGGTTTTAGGCAGTACCGAGGATTTTTGGAATCAGAAATTTGCTGACTATGGCAAAGACTATGAGCCAGCGCGTTTGGTACTCTATACTGACCAGGTCCAAACAGGGGGCTGTGGCTTTGGTAGTGCCCAGGCTGGACCCTTTTATTGTTCAGGAGATAAAACCGTTTATATCGATTTGTCCTTCTACCGGGAATTAAAGAATCGCTACCATGCTCCAGGTGACTTTGCCATGGCTTACGTCTTAGCCCATGAAGTTGGCCACCACATCCAAACCGAACTAGGGACCATGGCAAAATATCAATCTGCCATCCGCCGAGCCAGTGAAGAAGAGAAGAATGCTTTATCGGTCCGTTTAGAACTTCAAGCAGATTATTATGCTGGCGTTTGGGCTCATTATGCTGAAGACCAAGGCTTACTTGAAGCGGGAGATATCGATGAGGCCATGCAAGCGGCCAATGCGGTAGGGGATGATACCCTACAAAAAGAAGCTTACGGTCGAGTAGTTCCAGATAGTTTCACCCACGGATCAGCTGCTCAACGGCAAGCTTGGTTCCAAAGAGGTTATCAATACGGAGACTTAGAACACGGCGATACATTTAATACACGATTAGATATCGAGAAATAATAAAGAGTGACAAGCACCTAAAAGAGCAAAACCGCTGGAAGAAAAAAGGCGTCTAAATTCTTGAATAGAATTTAGCGCCTTTTTTTGGAGCGAACGCTTGGAACACATAAGAAGGCAGGGCCTTGAAACCCTGCCTTTCAATTTAATTAGAACTACTTAAATTACATAAATAACATTTTATCGGATCCGTAGGTACGTCCTAAAGCTTGCATAGCTAAGACGTTAATTGGATGCCATGGGCCATCAAATTCTGGTTGGAAGAAGAAGTCTTGTGCTTGAAGATCTTCTAAAGTCATCTTGTGGTCAATGGCAACTGACATAATGTTACCTAATTCGCCCACACTGCCTTTTGACATGAATTGGGCACCAAGCACAACATGAGAGTCTTTGTCAAAGTTGATTTGCATGTAGACGGTGTTATTGTCGTCATTTAATTCGGTAAAGAAGGTTGGGCGTAAGCGGGCGGTGACATACTTACTGTCCACTTCACCATCATACCAGTCAGCATTAGAATCTTTGATTCCTGAAGTAGAGAATTCATAGTCAAATAAGTGAAGACCAGAAGTCCCTGATACTGGACGAATCGTTGCTTCTTCACCTAAGGCATTTTTAGCTGCGACAATGCCTTGGCGACGAGCGGTAGAAGCTAAAGCGTAAGATACCTTTTTGCCTGTTGGGCTAAATGGTACTAGGGTAGCATCTCCTGCAGCGTAAACATCTTTTACTGAAGTTTCATGTTTTTCATTAACTTCGATAAAGCCTTTTTGGTCCATATCAACTAGACCTTCTAACCATTTGGTGTTTGGTTTGATACCGATAGAAACAATCACGGTGTCTGCTTCATAAGTATTCTTATCAGTAACGACAGCGCTGACTTTGCCATCTTTAGTTTCGAAGGATTGAACTCCTTCACCACCATGGAAAGTTAAACCGTGAGATTCTGCATTCTTAGTTAAGATATCGGTAAATTCTTCATCTAAGTAGGTGGGTAAGATACGGTCTTGGAAGTCAATGACTGTGGTGTCAATTCCTGCTAGGGCATAAGCTTCAGCCGCTTCAATCCCAATGTAACCACCACCGACAACGACGACTTTCTTAGCGTCTTTCATACGGTCATGAACTTTTTGTGCCCAGTCACGACCACGGAGATAGAAGACATTTTCAGCGTCAACGCCGTCAACAGGTAGAGGTGTTGGAATGGCACCAGGAGAGAGGATTAACTTGTCATAGTCATCTGTCCGTTCACCTTCTGGGGTTTTAACGGTAACCGTCTTAGCGTCGCCGTCAAAGGAAACGACTTCGGTATTAACCATAATATTTATGCCTTGTTCCTTGTATGAAGCTTCATTAGCGTAATGTAAGTCATCTAATGATTCAGATTCACCTTCTAAGTAGGATTGAATCCCACAAGATAGGAAGGAAGCGGTTGAACCTGCTTCATATAAATTAATTTCTGCATCTGGTTGCGCTTCAAGAATCGTTTGAGCGGCTTCATAACCAGCATGCGATGTACCAACAATAGCGTATTTCATTGATATACCTCCATTTTTTATCAGCGATTAACAGCTGATTAACTTTTTAAGTAAAACAAACTTACACTGACGTAAAAATTTTACCTACAAGTTCAGTCTATACCTAATTATTCCATGGGCTAAATGAAATGCTCATGATTCTGTTAAAAACCCAAAGTCAGCTATCATAGAGGCTGAAATAATACAAAAAATGTATTTAATCGATAAATTATAGTTCGAAACATTTGCTTATTATTAAGAGTTAAAGAAAAAACGAGGCTTGCGATTGTTTAAAATCATAGCCTCGTTTTTATTAGTCACTTGTAATAGTTAGTTTATTGTTTTTTTATTCTCTTCCCAATTCTCTGCTAGTCCAGTGGAACGTAGAATGAATTTCACAATTTCTACGTAAACAATAATGGAAAGTGAAGCGAGAATGACTACTGTCCACATCATTGGCGCATTAGGGTCACCAACCAAATGCACGGTTCCGAAGGCGTCATTTAAGCCAGGAACAAAGACAGTAATCAGTAGGAGGGCAGCCGATGCAATCGTCGCAATGTTTAACCACTTATTAGCAAAAGGATTGCTTTGGAATAGTGATTTGTGAACGGAACGACTGTTATAGGCATGGGCTAATTGGATGAATGATAGGGTTAAGAATGCCATAGCTTCTGCGTCGGCTAATTCAAAGCCCAGACGATAGTTAGCTAGCCAGAAGACAAAGAGGGTAATCCCACCTTCGTAAATCCCTTGGTAGATAATAGCCGGTAAGACACCACCAGATAAGAGGTTAGTCTTACGTCCTCTTGGCTTATGTTCCATGACGTCAGCTTCTGGTCCTTCAAGACCTAGGGCAATGGCTGGGAAGGTATCAGTCACTAGGTTAATCCATAAGATGTGGATTGGTTCTAGAATTTGCCAGCCTAGGATAGTAGCGATGAAGAGAGTCATCACTTCTCCTAAGTTGGCTGATAAGAGGAATTGAACCGCTTTTTGAATATTAGCAAAGACCTTACGTCCTTCTTCAACAGCGGTAACAATGGTAGCAAAGTTATCATCAGCAAGGACCATGTCCGAAGCCCCTTTAGACACTTCAGTCCCTGTAATCCCCATACCAATACCGATATCGGCTTGTTTTAAGGATGGCGCATCGTTAACCCCGTCACCGGTCATGGCAACGACTTTATTATGGGTTTTTGATTGCCAGGCTTTAACAATACGTACCTTATGTTCAGGAGCTACCCGGGCGTAAACAGAGAATTGTTCGACCTTATCGGCTAACTCTTCATCAGAGATGGTATCTAAGTAAGCTCCGGTAGTTACAGCACTCTCATCATTGCTGTCGTCAATAATTCCTAAACGTTCGGCAATGGCTGCAGCTGTAATTTGGTGGTCACCGGTAATCATTACGGTCCGGATACCTGCATCCTTAGCAGTAGCGATTGAAGCTTTGGCTTCTGGACGTTCAGGGTCAATTTCTCCGACCATACCAGCATAAATCAAGCCACGTTCATGCTCTTCGCTAGTATATTTATCAGCTTCTTGGTCTAAGAACTTAAAGGCCATGGCTAAAACCCGTAGTGCTTGACGAGCCATACCGTCATTAGCGTCTAAGAGTTTTTGACGGTAGTCTTCCGTCATTTCTTTAATTTCGCCATTGTCATAGTAATAATCACAGTTAGCAATCAAGACATCAGGAGCTCCTTTTGTCATCACTGTAAATTGACCTCTATCTTGGTGGTCAGGTGCAGTTGGATGTACGGTAGTTGACATTTTCCGTTCTGAATCGAATGGAATTTCACCAACCCGGGGTTGTTCATTTAGTAATGCTTTGACATCAAAATCTTTATCGAGGGCAAATTGAATCATAGCGGTTTCGGTTGGGTCACCAGAAAGATCGCCATTGTTGGTTAGGGTGGAGTCATTATCCATGACCATCACCTTAAAGACTGGTTCCTTGAAATCAATTTGGTCAGAAGCATCATGGAGTTCACCATTATAGTATACTTTTTCGATGGTCATCTTGTTTTGGGTTAAGGTACCGGTTTTATCGGAACAGATAACTTCGGTTCCCCCTAAGGTTTCCACTGCTGGAAGTTTTCTTACTAGGGCATTGCGGTCAGCCATTTTTTGGGTACCTAAGGCTAAAATAATGGTTGATATTGCTGGCAAGCCTTCAGGTAGGGCAGCAACAGCAATGGAGATTGAAACCAGTAGCATTTCAACCCAGTCATAAGTTTCCATGAAGAGGCCAATCACGAAAATTAAGACAGCGATAATAACAATGGCCCAAGTTAAGAACTTGGTCAGGTCATTCATATCTTCTTTAAGTGGAGTTAATTTTTCGTCAGATTCTTCAATCATGGTTGCGATATGGCCCACTTCGGTATCCATAGCAGTCGCCACCACAATCCCTTGACCACGACCATAGGTTACATTCGTTGATGAGAAAGCCATGTTCAACCGGTCACCTAAAGCAGCATCTTCCGGAACGGTTTCTAGGGATTTAGTTACCGGTACTGATTCACCAGTTAGGGCAGCTTCTTCAATTTGTAAGGAATTGACTTCAGTTAAGCGCAGGTCTGCAGGAACGACATCGCCAGCTTCTAAGACGACAATATCACCTACAACGATTTCGCGTGAGTCAATCTTGATCGAGTCGCCATCACGAATAACATGGGCTTGGGGGGATGACATATCCTTTAAGGAAGCAATTGCATCTTCCGCCTTATTTTCTTGGATAACTCCCAAGACGGCGTTGATCAATACCACTGCTAAAATAATAACAGCGTCCACCATGCCTTCAACACCTTCAAGCACAACAGATAGGGCTGCTGCAATTAAAAGGATAATAATCATGGCATCTTTGAATTGATCAAAGAATTTTTGTAGGGTGGTCCGGTTTTCCCCTTCCTGAATCTCATTAGGACCATTTTTTTCTAAGCGGGATTTTGCTTCTGATGAGCTCAGCCCACTTTGCCGTGAGGTTTGTAGAGTATTTTCTACTTGGTCAACTTCTTGAACAAAGAAATTACTCTTATCACGAGTTTCTACCATTAAATTCACTCCTCCAATATAATATTTATCATAGTAGTAAAAAAGACTTATACTACATTTCTGTAGCATAAGTCTCACCATTTAAGATAGCACCAGCAGGGCCTCTGCTTGATTACTGTTGTTGATACTATCGCAGCGAACTGCTGGTTACTCCCTTATGTGCTTTTACACTAAGCTATGCAATTATTATAAGCTAAAGGAGCCTTTATTTCAATTGCCAGCTCTAGGGAAAGTTTTGAATGATTGGACCTGATCGCTCAGTGATCGTTAGAGCTGATAAAAGCCATGGACAAGAAGGGCAAGTCAAGTTATAGTAAATAGGTTGAAAAGGGGGAGCATAATGACTAATCAATTAATCGAAAACTTGCAGCAAGAACTGCCTGATTATAAAAGCTATCAAATTGAAAATGTAATTACGATGCTTAATGAGGGAAATACGGTACCCTTTATTGCCCGTTACCGTAAAGAAAGAACTGGCTCCTTAGATGAAGTAGCCATTCAATCGATTCAGGAGGCCTATGAATACCAAGAACATTTAGAGGAACGTAAAGAGACTATTATTAAAGCCATCGATGACCAGGGCAAATTAACTGATGCTTTAAGGAAAGAGATTCTTGAAGCCGACCAATTGCAGGCCTTGGAAGACTTATATGCCCCTTATAAGAAGAAACGGCGGACTAAGGCGACTAAGGCAAAAGAGCAGGGTTTAGAGCCCCTAGCGGACTGGTTGAGGACAAACCCACTTTCTGGATCAATTGAAGAAGAAGCTGAAAAATATATCAATGATCAGGTAGAATCTGGTCAAGCAGCCCTAGCCGGAGCCCACGAAATCTTGTGTGAATGGATTAGTGAAGTGGCTAAGTATCGTTCCCATAGCCGGCAATATGTCTGGGAAAAAGGCTATTTAGCTAGTAAAAAGCGGTCCCAAGCTGAAGATGAAAAAGAAACCTACGCGATTTATTATGACTTTGCTGCCCCGCTAAGTGAGCTCAAATCCTACCAGGTCCTAGCCATTAACCGGGCCGAAAAAGAAAAGGTGGTCAGCGTTTCTTTAGATATTAAGACCGAGCCTTTGATACAAGCATTCAGTGCTGATTTAATTGTTAAAGATTCGATCGCTGCCCCGCTGCTAGAAAAGGCTATCGAAGATAGTTTGGATCGTTTTCTTTTGCCACAAGCCTTTCGGGCCATTCGGACTCAAGTCACAGAAGCAGCGGAAGACCATGCCATTGATAATTTTAGTGAAAACTTGAAAAACCTATTGATGCAACAGCCTTTAAAGGGGCAAGTAGTCCTGGGATGGGACCCAGCCTATCGTACGGGCTGCAAGCTAGCCGTCTTAGATGAAACTGGTCAGGTTTTAGACAAAACCGTGGTTTATCCTACTCCGCCTCATAATAAAAAAGAGGCTGCTGCAAAGACGGTCACAGACTTGATTGAAAAATATCAAATTGGTATTATTGCGATTGGTAATGGGACAGCCAGCCGGGAATCGGAAGAATTTGTCGCCCAAATGATCCAAGATAAGCAGTTAAGTTGTCGCTATACCATAGTTAGCGAAAGTGGTGCCTCAGTCTACTCAGCTAGTGAAATTGCCCGTAAAGAATTTCCTGATTATCAAGTAGAAGAACGCTCAGCAGTAAGTATTGGTCGTCGTTTGCAGGATCCTCTGGCAGAATTGGTAAAAATTGACCCTAAAGCAATCGGTGTGGGTCAGTACCAACATGACGTGAACCAGACAAAATTAAATGACCAATTAGATTTTACCGTTGAATTAGTGGTAAACCGGGTTGGTGTGGAGCTAAATACCGCTTCAGCCTCACTCTTAAGTCATGTGGCTGGTCTCACCAAGACAGTTGCTAAGAATATCGTGACTTTTCGGAATGAAAATGGGAAATTTGAATCCCGTAAGGACCTACATGATGTTCCGCGTTTGGGACCAAAAGCCTTTGAACAAGCGGCGGGCTTTTTACGTATTGCAGACGGAAAGAATATCCTCGATAATACCGGGATCCACCCTGAGTCTTACCCCGTAACTGAAGCCATCTTAGCTGCTGATAACATTGATCCGAATACTATTAGAGATGATGACATCCACTTAAAAATTAAAAATTGGAATATTAACCGTCTCTGTCAACAATATGACATTGGCCGAGAAACCCTAAAAGACATCCAAAAAGCGCTCTTAGTCCCAGGGCGTGACCCCCGTAGTCAAGTGGCGGGCCCAGTGCTGCGCCAGGATGTCGTCCAACTGGAAGATCTCAAGCCAGGCATGGCCTTACAAGGGACGGTTCGCAATGTCGTCGATTTTGGTGCCTTTGTTGATATAGGGGTTAAGCAAGATGGCTTGGTCCATATTTCAAAAATGAGTCATCATTTTGTCAAAGACCCTCAGTCAGTCGTTTCGGTTGGAGATATCGTTGACGTCTGGGTGGATTCTGTAGACGTTCAAAAAGGGCGCATTGGCTTAACAATGTTAGCTCCTCAATAAGGTGTTGAGGGTTTGAGATATTTCTTTCTAGAATGAGAGGCATCAAGAAATTTCTTTTAAGTCGAGGGCCTTTAGAAAGGAAAGTAAAATGAAAGAGCAAGACTTAGAACACTTAGTTAGAGAAATTGCGGCCCAAAATTTTGCTTTTTCCTTTCAGGGACAGGTGACTTGGAATCCGCGCTTGCGCACGACAGGAGGACGGTTCATTCCCCGTCAAGATCGTTTAGAATTCAATCCCAAAGTCTTAGAAATTTTAGGAAAAGATACTTTAATAGGAATCATTAAGCATGAGCTTTGTCATTACTATTTATTTCATAGGGGACAGCCTTACCAGCATAAAGATAAGGCCTTTAAAGACTTACTTAAATCAGTTGATGGCTTACGCTTTACGCCAGCTTTAGGGGATAGTATTCCCAGATATATTTATGGTTGTAAGCGCTGCGGTCAAAAATATTATCGTCAGCGAAGGATGAATATAAAAAAATACGCTTGTGGGAAATGTCGAGGGCCCATAAGTCTCATCGATCGCTAAAAAAGAGCGTTGGGAAAACCCAGCGCTCTTTTTAACTGCTTTGTGAGTCACTACTTATCTTCTAATTTTGCAAAGGAATCTTCGATAATCTTACGCATCGCGTTGGCTGAATTATCCATAAAACCTTGTTCACGTTCGGTTAATTCTAATTCAATCACTTGTTCAATCCCTTGACTACCTATAATCGCAGGCGTACCAATATAGATGTCGTCTTGTTGGTAGTTATCTTCAAGCAGGGCTGAAACGGGTAGGGTAGCTCGTTCATTATTCAAAATAGCCCGACAGATACGGTTGATACAACTACCAATCCCATAATAGGTAGCTCCTTTACCGTTAATAATGTCATAGGCCTTATTTCTTACATAGTCGGTGATTTCATCTTGTCGGGCTTGTTGGTCAAGGCGGTTATCGCTGGTAGCAAATTTCTCAATGGGTTGGCCACCAACAAGAACGTGAGACCAAGCACCAAATTCTGTATCCCCATGCTCACCGAGGATATAAGCAGTCACATCACGAGGATCGACATCTAGGGCCTTGGCAATTTCAACTCTAAAGCGGGCACTATCGAGTGAGGTGCCAGTCCCGATTACTTTTTCACTTGGGAAACCAGAGAATTTCCAAGTGGCATAAGTTAAGATATCAACTGGATTGGAAGCAACTACAAAAATGCCATCAAAACCAGAGTCAACCACTTGACCGACCATGTCTTTAAAGATAGGTAAGTTCTTGTCAACTAAGTCAAGACGGGTTTCTCCACCAGGTTTTTGAGGAATACCAGCAGTAAAGACAACAATATCGGCGTCCTTACAGTCTTCGTAAGTCGCTTGGAAGATGTGTTTACGCGGAGAGAAAGGTGTAGCGTCTTCCAAATCAAGAACATCACCATAGACCTTGTCCTGATTGATATCGATGATACCTAGTTCACGGCCAACACCAGTAATGACATTGTGGTAAGCAAAAGCTGAGCCGACAGAACCATCACCGATTAGAATAATTTTAGCATCATGAATTTCTGACATACAATTCCTCCTATCATGAATTTGTGAATAATATAGCTATATATTATCTAAAATGGTTAACCTACACTTATAATGTAACCGTTTGCAGAAGTTTTTACAAGTTTATTTAAATTTTTTATTATTATTTTCTCAGAATAATGACAAAATACTTTAGCAAGAGCTTGCTCACTTAAGCTATAGAGGCTGCCTGCTTGCTAGAGATTGAGCGATTACCATCTAGGCAAAATTTCCTTTATTTTCAGGCGGACTTATTTGCCAATTTCAGGCCTAATCGTTATAGTAAACGTGTAGGAAAGCTATTTTTCCTATAATTTAGGCTAATCTGCTATAAGTGATTAGCTATTGTTCTAGGAGATATTTACTAGGGCAATTCCTGTATTTATAGCAATGTAAGCGCCTATTTTATGATAAAATAAGCTTGTGTAAAATATCTAAAAAAGGAGTTCATATATGTCTAAAGTATTTGCTTTAAATGCTGGATCATCCAGTTTAAAATTCTCAATTTATGAAATACCTAGTGAAGAAGTTGTTGCTTCTGGTGTGATTGACCGTATTGGTCTAGGTGATTCTAACATTACCATTAAATATAATGGTGAAAAACATCAAGACGTTAAAGACGTGATGGATCATGACCAAGCAACTAAAACTTTATTAGATAAGTTAGAAAGCTTGAATATCATTGAAGATTACGATGAGATTGCTGGTACCGGTCACCGTGTTGTAGCCGGTGGTGAAAGATTCAAGGAATCAGCACTGATTGATGAAGAAGGCCTTAAAACGATCGAAGACCTTAGTGAATATGCCCCCTTGCATAATCCCGCTGAAGCGCAAGTCATTCGTGCCTTCCAAGAATTACTTCCTGGCAAACCGGCTGTGGCTGCCTTTGATACTTCATTCCATACAACTATGCCTGAAAAAGCATATCTTTATGGAACTCCTTATGAATACTATGAAAAATATGGCGCTCGCCGTTACGGGGCTCACGGAACCTCACATAAATACGTTTCCCAACGTGCTGCAGAATTAATGAACAAATCCGTTGAAGAAGTTAACATCATTACCTGCCACATTGGTAATGGAGCTTCAATTACCGCTGTTCAAGGCGGCAAGTCTATAGACACCTCCATGGGCTTCACTCCAGTAGCAGGGGTTGTTATGGGAACCCGTTCAGGTGATGTAGACCCTTCTTTACTGGAATTTGTTATGCGTAAAGAAAATTTAAGCATGGAAGAAATGCTTGCCGTTCTTAATAATAAATCTGGTTTATTAGGCATATCAGGGGTATCTTCTGACATGCGCGACGTTGAAGCAGCTGCTGACCAAGGTAATGAACGGGCAAAAATTGCCTTAGAGGTTTATGTCAATGCAGTTAAACGTTACATCGGTTCCTACTTATTCGAATTAAATGGAGCGGATGCCATTGTCTTTACAGCTGGTGTGGGGGAAAATTCTCCAGAATTCCGTCAAGCAGTCCTAGAAAATACTGATAGACTAGGTATTGAATTAGACAAGGAACGTAACGAATCGGTTGAAGAAGGCTTAATTTCAACCGATGATTCTAAAGTAAAAGTCTTTGTCATTCCAACAGATGAAGAATTAATGATCGTTCGTGATACGGTGCGTTTAGGAAATATTAAATAAGCAAAATGACTTCAAGCAAGTGGCTAGGGCTGCTTGCTTTTTTAATGTCTCCTGAACAAAAAACATTATTGTTTTTAAAATTTGCCTTTATTGAGCTTTCATAAGAAAAATTCCAGTGATAAAAACAATTTACTGTACAAAATGTAATCGCTTTCACTATAATGACCTTAGTTGGTGTTTTCAGCTAAAAGGAGGCTGTGAAATGGAAGAATACATTTTAGCAATAGACCAGGGAACAACAAGTACTCGAGCCGTGATTTATAATCACCAAGGGGAAAGTGTTGGGTCCTATCAAAAGGAATTTGACCAAATCTTTCCTAAGCCTGGTTGGGTAGAACACAATGCCAATCAAATTTGGAACTCTGTCCAGTCAGTCATTGCCGGTGCCTTTATTGAGACGGGAATTAAGCCGCGTCAAATCAAAGGGATTGGGATAACCAATCAACGGGAAACGACGGTGATTTGGGACAAGGAAACTGGGCGTCCTATTTACAACGCCATTGTCTGGCAATCGCGTCAAACCAGTAGTATAGCTGACCAACTCATAGCTGATGGCCATAAAGACATGATTCAAGAGAAAACAGGTTTGGTGGTTGACCCATATTTTTCAGCGACTAAAATTCGTTGGATCTTAGACCAAGTCGATGGCGCTCAAGAGCGAGCAGAAAATGGAGAATTACTCTTTGGAACCATTGACACTTGGATTGTTTGGAAGTTAACTGATGGTGCCGTCCATGTGACAGACTATTCTAATGCCAGTCGGACCATGTTATTTAACGTGAAGGATTTAGAATGGGACCAGGAAATCTTAGACTTATTAAATATTCCGATTGAACTCCTGCCTGAAGTCAAATCCAATTCAGAAGTTTACGGCAAAACCATCCCTTTTCACTTTTATGGTGCGGAGGTTCCGATTTCTGGAATGGCAGGGGACCAACAGGCTGCCTTGTTTGGCCAACTTGCCTTAGAGCCAGGTATGGTGAAAAACACCTACGGCACTGGCGCCTTTATCATCATGAATATGGGGACTGATTTTCAAGTCTCAGAGAACAATCTTTTGACTACTATTGCCTACGGGTTGAATGGAGAAGTCACTTATGCCCTAGAAGGGTCGATTTTTGTGGCCGGGTCAGCGATCCAATGGCTCAGAGACCAGATGGGTTTGATTGAGGACTCTCCTCAGTCAGAAGATCTGGCTAAACAATCTAAAGATGATGATGAGGTTTATGTGGTTCCTGCCTTTACAGGACTCGGAGCCCCTCACTGGGATTCCAGGGCACGGGGAGCTGTATTTGGCCTTACCCGGGGAACGAACCGCAATGACTTTGTTAAGGCGACTTTGCAGTCTTTAGCCTATCAGACTCGGGATATTATCGATACCATGGAACTAGATACAGGCATTGATATTAACCTATTAAAGGTCGATGGCGGAGCTGCTATGAACGATTATCTCATGCAATTCCAAGCGGATATTCTAGGTATTGAAATTGCTCGGGCCAAAAACCTAGAAACTACTGCCTTAGGTGCTGCATATTTAGCTGGCTTAGCAGTAGACTTTTGGAAAGATACTGATGAATTGAAGAGTTTACAAAGTACTGGACAAAACTTTACCCCTTCAATGAATAATGCCCATAAAGAACAACTTTATCGTGGTTGGAAACAGGCAGTGAAAGCCACCCGCGTCTTTACAGCAGATGAAGAAGAAAGAGAATAAAGCTTATGATGGAGGTATTATCAGATGACATTTTCTGTTAAAAATAGACAACAAGCTCTGACCAAATTACAAGAACGTACCCTAGACTTATTGGTCATTGGCGGCGGAATTACTGGAGCAGGGGTAGCCTTGCAAGCAGCAGCGAGTGGTTTAGAAACCGGTTTAATCGAAATGCAAGATTTTGCGGAAGGCACCAGTAGTCGGTCCACCAAGCTAGTCCACGGTGGTATCCGCTATTTAAAAAACTTTGATGTGGAAGTGGTTGCCGATACGGTTAGTGAACGGGCAGTCGTTCAACAAATTGCCCCTCACATTCCTAAACCTGACCCGATGGTTATTCCCATCTATGATGAAGAGGGCGCTACTTTTACGATGTTTCGCTTGAAAGTAGCTATGGACCTATATGATTCCTTAGCTGGGGTGAGCGATTCTAGCTATGCCAATACCGTTCTATCCAAAGAAGAAGTTCTCCAACATGTGCCAGGTTTAAAAGAAGAAGGCTTACAAGGTGGAGGCCAATATCTAGACTTTAACAATAGCGATATCCGTTTAGTGATTGAAAATATCAAAAGAGCCCACCAAGATGGTGCCCTGGTTGCTAGTCGAGTAGAAGCGATCGGCTATCTCTATGATCAAGAGGGCAAGATCAATGGCGTAAAGGCACTGGATCACTTAAGTAATGAAAGCTTTGATATCCACGCCCGCTATGTCATCAATACGACCGGACCATGGAGTGATGAAACCCGCAATCTCGATGAAGAAGATAACCGTATCGAAATGATGCGTCCTACTAAAGGGATTCACCTGGTTATTGATGCCAGCCGTCTAAAGGTCAGTCAGCCAGTTTATTTTGATTCGGGTTATGATGACGGACGGATGATCTTTGTCATCCCACGGGAAGATAAGACCTATTTTGGGACCACTGATACTGACTACACAGGCGATTACAAACATCCTCAAGTAGAAGAAGAAGATGTTAACTATCTCATTGGTGCTGTCAACAACCGCTTTCCTGAGGCTAAGATAAGTATCGATGATATTGAGTCATCCTGGGCCGGTTTAAGACCCCTAATCGCTGGAAACAGTGCTTCTGACTATAATGGTGGAGACTCAGGTAAAATTAATGACCAAAGCTTTGAGGATTTAATTGCTGTGGTTAAGGGGTACTTAAATGAAGAAAAAACCCGAGGCCAAGTGGAACGTACTGTAGCTAACCTGGAAGGTTCCTTATCGGAAGAAACTCTAGACCCTTCTCAAGTCTCACGGGGATCAAGTCTAGAACGTGATGATAACGGACTGATTACCTTGGCCGGTGGAAAAATTACCGATTACCGGAAGATGGCTGCCGGGGCTATGGAAAAAATTATTAAGCTCCTCAAAGAAGAATATGATAAATCCTTCCGTTTAATCAATTCAAAAACCTACCCGGTTTCTGGTGGAGAAATTAATCCGGCTAATATCGAAGGCGAGTTCTCCTCCTATGCTCAAATGGGGGTAAAAAGAGGTTTATCTAAGGAAGAAGCTTATTATCTAGCTGCTTTTTACGGATCTAATGTGCCTAAGGTATATGCCTTAATTGATCAAGTACCAGAGATTGAAGGCTTGTCTTTAGCGGAAACCATCATGCTCTACTATGCCCTAGAAGAGGAAATGGTTCTTACCCCCGTTGATTACTTTTTACGTCGGACCAACTACATGCTTTTCATGCGTGACCGCTTAGACCACTTACTTGAACCAGTCGTTCAAGCCATGAGTGATTACTTTGACTGGGATGATCAAAGTCGTCAAGCTTATCAAAAGGAATTAGAAGAAGTGCTAGCCAAAAATGATCTCGTTGACTTAAAAAAGAAGGCTAATGGTTAATAAGATAACTATTTGATAGAGGAGGAAGTAGGATGGCGACAGAAGTAATCGGTGAGTTCTTAGGGACACTCATTCTGGTCCTTTTAGGGGATGGGGTTTGTGCTAATGTCAATTTAGCACGGACCAAGGGTCATAATGCTGGCTGGTTAACCATAACAATTGGCTGGGGCTTGGCGGTTATGGTGGCTGCCTATGCTTCAGGTTATTTAAGCCCAGCCCATCTGAATCCAGCAGTGACTATTGCCTTTGCGATTGAAGGTTCAACACCATGGTCCTCAGTGCCTGCCTATATTATTGGGCAAATGCTAGGTGCTTTTTTAGGTGCAGTTATTTTATGGCTTCATTACCGGGATCATTTCAATGTTACTGAAGATCCTGACATGATATTAGGAAGTTTTGCCACTGCTCCAGAGATTCATGCACCAGCTAACAATTTAATCAGTGAGGCGATTGGGACCTTTATTTTAACTTTTGGAATCATGTCCTTTGCTCAAAATGACTTAGCTCCTGGTTTGTCTACTGCCTTAGTGGGAGGATTGATTGTCAGTATCGGGGCTTCCTTAGGAGGACCAACGGGTTATGCGATTAATCCAGCCCGTGATTTAGGACCTCGAATTGCCCATGCGATTTTACCAATCCCCCACAAGGGAGATTCGGATTGGGCATATGCTTGGATACCCGTTGTGGGACCCATCATTGGTGGTGTGCTAGCTGCCATTGTCTTTCAATGGATACCTTAATGATTAGTAATAAGTAGTAATATTTATAAGAAAAGATTTTATAGACAATTAAAAAAGCCTCACTTTAAGGAGTGAGGCCTTTTATATACTGCTAGTCTTAGTTTTATGCTTTTTTGCCTTTTTCATGTTTAACATTGTCTAAGTCGGTTCTTACCACTAAGACATCACAATTAGCATTACGGATGACGTATTCTGAAACAGAACCGATGAAGAGACGTTCCACGGCGTTAAGTCCAGTAGCACCAATCATTATTAAATCAGCATGGTATTCTTTAGAAAGTTCTTTAGCAATTTGAACCTTTGGTGAACCATAATCAATGACGGTTTGGATTTCTTTTACGCCTTTTTCCGATGCATACTTCTTGTAGTCATTAAGTAACTCTTTAGCTTGTTTGACTAATTCATCGGATAGGGTGCCCTCGTAACCAGTAGTTGTTTGAATCGAGCGTGTATCAACGATATGAGTAATGATTAATTCTGCGTCATTACGTAAGGCAACTTCTACCGCTTTTTTGAAGGCTAATTCAGCTTCATCAGAACCGTCCACAGGTG
This sequence comes from Aerococcus loyolae, assembly GCF_002871915.2. Lineage (NCBI taxonomy): Bacteria > Bacillati > Bacillota > Bacilli > Lactobacillales > Aerococcaceae > Aerococcus > Aerococcus loyolae. The sequence continues at coordinate 1,116,309 of NZ_CP126958.1, read as the reverse complement.
TCAATATATGTTCGTAATTCTTATACATAAGGATCCCTCACTTTCTTTTTCTCTCTATAGATATTATAGCATGAAAGCGGATAAAAAAATTAACTTTAAATAATATTCCTATTGAAAAAACCTAGGCTTTCACACCTAGGCTAAAAAATAATTCGATTATTTTTATGTAAGCCTCCAATGATACCGTGGAAATTCTATCTGTCTGAACCCGCGATATAGCAGGTGGGTTCCGGTATCCAACTTCAGTTGTCCACGTAATAGAGGCGTAACATCCATTGGAGCTCGCAGATCCCTAGATAGTAGTTGTTCGGTCAGCACATTTAAAAGATGCACGCATATCTTAGAGAACTTACATTACTATTAATTTAGCATGTCTAGGCCTTTTTGGCAAGCAGGAAAGCTTAAAGTGACAACATCTTATATTAGATTTATCGCTTATAAAAATCATTTTTGTCTTTCTCGCATTTGCCGCATTTGCTCTAATGCTTGTTCGTATTTGCCTGTTTGGCAGGCTTGGTAGTATTGCCTATCCGACAAGGTTTCTGGTAAGTAATCTTGAGCGACCCAGTGGTTGGGGTAATCATGGGGGAACTTGTAAGCAGTCCCTCTCCCCAATTCCTTGGCACCACTGTAGTGAGCATCGCGGAGGTGTTTGGGGATGAGGCCAGCTTTTCCTGAACGAATATCCGCTAGGGCTTGGTCAATGGCTTGAATAGCTGAATTGGATTTAGGGGATAGGGACAGGTCAATAATGGCGTGAGCTAAAGGAATCTTGGCTTCCGGCAGTCCAATTTTCTGGGCGGCTTGGCAGGCAGTGACCGCCCGCTGACAGGCCTCTGGGTTAGCCAAGCCAATATCTTCATAGGCGCATACCATTAAGCGCCGGCAGAGGCTGTTCAAATCACCAGCCTCAATTAAACGGGCGGCGTAATGAAGGGCAGCGTTGACATCACTGCCACGAATGCTTTTTTGAAAGGCAGACACCACATCATAGTGCATGTCCCCATCTTCATCATGGTCAAAGGCCTTCTTTTGTAAACATTCCTCGGCAACGCTTAGGTCGATAAGAATTTGCCCATCAGCATTTTTCTCTGTTGATAAAGCCGCTAGTTCTAATGCATTGAGAGCTGACCGTAAATCGCCATTGGAGTAATTGGCTAAGTAGTCCCTGGCCTCATTACTTAATTGAATAGGGTACTTGCCAAGGCCCCGCTCTTCATTTTCGAGGGCATGGTCAATAGCTACTTTGATTTGATCAGCTTCTAAAGGGTGAAGCTCAAAAATCTGTGTTCGCGATCGGATAGCAGGATTGATATTGATATAAGGATTTTCGGTGGTTGCCCCGATTAGAATCAGTAGGCCGCTTTCTAAATGAGGCAGGAGAAAATCTTGTTTTGTTTTATCCAGGCGGTGAATTTCATCTAACATTAAAATAAGACCGCCAGAAAACTTTGCTTCGGCCACGACTTCTTGTAGGGCCTTTTTATTATCTGTCGCCGCATTCAATTGCCGAAAACTTAACTTAGTGGAACCGGCGATGGCACTAGCGATTGAGGTTTTACCGATACCGGGAGGTCCATATAAAATCATCGACCTTAACTGTTTCGCTTTAACCATTCGCCAGATTATCTTACCAGAGCCAACCAGGTGTTCTTGACCAACAACTTCTTCTAGGGTCTTCGGCCGCATTCTGTAGGCTAGGGGGGCTTGTTTATTCACACTGGAACTCCTTTCTAAGTGCTTATTAACGTCAATCAGTATAACACATCCGTTTTTAAAAAGAGCGCTTTTGGCTTTTCCCCTGTTGTCTAGGACCAGATAGTGATACAATAGTGAAAAACAAGGGGGTAAGCGAACAAATGATCTATCTTGATTATGCAGCAACCACACCGATGACCCAAGCAGTTATTGAGGCCATGAACCAGGCCATGCGTGAAAACTATGGCAATGCATCAAGTACCTACCGGATTGGTCGCCAATCACATGAACAATTGACTCGAGTAAGAGAGAATATAGCGGAGACGATTAATGCTCAGGCCGATGATATTATTTTTACCAGCGGAGCAACAGAATCTACTAATAGTGCCCTGATACAAACCGCAAAACGTTTAGCAAAACAAGGCCGTCATATTATTACCACCGAAGCTGAACACCCTTCAAGTTATAAGACGGCAAAATATCTGGAAAAACAGGGCTTTGAAGTGACTTTCTTGCCTTTTGATGAATATGGTCATATCTCAATTGAAGCCTTAAAGGATGCCATTAAAGATGATACCATTATGGTTTCAATTATTGCAGGGAATAACGAAGTCGGCTCCGTCGAAGATATCCAAGCCATTGGAGAGATTTGCCATGATCACCACTTATTTTTCTATACGGATGTGGTTCAAGCCTATCTCAACATTCCTATTGATGTTGAAGCTATGCATATCGATGGCCTATGCGTATCTGCCCATAAATTCCATGGACCCAAGGGAGTCGGCTTTCTTTATTATCGTAATGCAGTGAGTGATTTTACCCCTTACCTAAGAGGTGGAGGCCAAGAACATGGTCACCGAGCAGGTACTGAAAATGTGCCTGGAATTGTGGCCATGGGTAAGGCCATTGAAATCGCCTATCAGTCTAGGGATGACCATCATCAAAAGCTGCTGGATTTAAGGAATTATTTTCTTAAAGAAGCTAGAGAACGCGGTCTAGATTTCGAAATTAATGGTCCTAAGGAAGCTGAACTAGCCCATATTTTAAATGTCTACTGGCCTAATCATCCTAGTGATCAAGTTCTGATTAAATTAGATTTAAAAGACGTTTATGTATCGGCTGGGTCAGCCTGCTCAGCTGGGTCGCTAGAACCGAGTCGGATTTTAGTGTCGATGTTTGGTGAAGAAAGCCCCCGGATCAGTCAAAGTATTCGTATATCATTCGGTCAGTTAACCACAATTGAAGAAATCGATGAATTTTTAGACATTTTATTAAGCATTGCTTAGTTGTCGTGTAAACAGATTAAGGAGGAATGAAATGGCTTTTAAAGAAAAAGAACATTTAAAAGGAAGTCAACAGACCTATCAAGTCCATCCTAACTGCAAGGCATATACTTTGCGGGACTATGGATTTACTTCCACTAAGGCAGGTAATTATCAAATTGAAATTCCTATTCGTCCAGAATTTCAAGCGACTAACTATCTCCTATTAAAAGTTCAAATTGATAAATCGGTAGATAAATTGCAAATGAACGTTACTAATAAAACGGGGCTGAAGGCGGTTAATGTTTACCAAAATTCCGATATGGCAGATTTAGCCAAACGCTTAGAGGAAATTTTAGCTGACTTAGTTGACAAGCAAGTCTTAGCAATCAGTGATAAATAACATAAGACATATAATTAGTTAGAAAACTCAAGGACATTTGAAGATTTAATAAAAATTCAATCAAATGACTTGAGTTTTTTAGGTAAATTGTTATGATTACTACCTGGATAAGGCGATTGAGGCCTATCTAAGATTATCAACACAACAAAACGTGCGACCTTCAATCGTAAATTTTGTTAAGAAAGATGGTGATGTTGTGAGTGATAAGAAAAATAAAAAAGTTGTTTTAGGCATGAGTGGGGGAGTTGATTCCAGTGTTTCCGCGCTCTTGCTGAAAGAACAGGGATATGACGTCATTGGTATTTTCATGAAGAATTGGGATGACACTGATGAAAATGGCGTTTGTACAGCAACCGAAGATTACCGGGATGTCCAAGCAGTAGCTAGTCAGATAGGTATTCCTTATTATTCAGTCAACTTTGAAAAAGAATATTGGGATCGCGTCTTCGAATACTTTCTCGATGAATATCGTCATGATCGTACCCCTAATCCTGACGTCATGTGTAATAAAGAAATCAAATTCAAGGCTTTCCTAGACTATGCTTTAGACTTAGGGGCAGACTATGTGGCTATGGGCCACTATGCTCGGGTGAGAACAAATGACCAAGGCGAAGTAGACTTGCTCCGTGGGGTTGATAGTAATAAGGATCAAACCTACTTCTTAAACCAACTGTCACAAGAGCAATTACAACACGCGCTCTTTCCGATTGGCGAATTAGAGAAGTCGGAAGTGCGAAAAATTGCCGAAGATCATAATCTAAAGACGGCCCATAAAAAGGACTCCACCGGGGTCTGTTTTATTGGTGAGCGTGACTTTAATGCCTTCCTTTCCAATTACTTACCAGCTAAACCTGGTCTAATGAAAACCTTAGACGGCCAAGTGATGGCTGAGCACCATGGACTGATGTATTATACCATCGGTCAACGGAAAGGGTTGGGAATTGGAGGAACCAAGGTTGGTAATAATGAACCTTGGTTTGTTATCGGAAAAAACCAGGCTAAAAATGAACTCTATGTCGGCCAAGGTTACCATCATCCCTTGCTTTATGCTGACTACTTATTAGCCAGTGAAGTTTCCTTTACCAGTGACCATTTCCCACGTGAAGACTTTACCTGCACCGCTAAGTTCCGTTACCGGCAAAAAGATATCCCAGTGAAAGTCAGCTTCTTGTCTGATGATCAGTTAAGGGTAGATTTTGAAGAGCCAGTTCGGGCTATTACGCCAGGACAGTCGGTAGTCTTCTACCAAGATGAAGTCTGTTTAGGGGGAGCAACCATTGACGCTGCCTATAAAGACGGGAAAAAGTTACAATACCAATAATTAATATAGCAATCATCTCTAAGTGTACGCTATAATTCAGGATGATTTTCAATAGCCGCTGTAACTAGTTTCTGGCTTGTCTAAGGAGGATATTATCTAACTTGGAAGCTAGAGCTAAGTTACAGCTTTTTTCTTTACTAAGATCATGAGAGGGCGAAAATACTATTGTGAGACATTTTATATAGTAGAAAAGCGATCTCAGTATAGACTGGGTGGAAGATAACCCCACTGCTATTCTGTGATATAATAGCCAAAGATTATGACTAGGAGGGATAAGGGTATGGCAGCAACGGAAGATTATTTCATCGGCGAGGTTGAAGCTACCTTTTTTTCTAATCCAGATAATTATTATCGGGTGATGCGGATTACGGTTGATGATACCAACACCCTTTACTCCGAGAAAAATATTGTGGTGACAGGAAATTTTGGGACTATCCAGGACGGAACCACTTACCAATTCTTCGGTAACTTGGTTGACCATCCTAAGTACGGGGTACAATTCAAGGTTTCCCATTATGAAGGGATAAAAATTACCAGTAAAGATGGTCTAATTAAATATTTATCCAGCGATGAATTTCCTGGAATTGGGAAAATACTGGCTGAACGTGTGGTCAATACCTTAGGTGAGAAGACCATTGACTTAATTGTAAATCAACCCGAACGTTTGAAAGAAGTTAAGGGCCTGACGAAAAATAAACAGCAAATGCTACATGAGAAAGTAAAGGCTAATCGTGGCAATGAGGATACCTTTATTCAATTATCAGAGATGGGCTTTTCCAACCACTTGGCAGGCAAGATCTATGCTAAATACCAAGATGAAGCGGTTGAATTGATTAAAGAAAATCCCTATTTCTTGGTTAAAAATATTCAAGGTTTTGGTTTTCAAAAGGCTGATTTACTGGCTCAACGGTTAGACTTTGCCTATGACTCGCCTTTACGCATCCAAGGGGCGATTACTTTTTCTTTGGAAACGATTTGTTATAGCAATGGGGACACTTATGTTAAGAAGGAAGAACTATTTCAGCAGGTTCTCAATCTATTAAATAAAAGCCAAGTGAATCTGCAAATGGTTGACATGAAGCAAGTGGCTGATAGCTTGAGCGACTTGGTAGATACCAATGAAGTGATTGCGACTGAAGAGGGTTATTTCCTTCCTAGCCTCTATTATGCAGAGAAGGGGATTGTTAAACGTTTAAAACGTATCAAGAATGAACGAACTCAGCCTAAATATGAGAATGATAATTTGGCTAATGAAATAGAGAAAACCGAAGCAAAATTAGGCATTCAATATGGACCCGCTCAAAGGAAGGCAATTATCGAAGCCCTAGAAGAGAAATTATTTATTCTAACTGGGGGACCGGGTACGGGAAAAACTACGGTTCTAGAAGGAATCATCGATATTTATTGCCGGTTAAATAATATCCGCCTAGGGGATTATGACCCGAGTGATTTCCCTATTCGTTTGGCAGCTCCAACTGGACGTGCTGCCAAGCGGATGAGTGAAACTACTGGCCTAGTGGCAACTACTATTCACCGTTTAATTGGTCTCACCGGTGAAGAAGATGAAAATAGTATCATAACTTCTGATAAGGAAACGATTGAAGGGGACTTACTGATTATTGATGAAATGTCCATGGTAGATACCTGGTTATTCTTTCAGTTATTAGAAGCGGTTCCTGATGATATGCAAATTATCTTGGTAGGGGATAAAGATCAACTGCCCTCAGTCGGTCCAGGACAAGTGCTTTCTGACCTCTTGAGAAGTCAGACAATCACCTGGCGTGAGCTCGACGAAATATTTCGTCAAGATGCCAATTCAACTATCACTTTATTGGCTCATGATATAAAAAATGGGGAAATGCCTGTCGATCTTACCCAAAATAAGGCTGACCGGTCATTTTTCCGGGTAGATTATTTCCACTTAGCTGATTTTATCGCAGCGGTGGCTAAACGAGCTCTCGATAAAGACTACGATGTTAAAGATATTCAAGTTTTGGCCCCCATGTATAAGGGTCAGGCCGGAATCGATCAGATTAACCAGAAATTGCAGGAAAGTTTAAATCCGAATAGTGATGGGAATAAGCGCCAACTTAGCCACTTTAACCGTCTCTTTCGCTTAGGGGATAAGGTCTTGCAGTTGCAAAATCATGCTGAAATGAATGTTTTTAACGGGGATATGGGAGAAATCGTGGCGATATTCTATGCCAAGGAAACGACCAGCCAAAGTGATGAAATTGTGGTTGACTTCGACGGCAATGAGGTCACATATAACCGGTCAGATTTTAACCAGTTAACCTTGGCGTATTGCGTCTCAATTCATAAATCGCAGGGAAGCGAATTTCCTATCGTTATCCTCCCCTTAATCAGCCAATATCAACGCATGCTGCAACGCAATTTGCTCTATACAGCGATCACCAGGGCTAAGCAATCCTTAATTCTCTGTGGTGAAGTCCAAGCCTTCCAATCTGCCATTCAAACCCAGGCCAGCCAACGCCATACTAACCTTTACCGCTCCCTACTTGAAGAAGACGAATTACTTCCTAAACTGAACTCGCAGCCAAGTGAAGCAAGTCCTAGTCAGGATCAAAGTACCAGGTCTCAAGGAGATGAGTCAGGGAACCAGCAAGAGGGTACTGGAAACTCAGGAATGGATGTGAAAGTCGATTGGTTAACCCCTGCCTTACTTGAAAGTGGTCAGATTGATCCTTTAATTGGTATGGATGGCATCAGCCCCTATGATTTTTAAGCAATGAAATCAGTCGTTTACTTTTTCTCCTTTACTGCTCACGCGAGAAAAGTACACAGAAAAAGCTTAGTTAAAGCAGATAGAGGCTAAATTTGCTGATCCTGAGTTTATAAAAATTAATAAATTCATTCAAATATTGCAAAAATCTTGTTTATTTCTTAAAATATCGATAAAATGTGAGTATTGGATTTATTTAATTAGGCTAGAAATTTAGCTCATTTTAGAAAGGACTGACGGCAATGGCTTATATTAATGGCAAGCACCCTGAGAAAGGAATTCTAGGCCCTTTAACTTTTGATAATGTGGAGAAGAAGACAGAACTTTTTGATAAAAGTTTTTGGCGATACGCGCTAAGGAGTATTTACGCCACTTTATTCTTAACTTTTGGGACAGCAATCGCTATGATGACCGCCCAACAAGCCAACCTAGTAGCTCCAGGCTTAGGTAAATTTACTTTTGCCTTCTTTTTTGCATGGTCATTGGTACTTATTATATATATGAATGGTGAATTAGCGACTGCTAATATGAACTTTTTGGTAGTTGGAGCACGAAAAAAATACATTAGCTGGCAAAAGGCTTTTACGATTTTAATGGTTTGTGTTTTATTCAACTTTATTGGTGGCCTTGTTTGTGCCTATATTTTCTCAAGAACCACGATTTTCCAAGATTTACCTGCTGATCATTATTTATTTACAGCAGTTTCAGGAAAATTTGTTAAATCAGCGCTTACAATTTTTATTGAGGGGATTTTAGCTAATATTATCGTTAATAGTGCCGTGGTTGCTAGCAATCGGATGGTCAACGCTGATGGCCGGGTTTATGCGATTATCTTTATTATTTTTATTTTTGCCTTCTTAGGTTACGAACACGTGATTGCTAACTTTGTTTCCTTCCCATTAGCTTTCTTCTCCAATGGAGGCCCTGTTGACGGGATGACCTTGGCTAATGTACTTAAAAACTTTGTCTTTACTTTCTTAGGTAACCTTGTTGGTGGTGGCTTTGTCATTGGCTATGTTTATTCCTGGTTAGGAGATAAAGAAACTTCCTATGTCGACTAGTTTTCTTATTCGCTAGGAATCATTAATAGTTGACAAATGAAAATTAAAAAGCGTATAATAAGTCCGCTTAAATGATTGAAAAGGCCATGTTTCTATTTAGTTGATAGAGAGAGTGCAGCTGTGGTGAAAGCACTCAGTAATAGAAATGCTCCCTTTTGACAATGCAAATGAAAATTTGCCGCTACTCGCGTTATCCAGTATTTAATGAAGACATAATATCGCACGTTGATGTTATAAATGAGGTGGTACCGTGCTACGGCGCCCTCATCTAATAACATCAAGGTGCTTTTTTATTTTATAGGAGGTTTTAACACATTATGAAGAAATTAACGGGTGAAGAAGTACGTCAAATGTGGATGGATTTTTGGAAGGGTAAGGGACACGATATCTACCCTAGTGCTTCCCTAGTTCCAGACAATGATCCCACTTTACTTTGGATGAACTCTGGGGTTGCTGCCCTAAAACATTACTTAGATGGGTCAGAAGTGCCGGAAAATCCAAGAATTGCTAATGCGCAAAAATGTATTCGGACAAACGATATTGAAAATGTTGGAGTGACCGCTCGCCACCAAACCTTCTTTGAAATGCTTGGTAACTGGTCAGTAGGGGATTACTTTAAGGAAGAAGTTATTCCTTGGGCTTGGGAATTCTTAACTGATGAAAAATGGCTAGGACTGGATCCTGAGCTGCTTTATATGACTTACTATCCTGATGACGATGTCTCTCATGGATTGTGGCAAAAGGTGACAGGTTTATCAGAAGATCACTTTGTTTCTTTAGAAGATAACTTTTGGGATTTAGGTGCCGGTCCTTGTGGTCCTGACACGGAAATTTTCTTTGACCGGGGGAAAGCTTATCAAGATCTTGACGATGATGATCCAGAAATGTTTCCTGGGGGAGAAAATGAACGTTATCTAGAAATTTGGAACATTGTTTTCTCTGAATTTAATCACATGCCTGATGGTAGCTATGAAAAATTAAAACAACATAACGTGGATACTGGGATGGGACTGGAACGAATTGCCTCTGTCCTACAAGAAACCCCAACAAACTTCGAAACCGACCTCTTATTCCCACTGATTAAAGAAGTTGAAAAATTATCTGATGGTAAAAAATATGGGGAAAGCAAGGAAACTGATACCGCAATGAAGGTTATTGCTGACCATATCCGCGCCGTTAGTTTTGCAGTGGGTGACAATGCCTTACCATCAAATGAAGGCCGGGGCTACATTTTACGTCGTTTGATCCGTCGTAGCGTGATGTACGGACGTCGTTTAGGCATCCAAGGGAGTTTCTTAGCTAAATTGGTTCCAATTGTGGCTGACAAGATGGAAAAACATTATCCAGAATTAAAAGAAAAGGAAGCCATTATTCAAGAAGTTGTTGATCGTGAGGAAAAACGCTTCCAAGAAACTATCGCTGACGGTGAAAATATTATTAAAAACAAAATCGCTGAATTGGAAGAATCTGGTGAAAATTCACTCGACGGCCAATCCGCCTTCAAATTATACGATACTTATGGTTTCCCATTAGAACTGACTGAGGAATACCTGGCTGAAAAAGGTTTTTCTGTTGATATTGATGGCTTTAATCAGGCCATGGAAGAACAAAAAGAACGGGCACGTGCGGCTAGAAAAGACCAAGGTGGACTTGCGGTTCAATCAACAGTACTCGGTGAAATTGATGTACCTTCTCACTTTACCGGTTATGAAGAAGATGTTACAGAAACTAAGATCAATGCCATTGTTTACCAAGATGAAATCAGTCAAGAGGCACCAGCGAATAGCAAGGCCTATTTCATTGCTGAAAAAACCCCATTCTACGGTGAACGTGGTGGACAAGTTGGTGACTCAGGTAAGCTTTACAATTTGGATGGCGAATTATTAGGTTATATCCGTGATACTAAACACGCTCCTAATGACCAAAACTTACATTATATTGACACCGTTCAACCGATTAGTGTGGGTCAAGAAGTTCGCTTAGAAGTGGACAGCGCTCGTCGTCGCTTAATCCGTAATAATCACACCGCTACTCACTTATTACACCGGGTCTTAAAAGATGTTTTAGGTGAACAAGTTAACCAAGCGGGCTCCTTACTTGATGACCATTATCTCCGTTTTGACTTCACTTATTTTGGACAAGTAAGTCCAGAACAACTTGAAGAAGTTGAAAGACGAGTTAATGAAAAAATTTGGGAACAAATCCCGGTTGAAACTATCTTTACCACGGTTAAAGCGGCTAAGGAACATGGGGCTATCGCGCTCTTCGGCGAAAAATACCTTAAATTACATGATGAAATCCGCGTGATCAATATTGACGACTGGTCTATGGAACTTTGTGGTGGGACTCACGTTAAGAATACCGGGTTCATTGGTCTCTTTAAGATTATTTCCGAATCAGGGATTGGTTCTGGAGTACGTCGGATTGAAGCCTTGACTTCAAAAGCTGCTTATGAATACTATGAAGCTAAGTTAGGTCTCTTAAACCAAGTTCGCGATGATTTGAAGGTTAAAAAAGCGGAAGATGTACCACACCGTCTCCAACAATTGGAAGGTGAACGTAAGAGCCTAGAATCTGAAGTAGAATCACTCCATGCCAAGGCTAACCAAATGGCTGCTAGTCAAATCTTTGATGCCGTTAAAGAAAGTAATGGGGTTCGTTACATTGCTGAGGAACTCGAACATAAAACCATGGATGACTTGCGGGCAATTAGTGATGAATGGAAACAAAATAACTATTCAGATGTCCTCGTTCTTGCTACAGCTAATGGAGATAAAGCCAATATGTTAGTTGCTGTTTCGGCTGATAAGGTTAAAGAAGGGCTTAAAGCTGGTGACATTATTAAGGGACTCGCTCCTTATATTAATGGTGGCGGGGGTGGCCGTCCTGAACTTGCTCAAGCAGGTGGTAAGAACCCAGCCGGTATTCCTGATGCACTTAAGGCTTTAGAGGAAGTCTTGAATAAATAAAGTGCTTGTTAGTCGCTAGATTTTTCGTTACAATAGATTCAAAATGATGTGGAGGTGTCTAAATGAGTGGAAAAGATGAAACAGTACTCTTTCGCTTCGATGAAAGTAAAGAAAAAGATGTAAAAGAGACACTTGAAATAGTTTATGACGCCCTAGTAAGCAAGGGCTACAATCCAATCAATCAAATTGTAGGATATCTATTATCTGGCGATCCTGCGTATATCCCACGTCACAATCAAGCTAGAAATCTTATTCGTTACCATGAACGCGATGAGTTATTAGAAGAACTTGTTAAAAGCTATATGAAGCAAAGTGGTCGAGAATAAGTATGCGCATTATGGGGTTGGATGTGGGTTCTAAAACGGTTGGCGTAGCCATAAGTGACCCTTTTGGCTGGACTGCCCAAGGAATCGAAACCATTAAAATTGACGAAGAGGCAGGGGAGTTCGGGTTTTCACGCTTAAGGCAATTAATTGAAGATTATCAAGTGGAAAAGCTCGTTATTGGATTGCCTAAAAATATGAATAACACTGAAGGCCCTAGAGCTGAGGCATCGCGTCATTATGGCGATATGGCTATTGAATTATTCGACTTACCAGTTTTTTATCAGGATGAACGGTTAACCACCCAGCAATCGGAACGCTTTCTGATTGAGGCGGCAGATGTGAGCCGGAAGAAACGTAAAAAGGTAATCGATAAGTTAGCTGCTGTTCTCATTTTACAGAACTATTTAGATAGTCATTCACATTAGTATGAAGGAGCATTGTATGGCTGAAGATTTAGATAATTTAATTACTTTATATGATGAAGAAGGTAATGAGCGTTTATATAAAATTCTCTTTAGTTTCGACTCGAAAGATTTGAATAAATCTTACGTCTTAGTGTACCCAGCCGAAGAGGAGGGCGAAGAATTAAATATTGAAGCCTATGCCTATGAAGAGGGCGAAGACGGAGAAGGTAGCTTATTGCCAATTGAAAGTGAAGAAGAATGGGATATGGTAGAGGAAGTGTTTAACACTTTCGTTCAAGACCCAAACTTAAATCAATAAGCCAAGTAAAGAGAATATGATATGAGGTCATATTCTCTTTTATTTTTAATGGCGGTTGACCTATGGGGCTGTGACTTTGGTCACCGCCTCTTTTTATGTGATGATAAGATAAATGTTTCATTCTGGTTAAATTTTTGGCTCTAAGTTTACAAATAGCATCTTTATCAGTAAAATGCATAATAGCTTATTTTGTTCAAAGCAGAGTCTTTTTATTATGAAATGAGGAAGCACGATGTTTAATGATGAAGAAAAGAAAAAAAGAGTAAAGCGAGACCAGGCTGGGGTCAATGCTTTAGAAAAACAAGAAAATGTTCAGGCTAATCGGATTATCCGCTGGATTATTATTACCTTGCTCCTTATCTGTATTGTCTTTGCGCTATTAATGGGAACTTTAGTAGCTACTGGTGGCTTTGGAGAGGAAAAAGAAACCCAGGTGACCATTCCTCAGGGAGCAAGTACTAGTCAAATTGCCCATATTCTTAGCGAAAATGATGTCATTTTTAATGAAAGTCTCTTCAAGATCTACCTCCGCCTATCCAATCATGATCCAATTCAGGCAGGAAGCTATCAATTGAAAACTTCGTCTGGCTTTGGCGAAGTCATGAATCAACTTTCACATGCCCAAGGTCCGGCTACTCAAGCGGTCTTAGTCAAAGAGGGTATGAATGTCGAAGAAATTGCTCAAGTGATGGCAGATTATTTTGGAATTACTCAGGAAGAAGCCTTGAAGCGGATTAATTCAGAGGACTTATTGGCAGAAGAAGCGGCCAAGTATCCAGAATTACTCAAAGCTGTGGTGAATAATGACCAATTACGCTATCCCTTGGAAGGTTACCTTTTCCCGGCTACCTATGAATTAACTCAATCTGATACCGTAGAAAGTTTTGTTGATAAAATGCTGGCAGCTAGTGAGACTATTAGACAAAAGTATAGTGATGCCTTAAAACAACAGAGTCTTTCCTGGCATGAAATCTTAACCCTAGCTTCAATTATTGAGAAAGAAGCTTCTACTGACGAAGATCGTAAGATGGTATCAGGGGTCTTCTATAACCGTTTAGCCGAGAATATGCCCCTACAATCGGATATTACCTTGAATTACGCCCATAATGAGCATTCTACCTATGTGACTATCGAAGATACCATGATTGATTCGCCATATAATCTCTACCAAAATACTGGTTTAGGACCTGGTCCCTTTAATAATCCAAGTGAGAGTGCTATCCAAGCGGCCTTAAACCCAACCCCTAATGATTATATGTATTTTGTAGCTGATTTAAGTACTGGGAAGGTTTATTTCTCAAAAACTTACGAAGAACATGATCAATTAGTTCAAGAATACGTTAGTCCAGAGGATGCCAAGCTGCAAGAACAATAAAAAACCATATTTACATTGCTAAAAAGTTAGTAATATGGTATTATTTTGTATATTTTAATCGTATGTGTTAGGAGAATGTTAGATGTCAGAACAAACTTTCCCAATGACCGTAGAAGGTAAGGAACGTTTAGAAGCGGAATTAGAAGATTTAAAATTAAATAAGCGCCCTGAAGTGATTAGCCGAATCAAGGTTGCTCGTTCATTTGGGGACTTATCAGAAAATTCAGAATATGAATCCGCTAAAAATGAACAATCCATTTTGGAAAGTCAAATTGCTAAAATCGAAAATATGATCCGTTATGCTGAAATTGTTGACCCTGATGCCTTGGGTAAGGATACGGTAAGCATTGGTAAACGGGTTAAATTTCAAGAACTTCCTGATGGTGAAGAGGAAGAATACGAAATTGTCGGTAAAGCTGAAGCAGATCCCCTTGGTGGTAAAATTTCAAATGAGTCACCAATTGCTAATGCCTTAATTGGTAAAAAGGTTGGCGATGAAGTTGAAATTGAAACTCCTGGCGGGGCTTTCAGTGTTAGAATCCTCGCAGTAGAAACTGCTTAATAAAGTTAATTGAAGGAGGCTGGACAAGAGGTCTAGCCTCTTTTTATTGGTTGCATTCAAAGTAAAGCCTGTTAATGAATTGCTCTGAAATATTCTTAAACGGTTGTTTTTTTACTATAGCTGTTCAAATCGTTCATCAGATAGGAAATAGCCGGCCTTGTCATTCAAGTCGTTAGCGGCGTCCTCACATCCTTATAGTTGAGTTGGAAGGGGGAAGGGATGTCCTTTCAGAAAAGTTGAACGATCAGCAAGCCGATCTTTACATCTTTTTTCAAGGAATTGCGCTCCCTGATCCTTCCTCACCTCCTTGTTTTATTGTATATAAAATAATTAAATAAAAATATTTTGCTACTTAGCAAAAATGGTATAATAATAGAATAAGTTGTTGAAGGCGACTTCTTTATAAGAAGAAGTCGCTTTTCCTATTGGTAAATTGGAGATTTAGCCTAATTAATTTATGTGAAAACAACTTTTAAATGTAAATATTTAATTGGTGAATAACGATTTTATGGGCGCTGAGATGTGGACTTCATGATAGATAATATCTGCGTATAAAAAGCGCAAAGCTTTATTACTTCACACTAAATAGCGTATTATCAATTTCACATGAAATAAAAATACTAATAGATATAGGGAACTTTTAAAGCGACCTAGGGCAAATTGATATGTTAAATCCTGTCCTTAAATCAGCCTTTAGTAGGTGAATAATGCTTTTAATCGTTCTTCTTTTAACAGCTTTATATGAGTTGACGATCAGCCCTATACTTATACTGAAAGGTTCAGCCCTATACTTATACTGAAAGGTTTGGTTTTATGAAAAATAGGCGCTTTATTGTAGATACGATCGTGGTAGGTTTTACCTTGTTTGCTACTTTTTTTGGAGCAGGTAATTTGGTTTTTCCTCCTTATATGGGAATTATTGTAGGAGAAAATTGGTCTGCCAGTGTTATTGGTTTGGCTTTAACCGCGATATTAGTGCCGGTCTTATCGATGGTAGCTATTGTTAAAGGTGGGGGATCGGTAAAAGCAGTTTCTGAACCAATTGCTCCCTGGTTTTATAAGGTCTTTAACTGCATTACCATGTATTTAATTGCCTTATTTATTTTAATCCCACGTACTGGTGCAACGACTTATGAGGTAGGTTTTCGTTCCTTGTTCCCTTGGTTACCTAACTATGTCGTTTTAATTGTTTTCTTTACTGTTGTTTACTTCCTCACTGTTGATCAATTGGGCGTAGTTGATAAGATTGGACGCTATCTTACGCCTGCTTTGATTGCAATGGTCATTGGAATTATTATTTTTGGTATGATTAACCCAGTCAGCCCCAATATGGGGGCTGCCCAAGTCGATAATAGCTTCGGTTGGGCTTTTACCGAAGGTTATCAAATGGGGGATTTAATCACTGGCTTACTCTTTTCTAGTGTCATGATTATGACAATTAGACATAAAAAATATAACCGCCAAGCAGGGATGCGGATGACTATCTGGGCATCTGTTATAGCTAGCGCCTTATTATTGTTCATTTATGGTAGCTTGTTATGGCTAGGGGCTACAGCTTCAACGATTTATAGCCCTGATATTGAAAGAACCCAGTTATTAATTGCCATCGTTGAGCAAACTATTGGTGGCGCTGGAAAAATTATTCTTTCCTTCGCTATAACCTTAGCTTGCTTAACAACTGCTACGGGATTGTTAGCTTCAGTGGCAAACTTTACCCAAGAGCTTACTCGTCAGAAATATCCCTATACTTTTATCGTTTTTGTCTTTTGTATTTTTTGTGTGGTACAAGGGACTGTCGGGGTAGAAAAAATTGTTGGATTGAGTGAGCCCTTGTTTGCAGTTGCTTACCCATTGGGAATCATTGTTACTTTAATCGGTTTATTTAGAAAATATATTCCTAATGACGGAACGACTAAGGGAGCAGTCTTATTAACCACTATCTATACGGTGATTGAAGCGCTTGTTCAATTAGATTTTGCTCCTAAAATCTTCGAGAATATTGTTCGAGTAGTTCCCTTTGGCCCCCAAGGTTTTGGTTGGGTGACCATGGCTCTTTTGGGAGCAGGTATAGGTACTATAGTGTGGAAAATTCAGCATGGTAGTTACCGAGGGAAGATCATTAAGGGTTATGCAGAATAAGCGAGAAGGCTGGATTTTTATCTGGCCTTTTTTCTTTGTAGGTAATTATTAAAATTATTCGCTTACTAGTTTTTAAACTGTTTATAGATATTTAGAAATAATAATACAATATTTTTAACTGATTGTATGAATATTAGTTATTTCAAGGGCTTTCGCTTGCTTTGTTTAATACAATATTATATATTATTTTAAAAGGAGTGATTTTATGAGAAATCGTTTTAGAACCTATCTAGGTGCTAACGATGCAGAAGCCGGGTATAACTTATCCTGGGGAGCTGTATTTGCTGGCCTAGTAACTTTTATTGCTTTATTAATTACTTTTTCCTTAATTGGAAATGCCATTGGATTTGGTATGATCCAACCAAGTGCACAAAATCCACTTGATGGTGTCGGTACCGGTGTCATGGTCTGGTCAGTTATTTCATTAGCACTATCATTTTTAGGATCAGGCTTTGTTGCTGGGGTAACTGCACGTCGAGTAGGCGCGGTCCATGGCTTTTTATCATGGGCAATTTCCCTAGTGGTAACTGTTGTATTACTAGGACAAATTGTTGCTTCTGTTCTAGGTTTTGCTGGTAATGTTATTGGTCAAACTGCTAGTGTTGCTGGTGACGCTGTCACAAGTGTTGCTTCAAATGCTGGAGATGCTGTAAGTGAAGGCGTAAATGCTTTAGCAAACAATATTGATGTGAATGATCAAGATATTCAAAATCTTAACCAAGACGTTCAAGAAGTCTTAAGAGATACTGATATTCGCGAATTACAACCAGAATATTTATCCGACCAATTAAACGGCGCGGTAAATGATATTGCTAACGCAGCTCGTGAAGTTGTCGTAAATCCACAAAATTCTGAACAAGTATTTAACGACTTGGCTGATTCATTAACTAGCCGTGTTGACAATATTTCAGAAAATGTAGACCAAGAGGCTGTTTCTAACGCCATTGCTTCTAACACTGATTTAACTCAACAAGAAGCTGAAGAAACTACTCAAAATATTATTGATGGTTATAACCAAGCTGCTAATGAAGCACGTAACCAAATTGAAAATGCTAATAATGCCATTCAAAGCACCCAACAACAACTTGACAGTAATATTCAACAATTACGTCAAGATGCTGATGATGTTTCAGATGGTATCTCACAAGGCTCAATCTGGGCATTTGTTGGTGTCTTATTAGGCTGTGTCCTATCATGCCTTGGTGGTTTATTAGGTACTAAATCAGTTACTGGTAAGGTTGATGAAACTAATATGTAGTTTGATCTAAAGATATCATGTCCTTAGAATAAAATTATATTAACAACTAACAGATCACTACTCCTTATTATTAGAGGAATGGTGATCTGTTTTAAATAGTAAGCATTTAAGCTGGTTTTGTAATAAATATGGCTTATGCTTAATGAATTAACAGCTATAAATTGTGCCGCAATCGATAGTATGTTAATATTATTCATATATTTAATTTCATAGCCAGCCAGCTTGTATTAGATGGGAGAGACGAGCGTATGGGTCGTAAACCAAAAATAACGGCGGAAATGCAGTCACTAGTGGAAACTGAACTTCGGCGAGGAACCAGTAATTCACGGATAGCTAATTTATTAGATATGCCTTATGAACAGGCAAATGAAATCATTGATACTATTAAGGAATCTATTCGGCCTAATATAGGTGATGTTGTCAAGTTTCAATTCAGAACCTATACAATTATTGGAGAAATCGAAAAGCTTCTTACTAACTCTGCCATTTTAAAAATTGATTGGAGTCAGTCAAGTCGTCCAGCTAGAGATATCCTTGAAGAAAGAACTGTAGTCAATTTTAAAGATATTGAAGAATATGTGTCGATAGCTTCTAGTGACGATGACAAATAACAGATAACAAATAACAATAAAAGCTATTTTTTTGAGAAATCAACTTGATTTCTCTTTTTTTATTTTTACAGAAAATTATTTTAAAATAAGGTTTATTACATACAAAAATAAATGATAAACACTAACAAAATAAATAGTATTGCTGATAAAATAGCGAAAAAGGTTTGACAATTAAATTTGTATAGCTTATTATCAATACATGTTGATCTTTGATTAACTTAAATTTAAAAATTAAGAATGATGTGATTGCTATGAAAATAGTTGAAACGGCATCCGCCTTACCGCGGAAAGTTATCTCGAACGAGGACTTGGAGCAGTTCGTAGATACTAGTGACGAGTGGATAAGCAAAAGGACGGGGATTAAGCAACGTTATGTTGCCCTTGAGGAATCTTGCATTTCTTTGGCCCAAGCAGCTGCCCAAAATTTAGTCAATAAAGCTAATATTTCTCCTAATGAAATTGGCTTAATCATTGTTGCTAGTATGTCACAAGAGCATTCTTCACCAAGTGTAGCTAGTCAAGTTCAAGCTAAAATAGGAGCTACTAAGGCGGTCTGTTTTGACATTTCAGCTGCCTGTAGTGGATTTGTCCAAGCATTCTCCTTAGCTGATAAATTAGAGGCTTATTACCAAAATGGTTATGCCATTGTTATTGGCGCGGAGAAAATGACCAATCTCATGAATTGGAAAGATCGCTCAACTTGTGTTTTGTTTGGCGATGCTGCCGGAGCTATTTTGGTTCAAGCTAATGGCCATTCAGCTATTATCCAAGAATCACTCGCTTGTGATGGCAGTCAAGGAGCGGCGATTATTGCTGGAGGCACTAGCCTAGCCCAATTTGTCAGTCCTGATTCTTATTATCAAGACCCTAGTTTAAAGATGAAGGGCAGGCAAGTTTATGACTTTGCTACCCGGCAAGTGCCAAAGCAAATAGAAGCGGTTTTGAAATCTGCCAATCTGACTATTAATGATATTGACTATTTTGTCTTACATCAGGCAAATGCAAGAATATTAAAAGTTTGCCAGCGCAAGCTTAAAATACCAGAGGAGCGCATGGTCCAAAACATTCAAAATTATGGGAATACTTCCGCTGCATCGGTAGCCCTTGTTTTGAATGATTTACGGAAATCAGGAGCGCTTAAATTGGATGGCAGTCAGAAGGTCCTATTATCAGCTTTTGGCGGGGGCCTGACTTGGGGGACTTGTATTGTCAATTGTTGAGCGACAATGTTAGTATTGAGAAAGACACTATAAAAATAAATGGAGGAAATTATAATGAGTACATTTGAAAAAATTCAAGAATTAATTTGTGACCAGCTTGATTTAGATAAGGAAGAAGTTACTCCTGAAACTAAATTTCAATCGGATTTAGATGCTGATAGCTTAGATTTATTCCAAATTATCAATGATATTGAGGACGAATTTGATGTCACTATCGATGAAGATGAATTGAATATGGAAACAGTCCAAGACCTAGTTGACTTTGTTGACAACAATAAATAATCCTTACTAATGTATAGGGATAATGAAGGAAGTGAATAGCTTTGAACAATCTATGGAAGCAAATGGGAGTTAAATATCCTATTATTCAAGGAGCCATGGCTTGGGTAGCAGATCCAGATCTGGCATCTGCCGTTTCAAATGCTGGTGGTTTAGGAGTTGTAGGGACGGGGAATGATCCTGTTGAAGTGGTGCGAGAAAAAGTTGAAACCATGAAAGCAAAAACAGATAAACCTTTTGCAATTAATGTGATGTTACTCAATCCACATGTTGAAGAAGTTGTTGACTACCTATGTCAATCGGGTATTTCAACAGTCACTACTGGAGCAGGATCACCTGGGCGCTTTATGAAGCAATTTCGTGAAGCAAATATTAAGGTTATCCCAGTTGTTGCTTCCGTAGCACTTGCTCGACGTATGGAAAAAGAAGGCGTTGATGCAGTGGTTGTCGAAGGGACGGAATCTGGTGGACATGTGGGTAAAACCACGACCATGGCCTTACTTCCCCAAGTAGTCGATGCGGTTAATATTCCCGTAATCGCTGCTGGAGGAATCGGTGATGGCCGGGGGATGGCAGCAGCATTGATGCTTGGAGCCTGTGGGATTCAAGTGGGTACACGCTTTGTTTGTGCCAAGGAATCCAATGCCCACCCTAACTTTAAGGAAAAGATTATTAAAGCTAAGGATATTGATACCGTCACAACAGGAGAAGCTACAGGTCATCCAGTTCGAGTTTTGCGCAATCGTTTGACCAAAGAGTATTTACGAGTTGAGCGAATTGAAGCGGGTAAAGAAAACCCTGACTGGGAGCGCTTAGAAGCTTTGGGAAGAGGGGCTTTACGGCGAGCAGTTGTAGAAGGGGATACCCAAAATAGTTCCCTGATGGCTGGTCAGATTGCTGGCTTAATTAATAAAGAAGAGAGCTGTCAGGAAATACTCCAATCCTATATGGATGTATGCCAGGCAACAATTCGAGAAAAAGCTAGCGAATGGCTATAATTAAATAAGATGCAGTGAAGAAAAATATTTTTTCACTGCTTTTTTTTACCTCAATTACTTTATTTAATGATAAAAATTAAAACCTTATTAAGGAAAGGGCAAAGAATGAAAAAAATTGCTTATCTTTTTTCTGGCCAAGGGGCACAATACCCTGGTATGGGCAAAGATTTATTCGAACATCATGCTGAAGTCATGGAACCATATTTTGAAACGGCTGAGAAAGTTCTTGGCTACGATTTAAAGGCCATGTGCTTTGAAGAAAATGACCTGCTTAATCAAACAGAATATACACAAGCTGCCATTTATACAGTTTCTTTAGCTATTTTAGCTGTCTGGAAAAAATTATTTTCTAAGACCCCTGCCTACTTAGCTGGATTAAGCTTAGGTGAATACACTGCCTTAGCTTATAGTGGTGTCTTTTCCTTTGTTGACGGATTAAAACTACTAAGAAAACGTGGCTTATATATGAGCCAGGCAGTTGCTCCAGGTGAGGGAAAGATGCTAGCAGTAATGAAAACCGACCGCAAGTTGATTGAGAGGGTCTGTGAAAATATTATGGACCATCATCCTGGCTATGTCTATCCGACGAATTATAACTCTCCCAAGCAAATTGTTATTGGCGGAGATAGTGACTTAGTCGACCTAGCTGCAGATGAATTGAAGGAAGCGGGCGTTAAACGCTTAATTCCTCTAAAGGTTTCCGGGCCCTTTCACACCCAGCTGATGCATCCTGCCTCTCTACAATTAGCCCAAGTCCTTAAAGATGTTGAGTTTTCCCCTCAGAAAATTCCAGTTATTGCTAATACTAGTGGACAAGTTCATGAAGATGGAGAGATTAAGCAAGATTTACTTCAACAAATCAAATCCCCAGTCAAATGGGCGGATTCGATTGAATATCTCATTCAAGCGGGCGTGGATACCTTAATAGAGATTGGCCCTGGGAAAACACTGACTAGCTTCACCCGGCAGATCGATAAGTCAGTCACCGCCATGAATATTGAAGATGAAGCGACTTTAAATAAAGCATTGACTATTTTACAAGGAGATTAAGATGACAGAAAAACCTACTGCTATCATTACCGGTGGTAACCGTGGAATCGGTGCTGCTATTGCTAGAGAATTTGCTGATAAGGGTTACAATTTGGCCCTGGTAAGCCGCTCAGGTTCCAGCCAAGACCACATTAATGACCTAAGTGAAAGAGGCGCCACAGTGCTTGACTTAAAAGCGGAAGTTCAAGATTTTGACCAAGCTCAAGCAATCATCGAGCGTTGTAAGGAAGAGTATTCTCACATTGATGTATTAGTTAATAATGCTGGAATCACCCGTGATACACTTCTCATGCGGATGAAAGAAGCTGATTTTGATGCCGTGATTGATGTTAATTTAAAAGGTTGCTTTAACCTCATCCGTCATGTGTCAAAAGTGATGCTAAAACAAAAACGCGGCAATATTATTAACATTGCTTCCTTATCTGGACAAATAGGTAATGCTGGTCAAATTAACTATGCTGCTGCTAAGGCAGGTGTGATAGCTATGACTAAGACGGCTGCACGCGAATTAGCTAGTCGTGGAATTCGGGTCAATGCTGTTGCCCCTGGTTTTATCGCCAGTGATATGACAGATAAATTATCAGATAAGGTAAAAGAGCAGATGATTGCGCAAATTCCTTTAGGGGACTTTGGGCGAGTAGAAGATATTGCTGATGCCGTTTACTTCTTAGTCAAAAACCCATACATCACTGGAACCACTTTAAATGTTAATGGTGGTTTATATATGGAATAAATGAAAGATAGAGAAGGGTGAAGGAGGAACTTAATGAATACTAGAAGGGTAGTTGTTACGGGCTTAGGAGCAGTAACACCAATTGGAAATAATGTCAGTGATTTTTGGGGAAATTTAAAGGCAGGCAAACATGGCTTTGCTCCAATCACACAATTTGATGCCAGCGCTACAGGAGTGACCTTGGCGGCTGAGGTTAAAAACTTCGATCCCAAAGATTACCTTGATCGTAAATCGGTTAAAAGAATGGATCCCTATGCTCATTATGGGGTGGTCGCTTCTATGGAAGCAGTAAAGGATGCTGGTTTAGATACTCATAACATGGACACAAACCGCTTTGGGGTATATTTTGGTACCGGTATTGGTGGAGTCCAAGAAATTGAAAGAGGGGTAAAAAAATCAGTTGAAAGTGGTCCTAAACGGGTTAATCCTTTATTTGTTCCTATGGCTATTTCCAATATGGGGGCAGCAAACATTTCCATGCAATTAGGGCTTCACGGGCCAGCCTTGACCATGGTTACTGCTTGTGCATCAGCAAACAATGCTATCGGAGAGGCCTTCCGCTATATAAAACATGGTTATGCTGACTATATGCTTGCTGGTGGGGGTGAATCCGCTATTTGTGAGATCGCCATCGCTGGATTTGCTAATTTAACGGCCTTATCCCTTTCGACAGATCCTGACCGTGCCTCCATTCCTTTTGACAAGGAACGCAATGGTTTTGTTATGGGAGAAGGCGCTGGCATGTTAGTGTTAGAAAGTTTAGAAAGTGCTCAAAAACGGGGAGCAAAAATTTATGCTGAGATTGTCGGCTATGGTCAAAGTTCTGATGCCTATCATCTCACTGCGCCTACCCCAGAAGGACTAGGAGCTAAAGCTGCTATTGAACAAGCCTTAGCTGAAGCAGCTTTATCTGTGAACGATGTGGACTATATTAATGCCCATGGGACTTCAACCCCAGCTAATGATCGAGCTGAGACTATGGCAATTAAGTTAGCCTTTGGGGAAGAATTGGCCCATAAGATTCCGGTATCCTCAACGAAATCAGCAGTAGGACACTTATTAGGTGCAGCTGGAGCAGTTGAAGCCATTGCCTGCTTGAAGGGCATGGAAGACGCCTATATTCCTGCAACCTTAAATTATCAAGTCAGTGATCCTGATTGTGATCTGGATTATGTAGCTAATGAAGGACGTTCACAAGCAATCAATGTAGCGATTAGCAACACGCTCGGCTTTGGTGGCCACAACACAGTTTTATGTATGAAAAAGGTGAGTGACTAATGACCCCTGAAGAAATTAAAGAACTTATCCATTTAATTGACCAATCAAGCCTAAGAGAATTTGAATTTGTTGATGACGACTTCAAGCTTCACCTGTCTAAAAATGAGCAAGCACCACAAGTGTTTACTAATGAAGCTCAGCCCGCTATCACAAAAGCAGAAAAACCTGCTCCTACTGATCAAGCTCAAGAATCTACCGAAGCTTCTGACCAAGCTAATAAGCAAGTCAGCCAAACTGATGAAGTTCAGGGGGAAATCGTAGAAAGTCCTCTGGTCGGGGTTGCTTATTTAGCACCAGCTCCAGATAAAGACAACTTTGTTAAAATTGGCGACCATGTCGAAAAAGGCCAAAGTTTATGCATCATTGAAGCTATGAAAATAATGAATGAAATTCACGCCACCACTTCAGGAGAAATTACTAATATTTTTGTCAATGATGGTGATGTGGTTGAATACGGCCAAAAGCTTTTTGAAATTAGCTAAAGGCTGTCCCTGTCTTAGAATATAGGCGTGATAAAGGATTTAAGGAGAGATTCGTTTCTTCCTAGCTGATGACAACTACTAGTGTAAAAGGAGAAAAAAATGGAAAATCAAGAACCAATTTTAAGCGCCCAAGAGGTTATGGATATTATTCCTAACCGCTACCCCATGTTTTTAGTGGATGCGGTTTACGAACTTGAGGTCGGCAAGCGAATCGTTGCTCGTAAAAATGTGACAATTAACGAACCTTTCTTTGTAGGGCATTTTCCAGGAGAACCGGTAATGCCAGGAGTCCTTCAAGTTGAATTAATGGCCCAGGTCGGTTCGATTGCCTTACTTAAGGGCTTAAATACTGAGGACAAGAAAATGACCGGTTATCTAGCGGCTGTAGACAAGGTAAAGTTCCGTCAAAAAGTCGTCCCAGGTGACGTTTTGACTGTTGAAGTCAATATTTTAAAGATGAAAAAATCGATAGGGACAGCAAAAGCTGAAATCCGTCGCGAAGATGGTAAGGTGGTTTCTTCCTGTTTAATGACTTTTGCTGTTGGAGAAGCGAAATAAAGCTGGTGACTTATGTTTTCAAAAATTTTAATTGCTAACCGGGGTGAGATAGCGGTTAGGGTGATTAGAACCTGTAAAGAAATGGGCATTGATACCGTGGCAGTTTATTCAACCGCTGATAAAGATGCCTTACATGTGCAATTAGCAGATGAATCAGTTTGCATAGGAGGGCCTCAATCCAAGGATTCCTACCTAGATATGCAAGCCATTTTATCTGCAGCTTATGTGACTAATGCTGAAGCCATTCATCCAGGTTTTGGTTTTCTCTCAGAAAATAGTAAATTTGCTAGACTCTGTCAAGAAATGAATATCACTTTTATCGGACCTAGTGCTGAAGTCATTGACAAAATGGGTGACAAACAACACGCCAGACAAACGATGATGGCAGCTAATGTCCCGGTTATTCCTGGCTCAAAGGATTTCATCCACAGTGCTAGTGAAGGTTTGGCTGAAGCTGAGCGAGTAGGATATCCAGTTTTACTGAAAGCCACTTCAGGTGGTGGTGGTAAGGGGATGCGCCAGGTTGATTGCCCCGAAGACTTACAAAAACAATTTGATGAAGCTAGTCGTGAGGCCCAACAAGGTTTTAACGATGCCAGGTTGTACTTAGAAAAAGTGATCCATCCAGCCCACCATATTGAGGTCCAGATCCTGGCCGATCAAAATGGCCATGTTATCCATTTGGGAGAACGTGAATGTTCCTTGCAAAGAAACCACCAAAAAGTTCTCGAAGAAACCCCAAGTCCCTTTATCAGTGATAAAACCCGCCAAGACATTTGTCAAGCAGCTGTCCGTGCTGGAGAAAATGTTCAATATACAGGAGCGGGAACCATTGAATTTTTAGTCGATGACGATGAAAATTTTTATTTTATGGAAATGAATACTAGGATTCAAGTGGAACATCCTATTACTGAATTAGTTACCGGTATTGATATCGTAGCTGAGCAAATTCGAGTGGCTTATGGTTACGACTTGTCTTATCAGCAAAGCGATGTTCATTTTTCGGGTCACGCCATTGAGTGTCGTATTAATGCCGAACAACCTGAAAAGAACTTCCTCCCTTCGATGGGGAGATTTGATTTTATCCATTGGCCGCTCGGGGGGTTAGGTTTAAGGGTCGACTCAGCCATCCTATCTGGCAGCGCTTTGCCGGCCTTTTACGATAGTATGATTGCTAAGGTTATTGCCTATGGTGATGACCGTGAATCAGCCTTATTAAGAATGAAGCGGGCTTTAGAAGAGTTATGCATCGAGGGTGTCAATACTAACCAGCAATTTCTCTATGATTTGCTAGCTGCTCCAGCCTTTCAGCTAGGGAATTATAATAATGAGTACCTGGAAAGTCAATTTCTTCCTCAATGGTTGGCCGAAGTTCAAGCGGAGGCTAGTGAAGAAAATAGGCAAGGAAAAGTCTAGGAGGTGAGCCTTGTGCGGCTGTTAAGACGAAGAAAATATTTAAGTGTACCTGAAAAAGAAAGCAAAAATGAAAATGATCAGAGTCATAAACCCCATATTCCTGATGGGATGTGGCAAAAATGTCCTGATTGCAAGCAGACCGTTTTAAGTGCTGATTTGGCTGAGACTAAGATTTGCCCACAATGCTCTTACCATTTTCGGATTTCTCCTAAGCAACGCATTCAATTAATTTGTGACCACGGTAAGCTAGAAGAAGAACTTTTTTACCAAGATGAAATGACTAATCCAATTGATTTTCCTGACTATGAAGCTAAAAAGCGCTCCAATCAAGAACGAACGGGTTATGACGAAGCGGTCACTTGTGGACTTGCAAAAATTAAAGGTCAACCACTTGCTTTAGGAATTATGAATCCTTTCTTTATGATGGGGTCAATGGGAAGTATAGTTGGGGAAAAAATTACGCGTTTGTTTGAGTATGCCAAAGACCACGCTTTACCCGTCTTGCTTTTTACGGCCAGTGGTGGAGCCCGGATGCAGGAGGGGATTATTTCTCTGATGCAAATGACTAAAATATCCATTGCCGTCGAAGAGCATAGTCAGGCGGGTTTATTCTACTTAACCGTATTAACCGATCCGACCACAGGTGGTGTTACGGCTAGTTTTGCCATGCAAGGCGATATCATTTTAGCAGAACCTGGAGCGACTATAGGATTTGCGGGCAAACGTGTTATTGAGCAGACTATCCATCAAAAGATTGAAGAAGGCTTTCAAACGGCAGAGCATCAGTTGGAACATGGTTTTGTCGACCGAATTGTCCCCCGTCAGCAATTACGTGATGAAATAGCTGATCTACTCTTACTTCATAGCCGGGAGGGTGATATTCATGACTATTAGTATTAAAAGAAATTTCTTAGCTAAAGAAATTTTAACTGAAGCACGTTCATCCGACCGTCCCACGGCTAGGGAAATGTTTACTGCCTTGGCCGATGATCATAAATTTTATGAACTTCATGGTGACCGCAAATATGGAGACGATGGGGCGATATGTGGTGGCATTGGTCAGATTAATGGTCAAGCAGTTAGCTTTGTCGGCACCCAAAAGGGGCATGATGTTGAGGAAAATATTACGGCTAATTTTGGTTCTCCTCATGCTGAAGGTTATCGTAAGGCTGTGCGTTTGTTTAAACAGGCTGAAAAGTTCAACCGACCTATCATTACTCTTATTAATACTGCAGGAGCCTTCTGCGATATTGAAGCTGAAGACCGGGGTATTGGTGAATCCATTGCCAAATCCATTCAAACTTTGGCAAGCCTTAAAGTCCCAAGTATCGCTATCTTAATGGGAGAGGGCGGTTCTGGTGGGGCTCTTGCTTTAGCTTCAACCAACCAGGTCTGGATGTTAGAAGATGCCATGTATTCAATCCTAAGTCCGGAAGGCTTTGCCTCGATACTCTGGCGTGATGCTAGCCGTCGTGATGAGGCCTGCGAGGTAATGAAGATGACTGCTTACGACTTATTGGAATATGAAGTAATCGATAAGATGATTCCTGTCATTCAAGGAGAGGAACACCTATCTTGGCAGGACATTATTCAAAACATCCGCCTAGAATTAGAAAAACAATTAAGCGCATGGCAAGGTATTGATAGACAAGTACTGATCCAAGAACGTTATGACCGCTTTAGAAAATTTTAAATATAAACATTTAAACTAAGAAAACAGGCGAATTTTCGTCTGTTTTTTACTTTTAGAATTTGTTACAATGATGAATGAGCTTTAGGACTGTATATAGTCTATTTTTTAGTCTCGGAAAGAGGTAATCGTATGGGGGAATCCCTATCATTTCCTAAACAAGAACAACGGTATTTACGCTTAGCTGTAGATGCTTATCTCGACGACCGCAATAACGATGCGGTCGATCTATTTTACCAAGCGCGACAAATTGCTAATACATTGATTGACCTGCAAGAATCAGCTTTAGAAGTTTTTTGTGAAAAAGCCTGTTACCAGGAAGCTATCGATCTTTTTGATGAGATAATTATTAAGCAAGATTGTATCAATGCAACCAATAATTGGATTCAATATTTTGAGGACCTGGCAGATAGCTATAGTGGGTTAGAAGAGGCTTATAACAATGAAAAGTCTAGTAAAATTCCTTATGAATTTTTAGATCTTTTGACATCCGCTGATTTTTCTCCTCTAGCTGATGACTTACCTATTTCCCCTGAGGAATTTGCTGAGAAAATAATGAGTACTGACTTATTAAACGCTAAAGAACAGACTTTGATCCATCAAAACTTACAGAGCCTACCTTTTGATGAAGCCAAAGAGTTGATTTATATTCTCCTCCAATCCAAACGAATTCATCTTATTTTTCAAACGGACTTAATTCATCTTCTGGTAGAAAACCAAGAGAAGGGGTCTTATTATTTAAGAGACTGGCAAGGAGAGAAACGGCTAGTTGATTTTGCTGATTTGAAATTAGCTACTGATGAGCCGGCTTTTAAGGCAGGGGTTGGTTATATTGATAGCGTTTATCAAGATGATCCTTTTTTGATGGAAATTATGCACCAAGAGTGGCTACTCTTTTATTGTGCGGTTTATCCCTTTTTTGATACTCTAAACATGGAAGTAAAGGAAGTTATCAAGGGATTAACCGAGATCATGGGTCATGTTAAAGCAGTAAATGATATGAAATATCAAAAAATTCGAACTATTCGAAACTTAATTTATGATGGCATTGGAGGTCAAAATGATCCGCTTAACCATTGATGCATCTGTTGATGTGGAAACGGGACATGCAGGTATAGGTTGTGTATGGCTCGAAAATGGTGAGCAATACCAATTAAAACATAGCTTGACGGAGAGAATGGATAATCATTTGGCTGAGTTTTACGCCTTACACTATGCCCTTAATGCTCTTCTCGAAAAGGGGAGAGAGGCAGAGTGGATTCTTTGTCAAAGTGATAGCCGTATTGTGGTAGATTCGGTGAATAAACAATATCACAAGCGTGATCCCTACAAGACTTTGTTAAAAGTTTGCTTAAAGCAAATAGATAAATTTGCGAATTTTAATTTAGTCTGGGTGCCTGAAAGCCAAACCAAGGGAGCCGATCGCTTGGCCCGACAAGCTATGCGCCAGTCTAGAGATCATAAATAGCAAATTAATTACCTTGCAGTAAAATAATAACACTTGACACAATCTCTAAAACTTAAACAAATAAAAAGGCGGCCAGGAATAGATTTCCCGGTCACCTTTTCATATATTCTACTCGCGTAGAATGATTTTAATAAAGGGTTGATGGCGAGGAATTAGCATCTGTCTGCTTATCGCCGTTTTCCTTATTTTTGCTTTGACTTTCTTCAATTTCAGCTTTTCCCACTTGGACTTGGTCTGCTTTTAAGGAGGCACTAGATATAGTGTCTTCATTAGGACTGGCCTTAGCTTCCTCATCCTTGCCACTTTTCTTGACGGTTGGGCTTGACATGCTATCAAGATTTTCGCCGTCCATAGCCGCCACCCGATCTAAGCGTTTTAATTCTCTTACCGTATAGTCGCGGCCAGGGTCATTTTCTACCTTAGTTGCATAGTATTCTTCTAATTCTTCTTCGGTTTCATTTAATAATTTGTTTGGAATATTTGGATCGCCAAAGGAACCACGACGAATAGGTTCATCGATCGTATCAAGAATACCTTGTCCGTTATAGGTCCAACCTAATAAGCCAATGTATTTTCCTTGGCTATCAAACAAGGCCTGGTAGGTAATAAATAGTTTATCGCCATTGCCGTCGATATACCAGAAGGAATAGCTTTTTCTTTGTCTGGTTGCTAATTCATAGGCTAATTTTCTGGAAACACCACGAGCTTGCGGTGGGTGGCAGTCAGTATAAAGTTCGCCTAGGTGAGAAGTTGAATAGGTATATGTCTTGGCGTCTTCATTAAAATATTGGAAACGTAAGTCTGGTCCAACAAAGATCAATTCTTCTCCAATGGCATTAAGGATAGCGTTGATTTGTTCGAGGGTCAAACTACCATTTTTAAAGTTAACCCGCATTTCATCTTTGATAGGGGATTCCGATAGCCGGTCTTCATAAGTGATATCAGAAGCATCGGTTAAGATATGCATGGTATTTTGACGCATTTGTTGGCTAGATTGACTAGCTCCTGAAATCGAGTCAAATTCAAACTGTTGTAGATCGAGAATTTGTTGGCGCATTTTATCAATAGCAGGTTTTTGGTCCACCAATTTATCGCTAGTTAAGTCATACTGTAGGTCCTCAATGGCGTTTTTCGAGAAAGTCATGGTCACTCGCATGTCATCACTTTCAGAGGAGTACTTGCCAGCCTTGTATTTAGCTAAGGGTTCACGTTGGCCGCTAGCGACTTCTAAGGCAAAGTTAACAGCGTTTTTAATCCCGTTTGAGGAGAGGGAAGCCCCAGAAACACCATCAACTTCGGTTGAATTCGCAGCAAGAATCCGTTTAATGACTATTGGCATAGCTCTCCCACCAATTTCAGCCGTGTCATATTGTTGGGTAACTTCAATATCTTCAATTTTATCTTTTGAAACAGTGACATTGACTTGAATGTGGGCTGAGAACCCCTTGGCTTCACCGGCATAGGTTCCTGGGGTATAGGTGATTTCTTTTTCTTCAATGCCTTGCGCCCGGTTTAGGGCCTTACCCACCGCCTTCTTAAAGGCCTTAGTTGTTCCTGAAGCCCCGGAAACCCCATCAATATCTACAGAATTTTTTTCTAGGGCCCGCTCGATAAGAATAGGAAGTGCTTTGCCGCCGACATTAGGGGTTTCTTTTTGAATAATGACATCAATTTTTTCAATAGCCTCTTCACTAACTGTAACATTAACCTTTAGTGGCCCAGCAAAGCCCTGGGCATCGCCAGAATAAACTCCTGCTTTATATTTAGCCATAATCGATTCTCCTTTTCTTAAATTATGATCTTAGTCATGAAAATCACTACTTATCTATTTTTTCACAATATCTATGATTCTTTGCCCCCTAATTCTTTAGTTTACTTATAATTTATCATAAAGCTATGACTTCTTAGCGATACAAAATATTTCCTTTGTTTTTATGAGAGCTTACTTATAAAATGAAGTCTAGTGAGGGGAGAGTCCGTCAATGAAAATTAAGAATCGAATTACCAATGCTTTTCGTTATTTAATGGTTGAAAAGGGGTTTGATCATATTGTTGTGGAAGATATATTAAAGGAAGCCGGCGTTGCCCGGTCGACTTTTTACCGCCGTTTTCATGATAAGTATGATGTGATGAATTATTATTTTGTCAGAGAATTGGCTGAGAATAGTTCACCCTATGAGAAGAGTTTAGAGTTCTATGCTAGGTCAGTAGCGGAATATTATTATATTGTTGCTAAGGATCCTCTTTATTACCAGGAAGCCTTCAAAACAGTAGGGCAAAATTCCTTTTCACATTTCATTTTTGATAACTTTTATCAATGGCTAATTAAAATGAAACAAGCAGCCAGTGGCAGTGACTATGTGTCCACTGAAGACCTCTATGCTTTTTCTTTTGCTTCAGCGGGATGTTTGGAGATGATCAGTCGTTGGGTAAAGGAAAAGATGCGGATTCCAATGATTGAGATTACCCAGTGGGAACTCAGGAATGCGCCTGGGGCAGTTTTGGAAATGTTTCAAGATTCTGATATGGCCAGTCGTCAATATATCACTAAAGAAAAAATTCAAAAGATTTTAAACGATGTTCAGCTAGAAGTCTCTGAACGACCGAACTACCTCAAAAACAAGTAAATATTATAGTCCGGTCTTTTCTTCGCTTGGAAAACAGATAAAATAGGCCTGCTAGATTGGACGATACAAATCTATAAATACATGCTAAACTAAGCATAAGTAGTGTGACTAATTTTCTGTTGTTTAAAGGGTGAGGGCATGCATCAATTCTTAGATTATTTAAACAGTGACCAATCTGATTCCGATTTATTTGTCAAAAATGTCTTGATTTCTTTAGGACTTATTTTAATCGGGTTTTTATTTATGAAAGCCTTGGGTTGGTTTTTACCCCGCTTATTTAAACGCGACAGTACAGCTCAGACCTTTATCCGGGTCACCCGTTTAATTTTGATTCTCTTAATTAGCTTTTTTATTTTAAGTATTTGGTTTACCCGAGTGGAATTATTCGGTGTCATGATCATTATTGTGGTTGGTTTTGCGGCTTTAGCGTCTAAGGACATTATCGTTGACTTGGTTGCTTATATTTATATCTATGTTCGCTCGCCCCTGAGAATAGGTAGTGCAATTGATATTAATGGGGTTTCCGGTGAAGTGGTTGATTTTGATTTTTTACAAATTAACTTGGCTGAGATCGGCAAGTTAACTGAAAAACGCTCCTATACCGGACGCTATGTTTCGGTACCAAACCGTTGGATATTTGACCACGCCGTATATAATTACAATCATGATAGTCCCTTTGTTGTGGTTGATGTCATGGTACCAGTTGATTTCAGAGAAGATACCGAAGAAGTCATGAAGATTACCGCACGGGTAGCTTATGAACAATACAGTAAGTTTATGGATAAATGCGACGATGAATCCTTAGAAATCTTTGAACGGAAAATGGAAAGTTTAGGGGCCGATAAAAAGCCTAAGATTCGTATCGAGGTAGGAAATAGCGCCTATAAGGTTTTTGTTGAATTCTTTACCAGTTATGATGCTATTGGGCAAAATAAGATGTTGATGCAGAACGCTCTTTATCAAACCTTTATGAATAAAGGCATTGAGGTGCCAATTATTCCAGTAGTTAAGGTCGAAAATTAGACTTGGACTAGTTTTTTCTTATGCCGTTCTTAGTTTGTTTTAGTAGGAAAGTGCTTTCATGTTACACTAGCAATAAGAAGATCTTCCTATAAAAAGAAAGGGTTATGTGATTATGAGTAATAAGTTTAAAGCAGTGGTGGAGGGCTTCCATGGCCCAATTCAAGTAGAAGTAGGCATTGATCCAAATCTTGGAAAAATCGATTCACTTGATGTGGATTATAGTGATCAGGCCCTGGTGGGTGGCTTAGGAATTGAACAAATGAAGAAAAATATCCTAGCCAAGGGATCGAGTAGTGTTGACGCTATAACGGGTGCCAGTTTTTCAACTCGGGCTTTACGTTCGGCTGTCGAAAAAGCGGTTGCTCTCGGTCAAGGAAAAATATCTAATGCCGATGCCTTGGACCCTAGTATTTTTGCAAAGGTTGAGGATGGAGTAGATGCGACTGCTTCGGCTAGCCAAAAATCAACATCCGGGCCTAAGAATACTTCGCCAGTGGAGGCTGCTATTCCATACCGTGATGACCTTGATTCAGCTGAAACTTATGATGTCATTGTGGTTGGTGCTGGAGGAGCTGGGCTAGCGGCGGCT
Source organism: Aerococcus loyolae (assembly GCF_002871915.2). Taxonomy (NCBI): domain Bacteria; kingdom Bacillati; phylum Bacillota; class Bacilli; order Lactobacillales; family Aerococcaceae; genus Aerococcus; species Aerococcus loyolae. The sequence continues at coordinate 1,082,447 of NZ_CP126958.1, read as the reverse complement.
GCTGAAGCCAGTCAAGCGGGTCTCAAGGTTTTAATTTGTGAAAAAGCAGGCATAGCCGGCGGAACTACTAATTATTCAGGCGGTGTAGTACAGGCTGCTGGTACTGACCAACAAAAAGAATTTACCGAATTTACTGATGACGGCCCAGAAAAACATTATCAGTTATGGTTAAAGGCTGGAGAAGAGAGTGTTGACCCTGAACTGATTAAAGATTTAGCCCAAGGCGCTCCAGACAATATCAAGTGGTTAGAGAGTTTAGGCATTCACTGGACTTCTGTCTATGGGCATAACCATATTCCCTATATTGAAGAAGACCTCCATGCGGATCGGATTCATGTCTATGAAGGGGGCGGCGCCGGAGGACAAGGAGTAGTCTTAACTCAACATCTCCTCCAAGCGGCCTTAGCAGCGGGAGCTGAGATTAAGTATAATACCACGGCAGTTTCCCTCGTTCATCAAGGGAAAAAGGTGGTCGGACTGCTTGTTAAATCGGCAGGAGAAAGACAGTTTTACCTGGCTAATAAGGGGATTATCTTAGCAACGGCTTCCATTGACCATAATCCAGCCTTAGCCCGTGACTTAAGCCCTCAACACTATCATGATTTAAAATATAATACCTGTCTTTCAACAGCAACCAATACGGGGGATGGAATTCTCTTAGGCCAGTCTGTAGGGGCGGCTATTGGTGGATTTGGAGGATGTATTGATTTTTGTGGAAAAACTGGTAACGCTACTGATAACCGGGTGCCCACTATGCCAATGATCATTGTGAATGGACAAGGCGACCGTTTCGTTTGTGAAGATGCAACTTATGCTTATCACTACCGGGCAATTTTCCAAGAAGAGAAAAAATTATTCAAGCCAACCTATATGATTTTTGACCAAGGTGCCTTAGGCGCTCCAGGAAGTCCTTGGACTGAAGAAAATATCCAGGCAGATATTGAATCGGGTCTGGTGATTAGTGGAGATAGCCTAGAAGACTTGGCCCAAAAGCTTGAGATTCCTTATGAGAACTTACTTACTACGATTGAAGAGTGGAACCGTTCTGCTCAGGACGGCTTAGACCCCTTATATGGAAGAAGAACTGGCGTTCAAGCCCTTGATCAAGCGCCTTATTATGCTTATCAAAATTCAGCAAGTAACCTGGGCGCGCTTGGGGGACTTAGGATTAATACCGATGGCCAAGTACTGGATATTTTCGGTCAAGTGATTCCCGGTTTATATGCAGCGGGGCTTAATGCCGGTGAATGGATTGGTCCTTATTATCCTGGCTCTGGTACGGCAATTTCAGGGATTATTCACCAAGGGCGTAAAGCAGCACAGGCTATGGCTAAGGCTTAATGAGGTCAATTGATAGATTTTATGGGCAGAAGTGATGGTTACTTTCTGATAGCCATTAAGACTAAGGAAAGGAACGATTACTTCTGCCCTTTATTTTCTAAAATTAGAAGGGATTGGTTAACAAAATAGCGACCAAGAAATCATCAAGTAAATGAAAGAAAGCAAGCAAAAAGAAGAAAGGATTAAGCAATGCAAAATCAGAAAATTAAAAATATGGTCCATATTGGGCTTGCTTATTTAGGAGTAATTATCGGTGCCGGTTTTGCTTCTGGAAAGGAAATGTTACAGTATTTTGTTTCTTTTGGTAAGTGGGGAATTGTTGGTCTCTGCCTTTCAGCACTTTTATTTATTGTGGGTGGCGTGATTCTCCTTCAATTTGGGTCCTATTATAAAGCTCAAGAACACAGTGAAGTCTTCAATCATATTTCTTCTCCCTTTGTTTCTAAAGTAATTGACTTTATTATTAACTTTAATCTCTTTTGTACTGGATTTGTGATGATTGCTGGGGCAGGGACTAACCTCAACCAACAGTTTGATTGGCCAATTTGGATCGGAGCCCTAGTCTTATCTATTTTGGTAATCGCAACAGCTTATTTGGATGTCGATAAGGTGACCACCTTGATTGGTGCCATAACGCCCTTTGTCATTATTTTTCTAATCGCACTACTCATTTATACCCTTGTTCAACAACCACTTGGCTTTGATGAAGCGATGACTATCTCTGCAGCCCAAGAAACAACCTTACCCAATTGGTTTATTTCTACTATTAATTATTCCTGTTTAGCCCTCATGCTAGCCATGTCTATGGCTATGGTGATTGGAGGTGAGCAATATAGTCCTAAACAAGCTGGGGTTGGCGGATTCTTTGGGGGAGCCTTGGTTACCTTATTACTCTTTGCTTCCTTCTTTTCTATCAGTTTAAATATTAATAGCGTCGCAAGCAGTTCTATGCCTTTATTGGAACTATATAACAAGGTTCATCCAATTTTGGGAATGATTATGGCCTTGATCATTTTCGGTATGATTTATAACACAGCTATAGGGACCTATTATGCTCTTGCTAAAAGGGTGGTCCGTACTAAGCCACAATATTTTTCAAAAGCAATGATTATCTTAGTAGTCCTTGGCTTTGCTCTTTCATTTATCGGCTTTGAAACCTTGGTGGCCTATCTCTTCCCCTTAATTGGTTATTTAGGTATTTTTGTGATGGCGCTATTAATTATTCAATGGCTATTACGTTACCGTAAAATTCATCGCGAAAATAAAATTAGAGATCGATTGATAAAACATGAAATTGATCGTATTGATGAGGAATATGACTTTGATACTCGTGATAAGAAACATATGGAGCGCTTGTATGATGAATCTAATGTTGAAAACAAGCAATTGAAGGCAGAAGTTCAAGAACTGGGTAAAACTATCTACGAAGAAGAAAATAATACTGAAGAATAAGTCATAAAAATTACAAAACGCTGACTTTGTTTTTAAGCGTTTGCTTGAAAAGCTAGGGCGAAGAACCTGGCTTTTCGTTTTTACAGGGGTTTTTATCCTAAGATTTTAAAAAGATTAAGTATAATTGAGGTGAATATATTGTAATTAAGCTTATTAAGGAAATGAGGATAGAACATGAATGGAACCATGATGCAGTATTTTGAATGGGAGCTTCCCGATGATGGTAAACATTGGCAGCGCCTAGCCAGTGATGCTAGTCATTTGGCTAAAAAAGGCTTTAGCCATGTGTGGATGCCACCGGCTTGTAAGGGGACTGGGACCAGTGATGTGGGCTATGGCATCTATGACTTATATGATTTGGGGGAGTTCGATCAAAAGGGGAGCTTGCGGACAAAATACGGCAGTAAAGGCGATTATTTAGCCGCCATTCAAGCCTTGAAAGACCAACAAATTAATCCTTTAGCTGATGTAGTTTTAAATCATAAAGCTGGCGCTGATCAGACAGAAAGCTTCCAAGCCTATGAAGTAGATCCTAATAATCGACAAAGAAAAATCAGTCAGGCTCATGAAATTGAAGGCTGGACTAAGTTTACATTTCTGGGTCGAAAGGGAAGATACAGTGATTTTACGTGGAATTGGACCCACTTTTCCGGGGTAGACTATGACCAAGCTAAGGATCAAAAGGGAATGTTTATGATTAAGGGTCTAAACAAAGGCTGGTCTGATAATAAAGACGTCGATAACGAAAATGGTAATTATGACTACTTAATGTATGCGGATATTGATTATGATAATCCTGAAGTGAGAGCAGAAGTTCTGGACTGGGCCTTGTGGTTTATCAAGAAAACTGGAGTTAGTGGCTTTCGTTTGGATGCCTTAAAGCATATTGATGATGATTTTATTGATAATCTATGTGACAAAATACTTAGTGAGTTTCCTGATTTTTACTTTATTGGTGAATATTGGAAGGGCGACTATCAAAGTTTAGAAAATTATTTAAAAGAAACGGAACTCAATATCGATCTCTTCGATGTTAAGCTCCATCAGAACTTTTATGCAGCATCAACTTCTTGGGATCGCTTTGATATGTCGACTATTTTGGAAGATACTTTATTAGAAAATAATCCCACCCTGGCGATCTCTTTTGTCGATAACCATGATTCTCAACCGGGACAGTCCCTTGAATCCTGGGTGGAAGATTGGTTTAAGCCCATAGCCTACGCCCTCATTCTCTTACATGAGAATGGCTTACCTTGTGTTTTCTACGGCGATTATTATGGCATTCAAGGGGACCAGCCAATTCCTAATAAGCAAGCCATGTTAGACACCTTGTTAGACTTACGTCGGGATAAAGCCTATGGGAAACAAAGTGACTATTTTGACCATCCTAATTGTGTTGGCTTTACCAGACAGGGAGACCAAGACCACCCTAGTGGTTTAGCTGTATTAATGTCTAACGGAGACGCTGGTTATAAGGAGATGTATGTAGGGGAAGAGCACGCCCAGGAACAGTGGAGACTAGTCTTTTCATCAAAAGATATGGATCAGTCGTTAGTTACCATTTCTGAAAAAGGCCTGGCTTGCTTTTCCTGTCCCGCTGGAGGAGTAGCTGTTTGGAGCAAATATGAAGAAGACGAAGCTAGCGAATGATCATCAAAATGAAGGAGTTATTACTATGAATATTGACCAATTAGATCAAGAAGTAAAGTCTTGGTTTCCTGAAATCAAAGACCTCATTCAAGAAAATACCAACTACAAAACCAAAGAAAAACGTGATTTTCGTGATTTAGCCACTGAAATCGACATCGCTGTTCAAGAATTGATTGAGGACCATATTAAACAACTTCCCGGTAAGCAGGTCATTATTGGTGAAGAGACATATGGTCAGACAGAGGTTGATCCTGAGGCTAGCCATCTATGGATCGTTGACCCGATTGATGGCACAGCAAACTTTGTTAAGCAAAAAGAAAATTACGCCACCATGATTACATATTTTTCTCATGGGCAGGCAAAATTAGCTTATATTTATGATGTTTTTCGAGATGAATTATACTCTGCCAGCTTAGGGGGCGGGGTGTATTGTAATGGCATGCGCCTAGATCCTATCCCTGACCTCAACCTAAGGGAATCCTTAATTGGAATTTCTCCCCAACATAATATCAAACGCGACTATTTCTATTATATTGCTGAAAATGCCTTCGATATCCGCAATTATGGCTGCTCTTCACTAGATGGGATTAGTGTTATCAAGGGACAATATGGTGCCTTTGTCAACCCTGGAGGGGGACCCTGGGATTATGCGCCTTTCATTTTGATGGCCCAGGAGATGGGACTCCATTTTTCCAATTTTTCTAATCAAATGCCCGATTACACTAAGCCCTCTAATTTTATCATCGCTAGTCCAGCTTGTTTTAGTGAACTTGAATCTCACATCAAATCTTATACAGATACGGGAAACTACAGTATTTAAAATCATCCCTAACAGGATCTGCTCCAATAATTAATTAATAAGTAAATAAAATATACTATAAATAAAGATTAAATAGATACAATATCATCAGAGTGTTCGTCCCTGGCAAATTATCAATTGAAAGTTATCGGCAAATTGCTATAGTTAAGTTAAATACATTAACAAGCAAAGGAGAATGTCCAAATGTCAGGGATAACATTAATGTTTTCTGGAATTGTTCTGATTTCTAATGGGTTAAACTATCTTGATAAGGTTGAAGATAATTCCAACGCACTGATTAATATTTTTACAGGTCTCTTGTATATCTTTCTAAATGTCATGATTTGTGTTCATGGGATTTTTGCTGAAAAAGACTCGACCTATTATTATACAGCGATTTCAGGTCTTTTATTTGGTTACACCTACTTATCCTACGGTGTTAATCGGATAAAACAGTGGGACAACAAAAATCTGGGCTACTTTTCCATATTTGTTACCTTTAACTCGATTTTCTTTGCTGTATGGATCCTAATGGGAAATGGTGGCAATTATTGGGATGTCTTTAACTGGATCATGTGGGGGTACCTATGGGCAACCAACTACTTTAGTCACAACCTAGGGCGTAAATACGGCGATTGGCTATATTATTTAACCATTTTTGCCGGGGTAGTGACCTGCTGGATTCCAGCCTTACTTATTCTTACCGGAAACTGGCCAAGTACTTTATAGTTTTAGGATAAAGAGTCATGGCCTGACTTTAAAAGAAAAAATCAAGAGCATATAAAAAGACTGTCATTTGCAATCTTATTCACCAAGTCAATCTTACTAAGTGAAAGAGAAAGCGGTAATGACAGTCTTTTTCTTTTTAGGCTTTATTGCGAGGACGCTTTTCGCCCCAATATTGATAATAGTCTACCTTAAGAGCCCCATTATAGAGCTTACGCTTTTTAGTAGCCTTTTGACCATAATAACTTTCAAAATTTTCATCACTGGTTAAAATATACTTACTCCAGGTTTTGAGAGGGCGGTAAATTTCTCCCATCTTTTCATAAAGTGCATGGACATATTCCTCATCATTAAGACGTTCACCGTAGGGTGGGTTGGAGATAATAATGCCATAGCTTTTTTGGGTGGTAAAATCAGCTAATTGCATTTGTTTAAAGTGAATCTGGTGACTAACACCTGCTGCTTCAGCATTTTTTTGAGCAATTTCAATCATGCGATGGTCAATATCACAAGCGAGAATATCTAATTGAATGTCATGGTCTATAGCAGCACGGGCCTGGTCCCTGACCTGGTCAAAGATTTCTTGAGGAAAAATATCCCAGTCCTCACACACAAAATCCCGCTTAAGCCCAGGTGCAATATTCATCCCTTTCATAGCCGCTTCAATGGCGATGGTTCCAGAGCCAGTAGTCGGATCATAAAGAGGGCGGTCCGGAAACCAAGTGGTTAAATCAACCAGGGCTGCAGCTAAAGTCTCTTTTAAGGGAGCGCCACCCTTTTCTTGTCGGTAACCGCGCTTAAAGAGACTAGTCCCTGAAGTATCCAAGGTCAAGAGGGCCTTATCTTTGTGAATACTGATCTCAATGGGGTAGCGAGCTCCGGTCTCTGGTAAATGACCACGACGATGGTAGACCTCACTCAAGCGGTCAACGATAGCCTTTTTAACCATACTTTGGCAAGTCGGTACATGGTGGAGTTTGGATTTTACTGATTTTCCTGAAACAGGAAATTCAGCGTCGAGAGGGAGGATATCCTCCCAGGCAATGGCTTTGGTTTGTTCGTAAAGTTGGTCAAAAGTAGTCGCTTTAAATTCTCCCATAACTATTTTTATCCGGTCAGCAGTTCTTAACCAAATATTAGTCTTAGCAATATCACTAAGGTCACCTTGAAAGCGAACTCTACCATTTTCATTTTCCCTTGAGTAACCCAGATCTTTTAATTCTTTGGATACTAAGGCCTCAATCCCGCTAGCGCAGGTGGCAATTAAGGAATATTGTTTCATAATGGTCTCCTTTATTAGTTAGTCTGTTACATCTTACCATGAAAATCGCTATGATAAAAAGGCTGGAACATTGTTCCAGCCTCTTATGTTGCCTGATGTAAATTTCTATAAGCCATGTTCTGTTCACAAGTAGGTCAGGAAGCTACTTGATTGGTAATCATCTATCTGCATTACTGCCCCGACGAATTCGTTCGTTTCCGATTCGTCAAGTGCCCCTACCAATGTTTGGGTTGCTCGCTCGAGGGGTTTACCGCGTTCCACTTGAAGGGTTTCCCATTCAACTTCGTCACTGTGGCACTTTTCAGGATGACTCAAGCCTAGACTAAGTCCTTAGCTTTTTTGTCCGCCGTCTGAGCCTTAGCTTATGGTTTCGCTAAGCACGATCACTACAAGCCTCTCAGCTTGTGCGAGCATGGACTTTCCTCAGATACCTCTGGGTACCCGCGATTACCCGAAATTTACAATGTTCAACTCTAAAATTCTACCGTAAATACGATTAAATTGCTAGTGTTTTCTGTTGACTTTTATTCGCTACGGTAAATACGTGTTTCTTCAACAGGATCTTCTTGATAGTTCTCATTTTGTTTGCGAATGCTTTGTCCGTAGACCGTTTTTTCCAGTTTAGAAAGGCGCTTGAGTATATCGTAGTTAGTCGTTGCCACTTGACTAGAACTTCTACTAGTGTTGTTCGTCTGTTTGCTTTCACTTTCGATATTTTGTTTTAAGCGATTATTTTCTTGGCGTAAAAAGGCTAGTTCCTTTTCATAGGATTCATAGTCACGAATAATTAAATCTAAAAACGCGTCAACTTCTTCGGTATTAAAGCCACGCAAGGCAGGTTTAAATTCTTTTTGTAGTATATCTTTGGTTGTTAAGTTACGAGCAGACATTCCAGACACCTCAAATTAGTAATAATTGTAATAAAACCATTATAGCATAAAAGAAGATCTATTAAGACTGGGTCTCTTGGGTTTAAGAAAATTATTAAGAAATTTTTTTGATTGACCAATAACTGTTATAATAAATTTAATTATAAAAATTCGCTTTCCTAATCAATAGGCATTTTATTTTAAATAGGAGAGCAAGGGATAGTTAAAAAGGAGATTGACATGCCAAATACACGTTTTTATTCCTTAGCAAAGTACCTTCAAGAACAACTAGAAAAAGAACCCAGCGCTTTTCCTTGGCGCCTAATTGAAGATGGCCAGCGAGGAGAACTACTATTACAATTTTTTATTGCTAACCCAGCTGGTGAATACCGTACTGCTCCAGTGACTTTTGAGGATCACTTTGGCCAATACTATAATGACCTTGATTATTATGCCTTGAACTTTTCATTTTCCAAACATGCTAGAAGAAATGATAGTCAAAGTAACCACATTGTCATTCCCGCTAATCAAGCGCCTAATGCTTTTGAAAAGTCATATATTGACGCTTGCTTACAACTTATTCATCAACTTGTTAACGAAACTGCTCACCAACTACGGGGCCTAGAAGCTAATGTACGCCAGCAAATGACAATTCATTGGTCCAATAAAGCCTTAGTAACCATTATTGATAACTTGAAGGTAGCCAATCGTTATGATGCTTCCTTACTTTGTTTCTAGATGGGAAGTGAGAGTATGGACTGGTTAGAAATAATTATACATTGTCAAAATATTCCCTCTGATTTGGTGTCGGATTGTTTAATGGCGCTCGGTTCTAATGGGGTTGCTATCCAAGATATTGAAGATTATTTAAAGCTTCCCTCTGCATTTGGTGTCTTTAAAAGCGATGATGTCTTAGAAAAATATGGGGACTCCCCTATTGTAAAAGGCTATTTTTCAGCAGAAACGAACCAAGCTGCCCTAAAAGAATCGGTTGTCGAAAAATTACAGGCACTTGATCCTGCTTGGTCCTCACAAGGACTAAGCATTAACCGCCTGGAAGACCAATCTTGGGCGTCGAACTGGCAAGACTATTATCAACCGATTCAAGTTAATCATTGGTTATCAATTATTCCGGTTTGGGAAAAAGACAGTCAAGAGGCTGATTCCAATGCTATTTATTTGGATCCGGGCATGGCTTTCGGCACCGGAGACCATCCCACGACCCAGCTAGCCATTCATCTAATGGGTCTGGTCTTACAAAAGGGCGACCGGGTGATTGATGTGGGGACCGGATCAGGTATTTTAGCGATTACGGCAAAACGCTTAGGGGCTCAAAGTGTCGCTGCCTATGACTATGATGAAAGCATTATCGAAACTGCTAAGGCTAATATCAACCTCAATGCAGGCATGGATCAGGTGACTGTTCAGTCTAACGATAAGCTCAACGGTATCCATGACCAGGTAGATGTAATCACTGCCAATATTTTAGCGGATATCCTCCTGCCGCTCGTCCCTCAAGCCTATGACAACTTAAAAGACAATGGATCCTTTATCTTATCCGGCATCTACTATACTGAAGTTGACAAGCTAAAGGATGCATTAATCGCTAATGATTTTTATTTACCTTGGATTATGCGAGCTGGGGATTGGTTTGGAATCTTAGCCAAGAAGGGTAGAGAGCATCGAGATAAAAATAGTTTGTAGGTAAGTAATTGCCTGCACTCATTCAGACGCGTTATAATAGCTTTAATATACTTAGATGTTTGTCTAAAAGATCTTGTAGAATGGAGGGCTTCTTATGTCAGAAATTAAAAACAAAAGTAAAGAAGAAGTCATCGCTTCCTGTGAACAATATATGCCTGAAGATAAAGTAGCTATGATAAAAAAAGCCTGTGCTTTTGCGGAGAGGGCGCATGAAGGACAAAAACGTAAATCGGGCGAACCCTTTTTTATTCATCCCACCCAAGTGGCCAGTATTCTAGCTGATTTACAAATGGACCCGGATACTGTAGCCACTGGTTTCTTGCACGATGTTGTTGAAGATACTGGCATTACTTTAGATGATATAGAATACTTTTTCTCTAAAACCATTGCCACTTTGGTTGATGGGGTGACGAAGTTAGGGAAGGTGAAGTATCGTTCGAAAGAGGAACAGCTAGCTGAAAACCACCAAAAGCTTCTCTTAGCCATGGCCAATGATTTGCGGGTAATTGTGGTCAAACTGGCTGACCGTTTACATAACATGCGTACCTTAAAATGGCACCGTCCTGAAAAGCAAGTCAGCATTTCCGAAGAAACCCTTGATATCTATGCGCCCTTAGCCGACCGCCTAGGGATGAGTCAAATCAAATGGGAACTAGAGGACACCTGTTTGCGCTATATTAATCCGGAGGCTTATTACCAGATCGTTCACCTGATGAACTCGAAAAGAGAAGAACGAGAAGCTTATATTGATGCGACGATTGATGTTTTAAATAAGTATGTCAAGCCCATCATTGATGGCGAATACGATATCTATGGTCGTCCTAAGCATATCTATTCCATCTATAAAAAGATGCACCAGCAAAAGAAAACCTTTGACGAAATTTATGACCTCCTAGCTATCCGTGTCTTGGTTCCTAGCGTAAAGGATTGCTATGCAGTCTTAGGTATTGTCCATACCAGCTGGAAGCCTCTACCTGGACGTTTCAAGGACTATATCGCTATGCCTAAGGCCAATGGCTACCAATCTCTTCATACCACGGTCTTAGGTGAACATGGCCAACCTGTTGAAATTCAAATTAGAACCTTTGATATGCATGAGGTGGCTGAGTATGGGGTAGCAGCTCACTGGGCTTACAAAAAAGGGGTTACCGACAAGGTAGAAACTGACGATTTAGATAAACAATTAGAGTGGTTCCATCAAATTGAGGATTTACAAGACGATTCGGATGATGCCACTCAGTTTGTGGAAAGCGTTAAAGAGGATATCTTTAAGGACAAGGTCTATGTCTTTACCCCTAAAGGTGATGTGAGCGAATTACCCTCAGGCGCCAGCCCACTGGATTTTGCTTATCAAATCCATACCGAAGTCGGGCATAGTACAGTAGGGGCCAAAGTAAACGGAAAGATTGTTCCTTTGAACTATGGCTTACATACCGGTGATATTGTTGAAATCCTAACCTCTAAGAATTCTGCTGGTCCTAGTCGGGACTGGGTGAACTTCGTGGTGACTAATCGGGCTAAAAATAAGATTAAACGGCATTTTAAATTATTAGATCGTGATGAAAATATTGAACGTGGCCGGGAAGCCGTGATTAAAACCGTTAAAGAGATGGACTTTTCCTTTAATGAATTATTCAACAAGGATATGCAGGCTAAATGTTTGGAACGCTTTAATTTTTCAAGTATCGACGACTTATTTGCAGCAGTGGGCTTTGGTGAACTATCTGCTTCCGCTGTCGCCAATAAGATCACTGAAAATGAACGGAAACGTCGTGATAAAGAAGAGCACCAGTCGAAACTGGAAGATTTCCTCCAAGAAGAAGAGGAGCGTAAAAATAACGGTCAATCCAACCGGGGGGGCAAGTCCGAGCGGATGGCCGTTCGCCACAATGATGGAATTGTGGTGGAAGGTGAAGATAATGTTCTCTTTCGCCTAGCGCATTGCTGTAACCCCATACCAGGTGATGACATTATTGGCTTTATCACTATGGGGCGGGGAGTAACCATTCACCGCCAAGACTGTCAAAATATCCAAAATATGAATGAGGTTCAATCTCAACGATTGATTGAAGTCTATTGGGAAGATGCGGCTACTCACAATAATTCCTATGCCGTAGAAATTATGATCGATGGATTTGACCGTAACGGTTTTCTTAATGATATCTTGCAGGTTATTACGCCTTTGGTAACCAATATTTCTAACGTTAACGGAAATGTTGATCATAAGACCAATAACTTGAAGGTACGCATTAGAATTGTTATTCAAAGTTTAGACCAGCTAGAAAAGATTATTGACCGCATTAAAAATGTTCCCGATGTTTATGATGTTGAACGGGTTTAGTGAATGTCTTTAAAATGTCAGTGATCGATGAGAGAATAGTTGAGTGAATAAAAATTTATTGAATAGAAAGGGAGATTTTTTGCGAATTGTTATCCAACGGGCTAAAGAGGCTAGTGTAAGTATTGATGGCGAAACAGTCGGTCACATTGACCATGGCTTTGTGCTCCTCGTGGGTGTCCATGATAGTGATACTGAAGAGACCGTTAAATATATGGCTAAAAAGATTGCCAAAATGCGAATTTTTGCTGATGAAAACGATAAATTGAACTTGGATATTAAGCAAGTTGGCGGGAAGATCTTATCGATTTCTCAATTTACCCTCTATGCGAGAACCAAGAAGGGCAACCGACCAAGCTTTATTGATGCGGCTAAAGCAGACCATGGAGATGCCATCTATCAAAAGCTGAATGAAGAACTTCGCAAGAGCTATGGTTTAGAAGTTGAAACTGGCAAGTTTGGAGCAGATATGCAGGTTCAATTAACTAATGACGGTCCGATAACGATTATCTTAGATTCAGATGAATAACTTGCACGATTTTATTCGATAAAATGAAAACTCACTCAAGAATTTTAAATCCTGAGTGAGTTTTTTTCTGTCATTATTTACTCTATTCTTGGTAATTAATAATTAAGGCATTGAGAATGCTTTGGGCAACTTTTTGGTAATATTCATCTTGGCTAAAGGCCTTGACATCATTTGGATTACTCATGTAGCCCAATTCAATCAGAATAGCAGGGGGTCTTGAATCACGAATGACTTGGAAATTACCGAAACGAGTGCCATTACTTGCCAGGGGCATTTTTTCCATTAATTGAGCTTGAACATTTTCACTTAAAGGAATTGAAGCGTCATCATAGTAGTAGACGGTGGTTCCCGATACTGTCGTTTCTTCAGCAGCGTCATAGTGAAGACTAATAAAGGCATCCGCTTGGGCTTGATTATAGATATCTGCACGCGGCGCTAGGTCAACAAAAGTATCATCTTCCCGAGTCATTAAGACATTAACTCCATAATCTTCGAGCAGCCCTTTAACAACTTGGGCGGTTTTTAGGGTGACATTTTTTTCTTGTTTATCACCGCGTATGGCTCCTGGATCACTCCCCCCGTGACCAGGGTCTAAGACAATGGTTTTTCCTTTAATGGTTGAGGTATTGGCTAAGGATTTTGCCTTGTCTTCCATAGCGGTTGAATCCGATTCTGCCAACCAATTGGCTAGGTAACCTTCCGTACCGTCTTGGGCTTTGACATGGTAATAGGCACCTTCTTGGCCAAGATAGGCAAATTTTTCATGGATTTGACCCTTATAGATAATTTCTGAGTCATTACTTGCCTGGCTGCGGATATGGACACCGGCAGCGGTAGCGGTCACTGAGGCGTCATAATTAGCTAAGAAAGCGTCTGTTGCTGCTTTTTCTTCTTTAGTCTGTTGGCGTCCTGGGGCTTGGGTAATGACTCCCGGAGTGATTTCAATTTGATTTTGGGGAATCCAGCCAATGTCGTCCTTGTATTGGATATTGATCATATCACCCGACTGGTAGAGGATATTATATTTTTCATTATCCTGAGCTTGACCAATTACTTGAGAATTGGTGGAATCATCTTGATAAACATTAACCTGGTCAGATAAGACCGTGGCAATAAATCCTGTTCCCGCCTTCGCTTCTTCTTCATTATTAGCTAAGCTGTCATTAGCTAACCAATTGGGAATCCAGCCGCTTTGGCCATTATCAAGAATGATATGCTTCCAGTCGTGCTTTTCCTCAACCACCTGGTATTGACTTCCTTGATCGATTTGCTGGGAGATATCATAAGTGATTCCAGGACCATTTCGCATATTAATGACACCAGTGGTCACTTCTTTAGTCGACTTAACTTTAACGTGATAAATCAGGGCAAAAGCAATAATAAATAAGGTCAGAATAATAATAGAGAAAACTAAATAAGTATTTTTTTTCTTGTTTTTTGCTTGTGAAGAAGAATTTTTGGACAAGAGTTGACCCCCTTAGAACTTTCTTTTAAGTCTAGCCTTTTTAATGAGATGATAGATTTAGGAATCCTATAATAATTATTTGGAAGAATACATATGACTCATTATAATAAAAAATCCTAATAAAAACAGCAGAAACTTGTGAAATTAGTTGACATTTTAAAGACAATTAGGTAATCTAACTAAGGAATACCTGTGACGGGGATGCATTGAGAGCATAAGATAAGTGTGGTTTAGAGAAAGTGATATTTGCTGGAAGTCACTTCGTACACTTTTAGACAACCCCTGAGGTGGATAGTGCAAAGCTATTCCGTTATCGCGCGTTAGTCGACAAGGGTAGTAAGACTACTAAACTAAGGTGGTACCACGATTGTCATCGTCCTTATTTCTTAACAGAAATAGGGGCGTTTTTTATTACCACTAATTATTAAAAGGAGGCAGGAAATGATTCAAAAACCTAAAGGTACTGTGGATATTTTACCGGGTCAAGTTGAAATTTGGCAGGCGATTGAAAAAACGGCCCGAGATATTATGGCCAAATATCGCTTTAATGAAATTCGCACGCCCATGTTTGAATCTTATGATCTTTTTGCTCGTGGTGTAGGAGAAACAACTGACGTTGTCACTAAAGAAATGTATGATTTCTATGATAAGGGTGACCGTCATATTGCTTTGAAGCCTGAAGGAACGGCACCGATTGTGCGGGCTTTTATTGAAAATAAACTATATGGACCAGAACACATAAAGCCCTATAAGGTCTATTACATTAGTCCCATGTTTCGTTATGAACGTCCCCAAGGTGGCCGACAACGTCAATTTCATCAGCTAGGGGTTGAGGTTTTTGATGGAAAAACTGCCCTCAGTGATGTGGAAACAATTGCTTTAGCTTGGGAAATCCTTGAAACTCTCGGGGTTAAAGACTTGAAATTAGTCATTAATTCCTTAGGCGATAATGAAGCCCGCTTGAACTACCGTGAAGCCTTAATTAATTATTTAAAACCTTTTGAAGAGGAACTGAGCGAAGATTCTAGGACTCGTCTTTATCAAAATCCTTTGCGTGTACTTGATAGTAAGGACCCCAAGGATAAGGAAATTGTTAAAGATGCGCCCAACATTCTTGATTATTTATCAGAAGCCTCTAAAGAGCGTTTTGAACAAGTTCAAAGCTTATTAGCAGCCCTAAATATTCCTTATCAAATTGACTCTAATATGGTTCGCGGTCTCGACTACTACCAAGATACTATTTTTGAAATTATGACTAATAATGAAGTCTTTGGTGCGGAAACCACCATTTGTGGTGGAGGTTCATATTCTGGACTAGTGAAAGAACTTTCCGAAGGTCGCGAAGATGTGCCGGGCTTTGGTTTTGCGATTGGGATGGAACGTTTGATTTTATTACTTGAAGCACAAAAATCAGATTTAGCGGTTGAAAATCCTCTCGATATCTATTTGGTAACCATTGGGCAAAGTGTGTTGAGTGAAGCTTTACAAATTGTTCAGGCCTTAAGACGGCAAGGATTAAATGTTGAATTTGACCTCAACCAACGGAAGCCTAAGAAGCAATTCCGTGATGCAGACCGCCACGGTGCCGCCTATACCTTAACTTTAGGTGAAAGTGAGCTAGTAGATAAAAATATTAATGTGAAGAATATGACTTCTGGCCAAGAGCGCCATTTTGCTATTGATGATGTGATTGAACACTTTGACCAAGTAAAAGAAGCAATGAAAGAAGGAAATGATTAATGAAAAGAACAAGTTATTGTGGCCTCGTTTCTAATGAAATGATCGGCCAAGAAGTGACCTTAAAAGGTTGGGTACAACGTCGCCGTGACTTAGGTGGGGTTATCTTTGTTGATATGCGTGACCGCGAAGGCTTTGTTCAAGTGGTATTTAATGAAGCTAACCTAGGTGACCATTTTAACCGGGCAGAAAAACTACGTTCTGAATACGTTATTGAAGTTCAAGGACAAGTTGTCGCTCGTGCAGAAGGGGAAATTAACCCTAAAATTAAAAATGGGGATATCGAAGTGATGGCCAGTGATTTGATTATTCTCAATCGCGCTAAAACACCACCATTCCCTGTAGAAGATACTATCGATATTAATGAAGATAAACGGATGAAATTTCGTTATATCGACCTACGCCGTCAAAGAATGCAAGATAATATCCGCTTGCGGTCTCAAGTGACCCACGCCATTCGTTCATTCTTAGACCAAGATGGCTTTTTAGATATTGAAACTCCTTACTTATCAAAATCAACTCCAGAAGGGGCGCGTGACTATTTAGTTCCTTCCCGGGTTCATCCAGGTGAATTCTATGCCTTACCTCAATCACCACAATTATTAAAACAACTTTTAATGGCCAGTGGCTTTGACCGCTATTATCAAATTGTGCGTTGCTTTAGAGATGAGGACCTGCGTGGGGACCGTCAACCTGAATTTACCCAAGTTGACTTGGAAACCAGCTTCCTCAGTCAAGAAGAAATTCGTGATATCGTCGAAAACATGTTAAAAGCAGTCATGAAAAAAGTTAAAGGACTCGACATGACAGAAGCTTTCCCAGTGATTTCTTATGATGAAGCCATGAGCCGCTATGGTTCTGATAAACCTGATACCCGCTTTGGCTTAGAATTGGTTGATTTATCAGATATCGTTGACCAATATGATTTTAAGGTCTTCAATATGGCCATTGAAAATGGGGAAATTGTTAAAGGGATTAACATTAAAGGAGCTGCTGATCAATACTCAAGAAAAGATCTTGATAGCTTGACTCCTTACACTAAACCATTTGGCTCTAAAGGGATCGCTTGGATTAAAGTGACAGAAGATGGGCTAACTGGACCAATTGGTAAATTCTTTAAAGAAAACCCACAACCATTAATGGAACGGATGAAGGCTGAAGCAGGTGACATTTTAGTCTTCTCTGCTGACCAAGCTTCGGTAGTTAACGCTTCATTAGGGGAAGTCCGGTTAAAATTTGGTCGTGAATTAGACTTGATGGACAAAAATCAATTTAACTTCTTATGGGTAGTTGACTGGCCTTTGTTAGAATACAATGCTGATGAAAAGCGCTATACAGCCATGCACCACCCCTTCACTATGCCGAACGAAGAAGACCTTGATCGTTTAGAAAGTGAACCTGAATCCGTCTACTCCCAAGCTTATGATATTGTCCTGAATGGTTATGAAATTGGTGGGGGGTCTATCCGTATTCACCAAAAAGAGGTTCAATTATCCATGCTAAAAGCTTTAGGATTCTCTGAAAAAAAGGCCTACCAACAATTTGGTTTCTTATTAGATGCTTTGGATTACGGTTTCCCTCCTCATGGTGGTTTAGCGATTGGATTAGACCGCTTAGTGATGCTCTTAGCTGGAGAAGACAATATTCGTGAAGTGATGGCCTTTCCTAAGAATGGTCGTGCGGTGGATGTGCTCACCGATGCTCCAAGCCCTGTTTCCGACAAGCAATTAGATGAACTTAATTTAGAAGTAACTAAAATTGACCTTGACTAATCCCTGCTTGACTTCAAAATCCTGATTAAGTAAGAAATAAATGTAACTTTTAGTCAGAGAGAAAAGGTGAGGAAAATGAATAAAAAAAGCTGGATCGTTGTCATTGTGGCTGCACTAATCCTATTCTTTGGTGTTCAAAGTGCAGCTGTGCGTGAAAAAGAAGCCGATTTGGATGATGCGATCTCAAATAAGTTCTTTGCTAGTGATAAAACCATCGAAGAGGGCGACAGCAATTCTCAAATTGCTGTCCTCCAGGTCAATGGAACGATCGCTGATACGGGAGAGCAGAACTCCTTATTTTCAGCTAATCAAAGCTATGATCACCAAGGGACCTTGTCTGCCATTAAAAAAATAAAAGAGGATAATAAAGTTAAAGCTTTGCTTCTAGAAGTTGATTCCCCAGGTGGAGCTGTTTACGAGAGTGTTGAGCTCTACCGAGCTTTAAAGGACTTGAAGGAAAGTCGCCAAATTCCTATTTACGTCAGCATGAAGTCCATGGCAGCTAGCGGGGGCTATATGATTTCAATGGCTGCTGACAAGATCTTTGCTGATACTGAAACGACTACTGGGTCAATTGGTGTCATTCTTTCCACTTTTAATATCAGTAAGTTATTAGAGGAACATGGCATTAAACCAGAAGTCTTTAAATCGGGTGATCATAAGGACCTGCTATCGATGTATAGAGATCCTAGCGATGAAGATCGAGAAATTATCAATAGTATTTTAAAAGAATCCTATGATCGTTTTGTGAAAATTGTGGCAGAAGGTCGCGGAATGAATGAAGATGAAGTCCGTAAATTAGCTGATGGGCGTATTTATTCAGGACAACAAGCCTTAGATAAACATTTGATTGATGCAATTGGTTACCGTCAAGATGCACTGAACGCCCTAAAGGCTGACCACGATTTAGAAGGTGGCCGGGTTTACTTAGTAAGTACTGATGAAGACAAACAACAATTTAGCAGTTTAATTCGTCGCTTTAGCCAAGCTATTCCTTTGAGTAAGTTATGGAAAGCAGATACACCAGCTAATGAAATTGAAGCGGTTAAGGAATTAACAGACCAAGCTCCACGCCCATATTATCTCTACGGAGGTGAATAATATGTTTGGTAAAAAGAAAAAAACAGATGATAATCAAAATATTGATATTTCTGCTTTAAATGATGAACTTTACCAAGGTAGCTTAGAAAATAAATCAGCTCCAGGAGAGGGCTATAAGACTACTTGTTTTCCTAGTTATTCTGAAATAGTTGACCAATTGCCCCGTCAGGTTTATGGAGGTTTTTGGCAACGTTTATTGGCCTATTGCTTAGATTATCTTTTTATTAAAGCCTTAGTAAGTATCCTTTTAGCACTCGCCAGTCTATTTTTAAGTAGAGACTTACTTGAACAAGGCGATTTAGTGAATTTTCTAGCGGTTAATTTTATCTGGGTTTTATACTTTACCTTGTCGACTTATCTCCTTAATGGACAAAGTTTGGGCAAATTTTTCTGTCGCTTAAGAGTTGTTAAGGCTGATGAAAGTCGCTTATCATTAGGAACCTGCCTGATACGTGAAGGTTTAGGGAAAATCATCCTGCGCCAGTTTCCAATTTTAGCCCTAGTTATTGTTTTCACACCTAAACGCGAAAACTTTATCGACTTTTTTACCGACACACGGGTGCTTTCTCTCAGCCAAATGGACTTAATTAATTATCCTAGTCCATCCAAAAGTTAAGTTATAGGAAGTATGCCAATCGGAGTGATTAGAGAGTGTGTCACAATTTAACTCCTTTTGCGGTAATATAAAAGAGGTTGCGATTTATCAGTCGCAACCTCTTTTCAATCTTTATCAAAGTATATTTGCCTAGAAACTTTGTCACTTTACTTTTGTTGGGGTTTGAAGTTCATGAACATAAGAATGAGGGTAGCCGTTTCTTCAATGCTACGGTCAGCGACATTGATAATGGGACATTGCAGACGCTCATAAACTTCATTGGCATAGGCTAATTCTTTTTCAATGCGGTCATCGGCACTATAAAGCCCTGATTCATCCACCCCATAGCTACGCATACGTTCACGACGAAATTTATTTAGTACATTAATATCATTGGTGAGGCCGATGATTTTATTGGATTCAATTTTAAAAATCTCTTCAGGTAATTGTGCTTCTGGGACTAAAGGTAAATTAGCCACTTTATAACCTTGGAAGGCCAGATAGATACTGAGGGGAGTCTTACTGGTACGCGAAATGCCTAATAGAACGATATCCGCTTCCTCAAAGCGGTTAGGGTAACGCCCATCATCATTTTGAACAGCAAATTCAAGGGCTTGAATACGTTTATAGTATTGGTCGTTTAATTTGTGCCGCTGTCCGGGCTTTTGGGTAGAAGGAGTGCCAGATTCTTCACCAATCAGTTCAATAATGGGATGAAGGACGTTATAATAAAAAAGTCCATGATCTTGACAAAAGCGGGCAGCGGTTTGGTGAAGGTCTTCCTTAACAAAGCTCACTACGACATGGGCTTGATTGTCTCTAGCCGCTTCCAGAACAGGGATTAGCGAGTCCTCATGAAGAATGAATGGAAAACTCTTTATATTGATTTCAACATCAGGAAACTGTACCATTACACTATCTAGGAGATCTGTTGTTAATTGGCCGACTGCATCAGATAGTAAATAAAAATCTTTAATTTGTTTTTCTTCAGTCATTATTACACATCCTATTTCATCCATTATGTTTTAAAACAAATTATAACATGGCCATAAAGCAAATGCATGCTATAATAAATTAAATTGGGAGGGGTCTCTATGTCTGAATTTGTAAAAAATGCTATGAATCAATTAAATGATTTAGGTTATAAGTATACGCAAAGACGGGCGGATATGTTAGCGGTTTTTGACCAAGATATTAATCATTTTAAATCAGCCAAGGATGTCCAACAAGCCATGAAAAAAGACCATCCTAATATAAGTTTTGATACGATTTACCGGAATTTGCGCTTATTTACTGATTATGATTTATTAGAAGAAAATGAAATTGATGGGGAGATGGTATTCCGTCAACATTGTGATCCCATCTTAGGCCACCACCATCACTTCGTATGTAACCAATGCGGGAAAACCGTTCCTGTTCGTTTAGGTGATTTATCCTATTATAGCCAACAGCTTCCCGGCTATGAAATTAACGGTCATAGTTTTCAACTTTTTGGGCTCTGCCCAAACTGCCTAGCTGAAAGCGAAAAGCAATCTTAATAAAGCATAAGAAAAACTCAGTCTCCTTATCAAACTCTCTGCCAGTCAAGGCAGAAAGGATTAGACAGGAGACTGAGTTTTTTAGTTAATTCTAGTAGTGATATTTTTCTTAGGAGACTTTAGATTAAGGTTGTTTGATCTGTTTCTTTAGGACGATAAAGTTTGCGGGCAATAACTGGAGTAATAATCGAGCTGATAACTACCCCAAAAGCAATTTGAGCAGTAGCCGGAGCGACAAATTCTTGATAGCTAGGAATCACTGCACCAATAATAGCAGGAACTGAAACAGACATCCCAGCAATTGAAGACATTGCTAAGGAGGTAACCCCATCTTCTTTTAAGAGGTAACGTTCAACTAAGACCATGATAAGAACCATAGGGATATAAAAGAGAATGGTTAAGAGCACGCCTTGTGGTCCCGCTTTGATGGCGTCGATTAAATTAATGTTAGCCCCAAAAGCAAAGCCCATGAAGGGGAGGGTAATTGCTGCTCCAGGTGCTAGATAATCCCGCATCTTAGGGTCTAAATTGCCTAGTATTGCTCCAACGATGACAGGGATAATGGTTGAGATAATTGGTGTCCAATTAATGGCAGTGGTTTGAGAAATACTAAAAACTAACATAGGGTAAGCTGGGGTGCATAACAAGCCAACTAAACCAAAGGCACTGATGTCATCCTTAGTTCCATAGTCACTTTCCAAGGCTAAGAATAAAGAGGGATTGGTGGAGGCGATCGCAGCGATATAAGCAATGGCTGATATTCCCCAAATCCCATCCATGTCAAAGAATTGAATAAACAAAAGGCCTAAAACAATATTAATAATGACCTTCACTAGGATAAGGACGCCTTCTTTTCTTAAGACCACACTTAAATGGGAGAGATCTATAGAAGCTCCCGAACAAAGGCAAGCAAATCCGATAATGTAATTCAAACCATCGGCAGTAAAGATAGCTTGCGTAGCCCCACCGATTTCAAAAACACCGGGGGCAAAGGTGCAAAATAATGCTGATATAAGCATAGGGACCAGTAAGAGTCCACCGGGAACTTTCTTCATAAAATCGTACATTGAATAACTCCTTATAGTTAGTAATAAATAGGTTTAATTGCGCATTAAAGTCAATTATAGGCCTATTTTTTTTAATTACAAGATAATAAAAATGAAATTTACAATTAAATAATATAGGTAAATTGTAAAATGAAGTGCATAGAGAAAAGGACGACAAAAAACCAGTGATGCTCTATACTTAAAAGCGTCTAAACCCAAGTAAAGGAGCACTCACTGGCTATGAAACATTCTAACACGAAACCTAGATCATATACACACCTTTCTGCAGAAAAACGCGGAATTATCCAAGCAATGCACCAAGAAGGACATAAACAGAAAGAGATTGCTGACGCCGTTGGCGTCAATCAATGCACCATATCTCGTGAACTAAAACGTGGAAAAACACGTCAAATGAACTATGATCATACCTACGTTGATGTCTATCTTGCAGAAACTGGCTCGCGTGTTTATAAAGATAATCGGTCAAATTCTAAAGCCAGAGGCGCTTTGTATGGAAAATCTAACTTCATTAAAGCCTTTGAGGAAGCCTTACTGACACCTAAAGAAGACCGTATTTTCAGTGTTGATACGTTTATTCATGATTACCGCAGAAAACACCCTTTAGAAAGAGTTCCTTGCACCAAAACCATGTATAAATATATCAATCTTGGTTTATTAAATGTGAGGAATATTGATCTTCCTATGAAAACAAGGATTCGTCCAAGAAAACAACCTAGTGAACCGCGTGGGACGAATAAAAAGGTATTTGGAAAAAGCATTGATCAGCGATGCCCAGACGTCCTTTCAAGAGAAGAATTTGGTCACTGGGAGCTTGACCTCGTGATAGGAAAGAAGACTAAAGGAGAGCCATGTCTTATTACTCTAGTTGAACGGAAAACGCGAAAATTCCTCACCAAGAAGACTTGGAAGTGGGATGCAGATTCCATTGTAAAATCGGTTAAAAAGGTGATTCTTAAAGAGGGTCAAGCGTGTTTTAAAACCTTAACGACCGATAACGGCAGTGAATTTTCTAAACTATCTCAGCTTGAGTATGCTCTGAAGGATTTGGAAGTCTTTTTCGCCCATGCCTATTCAGCTTGGGAAAAAGGCAGTAATGAGAGACATAATCGCATGTTAAGAGAATTCTTGCCCAAAGGGACAAGCTTTAAAAAGCTGACATACCAGGAACTCGCACACTATACGAATACAATAAATAATCGCTTTAGAAAGGTCTTAGATTATCAAACCCCTAACGACTGTTATAACCTAGAAGTTGCGAAACTTCAGGAAACGCTTAAAGAAGCAGGCTAAAGTGCTTAACAAAGCATAGAGATTCAGTGTGGGCCAGTCAAGGTCCGCTTCGCTCTCCACCTTGACAGCCCCACCCTGAATCTCTAAATGATAATCAAGCACTTTAAGCTAGAGAAAAACGGGCCAAGAATTATTGACTTTATCAGCTTTTTAGTTATTTGGCATGACACTGGGATTTTTTAAAATAAATATGCACTTGATATTGCAATTTACCATTAAATAATATAAAAGAGCGTATTAATATTTATATTATGTAAAAAGCGAACTATATTAAACGTTTTTATAAATTCGTCCGTAAAAATATTGTTTTATGCTATAATCTGAGTTATACTTGTCTTGTAGTTAAAACGAACTTTTTATATTAGAGAGGTGCAAAATGTTCGGAAAGAATCTTAAAACTTTAGTTATTAGTGCTTTAGCAGGGTTAGCGCTTGCTGGTTGTCAAGGTCAAAATGCCGGTACTAGCGGAGCTTCTACTAGCGGCCAATCAACTAGTGATGAATACCGTATTGCCATGGTTACTGATGGGAATGGGATAGATGACCGTTCCTTCAACCAGTCAGCTTGGGAAGGAATGGAAAAATGGGCCAAGGACCACGGCTTTTCTGAAAATGCGCGTTCATTTTATCAATCACATTCAGAAGCAGATTTCATTCCTAACTTATCGACTGCAACAGCTGATAATTACAATATCGTATTTGGTATTGGATCTTTTATGGTTGAGCCTATTCAAAAAATTGCAGAAAACAATCCTGACCAACATTACGGTTTAGTCGATGGACAAGTTGATCTGCCTAATGTGGTTTCCCTATCCTTTAAAGATAACGAATCGGCTTATTTAGCTGGTGTAGCTGCTGCAAAATCGACTAAGAAAGATAAAGTTGGATTTATTGGCGGTATGAAAATTCCAGGTATTGAACGTTTTGAAGCTGGTTTTAAACAAGGGGTAAAGGATACTAAGCCTGAAGTTGAGGTAGATGTTCAATATGCGGATTCTTTTGGTGATGCTGCCCGTGGTCAACAAATTTCATCTTCAATGTATCAAAACGGGATTGATATTATCTTTACAGCCGCAGGGCAAACTGGGAATGGTGCCTTTACTGAAACCCGCAACCGCTTGGAAAATGGGGAAAAGGGCCTTTGGATTATTGGTTGTGACCGTGACCAATCCAGTGAAGGAGAATGGTCTCAAGGTAACTTTACCCTTGCTTCTACCTTAAAACTAATCGGCACGACAATCGCAAAAGTTACTGATCAATCCATGTCAGGAGATTTCCCTGGTGGACAAAGTCAATATAATGGTGTTAAAGAAGGTGCAGTTGATTTAGTGGATACTAACTTAGATGATGATGCTAAGGCAGCCGTTAATGAAGCGCGTGAAGGCATCAAGAACGATAAAATTACCGTACCTGAAAAACTTGCTGATTTAAAATAGAAGGATGAATATCGTGTCAAAACAGAATTTAGCATTAGAAATTAAAGATATCAGTAAAAAATTTGGTGATTTTACTGCAAATGATCATATTTCCTTTAATGTTAAGCAAGGTGAAATTCATGCTTTATTGGGCGAAAATGGGGCAGGAAAATCAACCTTGATGAATATTTTGACAGGTTTATTAACCCCAACTAGTGGTGAGATTTTTATCAACCAGAAAAAGGTAGATATTAGCTCACCAGCTGTTGCCTATGAAAAAGGTATTGGTATGGTTCACCAACACTTCATGCTTATTGATGATTTTACTGTGACTGAAAATATTATGCTGGGTGCTGAAATCACCCAGCATGGCTTTTTAAAGAAAGATGATAGTGAAAAAGTTGTCAGTGAGCTCAGTGAGAAGTTTGATTTAAAAGTTGACCCAAAAGCGAAAATTAAAGACATCTCTGTAGGCATGCAACAAAGAGTTGAAATATTAAAATTACTCTATCGGGATGTTGATATTCTGATATTAGATGAACCAACTGGTGTCTTAACCCCGCAAGAAATCACTGAATTGATAAAAACTTTACGGCATTTAGCGGCTAAAGGAAAAGCAATTATTCTTATTTCTCATAAGTTAAGTGAAATCAAGGCTGCAGCAGACCGTTGTACCATTATTCGTCGTGGTAAAAAAATTGCCACCGTTGATGTGGACGAGGTCAGTGAACAAGAACTCGCTGATATGATGGTAGGTCGTAAGGTGAAAATTCACGTAAATAAAGAAGCACCCCAACTAGGTGATGAAGTTTTAAGGATAAAGGATCTTGTTCTGGAAAAGCATCACCAACCAATCCTAAGAGGGATTAATTTAAACTTGTATGCGGGGGAAATACTGGGAATCGCTGGTATTGATGGTAATGGTCAAAGCGAATTGATCGATGTTTTAACCGGGTTAAGTGAAGCGACTTTGGGACATATTTATTTAGATGAAAAAGAAATTACCCATGATAATACTCGCCAGATCGCTGAAAAGGGGATGGGACATATTCCTGAAGACCGCCATAAACGCGGCTTAATCTTAGCAATGCCTATTTCTGATAACTTTATTTTACGTAATTACTATCAAAAACCCTTTAGTAAAAATTTGTTAATGCACTCTGATGTGATTGAAAATAACGCTAAAGACTTAGTCAATAAGTACCATATTGCTATCCCTAACATTTCAGCAAAGGCTAGTCAGTTATCTGGAGGAAACCAACAAAAAATTGTTATTGCCCGTGAACTGGAGAACCACCCCAAAGTCTTGATTGCTGCTCAGCCTACTCGAGGATTAGATATTGGCGCAGTTGAAGAGGTTCATGAAAGGTTATTGGAAGAGAGACGTAAAGGGAAGGCTATTCTCTTAGTCAGCCAAGAATTGGATGAGTTGATGTCTTTGTCTGATCGTATCGCTGTTATTCACCAAGGACAAATTACTGGTATTGTGGACAGCCAAGAGACTAATGAAACCGAATTAGGATTATTGATGGCTGGAGAATCAATTGGCAAATTAGAAAAAGTAGGTGATACGGGTGAATAATAGTAAAAAAATGTCCTATGCCTTAATTATTTCCTTGTTATCAATCGTCCTAGGATTTTTTGTTGGGGCCTTAATTATGCTGTTCTTCGGTTACAATCCAATCCTTGCCTACCAAGCCATGATTGGAAAAGTAATCACTGGTCCCTATTTTTTAGGCGAAGCCTTTCGTGAAGCGACCGTTTTAACCTTTACTGGTTTATCATTTGCTCTGGCTGCTAAGGCTAATTTTTTTAATATTGGTATTCCAGGTCAATACTTATTAGGTTGGATTACTTCCGTTTGGTTTGCCTTAGCCAATCCCGATTTACCGCGAATGGTCTTAGTCCCACTATGCTTTCTAGTAGGCGCTTTAGCTGGAGGCTTTTGGGGATGTCTAGTAGGTATTTTCAAAGCTTGGCGTGGCAGTAATGAAGTGATTACTACCATTATGCTGAATTATATTGCTCTTTATCTTACCAACTGGATTATCAGAGGGCCTTTAGGAAGCCAATTAAAAACTCCAGAAATGACTGAAAATGCGAGCTTATCTTTAAAATGGCTCAGTGAATTAAGTAACGGTTCACGGTTAAATTTGGGAATATTTATTGCCTTCATTTTCATGGCTTTATATCATTTATATATAAATAAAACTATCAAAGGGTTTGAAACCCGTTCGATTGGTTTGAATCCGGAAGCCAGCCGTTACGCTGGAATGTCGATTAAAGAAAATATTATCTTAACCATGACCTTGTCTGGCTTATGTGCAGGTGTTGGTGGCGTGATTACTGGCTTAGGAACCTTTCAAGGAATAACAATTCAAGGAACACTACCTAGCGAAGGCTTTAACGGTATTGCCGTTGCTCTGTTAGGAATGAATCATCCACTAGGCATTTTCCTTTCAGCTTTACTCTTTGGTGTTTTAAATGTGGGATCGCGTTTTATGCCGAATAGTGCAGGGGTTCCTGATGAAATGGCCCAAGTGGTCATCGCTTGTATAATCTTTTTTGTCGGGACAGCCTACATTGTTGATTGGGCAAAAAATAAGTTGCAAGTTCTTAAACAGACCAAGGGAAAGGAGTAGAAAATGTCATTAATCGATATGCTACAATTACTGGTTTCTAATGCTTTATTATATGCTGCCCCTTTAATCTTGACGGCCATTGGTGGAACTTTTTCTGAGAGATCCGGTGTAGTAAACATTGGTTTAGAGGGGATTATGGTCATTGGTGCTTTTTCAGGGGCCTTATCGAATTTCTTCCTAGCTCCTCAATTTGGCTCTTGGTCCCCATGGATTTCCTTAATCATTGCCGGATTATTTGGCTTGATTTATTCTGCTCTCCATGCAGTAGCGACTATTCATTTGCGCGCTGACCATACCATATCAGGAACGGTATTAAATTTAGCTGCTCCAGCCTTAACGGTCTTTTTATGCCGGGCGCTTACTGGGTCAGCACAAACCGGACCTTTGGCTGTTCCATTTATTAATCGTACTCTTACATTACTCAGTAAAATCCCCTTAATCGGACCTATTCTTTTTGTTAATACTCCACCAGTTGCCTGGTTTAGTTTTTTTCTCGCGCTTATCGCATGGCTACTCTTGTTTAAGACTCGCTTCGGCTTACGTTTACGTTCAGTAGGGGAGTCTCCTCTAACCGCTGAGAGCTTAGGGATAAATGTTTACGCTATGAAGTATGCTGGAGTATTGATTTCAGGCTTTCTGGGAGGCATCGGTGGTGCCATCCAGTCTCAGGCAATTGCTAATGAGTTTGCTGTGACGACGATTTCTGGTCAAGGTTATATGGCTTTAGCAGCCATGATTTTTGGACATTGGCATCCAATTGGTGCGACTCTCTCAGCGGTATTTTTTGGACTTGCCCAAGCTCTAGGCTATGCAAGTAACTATATTCCGGGACTATCAGGAATCCCAGACCTTTGGTTACAAATATTACCTTATTTAATTACCCTAGTGACGGTTGTTTTCTTTATCGGCAAATCAGTTGGTCCTAAAGCCAATGGAGTAACCTATGTAAAGAGTAAATAAATGAAAAGGAGGATATTAATGCGACAAATATATTTTAATCACGACGGTGCAGTTGATGATTTAGTAGCATTATTTTTTATTAAGTCAGGCTAAAGATATTGAAATCCTTGGCGTGGGTGTGGTTCCAGGTGATTGTTATTTAGAACCTGCTTTATCTGCTTCTGAAAAGATCCTGAACCGTTTTGCGCCAGGTAAAGCAATCAAAATCGCTCCCTCAGTGGCTCGACCTAAGAATCCTTTTCCTAAGGAATGGCGCGAACATGCCTTTACTGTGGATGCCTTACCCGTTTTAAATGAATATGAAATCAGTCAAAAATTAATAGTTGATCAAGCAGCCCACCTGCAACTGGTTGATATTCTTAAATCAGCTGACCAAGCCATTGATCTTGTCTTTACAGGTCCTTTGTCTGACTTAGCTCTAGCACTAGATACTGATTCAACTATCGCAAGAAAAATTAATAAATTATATTGGATGGGCGGCGCCTTTCAAGCAAAAGGTAATGTCCTCGAACCTGAACATGATGGTTCAGCAGAATGGAATTCTTTTTGGGATCTAGAAGCAGTCGACCGGGTATTTCAAGAAGAATTTCCTATTGATATCGTTGCCTTAGAAAGTACTGAAAAGGTGCCTTTAACGATATCGATACGTCAGGCTTGGGCTAAAGAGCGGAAAAATTTAGGGATTGATTTTCTGGGTAACTGCTATGCCTTAGTGCCGCCATTAGTTCACCAAGTCTCAAATTCGACTTATTACCTTTGGGATGTGCTGACAGCCATTTCCTATATTGATCCTTCATTGACGAAGAAGCATGCTTTAAAGGCCAAGGTTGCTACCAAGGGGATTAATCAAGGGCAGACCTATGAGGACGAAAATGGTCGTTTAGTCGATGTGGTTTATGATGTCAAACATGCAGAATTTTTCCAAACAATTTTTAATTTAGCTTGGCAATAATTAAAAAAAATTATTCTTTATGCCAATAACTTAGCTTTTAACCCTTACTTTAATTAAA
Source organism: Aerococcus loyolae (assembly GCF_002871915.2). NCBI lineage: Bacteria > Bacillati > Bacillota > Bacilli > Lactobacillales > Aerococcaceae > Aerococcus > Aerococcus loyolae. The sequence continues at coordinate 1,053,166 of NZ_CP126958.1, read as the reverse complement.
GTTAAGATTGACTGACTTTCGATTATTCGTTATAATCAACTTTGTACATTTCCTAAAGTGGAGGAAATGGTAAGGATGAAACGAGGGGAGGTATATACCATGTCAAAGACTGTAGTTCGTAAAAACGAATCTATTGATGACGCTCTTCGTCGCTTTAAACGCTCGGTTTCAAAATCCGGCACCTTACGTGAAGCACGCAAACGTGAATATTATGAAAAACCATCAGTTCGCCGTAAGAAAAAATCGGAAGCTGCTCGTAAACGTAAATTCTAATCGTGCATAACCTAAAGGACAGATTGGAGGCGCCTCATGGCAAAAATTGATCAATTAAATCAAGATATGAAAGAAGCCATGAAAGCTAAAGATAAATTCCGTTTATCCGTTATTCGCATGTTAAAAGGCGCTTTACAAAAAGCCGAAATTGACAAAGAAGAAGCGTTAACGGATGATGAAGAACTAAGCATCTTATCTAGGGAATTGAAACAAAGAAAAGATTCTGTGAATGAATTTCATGAAGCTGGAAGAGATGACTTAGCTGACCAAACCGCAAAAGAAATAGAAATCGTTGAAAACTACCTACCAAAACAACTTTCTGAAGAAGAAATTACCCAAGCGGTTAAGGAAGTTATTGATCAAGTAGGTGCCAGTTCGATGAAAGACTTCGGAAAAGTTATGGGAACAGCAGTAGCTAAACTGAAGGGTCAAGCGGATGGTAATCAAATTCAAAAAGTAGCAAAATCCTTGCTATCATAGAAATATAGGGGAGTTGGAGCATTGATCCAACTCCTTTTTATATGGTCAAAGTGCTTTTTATTCTTCTACTAAATGAAAGGCGAAAGTTTTGTTTCATTATTCGATTTTTTAAACGCCTTTTGCTATACTAATCTTATCAATTAAAAGGGGGCAGATTGCTTTTGACACAGTCACTGACTACTAAGACTATTCAATTAAAGGATCCAGCCATAGCTCTAACTTTATATGGAATTCATGACCGGCATTTGCGTTTGATCGAAGAATCCTATACTTTACAAATCAATGCTCGTGGTGATAAATTAGAACTCATTGGCGCTAGCGATACGGTTGAAACAGTAGCAGAAATTATTCAATCTCTTGAAGTATTGATAAATAAGGGCAAAACGATTGGAGAACGTGATATTATTACAGCCATTAAAATGGCTAATAATGATCAACTCGATACTTTTATAGACTTATATGACCAGGCAATCGGAAAAAGCTATGATGGCAAGATTATCCAACCTAAAACTTTTGGGCAAAAACAATATATTGATGCCATTAAGGCTAACCCACTGACATTTGGTATCGGACCTGCCGGAACGGGGAAAACCTTTTTAGCAGTAGTTATGGCCGTTTCAGCCTTAAAAAAGGGTCAGGTCAAACGAATTATACTCACCCGTCCTGCGGTTGAAGCTGGCGAGAGTTTGGGTTTTCTACCAGGGGATTTAAAAGAAAAAGTTGATCCTTACCTTAGACCTATCTATGATGCCCTATATACTATCTATGGCGCCGACCATACTGAACGATTGTTGGAGCGAGGGGTCATTGAAATTGCTCCTTTAGCCTACATGCGCGGTAGGACCTTGGATGATGCTTTTGTGATTTTAGACGAAGCCCAAAATACGACTAAGGCGCAAATGAAAATGTTTTTGACCCGCTTAGGTTTCGGGTCAAAAATGATTGTCAACGGCGATAAAACTCAAATCGATCTCCCTAGGGGAATAAAGTCAGGACTGACTGATGCTGAAAACATTATCAAGGGTGTTGATAACATCCGCTTTGTTTATTTTGATACCGATGATGTCGTTAGACACCCAGTGGTATCAGCAATTATTAAAGCCTATGACAAAGAAGCTGAGCAAAGGAAACATGGAGGTGAATAGGCATGTTATCTGTCTTATTCAAGGATAAAACAGGAGAACTAAGCGAAAATCAAGTCAATATTATATTAGGGGTCTTAGATGCAGCAGCAAAACGACTTGAGCTGAATCGAGAAACGGAAATGTCCGCGACCATTGTCCACGATGATGAAATCCACGCTATTAACCGGGATTACCGGGGTAAAGACCGGCCAACGGACGTGATTAGTTTTGCCATCAATGATGAGAGTGAAGGCGATAGTCCTATTGCTGAGTGGCCTGAAGATTTGCCTTATGAATTAGGAGATTTGATTATTTCTTTAGACACGGCTAAACGTCAGGCTGAGGAATATAACCATTCATTAGAACGGGAGCTAGGTTTTCTAGCTTGTCATGGTTTTTTGCACTTAAACGGTTATGACCATATTGAGCCCGAAGATGAAAAAGTAATGTTTGGCCTACAAAGAGAGATTTTGGATGCCTATGGACTTAAAAGAGAATAAAGACCTCAAGGAAGACTACAAGAATAAGCGCTTCAAAAACCGGTCTTTTATTCGGTCACTCGGTTTTGCTAGTGAAGGAATTTTATTCACTTTTAAACATGAACGTAATTTTCGTTTTCAAACCGCCTCATTGTTTTTAGTGGTTTGTTTAGCACTCTTGCTCAAAATTAAGCGCTTAGAATTTATCATTTTGCTTTTTTGTTGTCTTATGGTTATGGCTTGTGAAATGATTAATACATGTTTTGAATGGATGGTTGATTTAACGACCAACTACCAATATCATCCGATTGCAAAGCATATTAAGGATGTGGCAGCTGGCTTAGTCTTGCTCACATCTATTTTTTCGGTAGTAATTGGTATAATTATTTTCACGCCTTATCTATTAGCACTTCTCTTTAAAATTTAGAAAGGACTACTTGTGTTCAATCAAAATAATTATCATTCCGGCTTTGTAGCCATTGTAGGACGTCCCAATGTGGGTAAATCGACCCTACTTAACCATATTATTGGCCAAAAAGTGGCCATTATGAGTGACAAGGCCCAGACTACCCGCAACAAAATCCATGCCATTTATACCACCGATGAGGTTCAAATTATCTTTATCGATACCCCAGGAATTCACAAACCTAAGCATGAATTAGGGCAGTACATGGTTAAAAGTGCCTATTCAGCATTGGATGAAGTTGAAGTCATTTTAATGCTGGTTAATTCCACTGAAAAAATTGGCCCAGGTGACCGTTTTATTATGGAAAAAATTGCTGCTTATGATACACCAAAGATCTTAGCAGTGAATAAAACCGACCAATTAGACAAGGAAGACATGGCGGCTTATTTAGAAAGTATCCCAAATAAGGAAATCTTTGATCAAATTATTCCCTTATCGGCTTTAACTGGGGATAATGTCGATCAATTGCTCAAGGAGTTAACCAAGGAAATGCCACTTGGTCCACAATATTACCCTGAAGATCAAATCACTGACCACCCTGAATATTTTGTTGTCAGTGAAATGATTCGGGAACAAATTTTACAATTAACCCGTGAAGAAATCCCCCACTCGGTGGCTGTAACCGTAGACAAGATGCAAAAAGATGAGTATGACAAGGTCCATGTCTATGCCAATATTATTGTTGAGCGCAAGAGCCAAAAGGGCATCATTATCGGAAAAAAAGGTTCAATGATTAAGAAAATTGGCTCCAATGCCCGTCGTGAGATAGAAACCTTGCTCGGTTCTAAGGCCTTTCTGGAATTATGGGTTAAGGTCCAACCCCATTGGCGGGATAAGCGTAATTTACTCAATGACTTTGGCTACCGGGCAAAGACCGATTACTAACACACTTTATGAGTAGCTAGAAAGAGTGAGAATATGACCATAAATCAAGCGACTTTTCCAGGGATTGTTCTCTATCAAAGGCCCTATAAGGAAAAAGATTTGCTGGTTAAGATTTTTACTCAACCCTATGGCAAGCGGATGTTTTTTGTGCGTAATATTCATAAACCTAACAATGTCTTAAAACAACCGAGCTTTGCCTTTGTCAGGGCAGAATATATTGGCACAATTAATGACCAAGGCTTTTCTTTTCTTAAAGAAGTCAAGTCGATGATTTTCCCTAAGCATACCATGAGTGATTTAGAAGCGATGGCTTATGCCAGTTATCTCTGCCATTTAGTGGATGCCTCTATGCCGGATAGAGAAGTCGACAAGGGACTTTTTACTCAACTTGAACAGGCCTTAGATAAGATTGAAACAGGCTTTAATCCCGCCATTATTTCTAATATATTAGAAGTTCAGCTCCTGGCAAAATTTGGGGTCATGCCCCAACTGCATGCTTGTCAAATTTGCCAAGAGGATCAGGGAATATTTGATTTTTCCGTTGCTTTTGATGGGCTATTGTGCCAAAAACATTTCGATAGGGATCCTAGAAGACTCCATTGGCCGGCTAGGGCGGCACATTTTGTCAAGCTGTTCAGCCAGGTCAACTTTGCTAACCTACAAAGTATTCAGTTAAATAGTCAAAGCCAAGCCATGATTCGAAGAGCAATCGATGATTTATATGATGAATATGTGGGTTTGCACTTGAAAAGCAAAAGCTTTATCGATAAGTTGGCGAATTTTTCTAATCCGCTTGACTAGCTTAGAAGTCGTGAAGTATTATAAGTATGATAATATACTAATGTGATAACTAGTAAGGAGTACAAGTCTTCTATCTGCAAAGTGAGCCTTGATAGTGAGAAAAGGCCAGATAAAACTTGGAAGGGCGTACTAGAGCATTATTAAAAAGAGCTAGCCTGAGCTAGAAGTAGGGTGGAACCGCGAAACCATCGTCCCTATGTATACCTTTTTGTATACATAGGGTTTTTCTTTGCTAGCAAAGATCCAGCGCTTAGTCTATTGTCAATTTCAGATTTGAAATAAAAATGAGAGTGAGGAAGTCAGATGACAACTACTGCCAAAACCGTTCAGGAAATGATTCTTGCCTTGCATCAATTCTGGTCTAATCAAGGGTGTTTAGTGTTAAATGCCTATGATACTGAAAAGGGTGCAGGGACCATGAGTCCATATACCTTCTTAAGAGCTATTGGACCGGAACCTTGGAATGCCTGTTATGTAGAACCTTCACGTCGCCCCGACGACGGACGTTACGGCCAAAACCCTAACCGCCTTTACCAACACCACCAATATCAAGTGGTTATGAAACCAAATCCGGACAATATTCAAGAACTCTATATCGAAAGTCTCAAGAGCTTAGGGATCGATCCTTTGCAGCATGATATTCGTTTTGTTGAAGATAACTGGGAAAACCCATCGATGGGATGTGCCGGTTTAGGTTGGGAAGTTTGGTTAGATGGGATGGAAATCACTCAATTTACCTATTTCCAACAAGTGGGTGGTTTAGATTGCTATCCGACTACTTCTGAGCTTACTTATGGGATTGAAAGGCTTGCCTCCTACCTTCAAGGAGTAGATTCTGTCTATGATTTGGAATGGTCTCGGGGAGTAAAATACGGAGAAATTTTTAAACAACCTGAATTTGAACATTCGACTTATTCCTTTGAAAAAGCGGATACACAGATGTTATTTAATAACTTTGACGCCTATGAAAAAGAAGCCAACCAACAAATCGATAACGGTCTAGTTCATCCAGCCTATGACTATATTCTCAAATGTTCACACACCTTTAATTTACTGGATGCCCGTGGCGTTGTCTCAGTAACTGACCGTGCGGCCTACTTGGCCCGGGTTCGCCACATGGCAAGACGGGTAGCACGTCTAATGGTTGAAAAACGTAAAGAACTAGGTTTCCCCTTATTATCACGCGAAGAGGCGCAAAGCTATTTGAAGGAGGACGGTAAGCATGAATAATCACAGCTATTTAATTGAAATTGGCTTAGAAGAAATGCCAGCCCAATATGTTCGTAGCATCAGTGATCAATTCCAAGAACGGGTTGAAAACTTTCTTGATGAAAATCGCTTAACTTATGGATCGATTGAAACTTTTGCTACACCAAGACGTTTTGCGGTTTTAGTAAAAGAATTGGCCGACCGCCAAAGCACCTTTGAAGAAGAAGCTAAGGGTCCAGCCAAAAGAATCGCCCAAGATGAAGCTGGGAACTGGACCAAGGCGGCCATGGGTTTTGCTCGTGGCAAGGGGCTTACTGTTGACGATATCTATTTTAAAGAATTGAAAGGCGAGGACTATGCCTACCTTACCGTACGTTCTGAAGGGCTCAATGTCGAAGAGGTATTGCCAGAAATAAAAACTTGTGTCAGTGAGATGAATTTCCCTGTTTCTATGCATTGGGATTCTCATGAATTTCGCTATATCCGTCCGGTTCACTGGATTGTCTCCCTATTAGATAAAGAAATTATTCCTTTCAATGTCTTAGCGGTTGAAGCTGGCAATCTTTCTCGCGGTCATCGTTTTCTCCATAATGAAAACGTTGCAATCAGCCATGCGAGTCTTTATGAAGAAAGCCTAGAAGAGGCAGCTGTTATTGTTAATCAAGATAAGAGAAAACAAATGATTAAGGAACAAATTGAAGGCCTGGCTAAAGAGAATAATTATCAGGTGCCGCTTGACCAAGACCTCCTTGAAGAAGTGACTCAAATTGTTGAGTATCCAACTGCTTTTGTAGGGGATTTTGATGAAAAATACTTATCACTACCAGCCCCTGTCTTGATTACAAGTATGCGGGAACACCAACGCTATTTTGCGGTAGAAGACTCAGAAGGTAAGTTGTTGCCCCATTTCATTGCCTTAAGAAACGGTAACCGTGACCATATCAAAACCGTTAAAAAAGGCAACGAAAAGGTTTTGGTGGCTCGTTTAGAAGATGCCATGTTCTTTGTAGAAGAAGACCAAAAGCATGCTATCGATGATTTTGCTCAAAAATTAACTGATGTGACTTTCCACGCTGAAATTGGTTCTATGAAACAAAAAATGGAAAGAACTGGAAAAATCGCTCATTATCTCTATGAAAACTGGGCCATGCACGAAGTTTTTGCTGGGCAATTAGCTACTGATTTCACCCAAGAAATTGATCGTACCGCAGCAATCTATAAATTTGACCTGGTGACTCAAATCGTGGATGAATTTAGCGAATTGCAAGGAATTATCGGAGAAATTTATGCTAAAAAAGCCGGCGAAGACCCACAAGTAGCCACAGCTATCCGTGAACACTATTTACCAAGCGGCAATGCGAGTGATCTTCCTCAAAGCCCTCTAGGTCTGCTCTTTGCTATTAGTGATAAATTAGAATCAATTATTTCTTTCTTTGCTATCGGAAAAATTCCTTCTGGGTCAAACGACCCCTTTGCCTTAAGACGGCAAATGATAGGTATTTTAGCTATTTTAGAAGCTGAACATTTACCTTTAGAGTGGCATCAAGCCTTGCAGGATATCTTTGCCAAAGTTTATGACTTTGACCAAGATAAGCAAAACGAATTGAGTCAGGCGATTATTCAATTCTTATCCGACCGGCTTAAAAATAACCTGGCAGATAAGGAGATTCGCTATGATATTTCCCAAGCCGCTAGAGAAGCCAAATATATTGATGTATTAACCATCATCCAAGCCGCTGAATTATTAAACGCTCACAAAGAGGATGAAAACTATAAAGATAATGTCGAAGCTTGGCAACGGATTAATAATATTATCCTTAAAGTTAACCAAGAAGAGATTGAATTGCCTTTAGTCAATGAAGATTTATTTGAAAATGATTCGGAATGGGATCTCTACCAAGCAGTTTCGAATTTAAGATTGGATGAAGGGGTAGAAGAAGCTTATGAGGAAATCACTGCTTTAACGCCGCTAATTACTCAATTCTTCGAAGATAACATGGTCTTTACGGATAACCAAGATGTCCGCAACAACCGCTTAGCACTGCTAACTCTAATTGACCAAGCGATCACTAAGCACTATAATGTTCAAGCCTTACAAGCTAAATAATAATTTAAATAATCGAAAGGAGGGGGACCATGTCAACATTTTATGATTATGCCAAAATATGGGTTCAAGCCGGCAAGGGAGGCGATGGTTTAGTTGCCTTTCTCCGTGAAAAATACCGTCCTGATGGAGGCCCCGCTGGTGGTGATGGTGGTCGTGGCGGTGATGTGATTTTCAAGGTGGATGAGGGCTTAAGAACCCTGATTGATTTCCGCTACAATCGTCACTTTAAGGCCAAGCCAGGAGAAAATGGAATGACCAAGGGCCGATATGGACGTGGAGCCGATGACTTAGTCGTCCCAGTGCCTCCTGGAACAACGGTGCGAGACTTTGATACGGGGGACTTGATTGGAGACTTAGTCGATGAGGGTCAGGAGCTCATAGTCGCTAAGGGTGGCCGCGGTGGACGTGGCAATATCAAATTTGCCACTCATAATAATCCTGCCCCAGAAATCGCTGAAAATGGAGAGCCTGGCCAAGAGAGAACCTTGCAGCTGGAATTAAAACTTCTAGCCGATGCGGGTTTAGTAGGTTTTCCTTCAGTTGGAAAGTCGACACTGCTGTCTGTTGTCAGCGCAGCAAAACCCAAGGTAGGAGACTACCACTTCACTACCATTAATCCTAATTTAGGTGTGGTAACGACAAGAAACCATGAGGAATTTGTTTTAGCTGACCTCCCCGGCCTAATTGAAGGTGCCTCGGAAGGAATTGGCCTAGGTATGCGATTTTTGCGTCATATTGAACGAACAAAAGTGATCTTACACGTGGTTGATATGGGCGCTTATGAAAACCGAGATCCTTTTGAAGATTATGTCAAAATTAATAAGGAACTCAGCAACTACGATGAGGACTTGATCGCTAGACCGACGATTATTGTTGCTAATAAGATGGACATTCCAGAAGCAGTCTTATACTTAGAAGAATTTAAAGAGAAGTTAAGCACTTACTTTGCAGACAATTATCCTGACTTAAGTGTCCCTGAAATTTATCCAATTTCTGCTTTCACCCATGCCGGGATTAACGATTTAATGGACCATACCGCCCATTTGATCGATGAAGAAACCGAACGAAGAGAAGCCCTTGAAGCAGAAAAGGCAGCAGAAGATCAAGCGGAAGCTGTCAATTACCAAATTGAAGAAGAGGAACCTTATTTCTATCTTAATCGGGATAGTGATGGCACCTTTATCCTCTCTGGAAGACGCATAGAAAAAGATTTCAAGATGGCCAATTTAGAATATGATGAAAGTGCCATGCGTTTTGCTCGTCGCTTGAAAAAACAAGGTGTCGATGAAGCTTTACGGGAAAAGGGAGCCAAATCTGGCGATATTGTGCGCTTGTTAGACTATGAATTTGAATTTTTAGATTAGGTGAATATTTATGGAGTTAACTTTTTTAGGTACTGGTGCAGGGGTACCCAGCAAGGCCCGTAATGTGTCTTGTACCCTGTTAAAATTATTAGATGAATGTAATGAAATGTGGATGTTTGATTGTGGGGAAGGCAGTCAACAACAGTTCCTTAAAACAACTTTGAAACCCAGAAAAGTAACTAAAATATTTATCTCCCATGTCCACGGTGACCACATGTATGGTTTACCAGGATTCTTAAGTAGTCGCAGCTTCCAAGGTGGAGAAAATGTTCCCTTAACCATTTATGGCCCTAAAGGTGTGAAAAAATATGTTCAAACCAGTCTAGGAATATCCAAAACTCGCCTAACCTATCCAATTTATTACAAAGAATTAGACCAATCTGGCATTGCCTTTAAAGACCAGCAATTTACGGTTAAATATGCAACTTTAGACCATATTGTTCCTAGTTATGGTTTTAGGGTGGAAGAAGCCGATTCACCAGGTGAATTATTAATCGATAAGGCTCGGGAAGCAGGAGTACCAAATGGCCCGCTCCTAGGTCAATTAAAGGCAGGATTGACCATTCATTTGGAAGATGGCAGGGAACTTCAAGGAAAAGACTTTCTTGGGCCAGATAAGCGCGGGAAAATTGTCAGTATCTATGGCGACACCCGCTACTGCCAGGCTGGGATTGATTTAGCTAAGAATGCTGATGTCTTGGTCCATGAAGCGACATTTGAGGCTGGTGAAGAAAAAATGGCCCATGATTACTACCATTCCACTGCAAGCCAAGCCGCCATGGTAGCTAAAAAAGCTGGGGCTAAGCAGCTCTACCTGACCCATATTTCGGCACGCTATGTTGGGGCAATGGCTAAAGAATTGCAACAAGGTGCCGAAAAAATATTTCCTGCCAGCCAAGTGGTGAAGGATTTCGATAGCTATGCCATTAAGTGATAGGTTTAGACAAGAGCAATGGGCCTTGGTTACCGGAGCATCTAGTGGTATTGGCCGGGCTACCGCGATTGCTCTCGCCAAAGCAGGCTACTCACTCTTACTAACCGCTAGGCACCAGGAACGCTTGGAAGAAAGTAAGCAGCTATGCTTAGAGGCTGGTGCTAAAGCTGTAGATATTTTTCCAGCTGACTTAACTGATATAGAGGCGATAGACAGTCTTGTTCGCTATGCTTTTGAGCGTTATTCCATAAGGATTGTCGTCCATAGTGCTGGTTTAGGCTATTTTGAACGGGTTATTCAGCAAAGTGATGCCCACGCTCTGGAACAGATCAATACCAATTTGATAAGTGCCATCTATCTTTGCCAACGCGTTGCCATTGCCATGCTAGACCAAGGCTTAAGTAAAACCTATTTGGTGATTTTGGCATCAATTGCTGGTCGCATTCAAACCGCTGGCAATGCTTGCTATGCAGCAAGTAAGGCTGGTTTGTTAGCCTTTGCTAATGGATTAAGACAAGAGCTATGGTCAACGCCTATCCAGGTGATGACTGTATTACCCGGGCCAGTAAAGACCGCCTTTTTTGACCAGGCAGATCCGAGTGGACAATTTATTCAGGCAGTTGATAGCTTCACGGTTGAAGCAGAAGAAGTAGCCCAAGCGATTTGCCAGGGGATAGAAAGAAACAAGATGGAAGTCGTTGTCCCTAATTACTATGCCTACTTAAACAAGGTCTTGTCGCTTTCGATTCCTTTAGGCTACCGTTTGATCCATTGGACCATGGCTCGGATAAAATCGCGTTAAGGGCAAGAGACATCAAGATGCTAAAGAAAGGGGTTAGCTATGCTAAAGGCAAATTATGATTGGCAATTAAGGCCAACTTCTGATCAATCTGACCTAGAAAAAGAGCAAGTGATTAAGGAAACTCAATTATCGCCTCTCCTTGTCGATTTACTTTTTCAGAGAGGAAAACAAAACACTCAAGAAATTAATGAGTTTTTGAGTGAAAAACCTCATTTTCACGATCCCTTTCTACTCCATGATATGCAAAAAGCCATTGATCGTTTAGAAGAAGCGGTTAGAAATAATGAGCTCATATTAATCTATGGCGACTATGATGCCGATGGAATTACAGCAACCACGATTCTCTATGAACTTTTAGAATCCATAGGGGCTAACGTAACGTATTACTTACCAGACCGGTTTGTAGATGGTTATGGCCCTAATAAGGAGGTTTATGCTTACTACATTAAGCAAGGGGTCCAATTAATTCTAACCTGTGATAATGGTGTCGCCGGTCATGAAGCAGTGAAGTATGCCGAAGATGCTGGGGTCAATGTTATTATTACTGACCACCACGAAATTGGAAATACTTTACCAGAAGCCTATGCTATTGTTCATCCCAGACATCCTGAGGGAAATTATCCTTTTGATGATTTATGTGGGGCAGGGGTTGCCTTTAAGTTAGCCCAAGCCATGACTGGTAGTTTACCAATGGAATATTTGGATGTCTGTGCGATTGGGACGATCGCTGATTTGGTCCGCTTAGAGGATGAAAATCGCAGCATTGTTCAGCAAGGCTTAAAGATTATGGCACATAGTGAAAGAATCGGTTTAATAACTTTAATGAAGAGTCAAAATATTGATTTAAACCAAATCGATGAAGAGACTATCGCCTTTAACATTGCTCCACGACTCAATGCCTTAGGTCGCTTAGGCTCAGCAAAACCAGGAGTTGAATTACTAACGAGTTTCGATCTGGATTATTGCCAAGAATTAGTCAATACTATTGAAGCGACTAATCAAAAGCGCCGGGCAATTGTTGACCAGGTTAGTCAGCAAGCTATTCAAGCAGTCGAAGAGTGGGAAGAATTACCAGAAATTATTATTCTAGCTCATTCCAATTGGCATGAGGGAGTCCTAGGTATTGTGGCCAGTCGACTGGTGGAGCACTATCAGCGGCCTAGTATCATTTTAAATTATAATGCTGAGAAGTCAGAATATAAGGGGTCAGGTCGTTCGGTTGAAGGAATCAACCTCTTCAAGCTCCTCCAAGCTGCAAAAGAATATGCTCCTAAGAGTGGGGGACATGCCATGGCGGCTGGGATGACCATTGCTGAAGACCAATTTGAAGCTTGGAAAGCAGCAATCTATCAGGCGATTGAGCCTTTCAAGGAACAATTACAAGGGAAGATCCCCTTAACAATTGACGCCAAGATTACTGCCGATCAATTGACCTTAGAAAATATTCAGGAGCTGAATCGCTTAAAACCATTTGGTTCGGCTAATCCCAAACCTATATTTTTAATTGAAAATGAATCGATCTCTGCGCCTAAGCAATTAGGAAAAGATAAGAACACCTTAAAATTTTCTTTGACTAAGGAAAATCAACAGCTAGAAGTTATCGGTTTTCATAAGGGGATTTTGGCAAATTATTTACAGGCAGGCCAAAATGTTGACCTGGTTGTCGAAGCATCAATTAATACCTGGCAGGGAAAGAGTCGGCCACAAGCCATTTTACTCGATATGGCTAGCGATCAAAAAATAATCGTTGACTGGCGGAGAGAAAAAAATCCTGACCTTATTTTTTCTCTTTCCCAAAGTTACTATTATTTTGAAAGCAAGCACTTAATCGCTCAATATAAAGAGCAGATTCCTAGCCACTCTTGTTTAATAAGGGAAGAAGACTTGGAACAGAGCAGGGAACATTATAGACAATTAGTTATTTTTGAACTACCGAAAAATTTGCAAAAGCTAAGAGACTTCGTTCATAATGAGAATATAGAAACGATCTATCTATTTTCATTTAGTCCGATATCGGCAAGAAAAATTGGTATGCCCAATCGCGATCAATTTGTTTTGCTTTATCGTTACTTCATTTTCTATAAAGAACTTGATCTGACCGAAAAAAAGGCAGACTTGGCTCAGTATTTAAAGATACCGCTCCCTCTCCTTAACTTATTGCTAAAAGTTTTAGTTGAAGCAGGGCTTTTAGACCAAAGCGGCCAGATTTATCGTATTCGTCCAGGCCAGAATAAGATTGATTTAAAGGAGTCGACTAGTCTTAAAAATTGGGCAAAGCAAATTGAAAAAGAAAACTTTCTTTTAACAGAAACCATTGATAATTTAACACGGTATTTTTTCCAGGAGGATAATTTATGAACTTAAAAGACTACATTAAGGATATACCTAATTTCCCTGAGGAAGGCATTATATTTAGAGATATTACGCCCTTACTCCAGGACCCTCAGGCTTTTCAATATGCAGTTGATAAAATTGCAGATTTTGGCCGTGAAAAATCAGTAGATGTGATCATTGGTCCAGAGGCTAGAGGTTTTATCGTTGGCTGTCCAGTAGCTTATGCTTTAAACAAGGGCTTCGTTCCTGCCCGCAAAAAGAATAAATTACCTCGTGAAAAAGTCAGCATTGAATATGATTTAGAATATGGAAGCAATACTATTGAAATTCATAAAGATGCTATTCAACCTGGGCAAAAAGTCCTCATTGTTGATGATCTCTTGGCCACTGGTGGGACGATTCGTGGCACTAAAAAATTAGTTGAAGAACTTGGCGGGGAGGTCGTTGGTGCTGCCTTTATTATTGAATTAGAAAGTCTAAAAGGCCGTCAACTAATCAATGACTTAGATATTCTGTCACTGATTAATTATGAATAATGGCATCATGATACTATCAAGCTTATAATCTAAATAAAAACCGCTCTCAAAGCCAGTGTGAATGGCTTAAAGAGCGGTTTTTCTTTAAAAAGTATGTTCTCGGTAGAGGCTAACAACCTTACCTAATATGGTGACGTCATCTAGAATTATAGGATCTAAGCTAGCATTCTCAGGTTGGAGGCGGAAGTGACCGTTTTCTTTGAAGAAACGTTTACAGGTTGCTTCATCATCATCTGTCATAGCAATCACAATATCGCCGTTAGATGCTGAACTTTGTTGGCGAACAATGACATAGTCACCATCAAGAATACCGGTTTCGATCATACTTTCTCCGCGAATTTGCAACATGAAATATTCACCATCTTGACTATTAAGACTTGGTGGGGTGGGGAAATAGCCATCGACATCTTCATAGGCATCGATAGGCTGTCCTGCGGTAACTGTACCGATAATAGGAATACCGGGTTGGTCCACGCCTAACATCTTTAAACCTTTATGGGTAATTTCCAAGGCCCTGGGTTTAGTAGAATCTTTGAATAAATAACCGCCTGCTTCCAAACGATTAAGATGGCCGTGAACGGTTGAGGTCGATGCTAGTCCTACCTGGTCACATATTTCTCTAACCGTAGGGGGATAGCCTTGATTTTTTACACTATCATAAATGCATTGTAAGACTTGTAAGGGTCTTTCTTTCATATTGTTTCACCGAAACTTTCCATATATATTATCCGAGTCATTTCATTTTTATCTACTATAAAAATGGTTCAAGCGATTCTAATTGGTGCTTTTATTGTAGCATAGCTCGAAATTTTGTGCAAACGTGCGTTCGTTTCTCATGCTTGATTAAGCTTGTAAATGGGCATCGGGACTTACGAAGACTGTTTTTTGCTCAAAATAATTAACAAAGCCTGGTTTAGCTCCATTAGGTTTTTTAACATGTTTGACCTGTGTATAGTCCACGGGGACATTGTTGGCCTGACGGTATTTAGAAAAATAGGCGGCATAAGTTGCTGCTTCAACGATTTCCTCATCACTAGGCTGGTCAGTTTCTAATATCACATGGCTGCCTGGAATATCTTTAACGTGAAACCAGTAGTGGTTTTTATTAGCCCGTCTCGTGGTGAGTTCATCATTTTGCGTATTATTACGACCAACAAGGATAGTGTTTCCTAAACTTGTTTGATACTGTCTCGGTTTTAAAGGTTTCTTGCGCTTATGGTGATTATGTTTTTGTTGTTTAATATAGCCTTCACGGATAAGTTCTTGACGAATATCTTCTAACTCATTGGGTTCAGCAATTTCAATTTGATCTTGAACGCTTTCTAAATAATCTAATTCTGCTTGGGCGATTTGACTTTGTTTTTTTATATGTTGTTTTGCCGTATTTAATTTGCGATAGCGTTGGAAGTATTTTTGAGCATTTTGCGAAGGCTCTAGTAGGGGGTCGAGGGCGATATCGATGAGATTATTATTAGCATAATAATTAGGTAATTGAACACTAGTCATTCCCTTTTCTACTTGAAAGAGGTAGGTGGTCAAAAGCTCACCTTTCAGTTGAAATTCTTCAGCCTGTTTACTTTTTTCCATATCTTGCTTGAGATTTGCTAATTTACGTTGATTATGCTTAATCCGTTGAGCAACAACCTGACTAATTTGTTCACTGACCTGGTTGACCCGAGAAAAGAGGGCTTTCTTTTCATAGTAATCATCGAGGAGTTGGGTAAAAGTTTCGTAACTGGTTTGCATTCCGCCTAAAGTTTGATAGGGGAAAGCCGTCGCAGTGACCTGACCGTCATTTTGGCTCAGGGTTGGTTGGGATTGGTTAAAAGCATTGAGAAAGGCAGTAAAGGTCGCACTTTTATCTTGGGATTCAGTCAGTCTCTGGGCTAATTCTACCGCGCTATCTTTGCCAAATCCCATAAAGGTTTTCTGTATCTCTTTAGCGTCAGCTATTAGGTCATATTCATCGGGGTTGATACTGAAAGGATTGACCTTATCCCCTTGCGGAGGCAGGTGGTAAATAGCTCCTGGTAGGAGGGTACGGAAACGGTTTTGGCTAATATCTATTTTTGTGATGAGGTCGGCAATTTTACCATCTTGATTAAGAACTAGGATATTACTGCGTCTACCCATGACTTCAATAATGAGTTTATAGGGTTCACTAATCCCCAATTCATTTTTGCTTTCAATACTGATAATAATTATGCGGTCGTTTTCGTATTGACTGAAATTGATGATTTTTCCCCCATCAATATGCTTACGTAAAAACATACAAAAATTGGGTGGGGTATCTGGCACACTATATTGGTGATTAGTAAGCTGAACGCGGGGGGCTTGTGGCGTCGCTGCAAGTAGTAATTTATAATTTTTGCGATTTGACCGAACGGTAAGAAGAATTTCTTGATCGTAGGGTTGTTGCACCTTGGAAATTCTTCCCCCGGCCAAGCAAGCGTTTAATTCTTGTATAAGTCCATGAATAAATAGTCCATCATAAGACATGGAATCACCTACTTTCCTAGCTTATTATTATAACAAAGAAGCCCAGGAATTACTATGAACCTTGATTGTAAGCCTTATCTTTTTGTTTATAACTTAATTATGCTATAATGATGATAAAGTAATGAGAAAGGAATGATTATATGGAATTAAAAGATTATATGAATGTTCTTGAAAATATTGGGGCTTGTGTTTTCTCAACAGTTAATGAAGACGGAGAAGCAGATGCACGTTACGCTAATGTTGGTGTAGCGAATGAACACGGGGTATTCTTCATGACTGCTCCTACCACTAACTTCTATAAACAATTAACCAATAATCCTAAAATTGCGATTACTGGTATGTTAAAAGAAGACGGCATTGAAGTGATTCGTTTACAAGGTACTGTTCGTGAAATTGGTAAAGAACATCTTGAAGCAATCTTGAAAGATAACCCATTTGTACAAGATGTTTATCCTGATGAAGAAGAACGTGCAACCGTTCAAGCCTTCCAATTATATGAAGGAGAAGGTTCATACCAACACCTTCAAAACCACGTTAAAGAAGAATTTTCTTTTGGTGAATAATTAAGAACGTTCGAAAAGGCTGTGACCTATCACAGTCTTTTTTATTGGCTATTATTTTGATAAAAAGAACGTGAAAAATTTATACTAAATTAGATATATAATATAAATTATATTTTACGCTATAAGCTTTCACTAGGCTCTAGCGTTTTCTTTTTTATCACAGTGAATAGATACTAAAAAAATTGATAGATAATATCTTCCAGTTTATCTTTATAAGCCACCGCTGCTTTCATAATTGAGTCTTTAGTGACCCTTTATAGTAAAAATGATGCCAAGCAGGGCTTTGGTATCAGCTTGCCAAGCTTTCAGCTGAAATAAGAATACTTCTTCTTCATTTATTCCTTTCCGTGTACGAAAGGATTTTTTAATTCTATTACTATTGTAAGAATTAGGACTACTCCCTGTATTTATACCAGGTGAAAAGTCACAATTTATAAACTTGGGAATAGTATTAGCTGAATTAGAATGTAAGTGCTTATAAATTGTACGAAATCACATAGAAGGGATACGCTCCTTACGGTGTATTATTTTTTTAATTTTAACATCAAAGTCTTATAAAACCGCTTTTAAAAACACCCTAATTGTGTATAATATAATCATAATTTATAAATATGATAAGGAGAATAAAACATATATGAAGAATTATGAAAAAAGACAGCGATTTTCTATCAGAAAATTATCTGTGGGTGTTGGTTCTGTACTAATTGCTACTCTTTTGTTTGCTCAAGGAGGGCCTGTTTATGCGGACGAAATTTCTAATACTGACAATACACTTAGCCACGCTAGAGAGGAAGAAGCTCCGTCTTTAACTGGTGAAAAAAATGAGAACTTACCTGATAAAGTGAGTTTTTATAATGCTGGTGGGGCGCCAGAAAGTAGAGACACTAATAAAAATTCTCTAAACAAAGCTGAAAAATCTCAAGAAGTTAAAACAGTAGCGCCTACAAACGCTAAAGATCCTATGCCAACCGCAAGTGATTCCAATTTAAAAGTCACTCACTTTGTAAGGGATCCTGAAGTAGAAGGCACAGAACTTAAGTATGATGACGATCCTATAAAATATAACAAAGTAAGCCCCGCAAAATTACCTGAAAGGGTCGGTTTTGTAAAATCAGATGATGCAGATAAACGTGTCACTAACGTTTTCGCCCTGTCAGATCAATCGGGAAATAATGATGCTTATTTCATTGCTGTGAACACTAATTTAAAGACAAATGCATATGAAGGAAGTGTTTATGACAAGAATAAGAAGCTGATTAATACTTATAAATTAGATAAGAATGGTGAGATACCTCTTCCTCTCTTTGGTCAGGATGTAAACTTCTCTAAGGCCAACCTACCTAAAGTAAAATTCAAAGTAGATGAAAACGGAGAATATTTAGTATTTGACCGTGCCAAAGATTGGAAGCGAACAAATAAATATTCTGCGAAGAGTTTGTATGCAGCGGCAGTTAAGACTGTTATTCCTGATAAATATGAATACCATAATGGAGCCCATGACGAATACAACCAATCATTGCCACATAAGACAAAGGTTCTGGTCAATTATTTAGAAGTTGGAACAAAAAAACAATTAGCTCCTTCCCAAGAATTCCCTGCTTTCGTAGGAGATAGCTATATTACCAATAGTTCCAAAGATCGTTTTTATAAAGAGTTTAATAAAGACGATTATCGTTTGGTCAAAGCATCGAACTATCCTGAAGGTAAAATCAATGGTACTTATTGGGCTGGTAAGGGCTTTTCAATAGTCAATACGATTGTTAATAACGCAGCTAGCGTTTCTAGAACCTTTGTTGTTCGTCGTACAGTGGTTAATGATAATGGTGATATTGTCATTGAAATGTGGGATAAGGCTACAGGGGTTAAACTTCCAGTCAGAAACTATAAGACTGTTGTTGGAAAAGTCGTTGAACTAGTAAACAAAGAAAAAGTTAAAGAAGAAGATTATCAAGTATATGTTTCAGAACCAATCGCTTCATCAGTGGCAGGTGTGAAGTCAGATGCTAAGTACATCGGTGTCAATTTCTTATGGAAAGATGACAAAGGAATTTTATCATTTTCTAATGATGGAAAAACTCGTTATAAATTTAATGATATGCCAAAAGGGCAAAGATTATCTTACTGGACCAGCGGATGGCAACCTGCGGGGAAAGAGATCACTTATTGGTATGAACCAATCAATAAACCCAAAGGCTCTTTCCAAGAACACCATATCTACAGAACCGTTGATAAGAACGGAAATGTGATCTCTGAAGATTCAAAAGAAGACAGTAAGACCACTGAAGGAAAATCTTCTGATCAATACACCACTTCTAAGAAAGACAAAGCTGGTTATAAACTCGTTAAGGTAGAAGCTAAAAATGGTGGTCAGTTCGATAAAAATGGTGCTGAAACCAAAGCTAACTACGTTGACAATACCAAGCAAGAAGTCACCTACATTTATGAAAAAGTTCAAGAAGAAAAAGGCTCTTTCCAAGAACACCATATCTACAGAACCGTTGATAAGAACGGAAATATCCTTTCAACCGATGAAGTCACCGATGGTGAAACTTCTGAAGGAAAATCGAACGAAACTTACACCACCGCTAAGAAAGATAAGCCTGGATACAAATTGGTTAAGATTGAAGGTAAAAATGGTGGGAAGTTCGCTAAGGACGGCACCCAAACCAAGGCTAACTATGTTGACAATACCAAGCAAGAAGTCACCTACATTTATGAAAAAGTTCAAGAAGAAAAAGGTTCCTTCCAAGAACACCATATCTATAGAACCGTTGATAAGAACGGAAACATCCTATCAACTGATGAAGTCAGCGATGGTGAAACTTCTGAAGGAAAATCTTCTGATCAATACACTACCTCTAAGAAGGACAAGCCTGGCTACAAACTCGTTAAGGTAGAAGCTAAGAATGGCGGTCAATTCGATAAGAACGGTGCTGAAACCAAAGCTAACTATGTTGACAACACCAAGCAAGAAGTCACCTACATCTACGAAAAAGTTCAAGAAGAAGCACCAGTTGAGAAGAAAGGTTCCTTCCAAGAACACCACATTTACCGCACTGTAGATGAAGAAGGTAATGTGATTTCGACTGAGGAAAGAAAAGATAATGAAGTGACAACTGGTAAATCTGACCAAAGCTATACTACCTCAAAACAAGAAAAGGACGGCTATAAGTTAGTGTCAGTTACTCCAAGCACTGAAGAATCCAAGAAATCTGGGGTAAAGTTCTCCAAAGATGGTCAAGAAACTAAAGGTAACTATATTTCCGACAAGAAATTAGAAGTCACCTATGTTTATGAACGGGTTCAAAAAACCAAAGGTAGCTTCCAAGAACACCATATCTATCGTACAGTGGATGAAGACGGCAACGTCCTCTCAACCGATGAAACCAAGGATAATGAGGTAAGCAGCGGTAAAACAGATCAAAAATACACCACCTCTAAACAAGACAAGGGTGGTTACAAACTAGTTTCCGTTACTCCAAGTAACGAAGACTCTAAGAAGTTCGGTGTGAAGTTCTCTAAAGAAGGCCAAGAAACTAAAGGTAACTTTGTTTCCAACAAGAAATTAGAAGTCACCTATATTTATGAACGGGTACAAAAGACCAAGGGGAGTTTCCAAGAACACCACATTTACAGAACCGTTGATAAGAACGGGAATGTTCTTTCAACCGATGAAGTCACCGATGGAGTAATCAGTGAAGGAAAATCTTCGGACCAATATACTACCTCTAAGAAAGATAAGTCTGACTACACACTGGTTAAGATCGAAACGAAAAATGGTGGCCAATTCGACAAGAATGGTGCTGAAACCAGAGCCAACTATGTTGAAAATACTAAACAAGAAGTGACCTATATCTATGAAAAAGTCCAAGAAGAGCCACCAGTAGAAGAACAAGGCACATTCCAAGAACACCATATCTATCAAACAGTTGATGAAGAAGGAAAAGTTGTTTCAGTTGATGAGCTAGTAAATATTCCTGAAACTAGTGGAAAATCGACTGACCAATACATCACTTCTAAAAAAGATAGGCCAGGTTACCGCTTAGTGAAAGTGGAAGCTAAGAACGGGGCGCACTTTGATAAGGCAGGCAAGAGTACGCAAGGCCAATACATCGAAAATATCAAGCAAGAAGTCACCTATATCTATGTGAAGTTACAGGATATTAAAAAATCTGTTCAAGAACATAATAGCCGCCAAACGAATGATAAGGTTAAGAAAGTAGATTCAGTTGACAAGGTAGTAGAAGTGCTGCCAGAAACCAGCAAGAAAATTTCTACTCAGTACACTCCAGCTAAGGGGAGTGAAAAAGATGGAGACGCTTCTTTTGATAATCCAAGTGAATATACTAAACTAGCTACTACACCAACGAATGCTTCCTCTAGTCTACCTAAGACTGGGTCTATCGGCTCATCTTCACTGACATCAGTTTTTGGGCTAGCTCTTACTCTAGTAGGTGTTAGAGTCTTTAAGAAAAGAAAGATTTAATTTTTACAGGAACTTCACTTTATGACTACTTATAGTGAGTAATTCGTTTTAAACTAAGTGTTAAATAAAAATATGGTTATGTAAAGCAACCCCTCCAAACTATACTTCGAGTAGCTAGGAGGGGTTTTGTTGACTTATTATAGTAATTTTACAAGTAGGATAATTTCATATTTAACCTTTACATTTCTTTTCAAGGCTCTAAGCTTTGGTATAATGAGAGTATCAAGAAATAGGGGGATAGTCATGAAGCGTATACCTTGGGATCAGTATTTTTTATCACAAGCCTTGGTTTTGTCGATGCGGAGCACTTGTGACCGTTTGATGGTGGGTGCTGTGATCGTTAGAGATAATCGTGTTATCGCTGGAGGCTATAATGGTTCTGTCAGTGGAGAAACCCATTGCAGTGAAGGGGGATGTTACTTGGAAGATGGGCATTGTGTGCGTACGATTCATGCTGAAATGAATGCGATTATTCAGTGCGCTAAATTTGGTGTTTCTACTGAGGGCGCTGAAATTTATGTGACGCATTTCCCTTGCTTGCCTTGTACTAAACAAATTATTCAAGCGGGAATAAAAAAAGTTTCTTATCTCTATGATTACCACAATCATCCTTACGCCCTGGAACTCTACCAAAAAACCGGGGTAACGGTCTGGAAGAGACAGTTAGAAGATGACTTCTTCCATCAACTTCACCAACAAAATTTACGCAATTGTGAGAAGGAAAAACAGAGCAAAGAAAAGAATTCGCTTTCATAATCAGAATTGTCTGACATCTAATTCATTATCTGCTATAATCTTCATATGATTTAATCGTTCTCCATAGGAAAAGGTTTTATCAGTTTATATCTATACTCAATAGAAAGTGTGAATGTAATATGAACGCAAAAGAATATCTTCAAGAAACACGTCAATTGTGGGATAAGAAGTATGAACAGGAACCAGAATTTTTACAAGTTCTTCATGAATTTGTAGATAGTGTTGAACCTGTTTTTGAAGAACATCCCGAATATATTGAGGCTAACCTATTACAAATTTTAGCTATTCCAGAACGTATCATTGAGTTTAGAGTGCCTTGGATGGATGATCAAGGCAAGGCTCGAGTTAACACCGCTTTTCGGGTTCAATTTAATTCAGCAATTGGTCCCTACAAAGGTGGCCTACGTTTCCATCCAACCGTTAATAAGAGTATTTTAAAATTCTTAGGTTTTGAACAAATCTTTAAAAACAGCCTAACCGGCTTACCTATTGGCGGAGGTAAGGGTGGTTCTGACTTTGATCCTAAGGGGAAATCTGACCAAGAGATTATGCGCTTTTGTCAAAGCTTTATGACCGAATTACAAAAATATATCGGTCCTGATATGGACGTTCCAGCAGGGGACATTGGTGTGGGTGCCCGTGAAGTTGGCTACTTATACGGCCAATATAAACGCCTAAATGGTTTCCAAAATGGTGTGATTACTGGAAAACCTTTAACTTATGGAGGTTCACTCGCTCGTACCCAAGCCACTGGCTATGGGGCAGTTTATTTCTTGAATAATATGTTAGCTGCCAAGGGAGAAGCCATTGAAGGCAAACGGATTATGATCTCTGGGGCTGGTAATGTGGCTATTTATGCTGCTGAAAAGGCTCAAGAACTTGGCGCTACTGTCCTTACAGTCTCTGACTCCAATGGTTACGTCGTTGATGAAGAAGGCATCGATATTGATTTACTAAAAGACGTCAAGGAAAATAGACGTGAACGGATCAAAGTGTATGCTGAAGAACGACCAAGTGCTAGTTATTATGAAGGTGTTGTTTGGAAACACGCTATTGATGTTGATGTGGCTATGCCTTGCGCTACTCAAAATGAAGTGAAAAAACCGGGTGCTGAACAAGCCGTAAAGAATGGGGTTAAATATGTTTCTGAAGGTGCCAATATGCCTTTAGATAAAGCTGCAACAGATACCCTTCTTGAAGCCGGTGTATTTGTTGGCCCAGCTAAAGCAGCTAATGCAGGTGGGGTGGCCGTATCAGCCCTAGAAATGTCTCAAAATAGTCAAAGATTATCTTGGACCTTTGAAGAAGTCGACCAAAAATTAAAAGATATCATGGACAATATCTATCAACAAGCGACTTCAGCCGCTGAAAAATACACCAATGATCCTTATAACTTAATTGCAGGAGCAAACATTGCTGGTTTTAGTAAAGTTGCTCAAGCGATGTTATCTCAAGGACTTGTTTAATCCTTTTAAAAAGAGTATATTGTTGAAAAAGAGCGATGATTAAAATCGCTCTTTTTCGTAATCAAATTATACTGGGCAAAGAGAAAGGGATGAGCAAATGGAGAAAGTTGAAATTGAGAAATCTGAAATTATTCAACATTTTCCCAAGCGCCAAGCCAATTCATATAAGGGCGACTACGGCAATATTGTTTTGATCGGAGGCAATCAGTCCATGGGTGGTGCAATTCAGATGGCTGCCATGGCTTGTGTCAATAGTGGGGCAGGACTGACGACTGTCTTTACCGATCCAGTGAACCGGCCTGCCATCCATAGCGTTTTACCTGAAGTGATGGTTAGTGATTGGCGTCGGCAAGATAGCTTGAAAAAGGCCATTGAAAAGGCTGATGTGATTGGCATCGGGCCAGGCTTTGGTCGCGACCATTCACGCTTTAACCAGATTATGTTGCTCATTAAACAAGTTATTACTGATAAAATATTGGTTATTGATGCCGATGCGATTTCTATTCTCAGTCAAAAAGATCAAGGCTTAGACCAATTATCCCAGGCAAAATATCTCGTTTTGACTCCACATTATGGGGAGTGGGAACGCTTATCGCATGGTGAAATTTCCTATCACGATAATGAAAGAATTCAATCATTCGTTAACCAATATCAGCTGAATTTGGTCCTTAAAGGAGCACCTAGCCGTTTATATTTTGCTGACCATTCTAAATTTTATCAATTAGCTATCGGCAATCCTGGTATGGCAACTGGTGGAATGGGTGATACTTTGACTGGGATGGTTTGTGGCTTTATGGGCCAATATACAGATCATGAAGCCGCTTTGAAAGCAGCGACTTTTCTCCATAGTTATATTGCAGACCGCATTTACCAAGATCAATATATTGTTCGCCCTAGTCAAATCGCTGATCTCTTACCCAGAGTTATGAAAGAGATGGAGGCAGAACGTGAGTAAAAAACATAAAAAGACCAATGCTATGCGCCTCTTAGACCAGGCAAAGATCTCTTATGAAGAAGCCATCATTCCATATAGAGATGGTAGTTTTCAACCGCAAGAAGGGAAATCGTCCTACAAGACCTTGGTGGCCAGGACCCATGACCATGAAATCGTTGTATTTGTGATACCGCTTGACCAAGAGTTTGACCTTAAGCAATGTGCCCGCGTTATTAATAGTAAGCGAGTTGAATTAGTCCATGTTAAGGAACTATTGGACCTCACCGGCTATGTGAGAGGCGGTTGTTCGCCTTTAGGTATGAAGAAAAAATATCGTACTTGGTACAATGACTCTTGTCTTAAGGAAGAGGAAATATTTGTCAGTGCTGGTGAACGGGGCAAACAAATCGGTCTGGATCCTAAGGCTCTAATAGAAGTTACTCAAGGAAAGGTCGGTCACTTGATTCGTTAGTCGAAAAGATACCACTTTCACTTATAATGTAATCTGCTTTTATGTCATAGTCATTACAAGGAATATCTGAGGTCATTAGTTTATCGAAGTAAGGAATTATGGTTATTCCTTTAAAATCAACCAAGAGGCGGTCATAATAGCCTCCACCGTAACCTAAACGTTGTCCATGGCGGTTACAACTTAAGCAGGGTAAAATAATGAGATCTAGCATACTAATGCCAGCTTGGGGACTATTAGCCTGAGGCTCTAAAATGTCATATTTACTTTTTTGATAAGTGCTTGATTCATTCACGTAGTGCAAACCAAGTGATTTTCCCTCAACTCGGGGCAGAAGAACTTGAATTTCTTGCTTAAAACAAAAATTAATCAGTTCTTGGGTATTAAATTCATAGGGCAGACTGGAAAAAAGTAATATACGCTTAGCTTGGTTAAAAATCGAAAAGTTGACTAATTTATGGCTAATGATTTCATTTGCCCACTGATAATACGATTGAGGGAGGGTTTGACGCTTGCTTTTTATTTTTTGACGTAGACTAGCTTTTGCTTTATCGATTTCATCAGTCATTTCGCTTTATCTCCTTATCTTGGTGGGGATTTAATTGCGGGTAACGATAACATTGAGGGCTACGGGCAGTACAAATCGTCCTGCCAAAGGCAATTAAAGCATGGTGGGCATCCTTCCACTCACTAGCAGGCAGGACCCTAGTAATTCGTTTCTCCACTTCTCTTACCGTAGCATTTGGATCAACAAAGCGATGATTTTTTGCTATGCGAGTGATGTGGGTATCGACAGCAAAGGCTGGCTGGTCAAAGCCTAGGCTGAGAACGACACTGGCTGTTTTCCTCCCCACACCACTAAGACTTTCTAAATCCCTGCGTTGATTGGGAACTTGTCCACCATACTTGTCGATTAATTGTTGACCCATTGCATGCAGATAACGTGCCTTGCTATGATAGAGGCCTAGCTGGTTGATATAGGGCTCAATGACCTGAGGGCTAGCCTCTGCTAAGTGTTTGGGTGTGGGAAAAGCTTTAAAAAGGTCAGGGGTCACTTCATTGACCTTTTTATCAGTGGATTGAGCACTGAGCATCACAGCGATGAGTAATTGGTAAACAGAATTAAAGTTTAAGCTAGGGCCAGCGTCGGGAAAGAGGGCCATAATTTCTTTCAGAACGGATAAAGTTTCTGAATCAGTTAAAAGCAATAAAAACACCTTTTCTATTAAATATAAGTAAATTTTACAAAAAAAGAAGTTGGCAGGGTGGCCAGCTTCTTTTTTATTAAGCAGGAACTATTTAGCAATGAAAACATCACAGGCCGCATGGATCATAATATACTCAGAAACAGACCCAATGAGTAAGCGATCAAGTACGCCTTTACCGGTTGAACCCATCATAATTAAATCAATTTCATGTTCTTCGGCAAAGTCAAGAATTTCTTTCCTAGGATCACCGGGGCGAGCTTCAATGGCTATATCCTTAATTCCGGATTCTTGAGCTTCTTTTTGATAATTCTTTAATAATTCTTGGTAGGCGCATAATTCATGGTCATGGGCTTTTAAATTAAAATCATCAAAATCATAGCGTAAGAAATCTGCAGCTACACTAAAAATATAGAGTTTAGCTTGATAAATATGAGCATATTCAAGGGCTTGTTTAAAGGCAGCCTTGGCTGGCTCTGAACCATCAATAGGTACCATTATTTTTTGAATACTTTTTTCTGGCATAATTAACCTTCCTTACTAGCGTACAATGAGCACCGAAACAGGAGAGTGACGGACAACGAATTGAGAAACGGAGCCCATAAAGAGACGTTCTCTAGCGTTTTTCCCAGTTGCTCCAACAACAATCAATTCAAAGGCAGGATCTTCCTTTAAAAGGTGAATGATTTGTCGCTTAGGCTCGCCCACAAAGACCTCAACATTAACTTGGTCAAAGCCAAATTGATCCTTAGCAAGTTGGCGGTAATTATTAAGTAATTCTTGCCGTTGGCCGACGAGGCTGTGAGAATAATCACTCTCTTCACGGTTAGATAAGATATCTTCATCGATAACAGATACCAGGTACAAGTTGGCTTCTTTAGCCTTAGCGACAGTGACCGCTTCAACAAAAGCATCACGAGCTTGGTCGGAGTCATCAACAGCAACTAAAATTTTTCTTTTTATTGACATAAATATTCCTCCCTTATATAAACGTTTTCTTTATTATTATTTTAGCAATCTAAACACTTATAATCAATAATAGCCTGAGGCTCTAACTTTGACTAGTAGGAGTAAATTTTCCATGGTAAGATATTTAACAGGTTTATCTATCATTCAATAAAAATACATATATAGGAGGATCAATTGAGTGAAAAAAGAATATCGTCAAAGTCTTAATTTAATCACTGATATTTTACTAGTTGCCATCACAGCCTGGGGGTCTTTTCAAAATGGTTGGTTTAATTTACCCAACTTGGTTTCCTGGATGGGGCTAATTGGAGTTATTGGTTTGGCTAAGAAGTGGCAAGGTAATTTCATTTTTAACGCGATTCAAAATATCTCTGCTGCTATAGTAGCTGGCCGTAATCGGATCTTTGGTGACATGTTTACCAGCATTTATTATTTATTTACCCAAATTTTTGGTTTTCAACAATGGCAACACCATAAAGATGAATCTGGGGAGCTTATTGTAGACGAAAAAACGAATTGGCGTTTAGTAGGTTTCGCTGTTTTAGTGGGGTTCTTTGGATTGGGGACCGTTTCTTATTTTCTCGGTGGCGTATTTATCTTCTGGGATGCATTTAATAATGCGACAGCTATCATTGCTCAATACATGCAATTGGTGCAAAGAAAGCGGGCCAGCTGGATTTTATGGTTAATCACTAATCTTATCTCCCTTTATATTTTCCTCATGCAGGGGGTACCACAAATGGCCATCATGTATTTCGTTTTTTCACTCAATGCCTGCCGCGGTTTTATTAACTGGAAAAATTAGGCCAGCATAACAGGTGATTAGACTGTTAAATAGGCAAAATAATCTGTACAATTAGATTACAATAGTTAAAAAGAGGGGGATAATGATGACTAAGGTTATGATAATTGTCAATCCAGGATCTGGAGATAATCAAGGCGAGGAATACGGAAAACGGCTAGCTGATTTTCTTAATGGTAAGTTTGACCAAGTCGATATAAAAAAGACTGAAGGGGACAATGACGCATTGAAGTTTGCACAGGAAGCCTGTCAAGACCATTATGATTCTTTATTTACTGTTGGTGGCGATGGAACTATTAATGAAGCGGTCAATGGACTCGCTGGCCAAGATTTCCGACCCACTTTAGGTTTCTTTCCAGCGGGAACCAACAATACTTTTGCCCAATTATTTAATATTTCTGAAGATATTGATCAGTATATCGAGGACTTAGATTTAGAAGAAAGCCATAGCTTAGATATTGGTCGCTGTAATGATCAATATTTCAATTACTATGTGTGTTTCGGTAAGTTAATTGAAGCCACCACCGGAACCAGTTCCGAGGAGAAATCTCAATTTGGTTCCTTTGCTTACCTAAAGAATATTTTATCGGCCCTACCTAAGGATGATACCCATCCTATTAAAATAGAATCCGATACTGAAAGTTTTGAAGGTCAAGCCAGTCATGTATTTGTCCTATTAACTAACCAGGTGGGAAACCTGGTCTTCTCAAATGAACAAAGTAATTTGCAAGATGGACAATTTCAAGTCTATATCCTGACCGATGAATCGACTGGATCAAAATTATCTGCCCTTAAGGATATTCTTTTTGGTCAATTAGAAGATAATGACTCGATCAAAAGTTTTGCCTGTTCCAAGTTAACCATCACTAATTCTGATGATAATGAAACCCAGGTCGATATTGATGGTAACGATGGGCCTTATCTCCCATGCGAAATTGAATTATTGCCTAAGCACATTAATTTCTATGTCCCTAAGACCCAGGCAGTTCAATAAAGTCTAATTTAAATAAATTTAAGACAATTTAATAAGGCTTTAGTGTATACTAAGGAAAAGTAATAGGAGTCTAGTATGACTCCTATTTTAATTATAAAAAAATAAAGGAACATCCTATATTATGAAAGATATTTATAATCGCTATCATAAAATGTTTAAAATAGTATTTTATATTTTACTGATCTTATTTTTCGGCTATCTCATTCAAAATGAATTACGGTCGATTAATTGGTCCTTGTTTTTTGATTCCTTAGCTGATCTACCTGCCTTTACACGCCTGGCCTTAGTAATCTTTGGATTATTAGGCTTTAGCTTTAACGGTTGGTATGACTATGTCGCTACCCGTAACTACACGGTGACTGCCCATAGCTATAAAATTTTACAAATGGGCTGGATAAGCCAAGCATTTAATGAATTCATCGGCTTAAGTGGCTTTACAGGTGCTGCTCTCAGAAATAATTTTTATCAAAAGCATGGTTTGAAACCTAAGCAAGCCATACAAATTTCCTTAGAAACCTGGTTTGCCAGTTTTCTGGGCTTAGGCGTCTTATTATTAATCGTCTTGCTATCAGGAAAAATTGACGGTTATTCACTCTTACTTCCGTTGATTTATTTACTCTACCTGCCTTTGTATTTTTTCTATGATAAGTTGCCCATAGCTAGAAAATTGGGTGAAAAATTTGGTCTAGAAGCTATCACTTGGAAGAAGAAATTTGCTTACCTATCCGCTTCGCTGTGTGACTGGGTAGCTTCTTTTACCTATTTTTACATTGTGATGTTAATTTTTATGCCGCATTTATCACCTATATTCGCCATGATGGTCTATAGTTTCGCTAACGTCGTAGGGATTTTAAGTTTTATTCCAGGAGGTTTGGGGACCTTTGACCTGACAGTATTATTAATGATGCAAAATGCCGGTTATAATCCCGATCAAGTTTTGGCAGCGATTGTTATCCTCCGGGTATGTTACTACGTTATTCCCTGGTTATTAGCTTGTTTCTACGTTTTCCATAACTGGTTTACCAGTAAACTATTCGAAGAGGATATGAAGATAAAGGCTTGGGGAAAGTGGATTGTGCGTTTTGTTTCCTTCCTCCTCTTAGTTAATGGTTTGGTTTTAATTTCTTCAGTGATTTCACCAGCCGTTCCTGAACGGATTCATTTGCTTAAATACTTAATTCCCAGATCTTTACAGAGTGTCTCCATTCTTTTGGTTCTTTTAATTGGGTGTACTGCCTTTATTTTATCCTTTGGCTTATTTAAGCGGATCAGAAGGGCATTATGGCTAACACTTATTCTCTTACCCCTAGGAGCCGTTGCTTGTATGATCAAGGGCTTAGACTATGAAGAAGCGATCTTCTTACTCATATCGACTTATTTACTCTACCAGTCCCGATTTCTCTTTACTCGCAATCATTTGGCATTAAACCGTAAGAATATTTTACTCAGCTTTTTCGCCTGTGCGGGCCTCTTATTAATCATCTTTTTAATCACCGGGCACTTTAGACATATGCCTTTTACCCGCCATGTCTATTTATTAAACCCTTTACACATTTTTTTCTACCTGGTAATTGCCAGTTTGTTGACTATTTTAGTGTTATTTAGCCGCAGTGAACGTCTGGATTTCCTGCCACCATCATTGGATGAAATTAAGCTTTACGAACAACTTATTGCTGAATATGGGGGAAGCGAATATAGCCACTTGGTCTATTTGAAAGATAAGATGATCTTTTTTAATAGCCAACAAACTGTTGCAATCTTATACCGCCCCTCATCGGATAATTTAATCGCCCTGGGCGACCCTATCGGTAACAGTCAGGATTTCCCTAGTGCCTTAGAAGAATTCTTGGAATATGCTGAACACATGGATATGGCGGTCGGCTTTTATGAAGTCACTCCTCATTACCTGGATGCCTTTTGTAGTTTAGGCTACGCAACCTTGAAAATAGGGGAGTCGGCGATAATTGATTTAGATGAATTTACTTTTGAAGGTAAGAAAAATAAAAACCGGCGTTCCGTTCGCAATGACATGACCCGGGCCGGGCTTTATTTTGAAGTTTACCAACCACCTTATGATGATGAATTTATCCATGACTTGCGGCAAATTTCTGATCAATGGCTTAATAAGCGGGAAGAGATGAGCTTTTCCATGGGGGCTTTCTATGAAGATTACCTAGACAGAGAGCGAATTGCGGTCTTAAGAGATGAGGAAGCGATCTATGCCTTTGCAAGTATTATGCCGATATCGGAAGACATGATTTCAATAGATTTAATGCGTTATATCAGTCATGATGCGGGCGATGTCATGCAAATGCTGATCTTGCAGTTATTGCAATGGGCCAAAGATCTAGGCTACCACCGCTTTGTTTTAGGGATGGCTCCCTTGGCTAATGTAGGGACAAAATCTTATGCTAGCCCTCGGGATAAGACATTACATCTGGTATATGATTTTGGTAATCGTTTTTACGGTTTTAAAGGATTACGTGCCTACAAATCTAAATTCCGTCCTGAGTGGGAAAACCGCTATATTATTTATCCAAATCAAACCACTTTAATCAAGATTTTAATTAGTTTATTAGATATTACCCACAAGACAAGGGATTAATGTTTATTTTTTAAGGAATTTCGATTACACTAAATAGAAACGACGATAGGAAAGGAAGCGATATCATGTCACAAACCGTTTATACCGTATACTGGGAAAATAAACGTGATGGTGTCCGCAAAGAGCACGGGACCTTTGCGAGTGAAGAAGAGGCTTTAGCAGGGATCAAAGCTTGGTGGGAGTTACAAAAGGACAAATATGACAATGTCCAAACTGTTCGCACTAATACCGGAGCCTTAGAAATCCAATACGAAGATGATAATTATGTCTATCGGATTGAGGAGGAACAATTAGATGGCCAGCTGCCAAAAAAATCCTATACTTTAAGGAAATCTGGTCAAATTGAGGCGGAAAGAAACAAATATGATGTCGATGACGATTATTATCTTTTCGATGAATTAGCCGAACCTTATCGTGACCGTCTGATTGTAGCTATGAATGACAGCCAAAAGGCCCGCCAATATATCTATAACGAACGCGGCCAACTCATCAAAAAATTAGGCCAATAAAATTTCAGTTAAAAGCACAAGAGAGTCAATTTTCCTTTAAAAGGAACTTGGCTCTCTTTTTTTGACCAGATAAGGGTATTGGAAACGCTTTATAACAAAAGGGGTATTGAAAAAGCTTAATTTTATGATTAAACTAGTTAGGGTGTTCTTAATTGTCAATTGATAGAAGGAGGAAAAAAACAATGAAAGAGAAACTTTTTGAAAGTTTGCAACGTTTAGGGAAAACCTTTATGTTACCAATTTCAATTCTACCCTTAGCTGGTTTATTTCTAGGGATATCAGCTTCTTTTACAGGTGAAACATTTGTGAAAATGTATCACTTAGAAAATATTCTTTCACCAGGAATGCCGCTCCATAGTATTTTAAGTGTTTTAGGAGACTGCGGTGCCGTTGTCTTTGATAACCTAGGTTTATTGTTTGCTATATCCATTGCCTTAGGTTTGGCTAGAAGCGAGAAAGGGGTGGCAGCCTTATCAGCTGTGGTGGGCTACTTTATGATGTACGCTTCACTATCTAGTTCCATCATCCACCTCCGTGGATTAGAAGAATTGGAAAAAATACCAGGATTGATTATTTCATTACTGGGCTTTGAGCATACTATGAACCTCGGTGTTTTCGGTGGGATTATTATTGGCTGTCTAGTGGCTTGGCTACATAATCGTTATTATAAGATCGAACTCCCTGATGCCTTGTCATTTTTTGCCGGAACTCATTTTGTACCAATAGTTTCAGCAGTTGCAGGGGTTCTTAGTGGACTTATTTTATCTTTTATCTGGCCGTATTTCGCTGCTGGGATTGCTAATCTCGGTCAGCTTATCGCCAATACTGGCCACTTAGGGACCTTCCTTTACGGTTATATTTATCGTGCCTTAATCCCATTTGGATTGCATCATATTTTTTATTTACCATTTTGGCAAACTGCTGTAGGTGGAACTGCTGTCGTTGATGGAACCACTGTTGTGGGCGCTCAAAATATTATTTTTGCCCAATTAAAGGCTGGTGAAGCTATTTCACCCGATGCAGCTAGATTCTTTGCCTTCCAATTTCCAGAGATGATTTTTGCCTTACCAGCTGCGGCCTACGCCATGTACTGGGCCGCTAGATCAGATAAGAAGACCATGGTCAAGGGGCTATTATTTTCTGCATCCCTAACCTCAATTGTAACTGGGATTACGGAGCCGATTGAATTTACTATTTTATTTGCGTCTCCCTTACTTTATTTTGGGGTGCATTGTGTGCTCTTTGCCTTATCTACTGTCTTAGTCCATATTGCCGGAGTAGGGGTTGGACTAACTTTCTCAGGAGGCTTAATTGACTTTATTCTTTACGGCGTCTTGCCAGGCAATGCAAGAACGCATTGGGTTCCAGTAGTTATTATCGGTATTATTTACGCTATTGTCTATTTCTTCCTCTTCCATTGGATTATTAAGAAATTTGACTTGGATACTCCAGGAAGAAAGGCAGATACTTCATTACATACTAAAGAAGAATTTCGAAACAAAAATGCGCTTAATGGCTTGAGTGAGAATGACCAAAGAGCTTATCAAATTGTTAGCGGATTAGGTGGTACCGATAACCTCGTTGATGTTGATAATTGTGCCACTCGTCTACGGGTAACGGTCAAAACTGGTGATGAGGTTAATAAGGAAGCCCTACAAGCCACTGGAGCAGCCGGCGTTGTGGTACGTGGTAATAGTGTTCAAGTCATCTATGGGACCACGGTATCAACCATAAAGACCCAAGTCACTGAATTCATCGAGAGTGGTCAAGCCCCCAAAACAGCGGCAACAGTCGTGAATGAAAAGCAAGAAGAAGATCTCAAGGAATCAGCTCAAGTCGTTAATGATCAAGCAATTTTAACTGGTATCCCAGTAGAACTTTATGCGGTTGCAGATGGTAAAGTCATTAGCATTGATAAGGTGGAAGATGAGGTCTTCTCTCAAAAGATGATGGGAGACGGCTATGCTATCCAACCTAGTCATGGCCAAGTGGTCGCGCCAGTAAGTGGGAAAATCTTAAACATCTTTCCAACTAAGCATGCCCTTGGTATCCAAAGTGATGAAGGACTTGAAATCCTCGTTCACATGGGTTTAGACACCGTTGAACTCAAGGGAGAAGGCTTTGCTATTCAGGTTGAAGAAGGACAAAGTGTTCAAGCTGGGGATCCGCTAGCTCAAATGGACCTAGCAAGTATCGAAGCCAGAGGTAAAGCTTGTGACATTATGGTTGTCTTAACCAATAGTGATAAGGTTAATAGACTCGATGTTCTTGATCAAAAACAAGTCACAGCTGGCGAAAAGGTCGGCGAAGCCTTATTAAATAAGGAATAGAGTGTTAATTAGTATTACTTAACTACAGGTCCTAGTGGTGGAACAAATCGTCTACTGCTAGGCCTTTTTATATAGTAATAGTTCGGCAGAATTTCGCTTAAAAGTTCTAAATCATTACTTACTTTATGAATTTACTTAATTATTTTAATAGACGAAACAAGCTTTAGGGTATACTATAAAGAGAAAGTTAGTGCAGTTATTAAGAAAGGGGTTAGACAATGGAAGCAGGTTATCAAAATACAGAAGTTAATCAAAGCTTTTACTTACAAGTGGACGATCAGCATAAATTGTATGTCGAAGACTGTGGAAACACAAAAGGGCAGCCAGTTATTTTTCTACATGGAGGTCCTGGGAGCGAGATTACTCCAAGTTGTCGCTTATTTTTCGACCCTGAAAAATATCATATTATTTTATTTGACCAACGAGGGACAGGGAAGAGTAAGCCTTTTTTGAGTACCAAGAATAATACTCCTTTTGATAGCGTTCGCGATATGGAACTGATCCGTGAATACTATGGCTATGACAACTGGTTTGTTTTTGGGGGCTCCTACGGGTCGACCTTGGCTTTAGTCTACGCCATTTTGCATCCTGAGCGGGTGGAACAATTGATATTAAGAGGGATCTTTCTTGGGCGTCAAGAAGAGATTGAATGGTTGTATGAAGGTGGGGCAGCTAAATTTTATCCCGAAGCTTACGAAAAATACCTATCGCTCTTGAGTGATGAGGAGCAAAAAAATTGCGTCCATGCTTATTATCAAAAAATCCATCAGGGAGATAAAGAAGCCCATCAAGCAGCATGTAGGTATTGGACCAAGTGGGAATCTTCCTTACTGACCTTACTGCCTCATTTTCCCGAAGAAGACCAACTGAGTCCAAGTGAAGAAGCGACAGCCGTTTTAGAATCGCATTACTTTGAAAATCATATGTTTTTTGAAGAAGATAATTATATTTTAAATAATGTTCACCGCTTTAATGATATCCCGATGGAAATTGTCCAAGGACGGTATGATGTCATTTGCCCACCAAATTCAGCCTACCAACTCCACCAAGCTTGTCCAAAATCAAATTTACATCTGGTAGAAGCCAGTGGTCATAGCCCTTACGATCCTGAAATGTTAAAAATAATAGTAGCTATTATGGACCAATTAACCGAATAA
Organism: Aerococcus loyolae; assembly: GCF_002871915.2. Classification (NCBI taxonomy): domain Bacteria; kingdom Bacillati; phylum Bacillota; class Bacilli; order Lactobacillales; family Aerococcaceae; genus Aerococcus; species Aerococcus loyolae. The sequence goes on along the minus strand of NZ_CP126958.1, from coordinate 1,017,628 downwards.
AAGAAAAAGCACGCCTCAAGATGACTTAGAATGATAAGTGATCGTTGAAGCGTGCTTTTCTATTTAATTAAAAAAGGGGTTAGATATCTTTTCCTCAGCAATCGTAGAAGACCCATAATGACCTGGATAAACCAGGGTGTTCTCGGGTAGACTAAACAATTTTTGTGAAATACTTTGCATAATCGCTTGACTATCTCCACCCGGGAAGTCGGTTCGACCAATAGTGCCTTTAAAGAGGGTATCCCCAGTCATCATAAAGGGCTGGCCGCTATTATTAAAGAATAAACAAGTACTTCCCTGAGTATGGCCTGGTGTATGGATAGGGGTAAAGTCAATACTTCCTATACTTTGGTCTTGGTCATCTTGGTAGTAATCATCGGCCGCTTGAAAAGTCAAGTGACCTAAACCAATAAAGGGACTCATGTTATACATAGGATCACTTAACCAGGGCGCCTCAGCTTGATTAATATAGACCGGAATTTGGTAATATTGACGGATATCATCTAAGGCACCGATATGGTCACAATGGCCATGAGTAATTAAGACTGCTAGGGGTTTTAGCTGTAAATTTTGAATTTCAGAACGAATTTTGTCCGCTGAAGAACCGGGATCAATAATTAAGGCTTCTTTATTTTGCTCGTTATAGACGAGATAGGTATTCGCCTCTAACACCTCAGTAACGACTCGGGATACTTTGAGCATAAGTTGACCTCCTAAATATAAACTAAAGATAAAAATAAAGCCATAGTTGCTGGGAGTCCAACAGCTATGGCATACAGAAGTGAATAATTAATTAGTCTTCTTGTTGTTCTTTAACGAAATCAAGGAATTGATGGAAGAGCATATCTAAGAATTTATCTGTCCCTTCATCAGTCATGCGACCGGTTTCGTCAAATTTGTTAGCAGCTTGTCCCATTAAAAATTCTGCGCCTGGGAAAACTCTTGCATATAGACCTGGAGAAGTGAAAATGTTACGTAAATTATCTTGGGCACGAACAGAGCCTAGGGTCCCTAATGAAGCTCCCACAATCATCACTGGTTTGTTTTGGAAGGGCTTACGAACACTTGATAACCATTCGATAACACTTTTTAGGGCTGCGGTAATAGCGTGGTCATATTCAGCTGTTGAAATGACAACGCCGTCAGCAGCTTCAATTTTGTCTGCTAATTCATTGACCACGTCAGGTACATCTTGCCCCATGTAGTCTGCGTTAAATAGAGGGATTTCATTAATTTCAGCAACTTCAAATTCAACTTCGTCACCGAATTTATTGGCCATGTGTTCAATTAAAAGACGGTTATGAGACTTAGAAGCATTGTTACCTATAATACCGACAATTTTCAATTAAAAAACTCCTTTCGCTAAGCCAGGGATTTCCTGTTTAACAATTTGATTATTTGATATTTAGCGTGATTAAAAATTAAACGCTTTCTTAATTATTGTAAAATGAATTTGATAAAATGTCTACACTATTGAGAAAATAAATAGAATATAATAGTTATGGATTATTTCTTATCTTCAGTCATTTTTACTGTTATTATATATATAACCTCTATTTTAAAGGAGCTATTTAAATGCGTTATTTTTATCTCATATTAGGATGGGTTGCCTTTGTGCTCGGAGCACTAGGAACCTTCATCCCTGTCCTACCAACAACTCCCTTTATGTTATTAGCCGCTTGGGCCTTTGCGCGTAGTTCTGAGCGCTTTAATGAGTGGCTGAAAAGTACAAAAATCTACCAGTATTATGGGGCAGATTTCGAGAATGGTGGTGGGATTCCTTTAAAAAAGAAAGTACAGATTATACTCATTACCTATACCGTGATGGCTATATCCATTTATTTTGTCCCACTTAAGCCGGTAAGATTACTAATTGTTGTCATTGGTATAATATTTGGGTTATGGTTATTTCTTAAAATGCCCACAAAGAAAGAGTAAAGGCCTATTTAGCCTTTACTCTTATTCTTTTCATGATGGCTTCAACACTGTCATAATACACTCTGCCAAACTTAGCCAGGTGAAGCATGAGTAAATATAACTGATAAAAATCTAAGCGAAATTCATAGCCTGCTTCCATGGGGTAGAGGGCTTGATAGGATTGATAAAAATTCTGGTTAAAGCCGCCAAAAACTATGGAGACCCCGATATCAAACTCTCGATCACCGTAAAAAGGGGCAGGATCAAAGATAGCCGGTCGACCATCGCTTAAAAACATAAAATTACCTGACCATAAGTCGCCATGAAGGAGGGAAGGTTGACTCTTATGCTGGCTCAAGCTATCTATAATAATGGCGCGAATTTCTTGGTAGGCATCACTTTCGGCCTTTTGCCATAGTTGGTGGTCAATCAAATAGTCATGGAGGGGGTCTAGCCTTTGTTTAATGAAAAAGTCAGACCAAGAGGCATTCCAAGCATTTGAGAAGGTTAAGCTGGCCCCTTGATAATCCAGGTCAAAGCCAAATTGACCATTGTCGTTGTGGACATGGTGTAACTTACTGATTAGTTCTCCCAATCGCTTTTGGTCTCCTAAAAAGCCTTCGTCGAGATAAGTCAAGAGGAGATAGGCATCACCATTAATTTCTCCTTGGTTAATCACTTTTGGTGCAGTAATATCTGCTTTTTCAAAGGCTTTAAGTCCAGCAACCTCACTGTCATAAAAGGAAGCCTGTGTATTTTTTTGGACCAGAAGGAAGTAAGGGCCATCCTTACTATCTAAACGATAGGCATCGTTAACGTCTCCACCTGAAACTGGATGAATTTTTTGAATATTCTTAATTGGTAATTGACTAATCCATTGGCGGTTGATTTTCGTCATTAATGGGACTCCTTTCGCTTTACTTTATTCATAAATTAATTGATACTCTATAAAATATTTAGGGGTACTACTTGCTTTCTTTCTTAGCAGCTAGTAACTTTTTATAGACTTCAAGAACACCTTCATCATTGTTGCTTTGGCAGGTTGTATAGTTAGCGTAAGATTTGACCTGGTCACTTGCGTTCTTCATGGCAAAGGAATTAGAGGTTAAAGAGAGCATTTCGGTATCGTTCCCACTATCACCAATAACGACTAATTCACGCGGAGAATAATTAAGTTTTTTCAGTAATTTTTCCAAGCCATGACCCTTTGATTGGCCTTCCATAGTGATATCAATCCACTTTGCGCCACTAGGCATCACGGTGTAAGAACCGGAAATTTGCTCTTGATACTCTTGGAGGTAGTCTTTATTGTCATAGTCAGGGAAATAGGCAGTTACTTTATTCACTTCAGCTTCTACTTGACCTAAGTCATCAACAAATTCAATCTTTACATAGTCGCTAAAGTCATTGTAGTAGGGTTTTGCTTGGCTATCAAAATAAGCCTTATCATTAGCTATTAGAGCAGGAATTCCTTTGGAAGCCCCTTTAATTAAGCAAACGAGGTCGCTATAGTCTGACTGGCTAATGGTTGAATTATAAACGGTCTCTTCCTGATAGCTAACGAAGGTCCCTCCAGAGCATACTAAGGCCATTTCTTTTATTCGGTTTTTAAAGACTGCTTCTAAAGCATAATAGGGTTTCCCCGAAGCAATTCCAAAAATAACTCCTTGGGCCTGTAAGTCGTCTATATAGGAGCCAAGTTGCTTAGGTAATTCACCTTGGTCATTTAAGAGGGTTCCATCCATATCACTAGCAATTAATTTGATTTTTTTAAAGTTTTCAGTCATAGTTTTTCCTTTCTTTTACTGTAACTTAGATTCTTATTTATCTTAACTCTAGCACACAATGTCCCTAAAAAATATGTTTAGTCACTTTAAGTTAACTTCGCTAAACACATCAATAGGAATACGCTGGTCTTTTAGCTATAATATCCCTTAGAGATTAATGAAGAAAGAGGTTTTGAAATGGCCGATCGTACACCAGGACTAACTTATCAAGCCGTTTATAAAGGAATGAAATTACTATTAAAAGCTGAATCAGATATTGTAGTAGATATTGTTGGACACGGCGGGATCGGTAAGACGCAACTGGTACAAAATTTAGCCCGAGACTTGGGCTATGGGTTCTATGAAATGACCTGTTCCTTACTGCAACCTGGGGACTTAACCATGCCCATCCCCAAAGAGGACCGCATTGAATATTATCTCAACCCCCAAATTCAAGGGGCAGTGGATGAAGCCAAAGCAAACCCTGACCATAAGGTGATCCTATTTTTAGATGAATTTAACCGTCCCATCGCCATGGTTCAAAGCGAACTCATGAATTTGGTATTACAACGTCATCTAATGGGAATTCACTTACCCGATAATGTCATTATTATTACCGCAGAGAACCCATCCAGTGATACAGAGGGCTTTGAAGGGAACGCTTATGCCACCAGTGCGCGTGATTTAGCGATTAATGACCGAACCATGCGCATTCGGATGGGAGCTAATTTAGACCATTGGATTGAGAGCTTTGCTGACCAGGAGAATGAGTCGGGTCAGACTAACATTCATCCGCTAGTCAAGGACTATCTTCAAGCAGAAGGGCGCCAATATTTCATTGTTATTGATGAAACCCGTGATAAAAACCCAACTCCTCGTGCTTATGAACGTTTATCCCACTTGCTCTATGATTATGAAGCCATGGGGATTGATCCGACACAAATCAAAGACGATGACTTACTGGCTTTCTTAGTTGAAGGGATCGACGGTTGTATTGGTGAAGAGGCCGGACAGGTCTTCTTGTCTTATCTAGAAAATCACCAAGGGGACTACATTAGTCCTAAAGAAATTATTGATTTAGATCGTGAGGACTTACCTGAATCAATCAAAGAACGATTTTTAAAGATGCCTGCGATTAGGAAGAAAAGAATTATTCAAGATTTAACGCAATCACTCTTGGACCATAAGGAGATTATCAAGGATCAGGATCTGCTTAGCCGCTATGTTGATTTATTTTTACTCGCTGACCCTGACTTAATCTATTCCTTAGTTACTCGCCTCATGCAAGCTGAAGCAGGGAGTGCTTTAGAAGAATTAAGAGCAGGACTAAGTGAAGATGACCGCTTTATTGATAAGGCCTATGCTATTACCATGGCTAGTGGATCAGACTTAGAAGACGATGACTAATCTTTCTGACGCGAAGGCAAGAATGAAAGAGGTGGAAGCAGTGAATAAAACGCAAAACGAAGCTACTCAGGAAGAAAAGGAAAATAAAATCCATAAGTCAGATCTTCTTTATGATGATGTTAATCAGCTCTTCCGCGAACTGAATTATGCCTTCATCACCTATATGAATTTTGGTTGGTCGGAGGACTATGATAAATTTTCTCAATTAATGGATGAATTTATTGGCCTCCTATGCGCTAAACTCATGGCAAATCGTTCTTACCAAGGAGCTGGAGACGTTCTTTTTGCTGGGGTTTTATACCAGATGGACCGCAGGATGTCTGAAGACCTGGCAAAGCCTCTGAATGTCAGTGTTGAGGGAACTAGCTTAACCCTATCAGTCAACCCGGTCTTGTTTTTCATGTACTATCGGGGCCCAAAGCAAATGTTAGCTGGCATCCGTCAAATTTGTTACCATATAATTTTTAACCATTTGACTGACTATGACTGGGCCTTTCTCAATGAAGAGGATGGCAAAATGATGAGCGTGGCCATGGATACTGAGGTCAATCAATACATCGATAACCTCCCAGACCACGCCGCCAGCCTTGACAGTATGAAGCAATTGTTGTCTAAAAATTTCCTTAACGAGAAACAGGGTTCATTATATTATTATCAAGAGCTAAAATCTGCTGACGATGACCCCAAGCACCATAGCCATAACCGAGTATGGTCAACCTTTGAGAAGATGAAGGGCAGTGGGGATATGAATGATACCTATAGTCAACTCAGTAAAAATTTTGACCCTGAAAAGGCTCGGGAATTGCGGATAGAATCGGCTGAACAATTAAATGATGAAATGAAGAAAAATCATTCCATGCAGCCTGTAATTCCTCAAAGTAAGAATAATGACTTACACCGAAAAATTATCAACGGTATTGTTCGTAAGGCTTATGAAAATATGGATGAAGAAATGCGTCAACACCTCAGTGGTAATATTAAAGAAAAAGTCCAAGTTCTCTTTAAGCAACGTTCTCTGAATTGGAAGGACATTATTATGCGCGGCTTGGGTCAAGCGCCAATTCCCTATCGCTATTCCAAGAACCGGGTTAATCGCCGCCAGCCTTATCGAATCGACCTACCAGGAAGGACTCTAGACACTGCCGCCCAATTAGTGGCCTTTATTGATACCAGTGCCTCGCAAAATGCTGAGGCCTTAGCATACAGCTTAGCAGAGCTTGCTAATATTAATAAAACTTTAGGGACTGATATTTGGGTGGTTCAAGTAGATACCCAGGTGGTCGGTGTTAATAAACTGGATCAAAGTAATGTCGACCAGTTTCAATTTGAGGGGCGGGGAGGAACCAGTTTTGCACCAGCCTTTGAATGGTTACACGACAATGGTTTTAATGATAGAAATTCAGTGTCTGTCTATTTTACTGATGGTTACGGCGATGATGGCTTTGAGCGTTACGGTTATCAAAACATGTACTGGGTGCTGACAACAGCTGACCCTAAGGAGCCTTCGCCACTATCTACCGATAGCGGAGGAAAATTATTATACTTACGCCAAGATGAAAAATATAATCACCGGATAATTAAGCAAAGGCATTAACGCTAGGCATAAAGGAGAGAGGGAACTTTGACATTAGGGTCAAGTAAAAAAAAGCAAGTCATCTTAAAAAGTCAATTCGGTCAATATCTGGAACTTGTAAAAACTATTAATTATGATGAGCTAGCGCAGGCGGGGATTAGTATCGCTTTCAATTTTAAAGGGATTAATGATGAAATTGCCTTCTATATGGTCATTCATGGCTATTTAACTGCATTTGATAGTGACCGACAAAAGGAAACCTTGATACGTCAAGCCAACAATTATCGCCTAAATAATGATGTTACTGTAGAAGACCTGGACCAATTCCTCGAAGTGGTGTGGGATGACTACCAAGTTCGTATGGAAGCAAGTAGGAATAGTGAAAATAAATCAGATAACAATATCATTGCCCGGCACGGTAACAACCAAAAACTTTGGAATCACTTTATGGCAGAAAATATCCCTGAACTGGAAAATAAACGCCAACGCTATCTTTCCAGTCAAGAGTGGTAATGAAGCATATTATTTGTTCTTTATCAAATAAAAATGATATGATGGGAGTAGTTAAAGAGGAAAGGAGTTTTGCATATGTCAGATGAAAAAGTTGTTGTTAACATGCTTAATCAAAAAGGTGAAGATTCAGGTACCGCTACCTTTGAAGAAGGCGACGGTAAGGTAAAAGTCACTGTAGATTTTCACGGTTTACCAGAAGGTGAATTTGCAATGCACATTCACGAATATGGTGCTGCATCTCCAGAAGAAGAATTTGCTGATGCAAAAAGTCACTTCAACCCAACAGGTGTTGACCATGGTAAAAAATCAGAAAATGGTCCTCACTTAGGTGACTTACCAAACATTGAAGTTCCAGCTAGTGGTGACTTTAAAGGGGTCTACGAAATTGAAGGTCTTTCTCTAAAGGAAGACGCTAAATATTCCCTTCATAATGAAGGCAACGGGACAGCCCTCATTGTTCACACTGGTGCAGATGACTATATTTCCCAACCTACAGGGGATGCTGGTGGTCGTCAATTAGGTGGCGTAATCTTCCCAGCTAAATAAGCGATTAAGTAGGTTATAGACACTGTGAGCTCATGGTTAGACCATGGGCTCTTTTTTATTTTTAACTAGCTTTTATTCATTTTAAACTATTTTTATGTAAGAATATCTAACCAATTTTTTCTTTTTATGGTATTATTAAAAAAATAAACGATTTTGAATAAGAATTTGTAACATAATAAAGGAGGCATTCTTATGCTGTTTACGGATGAGGAAAAATTACAAATTTTACGCGACGTATTAGCAATTGAAAGTGAGAATGATCAGGAGGCAGAAGTCGCTGAATATTTTAGCCGCTTACTGGCTAAGTATGGTATTGAGAGCGAAATTATTGAATACCAAGCTGGGCGTTCTTCACTTATTGCCAATATCTATGGTAGTGAAGGTAGAGAAGGAAAGGTCTTGGTCTATTCAGGGCATTTTGATGTCGTATCTGCAGGCGACCATAGTGACTGGACCTATCCGCCTTTTGCTGGAGAGATTCATGATGGAAAAATCTATGGCCGGGGGACTTCAGATATGAAGTCTGGTTTGGTGGACTTGGTTTTAGCTGCCATTGAATTAAAGGAAGCTGGCGCCAATTTTAAAGGTTGCCTACGCTTAGCCCTAACGGTTGGTGAAGAAATTGGCATGTATGGGTCGAAACAATTAGTCGAAGCAGGTTATTTAGATGATGCAGATGGCTTTTTAATTGCAGAACCATCAGGGAGTGAATCAGTGATATATGCCCATAAGGGATCTATCCAATATGAAATTATTGCCCATGGTAAAACTGTTCACTCTTCCATGCCAGAAGTGGGCATTGATGCCTTGCAGTTAATGGTAGATTACATTAACTTAAGTAATCAACGTTTTGACGAAAGCTTTAATACAGAATCCGCTTATAATGCTGACCTAGGGAAGACCCTAAATGTCAATACAGTGATCGAGGGCGGAACTCAGATCAATAGTGTGGCTGGTTTAGTAAAAATGAAAGCCAATACCCGGACAGTTCCTGAAGCGGGCAATGATTTAGTTTTATCGATAATTAATGACTGTATCGAAGAGTTAAATGCTAAAAGTGAGGGATATTTAGAATTAAATCTTCTTCAAAACAATCCACCAGCAACCTCAACAGAAGATAATGATTTAATAAAAGCCATTCAATCCTGTGTCAGTCATGAATTAGAGCTGACCGTTACCGGAGGAGCAACAGATGCTTCTAACTTTGGTAAAATTGGCGAAGACTATGATTTAGCGGTTTATGGGCCCGGAGAACCCTCAGTCGCTCACCAAGAAAATGAATATGTCTCCTTAGATAAATTTTTAGCTTTCGTTGATATCTATAAAGAAATAGCTCTAAACTACTTTAAATAAAATACCTATCCTAGCGAAATGAAAGAGGACTGCCTATGAATGAAGAAGTTCACTACTTAGAAATTGCTAACAGCCCGATCGTTTTCATCCTGTGCGCCATAGTCATTTTAATTGTTAGCGTTCAAGCAATCTTGTTTATCAAGAAAGCCTATAATCGAGGTCTGGAATTAGGAATGACCAAGAAAACTTTAAAAAGAGCGATGACCAATAGTGCCATGCTATCTGTAGTTCCTTCCCTGCCTATTATCGTGATGATGCTAGCCTTATCTGTGCCTTTAGGAAAATACTTTCCTTGGCTTCGTCTATCGATTGTTGGTTCAGCCGGCTATGAGGGGATGGCGGCTAATATTGCTGCCCAAAGTCAAGGACTTACCGACATTTCAGACCCTAACTTAACAGCAGAAGTCTTCATCATTATCATGTTTGTGATGACTATTGGGATCATATGGGGGATACTATTTAACATCCTCTTTATGGGTAAGCTAGACCAAGTCTCCCAAAAAGCTAAGGAAGAAAGCCATAATACGAATATAGTCGCTTTAGTATCGGGCGCTTTATTTACGGCAATGTTGATTACTTTATCGACACCTTATGTATTTAATACGGAAAATATCTCATCCCTTGTGGCTTTTTTGGCCGCCGGACTGACGACTTTAATCATCGATTTCTTAGCAAAGCGCTTTGGCTGGACTAGCCTAAAAGATTATTCCCTACCCGTTGCTTTAATAGTAGGGATGGGAGCTGTCATCCTACAAGCACAAATATTTTAAGGAGTTTAGCCTATGAATGATAAAAAAACACGCACTTCAAAAGAATTTTCTCAAGAAATCAATCGACTTGGTAAAATCACTAGTATAATCGCCTTAATGGCCATGTTTATGGTACCGATAGGAACAGCTTATTGGTATGGAGTCGGTTTATCCTTTACTAAGGCTTTAGCAGCCGGGAGTAGTTTAATCGCTATTTTTCTACCCATGGCTGTGGTAGAGAACTTGTCCTTTTATCCCATTTTTGGTTCTGGAGCTATGTATTTGAGTTCAATTACCGGAAACATTACTAACATGAAGATGCCAGTTACGGTAGCCGGGCAAAAAATTGCCGGGGTCAGTCCAGGGAGCGAGAAGGGGGATGTGATTGCCATCATTTGTGTGGGGATCTCCTCACTGGTGACTATCGTAGTTTTAGCCGCAGGGGTGTTTTTAATTGGATCCTGGCTAGTGCCTATCTTAAACCATCCTGTCCTAAAACCGGGTTTTGACCATATTACGCCAGCTCTTTTTGGTGCTATAACCGTCCCTCAGTTACTGAATAATAAGAAGATTGCCATTGCCCCTTTAATTTTTACGGCCACTTTATTCTTATTTTTAGGTCCTGCAGCCTATAGTCAATACCAATCTTATATCTTAATTTCTGCGATGGTAATTTCATTCGTGGTTGCTTACTTTTTAGATAAGAATAAGCAATCATAAGCTAATTTATATTTTAAAGAGGATATATTTTAAGGCTAGCTGTAGTATTAAGATATCAAATACTTATCTGTTAAGATAGAGAAAGACGATCAATAAATGATTTTTTAAGCTATGAAGTGCTGAATAATCAAGCTTTTAGCCAATCAAGGATGATCTGTTAAGCAATTGCTTATCCTAAAGGAGTGACAAGGCCGTTTGCCTTTAGAACAAAGACTTGCTATGCTATAAAACAAGTAAATAAATTAACTGTGATGAGAAGAGTAACTTATTTCAAAAGTTTACAGAAAATTAGTAGTGATGAGAGCTAATAACGATTGAATAAGTGAAGATGAACTCGGAGGTTTTAGAAGGTGTTGGCTTTCTAAACGGTAGCAACCGTTACTTTGCAGCAATTGATAAAGATTGTATAAGTGACTCCTCTAGTAATAAAGGAGTAATCAGGGTGGTACCACGGTTATCCCGTCCCTTGGAAACGTTACTGTTCCAGGGATGGGATTTTTTTATGACATCAATTAAAAATATAAGGAGTGCTAATTATGACAGAATTTACTCAATTAAAACAATCACCATTTCGTTATGACCATGTGGGATCTTTTCTGCGTCCCCAAGAGCTGATTGAAGCCAGAGCGAAATTTGAAAACGGAGAAATTGAATATTCAGAACTTAAAACTTTAGAAGACCAAGCGATTATTGACCTGATCAAAAAGGAAGAAGCCGCTGGTTTAAAGACCATCACGGATGGTGAATTCCGCCGCAAAAGTTGGCATTTTGACTTCTTCTGGGGACTCAATGGCGTTGATCGTGTTAAAGTAGAAGCCGGTACTCAATTCTCAGGAGAGCAAGTTTTTGCTGTAACCAGTCGTATTGTCGACAAAATTACTGGTGATAACCATCCCTTTGTTGAGCATTTCAAATTTACCCAATCTCATGCTTCTGACCATGTGGATGTAAAACAAACTATTCCCGCACCAGCTCAATTTTTGCAAGAAGTTTTACGTGACTTTAATAAGGAATATACCCAGGCTATCTATAGCCAATTAGACGATTTATTAGCAGATATTGCCCATGCCTATAGCCAAGTCATTGATGATCTCTATCAAGCAGGCTGTCGGACGGTTCAATTTGATGATTGTACTTGGGGACGCTTAGCTGGGGGCAAGGATTATGATGGAAGTGAATACAGCCCAGAAAAAATCGAAGAACTAAAAGCCCTTTATGTCCGCGTCAATAATGCGGTAATCGCAAATAAACCTTCCGATTTACGAATCAATACCCATGTCTGTCGGGGGAATTTCCGTTCTACCTGGTTTGCTTCAGGGGGTTATGATACCGTACAAAGTCCCTTGTTTGACCAAGAAAATGTCCATGCCTACTTCCTAGAGTATGACTCTGACCGGGCGGGGACTTTTGAGCCTCTTAAGAGTGTATCTGATGACAAGCATGTAGTTTTAGGTTTGGTGACAACAAAGACAGCTGAGTTAGAAAGCAAAGACGACTTAATTGCTCGGATTAAAGAAGCCAGTCATTATGTTCCCTTAGATCGTTTAAGTATTAGCCCTCAATGCGGATTTTCTTCCAATGAAATTGGCAATAAGATCAGTGAAGAAGACCAATGGAAGAAAATAAAATTATTAATCCAAGTGGCTCAAGAAGTATGGGGCGAAGAGGCCTAAGGAGCTGCTTACAAAAAAATTACTAAGCCTTAGCAATTACAATGATGCCTAATAAGCTGAAGTTGATTGAAAAGTTGAAGGGGTAAATGACTTACCACAGAAGAACTTTTTAGTCAATTTCAGCTTTTTGGATTATATGGGTAATTATCCGATAGAATTGTATTCTTTTTATTTTATTGATATATTAAAACTATGAAAAATATTCACAGGAATAATAATTCAAAAAGAAGGAGATTCTATGATTGAATTTGATCAGGTTGAGAAAATTTATCCTGGCAATGTCCAGGCCTTAAAGAAATCGTCCCTAACGATTAATGATGGTGAGTTTGTTTGTTTTATCGGACGATCGGGTAGTGGGAAAACTACCGCACTCCGTATGATTAATCGGATGCATGACCCCAGTTCTGGGGCCATATTAATTAATGGACAAAAGACCACCGACCTTAATCCCGTTGATTTAAGGCGTAAAATTGGTTATGTCATCCAACAAATTGGACTCATGCCCCACATGACCATTTACGATAACATTGTTACCGTACCACGCTTGCTCAAAGTTGACGAAGAAGAATGCAAAAGAATTGCCCATCGCTTATTAAAGCGGGTGGAATTACCGGAAGATTACCTTGACCGCTATCCTTCAGAACTATCAGGAGGTCAGCAACAGCGGGTTGGGGTTATCCGTGCTTTAGCCGCTAATCCAGAAATTGTTTTAATGGATGAACCCTTTGGAGCTTTGGACCCCATCACCAGGGATTCCTTACAAGAACTCGTCAAAGATCTACAAAGAGAATATGGGTCAACCTTCGTTTTTGTGACTCATGATATGGATGAGGCACTCGCATTGGCTGACCGAATTGCTATTTGGCGGGATGGCGATCTGGTTCAATACGATACTCCAGATAATATTATTCAAAATCCTGCAGACGACTATGTCCGCGATTTCTTAGGAGAAGACCGCCTCATGCAGGCTCGGGCCAATATCATCACTGTTAAGGAAATTATGAACACCAATCCCTTAACGATTAGTTTGGGCAAATCGATTAGCGATGCTATTCGAGTTATGCGCAATAACCGTGTTGATTCTCTATTTGTGATTGATGATTATCGTCATCTAATGGGAAGAATTAGCCTGGAAACCATTACTCATGAACAATCCCGTGATGCTTCTGTCAGTGCGGTAATGGACCAAAGGACCTATCCAGTCCAAGAGGATGACTTGGTCCAAGATACCATGCAACGGATCCTAAAAGGGGCTTTGCCTAATATTCCAGTCGTCAATAGTGACCGGCAATTAACCGGCATTGTCACCCGCAGTGCCTTAGTTAACTTCGTTTACGATAGTGTCTGGGGCGATGATAGTGAAGAAGATAATTCAGAAGAAGCAGTCACCAGTCAAGAAGAGGGGACTGAATAAGTATGATAGAGTTTTTACAACAAGAAGGCGATGAAATTTTAAGACTTTTAGGCCAGCACATTAGTATTTCCCTCATTTCCTTAGGATTAGGAATCATCGTTGCTATTCCTTTGGGAATCTTTCTATCTCAACATCAAAAATATGCTGGTGGTATTATTAGTTTAGTCAGTATCTTACAAACTATTCCCACTATGGCACTTTTAGCCTTAATGATTCCTTTCTTTGGTGTGGGAAGGACACCATCGATTATTGCCTTATTTCTCTATTCCTTACTGCCCATTCTTAGAAATACTTATTTAGGAATGACTTCGGTAAGTGCTGATCTCTTAGATGCAGGTAAGGGAATGGGTTTGACCCCTTGGCAATTAATTTGGAAGGTGCAACTTCCCTTAGCGACGCCCGTGATTATGGCTGGGGTGCGTTTATCAGCGGTCTATGTGATTGCATGGACCACTTTAGCTGCCTATATCGGCGGAGGCGGCTTAGGAGAAATGATCTTTAATGGTCTCAACCTCTTTAGAGCAGATCTAATCTTTGGAGGAACCATCCCAGTAACCATACTCGCCTTAGTGGTTGATTACATCATGGGCAAGATTGAACAATGGTCCTCACCACAAATGTCATCAAAAGAGGAGGCGGCTTAAGCATGAAACGTATCATTAAAAGTATACTCGCTCTCTTTAGTGTCGTCTTATTGTCTAGTTGTTCCTTACCTGGTCTATCTAATGCTGCTGATGCCGATACCATAACTATTGCCAGTTTAGGAAGTACAGAAGCTGAAATTATGGGCTTCATCGTAGAAGGTATGGTAGAACACTATATCCCTATAGATGCCAATCGGATTACTAACCTCGGTTCCTCATCGATGAACCACGCCGCCCTTGAAACCGGAGATGCGAACGTGGCCTCAGTCCGTTATACAGGAACCAGCTTGACAGGTGAATTAGGTCAGGAACCGATCACCGATCCCCAACTGGCCCTTGAGAAAGTTGTTAAAGGCTTTGAAGAGGAATTTGCCCAAACCTGGTATCCTACTTATGGTTTCGCCAACACCTATGCCTTTATGGTAAGGCGAGAGGATGCGGAAGAATTGGGACTTGAAAAGGTCAGCGATTTAGAGCAATATGCGGATAGCTTTAAGGTAGGAGTTGATAACTCCTGGCTCGAACGCGAAGGGGATGGCTATGATGGCTTTATCCAAACTTACGGTTTTGACTTTGATAATCTTTACCCCATGGCCATCGGTTTGGTTTACACAGCCATAGCTAATGGAGAAATTGATGTTGCCTTAGGCTATTCAACCGATGGAAGAATCATCTCTGAAGATCTTAAAGTCTTAGAAGATGACAGACACCTATTTCCTCCATATGACGCTAGTCCTGTCGCTACTAATGAGATTCGTGCAAGATATCCAGATCTTGATAAGGTCATGGCCAAACTCGCTGGAACGATAAGTAATGAAGAGATGCAACGACTAAACTTTACCGCTGATAATTACTTATTAGAACCAAGTACAGTCGCTAAGGAATGGTTACTACGTAATAATTATTTTGAAGACAAAGAACCTTACTTAGAACCAGTCAGAAAAAAGGAGGTTGAATAGGATATGGCTGATATTACGGATTTAAGCGTATGGCAACAATTACTCTATTATTATTCAGAAAACAGTTCTTATGTCATAAGCCAATTCTTTCAACAGATGCTAATGGCCTTATACGGCACTATATTTGCCTGCTTATTAGCTATCCCACTAGGTTTTTATATTGCTAGACGGGAAAAACTGGCCAATGTCGTGATTAGTATCGCTAATATTATTCAAACCGTTCCTGCCCTGGCTCTATTGTCTGTATTGATGCTTTACTTAGGACTAGGGTCGAATCTGGTGGTTTTAACCGTCTTCCTCTATTCCTTATTGCCTATTTTGCGCAATACCTATACAGGAGTTAGAAATATCGATGCCGGCATCATTGATGTTGGTAAGGGCATGGGGATGACAAAGATGCAAGTGGTTCTGAAAGTTGAATTTCCCTTAGCCTTTCCAGTCATTTTAGGGGGCATTCGCAATGCCTTCATTACTGCCATTGGGATTGCTACCATTGGTACCTTTGTAGGGGCAGGGGGCTTAGGTTCCATTTTAACCCGAGGTGTTAATGCTTCAGAAGGAACCAGTATTATCTTAGCTGGAGTAATCCCGATTGCCTTAATGTCTATCGTGGCTGATTATCTGATGGAATTGCTTGAAAGACGGCTCAGTCCTAATGCAAGTAAGAATAAATAAGTGAAAGGAGAATTGCATGACGGCTACAAATTATACTGTCCGTTATAATGTCTTTTCTGATATTCCTGTCTTAGAGGTATTTATGGAAGGGCAGGGTAATAAATTAAAGGACTTTATTATCGGCTATCACGGCTGGACTAATGTCAAAGAATCGATACTAACCCAAGCCATCGCTTTTGCTAAGGCAGGCTTTCATGTGGTTATTCCTGATGCCTACCTCCATGGACAACGACGACCCAATAATTACCAATACCAAATGGCAAATGACCTGGCATCTGTTTTAAAGCATAATGTAGATGAATTTCCACGCTTAGTTCAGGCAATAAGAGAGGCTTATAGTGTGAACCACCTGGCTATTTTTGGGACTTCAATGGGAGGATTGACAACAGGTTTAATCATTGCTAAGTATGGTCAAAAATTAGATGGGGCAGTCCAATACATTGCTGCCATTGATGCAGTTGAGCAATTAGGTCAGCTATATAGCCAAGATCAAGACAGTCACGGTGTAAATGAAGACTTAGCCTTTATCCGTAGCTGGAACCTAGCCGACCATCTCGATCAGCTAGAGGGTCTGCCTTTCTTTGTTTACAATGGGGGCAAGGATAACTGGATAAATACAGATATTAATCGCCAGCTTATCCCAAAAATACAAGCGAATAATGAGAAAGTTAATATCGCTTATCAGATTTATGAGGAAGAAGACCACTGGGTTCCTTATGATATTATTGAAAAATCGGTCGATTTTATCCAAAATAATATATAGTAAGATCGAATAGAATACGAAAAAAGACTTCATTTCAACGGGGTGAAGTCTTTTTTCTTGTCTGTTTTTGCTTATCGACTATTTATTATAAGTTTTATCAAATAATCTCTAAAGTTAATGTCAAGAGTATTTGACATTTTTAAAATTATTCGTTAGGATAATGTCAAGGGCTCTTGACATTAAATTAGGAGGTAAAAAATGAAAAATATTGTATTAACGATAATTATTAATTTGGTTCTTTTAGTCATTTTTACGGTTTATATCATATATGTGATGAAATTAGCAGGAAAGAACCATAAAGATGAAATGTTTAAGCACTTCAGACAACAAATCTTCAAGAATATCGGCATTGCTGTGACAATATTTTCCGGAATTTCTCTGTTTTTAAATGTCTTTCTATTGCTAACTTACTCGGGAAATATTAGTATCGATGAACTTCAAATCAGAATTAGCAATGACTTAAAATATTTTATTTTGGCTAGTGTTGTATATATTATTAATCTCATCCGTCTTCGTTTCCTTATTCACCGTCAAGAAGGAAATGAAGAATAGTCATGAAAAATAAATTAAAAAGTATAAGAAAAGAACATAAGATGACCCAACAAGACTTGGCTGATTTAGTAGGGGTTTCCCGTCAAACCATCAATATGGTTGAAAATAATAAATATGATCCCTCCCTTCACTTAGCCATGACAATAGCCAGGTACTTGAATCTACATGTTGAAGATATCTTTCTTTTAGAAGAGGACGATTCATGATGGAAAATATACTAACTATTCAGGATATTGAAAAGAGATTCGGTCAGGAAAAAATTTTAAAGAATATATCACTAGAAATATATGAAGCTGAAATAGTAGGACTAATTGGTAAAAATGGTTCAGGTAAAACAACTTTATTTAATATTATCCTAGATTACCTCAAAGCCAGTGCCGGAAGTTATCGTTGGGGGAATCAGCTTAAGCCATCTGAGCTTTCTAATATGATTAGTCGACCAAAGTTTTTTGACTATTTAAGCGCATATGAAAACTTATATTATTTTTCTAGGATAAGAGCGATTGATCCCAATCGTATTAGTGAAGTGCTGGAGTTGGTTAAACTCGATGGAGATGAGAATAAACAGTTTCGTGCTTTTTCTTTAGGTATGAAGCAGCGTCTTGGAATTGCACTATGCTTACTTAACCAGCCCAAAGTTCTGGTTCTCGACGAACCTTTTAATGGTATTGATCCAGAAGGTATTTATGATCTTTCTAATTTACTATTAGAACTTAACCAAAGAAAAAATCTCTCAATATTTATAAGTAGCCATGTTTTAGAAGACTTATATAATATGTGTAGCCGCTTTATATTTATTGATGAGGGTAGGGTCATTAAGGATATCAGCAAGGCTGATTTGGACCACGCCTTAACTAGAAAAATTTTCATACGTTTTGATAAAGTCGACCAAAGCCTTAGAAATGCATTTCTTGATAAATTTGGAAAACAGCGGATTGACTTTAACGGTAATGTAATTATTATTCATAGCAATGACATTAACGAGTATGAAATACATATGTGGCTTAATAAGAATGATATTAATTACAAGGAAATTAATAAAAATAAACAGACCATGAATGAATTTTTTATTAAAACAATTAGAGGAGGATAGATAATGACATTCATAAAAGCTGAATGGTTTAGACATAGTAAAATAAGGGCTTATCCTTTCTTTATGCTTGCTTTAATTATGATTAGCTTAGCAATAAATCTCTATTTAAGACTAATAACCCCTTACCATGATTTTGACATTAATTTATTAAATGGCACAAAAATAATCATTAGTTTATTTTTAATGGGATTAACAATAGCCTTTCCTATCATTACTTCCGCCTTTTCCAACAAAAGTCGTTTCATCAAAGAACAATTAGTCACTTCCCAGATCAATTTTAAGCAAGCTTATCTGTGTGATTTAATCATAGCCAGCATCTATAGCATGGTTGCCTTTGTTCTTTTCATCGGTTTCTCCTTTATTTTTGGGCGTACACTTTTGGGCCCATCACTTAGCCCTTTAACCTTTGGCCCTGAAAATATAAGTGTATGGCAAGTATATCTTGCTATCTTAGTCGCTATAGTTACTCTGCTTGTCCAAGCGATAAGCATTCATAAAATCATTAAGAATTCTATTCTATCAACTGGTTTATTCATAGGTATTTCTTATGTCTTAGCGATTATATTGTTACAGACCCGATTTTTTAGTCAAACGGCTGCCTACCTCTCTTTGCTTTTCCCAATGTGCAACATGAACTATTGGGTAGGAGGACATATTAGTTTTCTATCTTTCATTAGTCTTAACTTTGTGCTCATACTTGCCCATGTTGGTATCGTTCTTACTTATAATAAATTCAAAACTGGATTAACTAGTCATTAACTTAAGTCCTATAAAAAGAAGCCCTGATTTTTGTCAGGGCTTTTGATTATATCTTGAATTTATTCAGCTCATGGCTTTAAAAGCCATCATTATGTTTTAAGTATTCCTCTTCCTCAGGAGTATTTTCACGACCTAAATATTCATTGCGATAGGGATAACGGCCATATTCTTTAATGATATCATAATGCATTTTTTCGTATTTTAAGCGATGGCTTAGACCGGGCTCAGAAGCAAAAAGTTCGAGAGCTTGTTCATGAATTTTAAGCGATTCCGAATGCATAAAGGGCATATAGAAGAAACCACGTTCTTCAACTGTTAGCCCACTTAAATCAGCATGCCTTATTCCTTCTTGAGCTAAAGCAAGGGCCATATTGTCGTAAGCGTAGGCTTGGCCACTATTCCGGTAAATATTACGGGAGAACTGGTCTAAGACAATAATTTCAGCCAGTCTACCTTCAACCTCTTGACGCCAATCTGCGTGTTCACCAGCAGCAACTTGTCCATGTAGCTTAGAAAAATTATCTATAATTAATTGATCAACTTGGTCGCCACCGTTAAACCATTGTTTGGGATCAAGTTCCTTAAACCAAAAATCGAGTACATCATTATAATCCATTTTTTCACCTCTCAGATAACTAATCTTTTATTAAACTTATCATAGAAAGCTTTATTAAGCGAATAAATCGACAAATATTGGTAAGTTGGCGAAAAAATATAATCCTAGGTATAATTAAATTAGTATTTCATGGCTGTAAGTACTTAATGTTATTAGAAAGGATGAAAAAGATTGAAAGATTTTTTATAGCTCTAATTTTGATATTATAGGGAATGTTAATATCACGAGTGCCAAATAATCGTTTTATGGTCTTATATTTAATCCTTTCAATAATCATTTGTTTAAGCTATACATATCATCATAAGAAAAAGAAATAGGTGAGTATTATGCAAGAAATTGCCTTAGTTGCCTTATCCAATGGGCTGAGTATCAAACAGAAAGAATCGTTAGAAAACTTAATCAAACTGTTAGAAAATCTTTCTCTCAAGGTTCACTACCAAGAGGATGCCTTATTCAGTGACTCTAAAGTTGGAGCAGTTAATGCTAAACAACGCGCTGAAATTGTTAACCAATATTTTAAAAATCCCGCAATTGATTATATCTTTGACTTATCTGGCGGGGATATTGCTAATGAAACAATTTGCTATTTGGATTATAAAGCAATTAAAAATTCGTCATGCAAATTATTTGGCTATTCCGATTTAACTACCGTCATTAACGCCATTTATAGTCAAACAGGTAAAAGTTCTGTACTTTTTCAGGTACGCCATTTAGTTGACAAAAGTAGTAATAAGCAATTTGAGGCTTTTACCAGCCTTTTAAAGAATACTAAGACAAATAAGCTAGTAAACAAATATATCCAAAAAAATTCTGAATTTATTCAGGGAAGTTCCATGAAGGGGCTAGTATTAGGTGGTAATATACGCTGTTTCTTAAAGTTAGCCGGTACTCCATATTGGCCAGATTTAAAGGGGAATATTTTATTTTTAGAAAGTTTTTCTGGCTTGGAAGGTCGTATAAGAACTTATTTAGCTCAATTGCAACAATTAGCTGTTTTTGAAGAAATTAGCGGCTTAATATTAGGGTCCTTTACCGAATTCGATAGTAAAATAGGTAGAGATTATCTATTAGATATTGTTAAAGAGTATGTCAATCCCGAACTTCCATTAGTATCGACGGAATCTATTGGCCATCAAAAAGATTCTTTGCCCCTAATTATTGGTCAAGAGCTATCCTTAAAGACCCAATTGGATTAATTACTGGTTAAATCGTCTGTATTTTGCAATGGCATAAAAACAAAACAGCAGGGACACTAGCACAGTAGATACATTCTATTGTGCTTTTTTACTTTAATATATGACCATAAATAATTATAAAAAGGGCAAGATGTGACTTAAAACCGGGCTAAGTTAAGCATTTTTCTAGTTATATAATTTACTTTCCTTGATAATTAATTTGATTAAAAAGTTATATTTTTATTGACAAGGCGATTTTACAGCGCCAAAATAAATCAATCAAATTAAAGGAGAGCTTAATGAAATCTATTTACGGAAAATTAAGAAAAGATATTTTTATCTATGCCTTTCTCACATGTTTATTATCTGTAGCCATGGTCAGTGAAGCTTATTTGATGCAATTTATTATTGATGCTATAAACTTAGGTGAAAGTAGATATATTATCGTATCTCTTTTGACCATTGCTTTTATATTAGTTCAAACACTGATCTATTATTTCCAGCAATTATTAACGGCCATATTAAGTAAAAAGTCAGCCTATGTTTTTCGCAAACAGATTTTTGCAAACATTCAAAAAGTACCGCTTGATTTACTAACTGGAGAAAAGAATGATAAACTTTTAGCTTCTTTAACCACACAAATTGATCAAGTCGAAGCCAATTATTTTTACTCGATTTATTGGGGCGGCTATCTCATTTGCCAGCTACTTGTAGCGATTATTGTTTCTTTTTACTTTAATCCTATACTGTCTATCTTATCGATTTTTCTAAGTCTTCCTAATTTATTGGTGGCCTTTTTATTTAAAAATAGCTTAGAAGAAAAGCAAGAGGAACTTATAGAAGAAACTAACTCATCAGTAGCTACTATTCAAGATTTAATTGAAGGAACTACTGACTGGCGTGTAGCTAATAAAGAATTAAATATTTTTAAGCTTTTCGAAAGCAAAACCTTAAAGCTTTTAAAGAAACAGGTGCAAGTTGAACAATCACAATATACGGTTATCAGCTTGAATCAATTGTTTTCAAATCTTCTCTATTTTGGATCTTGGATCATCGGTGGTCTATTGATTATCCATGGAGAACTCACACTAGGGGGAATGATAGCATTCTCTCAATTGCTAGCGAGAATTGCCTTTCCTATATATACTTCCTCTGATTTACTAGCAAAATATATTAGTGGTAAAAAGGTTTTAGAGACACTTTCCCAAGAATTTATCGAAGTCGATCAAGCAAGTCATACAGTGAAAGACTTTAATGTCATTTCCCTTGATCAATTTTCCTTAAAAAATAGAAAGGGCAGTAAGGCGCTTAATGTTTCCTTTGAGAAAAATAAAAAGTATTTACTAAAAGGGAAGAGCGGTATTGGCAAGACAACAATCCTGAGGGCTATTTTAAGAGAGCGAAATGACTATAAGGGCAGCGTTAAAATAGACGGCCTTGATGTTAGAACTATTAGGGAAAGTAATATTTTTGAACATATCGGCTATGTCCCACAACAGCCCCATGTATTTAGTGCTAGTTTGAAGGATAATCTGACCCTATTTTCAAATAATTATACTAATGACGAGTTATATGAAGTTTTAAATTTTGTTGAATTAAAGCAATGGTCTAATGAAGAAAGTTTAAACATGTTGCTTTCTAGTGAAGCTGTAAAACTTTCTGGTGGAGAGGCTAAAAGAGTCTGCCTGGCCCGCGCCTTACTGATGAAGAAGGAAATTCTATTATTAGATGAATTCTCTGCTGGTATCGATTATGAAACCTTATTAAAAATAGAAAACAAACTAATCCATTTAGATAAAACCCTTATTTATGTAACCCATGTCGATATTTATCGATCGGGTAAACAATTTGATGAAGTGATTGATTTAAATCAGTATTTTGCTAGCTGATAATTAAGGGAGTAAATCTTTGGATGATTCGATATACTTTGCTTATATTGTGTTTATTTATGTAATAAAATAGGTTAGGGTGGAGGAAGCTATTCTAAAACTATAGTGCATTTAAGGTGGTAATTAGCATAATGAAATATCTTAGTGGTCAGTTTGCTTTAAATATTCCCTGCAAACTAGAGACATATGGTGACTGGCATATTTTGGCCTTAGATTGGTCTAAACCTGACTTTAAAGAATCAGATAATAGTGTTTTTGGGGATTACGGCATTGAAGATAATAAAAAATTACCTTATCATACAGGCACTTATTTTGTAGCAAACCATTTAAGAGCTATATTAGATTTGTTAGATGATGGCTACGTAAAATATTTAGTAGGTATGAAGAATGACTTTATTGGTACAGACCAATATAATGACGAATTTTTTGGTCAAGTGTATTTACTTAAAAACAATAAGCACTGGCAAGAGATTTATACCTTATTGCTGAGAGAATTTGGTCTAGAATGGTATGCCTATGTTTATGTGAAGGAAAGTTTAAATAATTAAGTTAATTTATACGATGACACAGTCTAGATGCTTTTTTAAGTACATAGAATTATACATAAGAAAATTCACTAAATATCATTATTTTCTGCATAAGATTGAATAAACTTATCCTTTTTTACTTTTTATCTTTTCTAGTTAACATAATATATATTATCGTGAGTAACAAGTCTAAATAAATCAGGTCCCTCTTTTGTTCAAATCTTCTAATAATAAACGCTAAGTTTTTTCGTAATTCAAGCGCAATAAATAGCGTCTATTAACTTGCTTTACAATTCTAGCTAATAAACGCTACTTATAATATATTATTGATTACGATCAATTAAGTCTTGGTACAATTCGCTTACCGTCTTTTTGTAGATAGGATGCTTTTTATTAGGAGCGATTTCTTTTAAAGGTCCTAAGACAAAGTCACGATTGACCATGTCGATATGTGGAATCGTCAATTCTTGGCTATCCAAGACTATATCTCCGTAAAAGATAATATCGATATCTATCAGACGTGGACCCCATCGATAGGTCTCTGTACGCCCCATTTCTTTTTCAATCTTCTTTATAGCTTTTAATAAATCCAAGGGAGCTAAATTCGTTATGATTTCGATAACTCCATTGAGAAAATCATCCTGATCAGTAACCCCGTAAGCGGCATTAGATAAATTGGCTGATCTTTTAGTGACTTTTGTGCCTTCCAAGGCATCAACGGCTTGCACAGCTTGATCTAGATTCTTGCTGAGCTCTCCTAAATTAGAACCAATAGCTAAATATACTGTTGTTTTCATTTAAATAACTCCATCACCCGAATCGCACGTAAATTTTCTTTAACATCGTGAACCCGCACCATTTCTATTCCTTTCATGGCTGCAAAACAGGAAACAGCAATTGTCCCTTCTAGACGCTCACTAGGCTCTAAGCCTCCCAAACGTTGACCGATAAAGGTTTTCCTGGATACTGCCAAAAGAATAGGAAGCTGATATTTTTTCATAAAGTCAATATTCTTAATTAAACTAACATTGTGCTCATAGTTTTTACCAAAGCCAATACCAGGGTCTAGGATAATCTTATCTCTTTGAATGCCGTGATCAAGGGCTAATTGAATTTGCTGGTCGAAAAATTCTTCTACTTCAGTAATTAAGTCATCGTAATGCGGATCATTTTGCATGTCTTTAGGTTTGCCTTTTATATGCATAATAATTATGGGCACTTGATATTTAGCAACTACATCAGCCATTCTTTCATCAAAAGTGAGTCCAGAGATATCATTAATAATATCCGCACCAGCTAATATAGCTGCTTCCGCCGTTGTGGCCCGATAAGTGTCAATAGACAATAAGATGTTAGGGTATTTTTCTCTAATCATACTTACAGCTCTTTGGATATTTTGGATTTCAGTCTGCTCATCAACTGGATCAATGCCGGGACGTGTTGATTCTGCTCCAATATCTAAAATAAAGGCACCTTCTTGAATAAACTGATCTACCCTCTGCATTAAATTTTCTTCTGAAACACGAGATTCTTTGTAAAATGAATTTTTAGTAATATTAATAATTCCCATAATTTCAGTTTGCTGAAAATCAATTTTTCTACCATCTCTTAAAACAAAACTATGCATAATTTTCCTCTCTTAACTAGCATATTCACCATTAACCCAGTATTTCTTTTTGAATAACTACTGACTTCTAGGTATTATAAAATAATAGCATATAAAGCATATCGTTTGGAATACTTTTATAGTGTGATCGAAAAGCTAGAATTTCATTTCCGAGTTTTTCCCACTGCCAGGGACATCAAAGAAAAAGAAAAAGAAAAAGAACAGGACCTTCTAATCCTGTTCTTTAATTGGGGGCTATTTAAAGCTTGTTAAATCTTACAAGTAGAAGATTTGTGCCACAATGACAGTAACGATTAAGGATAATAAGAAGCCACCGTTACTTACAATAAATGCTTCTTTAAAACCATGTTTGAAGTCTAAACCACTAATATTGTTAAAGGTTAAGACAACTCCTGATTGAGGAACAACTGTAATTACTCCACCACCAATAACAACGATACGGTGGATAATTTCAGCTGGAATCCCCATTGATAAGTAAGTTGGTGCTAATTGGGTAATAACTGTCCCAATGGCACCTGAAGCAGCCATTACCCCTGAAAGAATAGCAGTTGCAACCGCTAAACTAACTAATGGTGGTCCAGGAATATTAAGGATGGCTTGTTTAATCGCGTCAAAGGTTGGTGCACTGGTTAATACCGCCCCAAAGGCCACAGCACTTGCTGCCCCAAAGGAAGAGCCAACTGAGCCGGTTGCCCCAGCATTTAAGACTTCTGTTTGCTTAGGTAAATAGGACTTGAATAAGAATGCTGATAGCACAATGCTCATGGTTAAGGCAATTAAGATAATATTATCAACATTTGAAAATATCATAATAGTTGCAATTAGAATTACCAAAGGAATAATACTGGTCACAAAGGATGGTAAGTCATTATCAGAATGTTCAACGACATCCTCTTCGATATGACTTGTATCTCCTTCAAGATATGAATAGAAACCTTCCCCTTTTGCTTGACTCTTGTCGAGTTCGTATTTCATATACCATAGACCAAAGCCCAGCATGACAACAGTAGAAATAATCCCAAGCACTGGAGCAGCCGTTAAGCTCGTGCCAAGTGTCGTTGTAGGAATAGCATTTTGTACGGATGGAGTCCCCGGAATCATGGACATGGTAAAGGTCCCGGCTCCTAAATATAACGGAATAGATAATAATTTCCAGTTAATGTCTAATTTCTTAAAAATCGGTCTGGCAAGAGGAATTAAAGTAAAGAAAACCACAAAAATACTAATACCACCAAAGGTTAATAAGGCCCCGATAAAGGTTAAGGCTACCAGCACTTTATAGGCACTTTCAGTTCCGACTTTATCTAAGATAAAGTTAGCGATAGAAACAGTTGCTCCACTTTTATCCATGTATTGGCCTAAAATAGCACCCAGGATGAAAATCCCGAAGTTCTTAATTAAAAAGCCAGCCAATCCGGCCATATAGGAATTTTCTGGACCAATTAATGACCCAAAGATATCCATTTGGTTACATAAGATAATAATTAAAGCAGATAGTGGCGCTGCCACTACCATGCTTAAACCTTTAAATGAAAGGTAAATGACGCTAATTATGGCTACAATTAGCCCAATGATACCAATAACTTCCATAAGTTAATACACCTTTCCTCGTTCTAAAGACTATCGATTGCTTGCAGCGTTTTCGCCAGCAATTCTTCCGTAAGTAAAGATGTCAATTAAGGCGTTTCCACCGAGACGGTTCCCTGCGTGAATACCACCTGCAACTTCACCTGCTGCAAATAAGCCATCAATAGCTTCGCCATCTTCATTGATCACTTGGGCATTCACATTGATTTTCAAACCACCCATGGTATGATGGGTTGCAGGACTTCTTGGAGTCGCGTAGAATGGAGGAACCTCTACTTTATAGTTGAATGAACCCTTATTAAATTCAGGATCGTGTCCATCCTCAACATATTGGTTATATTTCTCAATGGTATCAACCAGTACTTCAGGATCAATATTGATTTGTTCAGCAAGTTCTTCCAAGGTATCTGCTCTAAAGCAAGCATCATTTTTAATATCATTTTCAAGTTGTTCATCAGTAGAATTGAAACGAGTTGCCGCAATATTTTTGTCAGAAATATTGTAAATCAAGCCGCCTTGGTCAAAGATTGCTTGGCAAAGTTGGTCACGAGTCCCATATTCATTAACAAAACGTTTACCTTCTAAGTTAACAAAGACGAAATCAGAAGGTGGACAGTCAATCCCACTGAAGATATTACCTGTAATAGGGTCGGCACTAGGCATCAATTGAGCAAAGCCCATATCTACTAGAGCTGCATTAACTGATAGCCCCATTGCAATACCATCACCGGTTAAGGCTGGTGAATTGGTTGTTGGAATCGTTTCAGGAAGATTACCCCAGTAATTATCATATTTTTTGACCATTTCATAATTAGCTGAATAGCCACCAGTAGCCATAACTACCCCACTCTTAGCGTGAACAGTTAAGTCATTACCGTTACTGTATTGAGCTTTGACACCAACAATTTTACCGTCTTCTACCAGTAATTCTTTAGCTTGGCAGTCGGTAATAATTTCTCCGCCTTGTTGGGTAAAGTATTTTTGCAAGGGGTCAATAAAGCCGTAGCCCCCAGTAGGAATTGGTTCACGGGCACGACGCCAGGAAGCTCCCACAGGTTCAGTAACATGCTCTTCATCAAATTCAACACCCTTGGTTTTCATCCATTCAATGGTTTGACGACCTTTGTGGGTTAAATTAGATACTAAGTCATAATTACCATAGGTAACATGACCATCTAAGTCTTTCCGGGTTCCTCCTAATAAGGTTTGGATACAGAAGAGGTTTTCTGAATCGAAGAGGTAATTTTCCCCGTTTTCCATATCAGCAAAGTATTTTTCTAGCTCGTCTTTTAACTCACGGAATTGTGGGCGATAGGCTTCTGGGAAGTCCGCTTCGTCCATTTGATAAATCCCTTTTAAGTTATTAACTTCTCCTGGGAAAGCATCAAAGCCTTTTTGCCATTCAGGGTCAGCAGAGTTAATTTGTCCCCCAGTCCGAGTAGTATTTCCGCCGAGTGAAGGGAATTTTTCAAGAAGAATGACCTTAGCTCCCTTATCAACGGCACCGATAGCTGCTGATAAACCGGCTCCACCTGAACCTAATACAACCACATCAGCAGTTTTTTCACCAGGACTTTCAGCTTGGTCAGCTTGGTATTTAGGGCGATTACGGAATTCTTCAGGATTCCCACCCGCTGCTTCAATAGCGTCAGCAACACCTGCCAAAATCCCCTTACTAGTTACTGTCGCTCCACTGACGGTATCAACATTGAGGGTTTGGCCTTCAATAATTGCTTTAGGAATTCTTTCAAAGACTGGTGAAGTGATTCCCTTACTTTCACCACTGGTATCAATCTCAATACTCTTAATGCGATCGTCAGTCAGAGTAACTTCCATAGGTAAAGACCCATTGTGTCCTGCTGCTCTAACAGAATAACTACCTGGTTCAAAAAGACCTTTTGTCATCTTTATACCTCCTAAAAATAAATAGATAACCTGTGTTCATGATAAGGATAACATATTAAGAATAGCTGTTACTATACTTTAGGAGTTAATATAAACATGTTCAATTTCAAACTAAACAAAATAGGAAATAACCCATTAGTGATTAAAGTAATCGCTATCATGGATTCTTGTAAAAATGTTATAATGTAATTTATTAATAAATATAATGAGGTAATTAAATGAAATTAGACCGTATTATCAGTAAATATCATTTAACGGACACTGAAGTTGATATTTTAAAACATTTAATCCAATCTGATGCCAAGTTAACAATCCGCGAGCTAGCAGAAAAAGCCTATGTTTCCCCGGCAACCATTATTCATTTAGCCAAAAAAATGAACTTCTCCGGTTATAGTGAATTATTATTTCAATTTAACCAAGAACGTGAAAAAGAAATGCACGTCAGCCAACAATCAATTATCGATTGCTATGGTGATGATTTTTATCAAATGATTGAAAAATACCAGGATAAATTATTTATTTTTATGGGGCTAGGCTTTTCCTTACACTTAGCTAATTATATGTCTGACCTCCTAAATACTTTTGGCTTTCGCTCCATAAGTAATACTTATGAGGAATTCATCAATAAAGAATTTGCTAATGAAGCTGTCATTATTTTTATTAGTCACTCCGGTGAGACTGAATATCTTCTGCGTTTAGCTCAGCTTGCCCATAAAAACGGGGTGGAATATATGGTTTTTACCGGTAACCCGAGTGGTCAACTGCAAGAAAATGCGCAATTAACTATTGACACCAAGTCTTTTTCTATTTTTCGTTATAAGGAATACAAGCCCCAGGTCTTTTTTGGTCTGACACTCATTTATTTTGAGGAATTAATCGCTGATTCCCTGAAAAGATTAGACAGATAGCATATATTAATCACTTAAAAACCCAGTGGATTATTAGACAATTCACTGGGCTGATTGTATGGTTTCATTTTACTTAACATTGAGTAATAATTCATCACTGACTAGTTGATTACCGACACTCTTTTTAAAGAGTTCCATAAGATCTTCAACTGACAATTTGCTTTTATCATATCCACTCACATCAACCACAATTCGCCCTTCATGGAGCATAATTAAACGGTTCCCATAGCTTAAAGCGTCGTTCATATCATGGGTAATCATTAAGCTAGTTAATTGATGCTCCGAAATTAATTGGTCTGTTAAGTCCATAACCATAGCACTGGTCCGGGGATCAAGAGCTGCAATATGTTCATCCAGGAGTAAAAGTTCTGGCTTCTCCAAAATAGCCATCAAGAGCGTTAACACCTGGCGTTGCCCGCCTGATAAATTTGCAGCTGGTGTGGTTAAACGTTGATCCAGTCCCAAATTCAGTCGGCTTAATTCCCTATGAAAAACTTGCCGCATGTCTTCAGTGACCGCCAGATTAAAAGACCGCTTTTTTCCTCTTTTATAAGCAATAGCCAGGTTTTCTTCAATGGTTAAGTTACGTGCAGTTCCCATTTGTGGGTCTTGAAAAACCCGACTAACCTGTCCAGCACGTTTAAAGGCAGGATCTTGAGTAATTTCTTTTCCCTTTAAAAAGATCTGCCCAGAAGTCACAGGATGGGTTCCAGCAATTAAGTTTAAAAGGGTTGATTTTCCCGCGCCATTGGATCCAATCACACAAACAAACTCCCCTTCGTGAATGGTCAAATTAAAGTCTTTGATCACATAATTTTCATTAGCACTATTCCTATTGAAGACTTTGTTAACCTGCTTTAATTTCAATAATTCTGACATAGTGACCACCTTTCTACTGCTTTTGTTTTCTCTTGTGTTCGATTTGACTCTTGGCATAAGGAGCAAAGAGGATAATCGCTAGGGCAAGGGAAGATAAAATTTTTATATCACTTGGTAAGACCGGAATGACTTGCTGTTGCATGATAAGGTCAATAATTAAGCGATAAATTACTGCCCCTAAAGCGATCGTTACTAGGCGTTTACCAAAGCTCAAATTTCGACAAATAACCTCACCTATAATAACTGCTGCTAAGCCAATAACAATGGTTCCTGTCCCCATGGCAATATCGGCATAACCATTATTTTGACAGATAATCGCACCGGACAAAGCGATCAAACCATTTGAAATCATCAGGCCAACTAATTTCATTTGATCAGTTCGAATACCATTGGCCTCCGCCATGAGGGGATTATCCCCGGTCGCTCTCAGACTCAAACCATACTCTGTATTCATAAATAGGACCAAAACAAAGATCACTAAAATGACGAAAATCAGGCTAACAATCAGAGAAGCAGCAGTTAAATTAAAGCCCAGATTGTAGAGGCTATCCATTAGGCTAGCTTCACCTAATAAGGGAATATTGGCTTGCCCCATGATGCGAATATTTACCGAATAGAGTCCGGTCATGGTTAGAATCCCTGATAATAGGGCTGGAATATGCATCTTATTAATCATAAAACCGTTAACTGCTCCTGCCAGCATACCAGCAAGGAAAGCAATCAATGTAGCTAATAAGGGGTGCCAACCTGAAACAATTAGCTTGGCACATACCGCTGCCCCGAGAGGAAAACTTCCTTCAGCAGACATATCAGCAATATCTAAAATGCGAAAGCTTAAATAAACCCCAAAGGCTAAAATTGCCCACATCAGGCCCTGAGAAATACTAGAAATAATGATGGCCATTGCTCTATTCTCCCTTCTTCAACTTTTCGGTATCGATTCCAAGTGCGCTTGCCATTTCTTCATTCACTTGTAATTCGAATTCATTAGCTTTTTCTACTGGCATTTCACTAATGTCAGTACCCTCTTTTAAAATTTTAAGGGCCATTTCAGCAGTTTAACGGCCTAGGAGTTTGAAATTAACTCCGTAGGTTGCTAGACAACCCTCAATATGAGCACTTTCTGCGCCAATTGTCGGAACTTTTTCTTCTTTTACTACCTTGCCGATAGTAGGAATGGTTTGGGCAATGGTATTATCAGTCGGTAAGCAAATACCATCTACCTTTTTAGCTAAAGCAGTGATTGCAGATTGCACTTCATTAGTTGTGGTTACCGTTTGAGCTTCGACCTTTAGGCCTTTACTTTCAGCGTATTCTTTAAAGGCAGTAAATTGAATTTCTGAATTGACCTCGCTTGAATTGTATGGCATGCCAACTGTCTTAATTTCTGGGTTGATCTTTAAGAGCAAGTCGACCGCTTTTTCAACGGGAGCTCTGTCACTAGTCCCACTAGCATTGGTCCCTGGATGATCGTTTGATTTAACCAAATTGGCCGCTTCAGGATCGGTGACTGCGGTAAATAAAGTTGGCGTTTCCTTATCAGCATTGAGTGCTGCTTGAGCAGCGGGCGTAGCTATTGTAAAGACGAGATCTTTTTGCCCTTTCATCCCCTGAGCTATGCTATTGAGATTGGATTGGTCCGCTTGGGCATTTTGGTAGTCGATTTTAACCTTTTCACCATCTCTTAAGCCGCCTTCAGCTAATCCTTCTAGAAAACCTTCACGGGAATCATTAAGTGCTTGATGTTCTGCGTATTGAATGATGCCAATCGCTTTTTGATCGTTCTCTTTCCCTTGGCCACAGCCTATTAGACCAAGAGCTAAGGCTCCTAAGCTCATTATTTTAATCACTTGTTTTTTCATCATAATCTCCTCTTTCTAATATCTAAAACCACTATTTTATTTATTTTTAACAACAAAGTCTTAATAAAAAATAAAAAAGGTTCAATTAG
This sequence comes from Aerococcus loyolae, assembly GCF_002871915.2. Taxonomy (NCBI): domain Bacteria; kingdom Bacillati; phylum Bacillota; class Bacilli; order Lactobacillales; family Aerococcaceae; genus Aerococcus; species Aerococcus loyolae. The sequence goes on along the minus strand of NZ_CP126958.1, from coordinate 985,488 downwards.
TTTTGATAAAAACTAATTGAACCTTTTGCGAGTGTATTCCAAAAGAATTCGCCTCAAGCCATTAGAATTTATCATTCCAGATGGCTTGAACACATAAAAACTGTAGCCATCATAGATACAAAAACTTGCGTTTGTTTGTACCTATGATAGTGTCACAGCTACAAACATTATCTAAAATAGCTATAGTAATATGTATTAGTGGTGATATCTAAAGATAAAACCATATGCGAATTGAATTGGATTTTTAACATTTCTCTTACGTCCTTTTTATTAAGATATATCCATCTTAAGCAGGAATTTGATAAATGTCAACGCTTTTCTTGTTTTAATATTCAAACAATTTGAAATTTATTGAGACAAAACCGGCTTCGTGTCAGAAAAATGATCTCCACACGAAGTCAAGAAGGCCTCAAATCATCGGCTTAAGCATTAATAAAAGTTTTAAATTTTAAAGGGATAAATTTTTCAAAAAGTGAGTCCTAAAAATAGTTAATCAAAAAAGCTGGACCCTAAGTCCAGCTTCGATCTACTTCTATTAAGTTGACTCTTTAAATTAAAAATAAGCAATTAGCCTTCAAAGGAATCTGTTAATGGAGGGACAATTTGTTTCTTACGCGAAACAATGCCCTTTAAAGCTAATTGATGGTCTGTAACATCTACATCAAAGGCTTTTTCAAAGTTTTTCGTTAAGGAATCATCGCCAACTAATAGACCTTCTGAGTCATTGGTTAAGATGTTGGTTATCACCAATAAGAAAGCATCGTAATTATTATTAATTAGTAGTTCTTTCATGGCTTTAAGGATTTCATCCTTACGTTTGATGACATCATTAGCATCAACCACATTCACTTGGCCAATGCGGACTTCTTTGCCACCCATATTAAAGGATTTCGCGTCTCCATCAGCGATTTCTACAGCTGATTTATCATCAACATTAGCACCAGCCTTAAGCATTTCGGTTCCGTAGCTTTCATCGTCCACTCCAGCAATTTCAGCTAGTTTTTTAGCGATTTCCTTGTCTTTTTCGGTACAGGTTGGAGAAGAATAGAGTAAGGTGTCAGAGATAATCCCTGATAACATTAAGCCGGCAATTTGTTGAGGGATTTCAACGCCCTTTTCTTGGTAAAGGTCATAAATCACACTTTGGGTACATCCTAAAGGTTTAGCAATGTAATAAAGTGGTGCAGAGGTTTCGAAGTTTCCTACCCGGTGGTGGTCGACCACGGCAAAGACATTAAGGTCTTTTATATCTGCAACAGATTGTTGGAACTCGTTATGGTCCACTAAAGCTACGGTATCAGTTTCATCACCGGCTTTTTCAATCACACGAAGGCCTTCATGATTAAAATGGTCTAGGGCATATTTAGTTTCGTCATTAGCCTCTCCTAAGGCAACGGGTTCGGTATCATAACCTAGGGTATTTAATAAATAGCTAAAGGAAATAGCACTGGTAATCGCATCCATATCAGGATTTTGGTGGCCAAAAATTAAAATTTTACTCATAATAACTCCTATCTTTTACTCTGAATAGTATAAATAAAGTATTCAAAAGAATTATTTCAAATTTATATTTAGTGTAACAAAAGCAGGCCCAATTGTTAATAGAATAAATCGTAAATCCAGTTATTAGGTCACTTATTTTTCTGGATCTTTTCTGTAGAGGGGAATGACATTAAGCAATTCACCAAAACGGCCTTCATCAACAATTTGTGAGCCATTACTATAGCGTTCATGTAGAGGAACATCGACAGCCTTGATCTGGCTTAGTTCCCCATTACTGGTATATAATTCATAGACTTCTTGGGTTGATTCAACCTCTAGAGCTTGAACTAAGCGGTGGGGTTTTGATTTAACCTCACGCAGTACCATCAGCCCTCGCTTAGCCCGCGTCATGGTTTGAATATCCCGCCAACGTATCCGTTTCATATAACCTCGCTGTGTGGCAAGGAGGATTTGCTGGTCCTCATCCACCTGGTCTTGGTAGACAAAATTAACCACTTGGTCTTGGTCTTTAAGGTTGATGGAAATAACCCCCTTAGCCCGTAAACCCACTGTATTAATTTCACTGATTTGGTAACGCAGGCTAAAACCTAAGGCGGTAAATAAGATCACTTCGCCACTTTGCTTATCGTTTTGCTTATTGACTAAATAGCAATTAACCACCTCATCAAGAGGATTAGCTAAAGGCATAATTTGAGACGCTTTATTCTTATGCCCCCGGATTTTCTTTAATTCACTGAGCTTACTTTGTTTAATCATCCCTTCTCGAGTAGCAAGGACAATCGTATCCTGACTGTCCTTATCGTAAGGATAGACTTGGATAATCTTCTCATCGGAAGCAATAGGGATGCGTTGGGAAAGGTGTTCACCAAGGTCCTTCCAACGAAGTTCTTGCATCTCATAAACCGGTTGAAAAATATAATTGCCCTTATTAGTAATAAAAACTAAATTATCTAAAGTTGAATGCGAAGCTAAGTATAAGACATGATCACCATCTCTTAGGCCTAAGTCAGAGAAATTAGAGGATTGGTAGCTTCTTAAGCTAGATCGCTTAATATAGCCACCCCGGGTTACTACAGTAACAACCTCTTCATCAGGAATTAAAAATTCCTTTTTAATTTTTATCTCTTCTACCTCAGCTTCAATCTTAGTCAAGCGGTCAGTAGCATAAGCCTTTTTGATGGCCTTTAATTCTGATTGAATTAACTTCATTAAGATCGCTTCATCACTTAAAATGGCTTGGTACTGGTTAATGGCTTCATTTAGAGATAGCTTTTCTTCTTGTAAAGCCGTAATATCCGTATTGGTTAAGCGATAAAGTTGTAAGGTGACGATAGCTTCTGCCTGTGCCTGGGAAAATTGATATTCACTGATCAGGTTATTTTTGGCATCCTTTTTATCAGAACTGTTGCGAATAATAGCAATCACTTGGTCAAGAATGGATATGGCCTTAATCAAACCATCGACAATATGGCGCCGGCTTTGGGCCTTGTTCAAGTCATATTGGGTTCTGCGGCTCACCACATCTTTGCGGTGGTCGATATAGGCTTGAATAATCGCAATTAAACCGACCTGTTCCGGACGTTGCTTATTGATGGCCACCATATTGAAATTATAGTTAATTTGCAAATTAGTATGTTTAAAGTAATACTGTAAAATCTGATCGGCATCAGCATCTTTCTTCAGTTCAACAATAATACGTAAGCCAGATCGGTCAGATTCATCACGGACTTCCAGTACCCCATCAATACTTCGGTTGAGACGTAATTCGTCCATTTTACGGACCAAATCAGCCTTATTGACCTCAAAGGGGAGCTCAGTAATCACGATCTGTTTTCGGCCTGCCTTAAGCGACTCCACTTCCGTTTGTGCCCGAACTACTACCTTGCCTCGTCCCGTTTTATAAGCTTTAATCAGCTGGTCTTTTCCTTGAATAATGCCCCCAGTGGGAAAATCAGGCCCAGGAAGATACTTCATCAAGGTCTCTACCTTAGCCTTGGGGTGATCAATATAGTAATTGACTGCATCAATGACTTCCCCTAGATTGTGGGTGGGAATTTCAGTAGCATAACCTGCTGATATTCCTTGTGAGCCATTGACTAATAAATTGGGAAAGCCAGCAGGTAAAACAACAGGTTCTTCCTCAGTATCATCAAAGTTCAAGATGGTATCGACAGTATCTTTATTTAAGTCCTTGAGCAGTTCATCGGCCAGCTTAGATAAGCGCGCTTCAGTATAACGCATGGCTGCCGCAGGGTCGCCGTCCATGGACCCATTGTTCCCATGCATGTCAATTAGGGGCATGCGGTTCTTCCAGTCTTGACTCATTCTCACCATGGCTTTATAAACCGAGCTATCTCCATGGGGGTGGTAATTACCAATCACATTCCCGACAGTTTTAGCAGACTTCCTAAAAGCATGGTCTGAAGTATTCCCATCATGGTACATGGCATATAAAATACGCCGTTGGACGGGTTTGAGTCCATCCCTGATATCAGGCAAAGCGCGATCTTGAATAATATATTTGGAATAACGACCAAAACGATCGCCCATCACTTCATCAAGGCTTAATTCTTGAATGTCAATCGCCATTCACTTCAGCTCCTTCATCAAATAAATCCATTTGCCCTTCCTGATCACTCATACTTGTGACTTGGTCCGATTGAGCGATTAATTCACTAGCTTCGATCGTATCGTTCTCTTCATGATTGGCATGTTCCAATAACTTATCCTCTTCATCCATGGTAAATTGAACATTATCTTCGATCCAATCTCGCCGTGGCTCGACTTTATTTCCCATCAGGACGGATACCCTTTTTTCAGCTTGCGATAAGTCATCGAGGGTGACACGGATTAGGGTCCGACTTTCAGGATTCATGGTGGTATCCCATAATTGGTCAGCATTCATTTCTCCCAAACCTTTATAACGCTGGAGGGTATAGCCCTTACCAATTTTTTTAGTCTCTTGAGCAAGTTCTTCATCCGTCCAGGCATAAGCAATCTTTTCATTCTTGCCCTTGCCTCGGGAAAGTTTATACAAAGGCGGCATAGCAATATAAACCTTGCCCGCTTCAATTAAGGGGCGCATATAGCGGTAAAAGAAAGTTAATAGTAAGACTTGGATATGGGCCCCATCAGTATCCGCATCGGTCATGATGATCACTTTATCATAGTTAGAGTCATGGATATCAAACTCTGGCCCCACGCCTGCACCTACCGTATGGATAATCGTGTTTAGTTCTTCATTTTTTAAGATATCAGTTAGGCTCGCCTTTTCCGTATTCAAAACCTTCCCTCTTAAGGGAAGGATAGCTTGGAATTTACGGTCTCGCCCTAGCTTGGCGGAACCTCCCGCAGAATCTCCTTCGACCAAGAAGAGCTCATTTTTCTTGGTATTTTTACTCTGAGCGGGAGTGAGCTTACCGGAAAGTAAGGTTTCTTTGCTCTTACCTTTTTTGCCATGGCGACTTTCCTCCCTAGCCTTACGAGCTGCTTCTCGGGCCTGGCGCGCTTTTAGGGCCTTACGAACTAGCATTTGGGCAATTTCGCCGTTCTCTAATAAATAGATCGATAAATGGGTGTTGACCATATTTTCTACGGCTAAGCGCGCTTGCGGAGTTCCTAATTTTCCCTTGGTTTGTCCTTCAAACTGTAAAATTTCTTCAGGAATCCTAACAGAGATGACCGCTGTAAAGCCCTCACGAACATCTGACCCTTCTAGATTTTTCTCCTTTGGCTTTATCAGATTAACCTTTCTGGCATACTCATTGAAGGCCTTAGTCATCCCGGTTTTTAAAGCCGTTTCATGGGTCCCGCCATCTGGCGTACGAACATTGTTAACAAAGGATAAGATGGTCTCAGAATAGCCATCATTGTATTGAAAGGCTAATTCCATTTCGATATTAGAACTTTTATCCTTGTCTTCTATATAAGTGACCTCTTGGAGTACTTCTTTATTTTCATTTAAATAATGAATAAATTCGACCAGACCATCTTCATAGTGAAAGCTTTCCTGGCTAGCATTTTTTTCATCAGTAAAATGAATCGCTAAGCTTTTAGTTAAAAAGGCCTTTTCCCTTAATTGTTCTTTAATGGTGTCACTATTAAATTCCGTTGCACCAAAGATCTTAGGATCGGGGTGAAAGTGAATACTGGTTCCAGTCTGCTTACTTTTGTGACTGGTTAACTTAGGTTTATGCGGCTTACCGCCCTGACTAAAGCTTTGATAATACTTTTTATTATCCCGGTAAACCGTAACCTCTAAGGAATCAGATAAGGCATTAACTACACTAGATCCTACTCCGTGGAGCCCTCCAGAGGTCTTATAAGCACTTTCGCTAAATTTTCCCCCCGCGTGAAGGACGGTCAGGATCACTTCAACAGTTGGTTTGCCACTACTATGTTTGCCAATCGGCATTCCCCGTCCATTATCAGTTACCGTAACGCTATTATCTTCATGAATGGTCACAGAAATTTCATCACAGTAGCCGGCTAAAGCTTCATCAATGGAATTGTCTACAATTTCATAGACCAAGTGATGTAAGCCGCGATTATCGGTTGACCCGATATACATTCCTGGTCGCTTACGAACCGCTTCTAAGCCTTCTAATATTTGAATGGATGACTCATCATAAGTTGCCTTAGAATTTTTTGCCATGCAGTGCATCTCCTCTAACCTATTTATATGCATATTTACCATAATACTTTAATTTCGGTAAATTGTAAAATGAAGTGCATAGAGAAAAGGACGACAAAAAACCAGTGATGCTCTATACTTAAAAGCGTCTAAACCCAAGTAAAGGAGCACTCACTGGCTATGAAACATTCTAACACGAAACCTAGATCATATACACACCTTTCTGCAGAAAAACGCGGAATTATCCAAGCAATGCACCAAGAAGGACATAAACAGAAAGAGATTGCTGACGCCGTTGGCGTCAATCAATGCACCATATCTCGTGAACTAAAACGTGGAAAAACACGTCAAATGAACTATGATCATACCTACGTTGATGTCTATCTTGCAGAAACTGGCTCGCGTGTTTATAAAGATAATCGGTCAAATTCTAAAGCCAGAGGCGCTTTGTATGGAAAATCTAACTTCATTAAAGCCTTTGAGGAAGCCTTACTGACACCTAAAGAAGACCGTATTTTCAGTGTTGATACGTTTATTCATGATTACCGCAGAAAACACCCTTTAGAAAGAGTTCCTTGCACCAAAACCATGTATAAATATATCAATCTTGGTTTATTAAATGTGAGGAATATTGATCTTCCTATGAAAACAAGGATTCGTCCAAGAAAACAACCTAGTGAACCGCGTGGGACGAATAAAAAGGTATTTGGAAAAAGCATTGATCAGCGATGCCCAGACGTCCTTTCAAGAGAAGAATTTGGTCACTGGGAGCTTGACCTCGTGATAGGAAAGAAGACTAAAGGAGAGCCATGTCTTATTACTCTAGTTGAACGGAAAACGCGAAAATTCCTCACCAAGAAGACTTGGAAGTGGGATGCAGATTCCATTGTAAAATCGGTTAAAAAGGTGATTCTTAAAGAGGGTCAAGCGTGTTTTAAAACCTTAACGACCGATAACGGCAGTGAATTTTCTAAACTATCTCAGCTTGAGTATGCTCTGAAGGATTTGGAAGTCTTTTTCGCCCATGCCTATTCAGCTTGGGAAAAAGGCAGTAATGAGAGACATAATCGCATGTTAAGAGAATTCTTGCCCAAAGGGACAAGCTTTAAAAAGCTGACATACCAGGAACTCGCACACTATACGAATACAATAAATAATCGCTTTAGAAAGGTCTTAGATTATCAAACCCCTAACGACTGTTATAACCTAGAAGTTGCGAAACTTCAGGAAACGCTTAAAGAAGCAGGCTAAAGTGCTTAACAAAGCATAGAGATTCAGTGTGGGCCAGTCAAGGTCCGCTTCGCTCTCCACCTTGACAGCCCCACCCTGAATCTCTAAATGATAATCAAGCACTTTAAGCTAGAGAAAAACGGGCCAAGAATTATTGACTTTATCAGCTTTTTAGTTATTTGGCATGACACTGGGATTTTTTAAAATAAATATGCACTTGATATTGCAATTTACCATACTTTAATTTCATTAAATTGCAAAATTTTTTTCTAGTTCAAACGCTCCCTTTGACTTATGCTATAATACCAATAACTGAATAGAAAGGAATCAGCTAATGATAATTAATCTTATCTTCCTATTTATTTCATATCTACTAGGCTCAATTCCATTCGGTGTAGTGATCGGTAAGTATCTTTACCACAAAGACATTCGGGGTGTGGGCTCAGGAAATATAGGTACGACCAACGCCTTTCGTGCCTTTGGTCCCAAGGGAGGCTTATTGGTATTCCTGTGTGATATGGTAAAGGGAATGCTACCGGTTCTTATTGCTAATTACAGTTCTCACTTTACTGATATTGATAGCGTGCTTTTTGGTTTAGCGGCTATCTTAGGCCATACCTTTTCACTTTTTCTCCACTTCAAAGGTGGAAAAGCCGTAGCAACCAGTTTTGGCGTAGGCTTAGCTCTGGCCCCCCTGGCTTCCTTAGGAGGGATTGCTGTATTTTTCATTGTTCTCTATCTTTTTAGAATGGTTAGTTTAGCTAGCATCATAGCCATGGTGGCAGCTTCTATTATTTCTTTTCATTATGCTATTCCGATTAGGGTTTTGATCTTATTCATTACCCTTCTAATCATTTTCCGCCACAAAGATAATATTAGACGCATTCTAGCTGGTAAAGAAGCTAAAGTGCCATTTGGCCTGGGATACAAGAAAAATAAACAATAAAAAATCGCGTCATCTGGCGCGATTTTTTTGCATTAAACTTCTTCCGCTAAACGCTTTTTCAAATACTCGAGGTTTTCTTTGCTCTGAGTATCAATATGGGTCCCTTTCATCCCTAAAGAGCGGGAAGTGAATACCCCAGCAGATTCCATTTTTCGTAGGGCATTCACAATCACAGAGCGGGTAATATTCTCTTCTTTAGCAATTTTAGAGGCTGTAATGCGGGTACGTGGCTCTTCTAGGTCTTTAAAAATAACATATAAGGCATTTAATTCCGAATAAGAAAGCGAGCGAATTGCTGAATCCACCACTTGTTTTTTCTGTTCTTTTTCTTCTTGACGACGGCGTTTAATAAACACCATCTCCATAGCTAGAACCGTCCCCACATATTCACCAAGAATCAGGTCATAGCAGTTAAAGTCTTCGTAGGGACGAGCTAGGATTAAATAACCTAATTTGGTGGTATTACCATAGATAGGGATAATGGTGGTCATGCCTTTGTTGAATTTATCACGAAATTCCAAGGCCAAGATCGTCCGGTCATCTGAAGTTGGAATGTTTGACTTGGTTTCTTGGATCGGTGAGATAATCTCTAAATAATTGGGATCTAACTGGTGGGCTTCCATCATCGCTTCGGTCCGCTCACTATTGATTTCCTCATAAATGGCAAAATACCCCAATAATTCTCCTTCAACAGAAACTAAATAAGCGTTGGCCTTTAAATTTTCCGCTAAATAACGGACTAACTTTTGAAAGGGAAAATCTGCCATCTCATCATCATAAATATTCCCTTCACGGATAACCTTATTAATGTCTCTAATTTTTTCTAAAACGCCCTCTACCGATTCAGCTATCATTCTTTGTCCTCCTTATGTACATCACTATGCTTAGCTCTTGGAAAGTATTTTAAATAATTATTTCTTAAAGATTCTTTTGACATATGGGTATAAATTTGCGTACTAGATAAACTTGAGTGCCCTAATAATTCTTGTACTGTCCTTATATCAGCTCCATGATTAAGGAGATGGGTAGCAAAAGAATGGCGTAATTTATGGGGATGAATATCCAGGTTACTGGCGCTTTTTTTGACTAAATCATTCAAAATATAAGTCACACCTGATGGAGTCAAGGCTTCTCCCCGATTATTAACGAAGACATAGTCATGATTATAGCCCTTTAAGAGATCAGGTCGGCCAGCTTCCAAGTATTCCTCCAGCGCCTTTTTACAATAGGAACCAAAAGGAACATAGCGATCTTTGCTCCCCTTGCCATGCAGTAAGACAATGGAATTTTTTAGATCCACTTGCTTTATGGTCAAATTCGTACATTCACTCACCCGAGCACCAGTCGCATATAAGAATTCTAACAGCGCTATATTTCGCTTATCCAGGGCTCGCGGCCCCTTAGCCGCCTCAAACAAGGGATCTAACTCAGCTTCATAAAAAAAATCGGGTAATTTTAGTCCCGTTTTAGCCGCTTGAACATAGGTAAAAGGATTGTCATCAACCAGGCCTTGGTCAAGAAAACGATTAAAAGCAGTTCTCAAGCTACTTAAATGCCGAGCTAAACTTTTACGACTCAGGCCCTTTCTTTGCAGATGACTTAAATAGAGGCGAATATCTCGGTAACTTAACTGCTTGAAATCGCTTATTAATAGTTCATCACTAATAAAAGAGATAAACTCATCAAAATCACTTAAATAGGCCTTTAAGGTCTGATCACTGTAATGTTTCTCATCTTTTATATATTCTTTTAACCTTTTTCGATAACTTTCAAAAGTCATAAAATCCCTCTTAGCTCATATAATCTACCATATTAAGGCGCCCTTTTCAAGTAATTGTCGGAATTTTCAAAACATTTATAAAGTTAATTTACCTTTTACTTGATGAAAATAAAAAACCTGTAATCCTCTTCGATTATCAGGTTTCTGTTCTGTCAGCAAAAGCTCTAATCATCGCCTTTTTGGACATCTTCTTTATAGTCACAATTACTACAAATCACTTGTTTAGAGCCGCGTTTTTTCTTTTCAACCAAGTAATGGTCACATTTAGGACAGGAACGGCCCACAGGTTTATCCCAGGAGACAAAATCACAATCAGGATAGCGGGAACAACCGTAAAAGATCCGTTTTTTCTTCGATTTCCGTTCGACAACTTGTCCTTCCTTACAGGTTGGGCAATTCACGCCAATTTCTTTAACAATGGCTTTAGTATTACGGCAATCAGGGAAATTACTACATGCATAAAACTTCCCATAACGTCCTAATTTGATAACCATTGGATGACCACAGACGTCACAATCAAACCCTGCTGGTTCGTCTTTAATTTCGATTTTTTCCATTTCTTGGTCAGCTTTTTCAATATCCTTGCTAAAAGGTTGATAGAAAGCATCAACGACGTCTATCCAATTCTTATTACCATCTTCCACATGGTCTAATTCATCTTCCAAGTTAGCGGTAAATTGAGGATCAACGATATCAGGGAAAAATTCAGAAATTAAACTATTAACAATCTCACCTAATTCAGTGGGTTCGAAGCGTCTAGCTTCTAATTTAACATAGTAGCGCTTAATCAGGGTTTCTAAAGTTGGTGAGTAAGTAGAAGGACGGCCAACCCCTAATTCTTCTAAAGTCTTAATTAAGCTCGCTTCAGTATAGCGAGCTGGTGGTTGGGTGAAATGTTGGTTAGGAGTTAATTCTTTACTCTTTACCTTTTCACCGTTTTCTAGTTCTGGCAAGAGATTATCCTTTTCATTATTATCGGGATAAACTCTGAGGTAACCAGTAAATTTAATTTTTGATCCGTTCGCCCGAAAGCTCACATCATTTTGAACCAGATCACAGGCTACTGTATCATAGACGGCTGGCGCCATTTCACTAGCCATAAAACGAGACCAAATAAGGCTATACAGCTTGAACTGATCTTTACTGAGATAAGCTTCAACGCTATCGGGATGACGAAAGGCAGATGTCGGTCTAATCGCCTCATGGGCATCTTGGGCACCTTGTCCACTAGCACCACTGGTCCCCTTACCGATATATTCCTTACCGTATTTGTCTTGGATAAATTGGCCGGCTTCTTGTTTAGCACCATCAGAGATCCGGGTGGAGTCTGTACGCATGTAGGTAATTAAACCCACTGTCCCTTCACTGCCTAATTTAATCCCTTCATATAACTGTTGGGCAACCATCATCGTCTTTCGTGTTCTAAAGCGTAAACGTTTGGAAGCTTCTTGTTGGAGGGAAGAAGTCGTAAAAGGTTTTTGGGGATTACGTTTTCTTTGTTTTTTGGTCAAGTTTTGAACTTCAAATTGATCACTGCTGATATTAGCCATTAAGGCTTTAACATCATCTTCATTTTTTAAATCAATTTTTTTACCCTTAAATTTGGAAGCATTTGCCTTGAAAGTTTCTTTTCCTTTTTGAAATACCCCTTCAATGCTCCAATATTCTTCAGGCACAAAGTTACGGATTTCCTCTTCGCGGTCAACGACCATTTTCAAGGCAACAGATTGTACCCGCCCAGCGGATAAACCCTTCTTGACCTTAGCCCATAGAATGGGGGACAAATTATAGCCCACCAAGCGGTCTAAGATCCGTCTAGCCTGCTGAGCGTCCACCAAGTCCTTATCGATGGCTCGTGGATTGTTGATTGCTTCTTTAACCGTATCCTTGGTGATTTCATTATAAGTGACCCGGATATCTTCTTCGGGATCTAATTTTAAAATATGGGCTAAGTGCCAAGCAATCGCTTCTCCTTCCCGGTCCGGGTCAGAAGCTAAGTAGATATTATTTGCTTTTTTAGCCTCTTTTTTTAGATCTTTGATCGTATCTCCCTTACCACGAATCGTAATATAATGGGGATCATAATTATTTTCAATATCGATGCCCATTTTACTTTTAGGAAGATCACGTAAGTGGCCCTTACTTGCCACCACTTTATATTTACGTCCTAAGTATTTCTCAATCGTTTTTGCTTTAGTTGGTGATTCGACAATCACTAAATCTTTTTTAGGTGTTTTCTTTCTTTTTGTAGCCAATAATATGCTCCTCTCTTCTTGGGAGATTTAAACGCTTCATATCATAGGCGAATTTTTTAACCTTGTCAAATATAAGATTTTTAGCTGTTAAATAAAAGAAGGATAACGATAAGTCTCTAAAATATCATCCGCTTCGCTAATCAGCTTGGCCCCTGCCTGAATTAAAGCATTAGTGCCTTGGGAACGAACACTAAATATATTACCTGGAATAGCTAAAACCTCGCGATTGGCCTGCAAGGCATAGTTAGCAGTAATTAAACTGCCTGATTTTTCCCTAGCCTCAACAACAAGGGTTGCCCTAGAAAGCCCCGCAATGACTTCATTACGATAAGGGAAATGCCATTTCTTTACCCCGGCAAAGCTAGGCAGTGGCGAGATTAGCAAGTGATTTTTAGCAATAAAATCTTGTAAAGCACGGTGTTCTTTAGGGTAAACATTTGCTAGACCGGTCCCTATCACAGCGATCGTTCTTCCTGAATTTTGAATACTGGTGCGGTGGGCAAGACTGTCAACGCCACGGGCCAAACCGCTCACAATAACTAAAGAGTTAACAAGATTTGACATCAGTTTATCAATAACCTTTTTGGCATAGTTACTACAATCTCTAGCCCCAACTATAGACAAACAGTCATCTTTTAACCAGGCAATATTGCCCTGACAAAATAAAACCAAAGGCGGCTTATAACTTTCTTTTAAAAGGTCTGGGTATTGAGGATCAAAGTAAGTGATGGGGAAAATTTTCTCTTTCTCATAATAGTTTTGATAAAAAGACCAAGGGCTATGGCTCAAAAAGCGAAGAAGTTTGGGAAAATATTTTCTTCCTTTTAAATAATGGCTCAGCACACCTTGGTAATCTGGGCTCTCTAATAGGCCTTTAAACACCTGTAGCCGATCTTCATAGCCCACTAAAGCTGACTCTGTTAAATGAACGAGCGCTTGCTTGGCGCCTTGATAATTTCTTTCATCATACATATAACCACCCTTTCATAGTCTATTCAGCCGTAAAAGGGTGACAATTTCATTAGAAATAATTCTTAATTGGTGCAAAGCTTCTCCGGTGGATGGGACAGGGACCATAAGTCTCTATTGCTTTAAGATGTTCCTTGGTTCCATAACCAACATTACTGTCGAAAGCATAAGCTGGATATTGCTTAGCATAATCACGCATGATTCGGTCACGATATTCTTTAGCGATAATGCTAGCAGCAGCGATTGCGCTTACCCGGTCATCCCCCTTAATGAGACTACTATGAGGGATATCTAAAGAAAGATCGACAGCATCAATTAAAACATATTCTGCTTGGGGGCTTAATTTTTTTATACTATTCATCATTGAACGTTTAGTGGCATTTAAAATATTATAACGATCAATAGCCTCATTATCTTGGACATCAATAGCTATAGCGACACTGTTCTCTTTAATCAGAGGAATTAAATTTTGCCGCTGGACTTGACTAAGTTGTTTAGAATCACGCAAATCAAACAGGGGCCTCTCGGGCTTTAAAATAACTGCCGCTGTGACCACTGGCCCTGCTAAGGGACCACGCCCGACCTCATCTATACCGGCAATATATTGAAAGCCCTTAGCATGTAGGTCAGCTTCAATTTGGTTCATATAACGTATATGTTCTCGACGCTCTAACTCCTTAGTCAAACGACGATCATACTGGTTTAAAGCCTTTATAACGCCCTGTCGCTGGTCTAATCGCCAGCTAGCCACTAAGTCGGTATCGATGGCTGATATGTCCTGTTTCAGGTAGTCTTTTATCGCTTGTACGGTTAGCTTATCTTTAGTCATCAGCTGATCCTTCCCCAACTTGATCCAGTCGATAATCTTCATAACGATCAAGGGTCATTGGCGCAATTTTCCCACTACGAAATTCACGAATTAGCCAGTCGCTAAAGCGCTCGTAGTCATCTTTCATTCCCATTTTATTTGTCAATGTCATCATTAATTCAGGATAAGGGGGTTGGGCTTCTTCTTCTGATAAATTAAAGAACTGACAAAAGTCTTCCATATAATAATCCATCATAAATTGCATGGCATAAAGGGCAATATCATCGCTATAGTAATGGGTGTCTTTAATAGCTCCTGTCAGAGCGAGATTCATCCCCACAATTGGGTCTTCAAATTTAGGCCAGAGGATGCCAGGAGTGTCCAATAAAGAAAAGTCTTTATCAATTTGTACCCACTGCTGTCCTTTGGTAACACCAGGTCGATTCCCTACTTTAGCTGATTTCTTATGGGTCAGTTGATTGATCAGGGTCGACTTACCCACGTTAGGAATTCCTAGTACCATTAAGCGTATCGTTTTTTGTTTCATGCCTTTGTCTAGCCATTTTTGACGCTCGCTATCAGTTACTTCCAAGAGGTAGTGACGTAACTTCTTAATTTCTTTATTATTTTTACTGTCGATAGCAATGGCATCGGTATCTTTGTTTCTTAAGTGATCTAGCCACAGTTTATTTTGAATAGGGTCAGCTAAATCAGCTTTATTTAAGACAATTAAACGCTTTTTTTGTTGAATAATTTGATCAATTAAAGGGTTTTTACTAGCAATGGGAATACGGGCATCACGAATTTCAACTACCCAATCCACACTCTTTAATTGTTCTTGAACTTGTCTTTTAGCCTTGGCCATGTGACCAGGAAACCACTGTATTGTGCTCATGTTATCCACCTTTCTTCTCATAAGAAAAGGCAGCTATCTCTTCGAAACTGCCTTCTCATCCATTCAATTATTCTATTACTCAATTCGACCGGCTTCATCAAAAGGCCAAATTCGCCAATTAACTTCTCCGTAAATGAGATCACCGTCTACTGGCCCGAATGCACGGCTGTCTTTTGAAACGGGTCGATTATCTCCCATAACAAAATAGGAATTCTCAGGAACTTTTTCAATGGTAAAATTCTCAGTCACTAATTTGCCGGGATTTTCGGCTTTTAATTCATTGAGATAAGGCTCATCATAGGCTTGGTCATTAATATATAATTGATTATCACGGTATTCCACCTTATCTCCTGGCATACCTATAACTCTTTTGATATATTTATCCCCGCTATTATCTGGAGCATCTAATACAACGATATCAAAACGATCCACATCGCCTAGGCGGCTAACAATAAGATGTTGGCCATCCTCTGTTGTAGGATTCATTGAGGCCCCTCTAACGGTAAATTGAAAACCGATAAAATGGCGAATCCCTAGATAAAGTAGGAGGGCAACCGCTACAATTATAATGATTTCTCCAATACCACTAAGAAATTTTTTCATTAATCTAAAACCTTCTTCTATTGTGCATGGTCAAGTAAATAGTCAACAGCTTTATCTTTTTGGGTATCGTGAGCTAAAATATAGTCTCTTAACGCACGAGTTAAGGCTTGCGCAGTTTCATCATTCACTTGACCAGTTTTTTCAAGCTCATGATCTGCTTGGAAAGCCCCCAGGGCTGTCTGAGTCTGTTCATCAAATTTCCCTTGTACTTGATCAGATTCCAGATAGCCTAATAAGGCAAGTTGCGCTTGGATATTTTTTATTTTATCAGATTCTTCCCCTAATTGGTAATTTTGACTGCCATCCACTAAAGAAAGTTCTGAGTAATCAGGGAGTTGGGCTTCGATATCTGGACTAATGCCTTGCTTATGGATCCAAGACCCATCAGGAGTTAACCAATGGGCATAAGTTATTTTTAATTGGTCCTTATCATCCAATTTGACTACGGTTTGTACGGTACCTTTACCAAAGCTTTGACTTCCAATGACTGGTATATGAGCAGATTGCTGTAGGGCACCTGCTAGAATCTCAGAGGCACTCGCGCTTCCCTTATCAATCAAAATGACACTAGGTTCATCAATCTTAAAGTCCCCCATCTTGCTTTTATCGGCTTGAATCTTCTTGCGGTTGCCCTGGCTATCTTCAATTTGGACAATGGTATCTCCATCGGCTAAGAAATAATTTGAAATTTGAATCGCTGAACTGAGTAAGCCCCCAGGATTGCCACGGACATCGAAGATAAAGGATTTAACTCCCTTGTCACGCATACTCTTGACCGTTTCCTGGACATCCTTAGCGGTAGGCTCTGAGAAGGAAGAAATTTGAATGAGACCAATTTCTGGGTGGCCTTCAATCTGATGACTATAGACCGTCTGCAGAGGAATCTCTGCTCGAGTTAAGCTTAGCTCTTGTTGGTCATCTCCGCGTTCAATCACTAGTTGAACTTGGCTACCCGCTTCTCCTCGGATCATATTAGCCGCTTCTTGGGCATTTTTTCCTTCCAAAGATTCACCATTAACACTTTTAATGATGTCGTCGGTTTGTATGCCCGCCTTTTCAGCTGGGCTCCCCTTAATGGGGCTTATGACCACAATTTGATTATCCCTTACTGTAATTTGCGCGCCAATGCCTTCAAAATTAGCCTCGATGGTTTGATCTAATTGCGAAGACTCATCGCCATGTAAGTAAGTGGTATAAGGGTCATCAACGGCTTCCGTCATTCCTTTTAAGGCACCATCGATTAATTTTTCCCGGTCCACATCACCAATATAGCCATCCGTAATTAATGAAAATGTTTTTTGTAGCTTACTAATTTCCTGAGTAGACATGGCATTTTGGGCGTGAATTTGCCAGGGAAAGCGTCCTGTAGTTAGATAATTAGTGGCAAAAAAGGTCAGTAAGGCTGTTAGAGCAATAACTAATAAGCTTGGTAAGAATCGCTTCCAAGATGGTTTAGTGCTAAATTGACCCTTGGCCTTTGCCCCATCAGTGTTTTCTTCCTGCTCTAGCAAAATTTCCTCTTTTATTTCAGGGTCTTCTTGAGTTTTTGAAGCATGGTAGGCTTGACCATCTTCTGCTTTATTTATTTCATTATTGTCTTGATTATCTGCTGGTATTTTATTTTCATCCGTCATATTTTCACTTCCTAGTCATTGTTGAGATAAGCTTGCCACAATTCATCAAATTGAGAAACCCACTGTGAGTAACGACTATTTAACTCAATATAATCACTAATACTAGCAAAATCTGTAGCAGTTTTAGGGAAATCGCCATCAAGATAGATTAATTCAGCCAATTGGCTCTTGGGATCTTGACTGGCCCTGCTGCTATTACGATGTTTTTGAATATATTGATAAAATGGCTTCACTTTAATTTCTCTCTCCCAACTGGTCTAAGATTTGGCTAATTTTCTGTTCAGAAACACCTAATTGTAAAACAATTTGATCATTAGTCAAATCGATTGCTTCAACCTCAAAAGCAATGCCTTCCTTAGCTAGTAATTCTTTTATTGAAATAATGATCGATTCTGATTCAGTATCAATCGCTAAAGGCAGGTCACTAGGAATAATCTGAGAAAGAATGGGTAAAAAGATATTTAAAGGAAGATCTAAGGATAGTATTGAGAAATTAACTACTTTCAAACTAAGATTGCCACTGGCGTGAACCTCAGGGCGAGTAGTTAAGGTGTAAGCAAGCGATTGGTTTAAAAGCTGAATTTTTCCTTTAATAACGATCGCATCCTGGTTATTTTCCAAAAGAAAAGGTAAGTCTTCTTGGTTAAGAAGATGAACCAAGTGGTCAACAGTCATCGCTATTTTTACTGGAACCATTGCCTGGTCAGAAGTCTTGGGCTGATTCACCTGGACCTGATCCTGGTAAGTGTTTGCTTGAGTATTTTGATGAATATAAAAATAAGCAGAAGCAAATAAGATCGCCAAAAAGCTGACTAAGCTTAGAAATGCAATTTTCCATGGATTTCTTTGCTTCTTTTTATTCTCCACCGTAGAACCTCCCTAGTTTCATTTTTTTCTTTCCCAGAATTCGAACTGGTAATGATAATTCGATTCGCTATTAAGATCTTGGTCAACAACCGCATAGCGCCTAAATTGACTCAGATCGGGATTAAAGCTAGTATCCCCTTCAACATTTTCAGCGATATTAGTAATCCGAAGCTCGTCCAAATAAGGCCAGAACAAGCGGTAAATTTCTGCACCTCCGATAACCATAACATCTTCTGCTTTAGCTAGCTCGATAATCTCATCCATCTGGTTAATGATTTGAACCTGATTCTCATTATCAGGGGTAACCCCCGGCAAACTTTTCTTACGGGTCAGAATGTAATTTTTGCGTTCTTTTAATGGGCGGTTTCCCATCGACTCGAAGGTTTTTCGGCCCATGACTACAGTCTTATGTAAGGTTTCTTGCTTAAAAAATTTCATATCTTCGCTAATATGCCAAGGAAGTTGATTATTTTTTCCTATAATACCGTTAGCCGCATGAGCCCATATAGCTATTAACATGATAGCCTCCTTTTATCCATTCATTTCAATCAGATTAAATCTATACGGCCACTGGAGCCTTTATCGGTGGCTGAGGATGATAATTATTCAATACGATATCATCCTTTTCAAGATCAAACATGGATTTGTCACTTTTCATTTCAAGCTGAGGTAATTGACCAGGTTGACGACTTAATTGTTCTTTTACCTGGTCGAAATGATTATTATAGATATGAACATCACCAAAAGTATGAACAAAGTCTCCGACTTCCAGGCCAACTTCACGGGCAATTAAATGGGTCAATAAAGCATAGGAAGCAATATTAAAAGGAACCCCTAAAAAGACATCACCACTTCTTTGGTAGAGTTGGCAAGATAGCTTGCCGTCATTAACGTAAAATTGACTTAAGGTATGACAGGGAGGCAAGGCCATATTAGGGACATCTTCTGGATTCCAGGCGGATAAGATGATCCGGCGAGAATCAGGGTTATTTCTAAGCTGCTCTAGAATATTCGCAATTTGATCGATAGATCCCCCATCACGAGTTTCCCAATCCCGCCACTGTTTACCATAGACATTACCTAATTCACCGTATTTTTTTGCAAAGTCTTCATCATTAAGGATCTTTTGACAAAAGTCTGATTTAACTTTTAAATATTCGGCTTTAAATTCTGGGTCCTTTTCTGCCCGCAAACCAAAATCAGTCATATCAGGCCCCTGATAGTCCTCACTGTTCACCCAGTTTTCAAAGGCCCACTCATCCCAAATATGGTTATTATTTTCTAATAAATAACGAATATTAGTGTCTCCTCTTAAAAACCATAGAAGTTCACTCTTTATCAGTCCAAAGGCCACCTTCTTAGTCGTCAAAATCGGAAAACCTTCTCTTAGATCAAAACGCATCTGATAACCAAAAATTGAACGCGTCCCAACACCAGTACGGTCGGACTTGTCATGGCCCTTTTCTAAAATGGTCTGTAACAAGTCTAAATATTGCTTCACTACTTTTCCCTCCAATAGTCATACTAAGGCTTCATAGTACCATAGAGTCTCCCTCAAAACTCTCCTATCTTAGCTTAAGGTTTCAATTCACTCAGATAATCCCAATATTCCATTTTTTCTAGCAAGTCATTTTCTTTGCTTTCTTTTTCTTTTTGCAATTCAGATAGCTTTCCGTAGTCAGATCCGTTTGCTAGCATATCATTCTCTATTCTTTGAATATCATTCTCTAACTGGTCAATTTGACTCTCAATAACTTGCCAATCTTGCTTTTCTTTATAGGTCATTCTTTTCTTACTATTTTGACTAGTGTCAGAGGCATTACTTTTATGTGGATCATCACTTTTTTGGCCTTGACTTTGTTTTGGAGAATGGCCACTTTTGGCTTTTTCTTTATACTCCCTTTCATAGTCAGTGAAATTTCCAAAAAATAGTTGGCAAGATTTGTCCTTATGAACAATTAATAATTTATCAACCGTTTTATCCAAAAAGTAGCGGTCATGGCTAACCGTCAACATCGCTCCCGGAAATTGAGCCAAGTAATCCTCTAAGACTGTTAAAGTGTCAATATCTAAGTCATTGGTAGGTTCGTCTAGGAATAAGACATTAGGCCGTTCCATTAATAATCGCAAGAGATACAAACGTTTCTTTTCCCCACCGGATAATTTAGCAATTAATTGACCGTGGCTTTCCCGGTTAAATAAAAAGGTTTCTAACATTTGCGATGCTGACAGTTTACGTCCATCATCATAGACAATTTCATCAGCAACTTCACTAATATAGTTAATTAGGCGCTTATCCTCTGGTAAATCAGTGGGCACTTGTTGAAAATAAGCAATCTTAACAGTAGGTCCAATGTCAATCTGCCCGCTTAAAGGAGGGATTATTCCCGCAATGGTATTTAGTAAGCTGGTCTTACCGACACCATTTTCTCCAATAATACCGATGCGGTCGCGATTCTGGATTAGTAAATTAATATCTTCAAGTAAAGGCTGGCGACTATCATAACCCACACTAACGTCTTCTAGAGAAATAACTTTTTTCCCTAGTCGTTCTTGATCAAAGTCTAGTTGAACAGAACCTTGAAGAGACCGGTGCTGATTTAAGCCCTCTTTAAGATCATTAAAACGATTTATACGGGCCTGTTGTTTGGTAGACCTGGCCTTAGCCCCCTGACGCATCCAGGCCAGTTCCTGCTTATACAATTTCTTTTGCTTGGCTTGATTAGCGGCTTCGACATCTAACTCAACGGCACGTTTGTTCAAGTAATCCTGATAATTCCCCTGGTATTCAGTTAGTTTTCCTCTATCTAAGGCAAAAACCCGTTGGGCTACCGTATCCAGGAAATAACGGTCATGAGTCACAATAACCACTGATTTTTTATAATTATTAATATAATTTTCCAGCCACTTGACCATTTCAAAATCCATGTGGTTAGTCGGTTCATCCAACAATAAAAGATCAGGTTCATCGATTAATACTTTAGCCAATCCCAACCTGCGTTTTTGGCCCCCGCTTAAATGCCCTACCTTTTGGTAGAGATCATTAAGTTCCAACTTAGTAAGGATGGTTTGAATATTAGTATCTAACTGCCAAGCATCTAAACGATTCATTTCGCTTTCCCAATATGAAAATTCCTTTTGTTTCTTTTCAACATTAGGATCTTGAGACAGAGCCTGTGTCGCTTGTTCATAAGCTTTAACAGTTTTGACCAAGGGGCTATCTCCAGAATATACTGCTTCAAAGAGGCTTTGCTTATCATCTAAATCTGGGTTTTGACTAACTAAACCGATGGAATAATCGTTACTATGTTCAATCGTTCCACTATCCAGATGATCCTTACCTGCTAAAATTTTTAATAAGGTTGACTTTCCTGATCCATTAGGACCGATCAAGGCAATATGATCGCCTTCACGAATTAAAAAAGATACATCATCAAGTAATTGCTTGATGCCATATGTTTTACTCCAATTTTTAGCTAAGTAATCTTGCAAAATAATCGCTCCTCTTTTAACTTCTGTTTCATTCTAGCACAACTCATTGACTTGGGCATAGTCAGCGAATTGCTAGAAGAGTCCACTAATCTTTCCTTGATTATCAATAGACATCTTGAGAGCGGCTGGTTGCTTAGGTAAACCTGGCATGGTTAAAACATTACCCGTCAAAGCAACAACGAAGCCTGCTCCTAGTTTAGGAACTAACTCGCGAATATGTAGGGTGAAATTCTCTGGAGCACCTAGCAATTTAGGATCATCACTCAGGGAATATTGGGTTTTTGCCATACATATCGGTAAGTGATCCCAGCCGTTTTTCTTAATAGCCACTAATTGTTTCTTAGCCTCAGTTGAATATTCAACACTTCTACCGCCATATATTTTTTGATTAATCACTTGAATTTTCTCTTCAATATTCATTTGGTCGGCTTGATAAAGCGTTTGGAAAGTAGTGTTTTCTTCGCCATCAACACTGTCGATCACGGCTTGACCAAGGTCAAGCGCCCCTTGGCCTCCTTTTTCCCAGACATCTGCTAAGTAAGACGGCGTCTCCTCTTTGTGGCAGAGCTCTTTTATCAGTTCAATCTCTTCATCTCTGTCGTCCTTAAAGTGATTAATAGCTACTAAAACAGGGACTTGATAGGATTTCATAATTTGAATATGTCGACCTAAGTTAGCAAAGCCTTTTCTAACTGCCTCGAGTCTTTCCTCTAAAGCTGCATTTTTATCCAAGTCAGGATTGCCGTGATGTTTTAGGGCCCTTACAGTAGCCACGATAACTACGGCATCAGGAGATTTTTCTAAGATAGGAACCTTGATATCCATAAATTTTTCGGCCCCTAAGTCAGCTCCAAAGCCAGCTTCAGTTATCACATAATCTGCTAAACGAAGAGCTGTATCGGTTGCAATCACTGAATTACAGCCATGGGCAATATTAGCAAAAGGTCCTCCATGGATCAATGCTGGCGTATGTTCTAGGGTTTGCACTAAATTAGGTAAAATAGCATCCTTCATTAATAAGGCCATGGCACCAGAACAGCCTAAATCTTTTACTGTAATCGCTTCTTGGTCTCGAGTATAGCCAATCACAATTTTATCGAAGCGTTGACGTAATTCATCAAGGTTTCTAGAAAGGCAAAGGATTGCCATAATCTCTGAGGCAACGGTAATATCAAAACCGTCTTCGCGTACATAGCCATTACCAGGACTCCCCAGGCCGACCACAATATGGCGTAATACGCGGTCATTCATGTCCATCACCCGCTTCCAAGTAATGCGTCGGCTATCAATGCCTAATTGGTTGCCTTGTTGAATGTGGTTATCAATAATCGCCGATAAGAGGTTATTAGCTTGGGTTATGGCATGAAGGTCACCGGTAAAATGTAAGTTTATATCCTCCATTGGCACAACTTGAGCGTAGCCTCCCCCAGCTGCTCCGCCCTTTAGTCCCATTGTCGGTCCCAATGAGGGTTCTCTTAGGGCGATCATAGTTTTTTTATCTAAGCGTCTTAGGGCATCACCTAAGCCAATGGTCAAGGTAGATTTTCCTTCGCCTGCAGGGGTAGGATTAATCGATGTTACTAAAATTAGCCTACCTTTTTTATTATTTTTTAATTTTTCAAGGGCTTGATGGTTAATTTTAGCCTTATCATGGCCATAAGGAATCAAATCCTCTTCGCTTAAATTGACTTCTTTAGCAATCTCTTTAATAGGTAAAGACTTATTAGCTTGTGCAATTTCGATATCCGTTAACATGTTATAACCTCATTTCACTGCTTAGTAGTTAAATTATACTATAGGAATTTAACTTGAGCCTTAAGAAAATAATTTTCTATTTTAAAATTAAAAATTTAAGCTTTGACTATTTCTATCAGGGAATGGACTACCTATTTTAGCTAGCGTATTAACCAAGAAAAATGGTGTCGACGAGGAGCTTAAGTCCTCAATCAACACCAGAATTTCATATTCAGTTAAACTTAGCCCATATTTATATACTCATTCTCCTAATAACGTAATAAGGCATAAATAGACATTTCTGAAACAGAGCCAGCAGGAATAACTGAAATCTCTCCACCATTTATAATAATTTGATGAATTAATTCATCAATCAAACTAGCATAAGTCGACGACTCTGCATAGAAAATTACTAACTCAGCAATCCGCCCTTCTTTAGCGGCTAGCTGAATATCCTCAACTTCTTCCATAAGAAGAGAAGCTCCCCTGGCTTCTTCGATATTACCTTCTATGGCTTTAAGATTTTCTCTAGCTAGTGGTGATAGTGTCTCAGCCAAAAGCTCTTTAATTCTTTGGTGGTTTTCCCCGCTAATTGGCTGCTCAATTGCCGTATCCAAGTAAACGTTGGATGAGGATTGCTTTTTAAAGGCAGCAATATTCTCCTTGGTACCAGCTAATAATATTTTTCTTTCCACTTCCTTAGCCAGTTTGTCGAATTCTTGATCGAGGTAGCTGAAATATTTATCACGATCTCTTTCAACTTGGGCGGATTTGCTTTGATTGGAATGGATAGACCCTTGGCCTCTAGAGGTCGTTTGCTTGTTTTCAGAATCATTATCATCATAGATATCATAAAATGAACTTTTGATTTCATCAATTTCAGTAGGTTCAAAGGAATACTGGTCAGCTAAATATAATTGGACTTGGTCTTTAGCAATATCAGCCAAAATCACATTAAAAGATTCCTCATAATAAGCTAATAAGGGAACCAAATGGAAATAATCTCCTACATAAGCGATTTCCTCTTGCTCTTGACGTAATCTAAAGATCTCAATCAACTGATCACTAGCTAATATCACCAAACCCTCTTTATTTTTTTGCCAAAAATCGACTTTTTCATCAATTAATTTAGACAAGTGATCAAAAGGCTTTTGCCAATCACTATCGGGATAATTAGTCTCTAATTGAGTCTTGACTTCATTGAGTAAATTTTCATAGCGGATAGGGTCTTGCTGATTTTCCGGAGCAGCTCGATGAGTTGGCATATAGATGGAAA
Organism: Aerococcus loyolae; assembly: GCF_002871915.2. Classification (NCBI taxonomy): domain Bacteria; kingdom Bacillati; phylum Bacillota; class Bacilli; order Lactobacillales; family Aerococcaceae; genus Aerococcus; species Aerococcus loyolae. The sequence goes on along the minus strand of NZ_CP126958.1, from coordinate 960,863 downwards.
TTTTTGGGCTAGTTCTTTCTTCATTTGCTTTTACTAGACGAGATAAGCGTTTGTCAACAGTCATAGTAATCTCCTTTCCCTTAAGCGCTTCAGCTTCTATATCTACTATAAAATAAATATTGGCTTTTTACTAACGGAAAGGTTTACTCTAAACTAACCAAGTGGTTAAAAACCAAAATTATATTGAATCAGTTGTTTAATAAGGTGGAAATCTTTTTTAGACAATCTTTCAATATATTGAATTTCTCTTCCACCAGCTTCAGTCACATCTAAAGAATACATTTGCTGGGTCATCACTTGACCTGTAGTTTGGTAGCCCTTAAGTCTTAAATGGGTTTTAAGTTTCCTTTTTGTATTGGTTATCGGGCAGACAATGACAAAATGAGTGGCATGGTTGTAGTCATCGGAGGAAACGATTAAAGCTGGCCGGCGTTTTTGAATTTCGTGACCCTTAGAAGGATTAAAATTAATCCAGACAATGTCTTTTTGCCGTGGTTGGTAGGCCATCACTCCACCTCCTTATGATCATAATCATCCCAAGCTTCTCCTAAGTAAAATTCACCCTCACAGGCGTGGCGATAAGGGTTATCTACCCGGGGGAGTAGAATAAAGCTATCCTCTTGGTCGTCACTATCTTTTAAAATCCATTGGTCATATTCTTCAAATATTTTTTTGTCGGGCAGCAGTAGAGCCGGCCCCTCTTCAGTATAAATAATTTTTAAATCCAAGACTTAGCCTCCTCAAGTTTGATTCTTCATGTGAAAAAAGACCGCCTAAGCAGTCTTTTTTTCTTTAACACTATTTATCATCATCCATATCCAAGATGGCCAGGAAGGCTTCCTGAGGCACTTCAACAGATCCTACTGCCTTCATGCGCTTCTTGCCTTCTTTTTGTTTCTTCAACAGCTTCTGTCTTCTGGTGACGTCACCACCGTATAACTTGGCGGTAACATCTTTTCGATAAGCCTTGATCGTGGTGCGGGCAATAATTTTATTACCAATGGCTGCTTGAACAGGCACTTCAAACATTTGCCGAGGAATCACTTCTTTTAATTTTTCGGCTAGTTTACGTCCGCGATCATAGGCAAAATCACGGTGAACAATAGTACTCAAGGCATCGACAGGTTCTCCGCTTAGTAAGATATCGAGTTTGACTAAATTGCTCTTTTGATAACCAATCAATTGATAGTCAAGCGAAGCGTAGCCCTTGGTGCCGGATTTTAGACGGTCAAAGAAGTCAAAAATCACTTCATTCAGGGGCATTTCATAAATAATATTCACCCGAATATCATCCAGATATTCCATATTGACAAAATTTCCCCGCTTTTGTTGGGCGAGCTCCATGACATTTCCAACAAAATCCTTAGGCACCATAATTTCAGCACGGACATAGGGCTCTTCGATCCAATCAATTTGGGTATTATCTGGCATTTCAGAAGGGTTGGATACCTCTACCATTTCCCCATCGGTTTTATAAACATGGTAAATAACCGATGGTGCGGTCATGATTAAATCAAGGTTGAAATCACGCTCTAATCGTTCTTGAGTAACATCCATATGGAGCATACCTAAGAAGCCACACCGATAGCCAAAACCTAAAGCTTGAGAAGATTCCGGCTCAAAGGTTAGAGAGGCGTCGTTTAATTGCAGCTTTTCTAAGGCTTCTCTAAGGGCAACGTAGTCAGCTGAATCCACTGGATACAAACCACTATATACCATAGGCATCATAGGACGATAGCCAGGTAGGGCTTCTGCTGCCGGACGATCTGCTAAAGTCACAGTATCGCCCACTTTAGTATCTTGAATAGTCTTAATACTTGCAGTAATATAGCCTACATCGCCAGCCATTAAATAATCCCGACTAATAGGGTGAGGCGACATAATTCCTAGATCAGTGACATCAAACTGTTTACCATTACTCATTAATTCGATAGTATCGCCAGGTTTTACGATGCCGTTTTCAATCCGCACACTCAAAACGACTCCCCGATAAGAGTCATAGACGGAGTCAAAAATTAAAGCTTGGAGAGGGGCTTCGATGTCTCCCTGGGGTGCAGGTATTTTAGTCACAATTTGTTCCAGGATTTCCTCAATACCAATCCCCGTCTTAGCACTACACAAGACCGCCTCGCTGGCATCAATACCGATAATATCCTCAATTTCAGTTCTAACATATTCAGGATTAGCTGCAGGTAGATCAATCTTATTGATGACTGGCACTAACTCAAGATCATTATCCACTGCTAAATAAGCATTTGCCAAAGTTTGTGCTTCAATTCCCTGAGCTGCATCTACCACCAAAAGCGCCCCCTCACAGGCTTGCAGACTCCGTGATACTTCATAGGCAAAGTCGACGTGTCCAGGAGTATCGATCAAATGGAAGATATATTCTTGGCCATCTTCTGCTTGGTACTCTAATTCGACGGCATTTAATTTAATGGTGATGCCACGTTCTTGCTCTAAATCCATGGAATCAAGTAGTTGATCATGCATTTCCCGGTCAGAAACCGTCCCAGTCTTTTGCAAAATACGGTCAGCTAAAGTTGACTTACCATGGTCAATATGGGCCACAATAGAAAAATTTCTTATGCGTTTTTGTCTTTCTTTTAATTCATTAATATCAATTGCTTTTGTCACTCGTTTGCTCACTTCCTTATCTAATCTATAAAGAGTTCACCCTTCATTATAACATATAGCAATCCAGAGATCAGATGATATCTAAAACAAAGCATTAAAAAAGTTCTGATAAAGCTAAAGTAAAAACCGTAACCTTCCTAGGCAGAAGATCACGGTTTTTAGATGGTTAGAATCAGTTAAAAAAATTCAACCTTATTTTGCTTATGAAAAGGCATCCTTAATTTTATCAAAGAAATTCTTCTCTTCTTCAGTGACATTATTTCCTGACGCCTTTGCATAGTCTCGAAGAGCGGCCTTTTGTTTGTCATTGAGATGTTTAGGTGTAATGATCTTAATATTGACCAATTGGTCCCCGTTGCGGTCACGGTTTAATACTGGGGCGCCTTTGCCACGTAAACGAATAGTATCACCACTTTGTGTACCAGCAGGAATTTTGAGGTTTACTTTACCGTGAACGGTTGGAACCTCAACTTCATCTCCCAGAGCGGCTTGGGCAAAGTTTAGAGGCAAGTCAATACTGATTTGCGACCCTTTCCGTTGGAAAATATTGCTTTTAGCTACCCGAAAGACCACATAGAGGTCACCGGCAGGGCCTTTGTTATAGCCAGCTGAACCTTGGCCGGAAAGACGAATTGATTGACCATCTTCGACACCGGCTGGAACTTTCACTTTAACCGTATGGGTCTTATCTTCTCGACCACTTCCTTGGCAATTAGTACATGGGTCTTCGATAATCTTACCTTCACCTTGACATTGGCTACAGGTAGTTTGGCTAGCCATTTGTCCAAATGGCGTATTTCTTACTTGTTGAACTACCCCTTGGCCATTACAGGTTGGACAAGTTTTCTTCGATGTTCCCGGTTTAGCGCCAGAGCCTTCACAAACCTGGCAGGCTTCTTCGCGTTTATAGGAAATCGTTTCTTCTTTACCAAAGATAGCTTCTTCAAAGCTTAAATCCATGGTGTATTGTAAGTCATCCCCACGGCGAGGTGCAGTCCTAGACCGTTGACTAGTAGACGAACCAAAGCCACCGAAGCCGCCTTGACCACCAAAGAATTGATCGAAGATATCTTCAAAGCCAGAGAAACCTTGACCTGAATAGGATTGATAGCTTCCATTGCCAAAGCCACCAAAACCGCCATTCGCACCAGCATGACCAAACTGATCGTATTGTTTCCGTTTGTTTTCATCACTTAAAACTTCATAAGCTTCCGTCACTTCTTTATATTTTTCTTCAGCACCGGGATCATGGTTTAAGTCAGGATGGTATTTTTTTGCTAGTTTACGGTAAGCACGCTTGATATCTTTCTGGCTGGCGTCTTTACTGACACCTAAAATGTCATAGTAATCTCCTTTAGCCATATTTTACCCCCTTATCCTCGATACAATAGTTTGTCCCTGCCTTAAGACAGGGACAAGACTACTATAGTCGATTATTTATCATCATTTACTTCTTCGAAGTCACCTTCAACGGTACCATCATCATTATTATCTTGATTTTCACTTTGGCCTTCTGCTTGGTTAGCTTCGTAAAGTTTCACTGTTAATTGTTGCAGGACTTCCATTAATTCGTCCTTCTTAGCCTTCATTTCATCAGTATTTCCAGCTTCTTGAGCAGCCTTTAGTTCATCTTTTAATTGGTTGGCTTTATCAATATCTGCTTGATCGGCTTTACCTTCAACATCCTTAGTAGTTTTTTCGGTTTGATGGATGATTTGTTCAACTTCATTCTTCAATTCTGCTTCTTCTTTACGCTTGTTATCTTCTTCAGCGTTAGCTTCAGCATCTTTCATCATGCGGTCAATTTCTTCATCGGTTAAACCAGAATTTGATTGAATGGTAATTGCTTGTTCTTTACCGGTGCCTTTGTCTGTCGCTGAAACATTAACGATCCCGTTTTTATCAATATCAAATTTCACTTCGATTTGAGGAACACCACGAGGAGCTGGATTAATATCGGTTAATTGGAAACGACCTAAAGTCTTGTTGTCAGCAGCCATTGGACGTTCACCTTGTAAGACATGGATATCTACAGCGGGTTGGTTATCTGCAGCTGTTGAAAAGACTTGGGATTTAGAGGTTGGGATAGTCGTGTTCCGATCAATTAATTTGGTGAAGACCCCTCCCATGGTTTCAATACCTAAGGATAATGGCGTAACATCGAGTAAGACAACGTCTTTAACGTCACCAGTAATCACACCACCTTGAATAGCAGCACCCATAGCAACCACTTCATCCGGGTTAACACCACGGTGTGGGTCTTGGCCAGTTAATTCTTTAACATGGTCAACCACTGCCGGAATACGGGTAGAACCACCAACTAAAATCACTTGGTCAATATCTGACTTGGATAAATCAGCGTCAGCTAAGGCTTGTTGAACGGGTTTAGTGGTCCGGTCAACTAAGTCATCAGTAAGTTCATTGAATTTTGCCCGAGTTAAGGTTAATTCTAAGTGTAATGGGCCACTTTCACCAGCAGAAATGAATGGTAAGCTGATTTGTGTAGAGGTAACTCCGGATAAATCCTTTTTCGCTTTTTCGGCAGCATCTTTTAGACGTTGCATAGCCATTTTATCATTGGAAAGATCGATCCCATTATCCTTCTTAAATTCTTCAACTAAGTAATCCACAATGCGTTGGTCAAAGTCATCCCCACCTAATTTATTATCACCGGCAGTAGATAAAACTTCAAAGACACCGTCACCGAGTTCTAAGACAGAAACGTCAAAGGTCCCCCCACCTAGGTCAAAGACTAGGATTTGTTCGTCTTTATCATCTTTGTCTAAACCATAAGCTAAAGCAGCTGCAGTAGGTTCGTTAACAATCCGTTCAACTTCTAAGCCGGCAATTTTACCAGCATCTTTGGTTGCTTGACGTTGGGCGTCGTTAAAGTAAGCTGGCACAGTAATAACAGCCTTACTTACACTTTCTCCTAAGTAATCTTCAGCGTAGCCTTTTAGGTATTGTAAGATCATAGCAGAAATTTCTTCTGGTGTGTAATCCTTGTCATTAACATGAACCTTGTAACCGGATTCTCCCATATGACGTTTAATAGAAGCAACTGTATTTGGATTTGTCACCATTTGACGTTTAGCGACTTCCCCTACTTGAATTTCGCCATCTTTAAAAGCTACTACAGAAGGTGAAGTACGGTTACCTTCTGGGTTAGTAATAATTACTGGTTCTCCACCTTCTAATACTGAAACGGCAGAGTTTGTAGTTCCTAAGTCAATTCCTATAATTTTACTCATTATTTATTATCTCCTTTTTTATTATTGTGCAACGACTACCATAGCTGGTCTTAAGACACGGTCCTTGATGACATAGCCTTTTTGATAAACTTCAACTATAGTATCTGATTCTTGACCGTCATTAGCAGGAACAGATGAAACGGATTGGTGGAAGTTAGGATCAAATTTTTCGCCTTTAGGATCAATCGTTTTAATTTCTTCATCATTAAAGGCACTTTGAATACTTTCCAATACCATTTCAATGCCGCGTTTCATACTGCGACTTGCTTCATCATCTGCTTCAATAGTCAAGGCCCGTTCTAAGTTATCAACTGCACCTAAGAGTTTTTCAGCTAAATGTTGGGAACGGTACTTAGCAGCATCTTGTCTTTCCTTATTATTTCTTCTTTGAATATTCTTAATTTCCGCAGATAAACGAAGAATTTGATCATTTTTTTCTTCAAGTTCTTTCTTTATACTTTGAAGTTCACTATCTTTTTCATTCTCATGGACTTCTTTATCTTCTTCTGCGGTTTTATTTTTCTCATCATCAGCCAGGTTTTCTAACTCATTATCCTTATCAGCTTTATTATTTTGATTTTGTTCCAAATCTTGAGCCTTGTCTTTATCCTGGACTGACTTTTCATCTTCGTGTATATTTTCTGGGTCAACATCCTGATTGTTCTTATCATGAACTTTGCTCATCTGTTTACCCCTCCTCTTTATCATTTTTATAATATGAATCGATATAGTGATTGAGTTGTAGTCTCACACCTTGAAATAGTTGAGCCATGCGCAGGTAAGACATATTTTCTGGGCCGAGAATAGCCACAGAAATCGTTTGTTGATCATTATTACCGCCAACAAAATTGGTAGCCATAATAGATAAATGATTGAGGCCATCAGCCTGCATGTCCTTACCTACCTTCACTTGAATCCCTTGATCACCCGGATCAATGAGTGTATCTAATAAGTTAGGATTAGCAAATAGGCGATTTAAATTCTCTACCTGTTGATAAGCATCACTTTGATAGAGATGGTTATAAAGATTTGCCTTACCTTTAACAAAGACGCGTGAAGCATCCATTTTTTTTAGTAAATCTTCTATCATACTTCCTTCATAAAGTAAGCGTCGAATTGATTCATCGAAATAGGACATATAGTTACTTTTAAGGCGTACAAGGACGCTAGGAAGACTTAAACCTATTAAATCACGGTTAATAATATTTGCCATATCCTCTAAAGCTTCCATAGATACACTGTCTGGCAAACGATAGATTTGCGTTTCCACTGTTCCTTCTTCTGTCACTAAGACAAGCATCACTTGCCGACTAGTTACCGGTACAAAGCGAAATCCTGCTAAGTGATAATGGTAAGCGTCAGGTCCTAAGGAAATCGCCACATAGTTAGTTAGCTCAGCTAAAAGTTCAGTTGAGCGATTGACAATTTCATCTAAAGCCAAGTAAGGTGATTGAAATATTTCACTCACCTTTTCATTTTCCGCTTCACTTAATCCACTATCGATAATTCCACCGTTCTTGGGAAGAATATAATTAATGTAGAAACGATAGCCGGCTTCAGTGGGCACTCTTCCGGAAGAAGAGTGCATCTTTTTAATCAAATCAAGTTTTTCAAGTTTTGCCATATCATTTCTAATAGTTGCAGAACTTGCCTCAAGGCCAGTCAGTTTTAGAATCGATTTAGAGCCAATCGGTTCTTCACTTTGACTATAGGCGTCAATAATCGCTTTTAAAACAATAATTTGTCTTTTACTTAACATCTTATCACCTCTTTTAGCACTTGACAGCTCCTTCTGCTAACATATCTATATACTAACATGGTTCAGTGCATATGTCAATAAAAGTCAAACTATTTTTCAAAGAAATTCCTAGTCATTCCAATTCCTATTTTGACCTTTAGCAAAACGATTTCGTAGATATAGTTAAGAGATAACCCTTAGCTAGTAATAACAGCTGGCAGTAATGACTTACTAGCGACTCAAAGTTTAGCTTGGATCGTTCCCTAGTCTCATACAAAAAAATGGCAAAATAAAAAAGTTGGCAAATCGACACCAACTTTTTAGAGAATTTAATTTTGATAATTTTCATATTTTTGAAGGCGACTTAAACAGTCACTTTTATCTTGATTCAACTGTTCCACCATAGCCTCTACACTAGAGAATTTCTTTTCCCCCCGTAAATATTCGTACCAAAATACCAGCATTTCTTCACCATAAATTTCTGACTCAAAATCAAACAAGTTAATTTCAATGGTTTTGTCATTATCATCGCCAAAAGTGACATTATATCCAATGGAAGCCATTCCCCAGAATAGCTGATGGTTGATCTGACATTGAACCAAATAAACACCAACTTTGGGAATTAAAGTGCTGGCCTGGGTATAGATATTAGCCGTTGGAAAGCCTAGGGTACGACCACGTTTAAAGCCATTAATAACTAAACCACGGAAGAAATAAGGGTAGCCCAGAGCCTGGTTAGCTTCTTCCAGCGATCCCTCGGTCAGTTCCTTGCGAATCTGTTTGGAAGCAATTTTATTATTATTTTCATTCAATACTGGAACTTCAATAATTTTGAAGCGATCTTCGGCATAGTCTGGCAAGTTTTTCATATTGGCTATGGCTTTAGCCCCATAGGTATAGTCAAAGCCCGCAACAACTACCTTAGCATTTAAACCAACCAGATAATTATCAACGAAAGCTTTGGGACTTTGATTAGAAAAGGCACTGGTATAATCAACTAAGTAAACCCGATCTACCCCAAATGACTCAAGTAAAAGCATCTTTTCTTGATTTTGCGTCAGGTATTTCATTTGATTAGGGTGAAGGTCTTGATTAACAATTAAAGGTGAAATATTAAATGTCATTACCGCTAATGGAAGCTTGCGTTTGAAAGCTTCCTTCCTTGCAGCTTTAATCACTGCTTGATGGCCACGATGGACACCATCAAAAAAACCCAAAGCTAAAACGATACCCTCATTATTTTTAAGATTCTGGTCTATGGGATGATGAATGGTTATTACTTGCATAAGACACCTCATTGTTAAAGTCATCAGTTATATCAGCATTTTTAACGGTTTCATTTGTTCTTCATCACTGGGATGTTGTCCATAAATAGCCATAAGTCCTTGCTGGCCATAAAAAGCTACCGGCAATTGGTCTCGATATTCTTCGGCCAAATTATTTTTATTTAAAACCGCCCCGTTGCTGACGAGTTTTTCTAATTTGCCACTAATCTCAATATGAGCTAAGTCTTGGATCAAAAAATCGATAGGAAAAATAAAATCTTTTTTTCCTTGACTAATTTGTTCTTCAATTTCAGATAAAGTAAAGCATTGTGATTGGGTAAAGGGGCTTGAGGCTATCCGACTAAGGTCGGTCATAGTCGCAGCATAGCCTAGTGCCTCTCCTAAGTCCGAAGCAAGGGTCCTCACATAGGTTCCCTTGCCACAACGAACACGGAAATTAAAACTTTGCACTTGCTGGTCTTGATCGTATCGGCAGGGCTTTAGAAGGTCAAATTCATAGACATTAACCTGCCTTTTCGGGCGGTCCACCTTCTCACCATGGCGGGCATAGTCATATAACTTTCGGCCGTTAACCTTAACAGCAGAATACATGGGTGGAACCTGAGTAATTGTACCTATCATGCTATTCATAGCTTTTTGAATAAGCTGACCATCGACAGCTTCTTTCACAGGCGTTTGGCGAACAATTTTTCCGTCCAAATCTTCTGTTTCTGTTTGAAAGCCTAGGGTAATTTCTCCTTGATAGACCTTTTGCTTATCAGTGATCCAATTAGCCATTTTTGTCGCCTTATTCACACAAATTGGCAATACGCCACTCACATTGGGATCCAAGGTACCGGTGTGGCCCACCCGTCTTGTTTTTAACAATTTACGTAAGGCATTGACACAATCGTGACTAGTCATCCCTCTTTCCTTCCATAAAGGAATTATGCCATCCATGGCTTCACCTCCTATTATTTAATACTTACAAAATCTTCGATTAACTGACAGAAGTCATCTGCATATTTATCTGCCTTTACTGGACCTACTCCGCTAACATCAAGAAATTCATGATAATTCTTAGGTTTTATTTCCACCATATCAAGGAGACTCTGGTTATTAAAAATAATATAGGCAGGAACATTTTCTTCACTAGCTAAACTATAGCGTAATTCACGAAGTGCTTCAAATAATTCTTCATCTTCTGGCGATAAATGATCAGTCAGTGATTGAGCTTCCTGACTAGTCTTCGTTTTGTTTTCTGATCGAATATAGGCAGATTCTTTAATATAAAGGGACTTATTTCCTTTAAGAATTGGGAGCGCCTTTTCTGTAAGGCTAAGTCCCTTATATTCATTAACCGCCAAGGCCCCTTCAGAAATTAATTGAGAAATAATATTCTTAATCGTTTGCTCATTCATATCTTTTAACAAAGCATAGGTTGATAATTGGTCAAAATGTTTCTCTTTAATTTTTTGGAGTTTTTTACCTTTTAAGACATCTGTGACGAGGGTCATGCCATAAGGATAGGCCATTCTAACAATACAAGAGAGGATCATTTGTCCTTCTCGGCTGACATCAACCTTTTTGACTTGCTGTAAACAATTGGAGCAATTTTGACAATGGTCAGGAGCTTCCTGGCCGAAGTAGGCTAAAATGTGTTGTCTCAAGCAGGAAGAGGTCGTTGCATAATTAATCATATCATTTAAGCGACCTTCACTAGTGGGATCATTGCTTTGACTAATTAAAAATTTTGCGGTCAAGATATCCTTGGGGCTGTAGAGAAGAATGGCTCTAGCCGGTAAGCCGTCTCTGCCTGCCCGACCTGCTTCTTGGTAGTAACTCTCTAAATTAGTGGGCAAGTTATAATGGATCACCCGCCGAACATCAGGTTTATCAATTCCCATCCCAAAAGCATTGGTTGCTACAATGATATTAGTACGCTCATAGATAAAGTCATTTTGCGAAGCCATACGGTCTGCTGAGCTCATTCCCGCATGATAAGCGCTAACCGGCAGGCCTTGGCCACTTAACCATTCACTCAAGCGATCGACAGTTTTTCGGGAAGAAGCATAAATGATAGCTGCTTCCTCTTTATCTATTAAGTCAATTAAAGCCTTCTTCTTTGATTCTGGTTCCATTACTTCAAAACTAAGATTAGGTCGGTCAAAGGAATTAATGAGGACATAGGGGTTTTCAAGAGACAATTGATGAATAATATCCTCTTGAACCCGATTGGTAGCTGTCGCTGTAAAGGCAGAAACGACCGGCCGCTCACTTAATTGATCAATAAAGTGAGCAATCTCTCGGTAAGAGGCTCTAAAGTCGTGTCCCCATTGGGAAACACAGTGGGCTTCATCAATGGCTATTTGATCTAAGGGTAAGTCATTCACTAATTGTAGAAAAGACTCGCTCTTTAACCTTTCTGGTGATACATAAATCAGCTTGACTTGTCCAGAATTAATCCTATCCAAGACAGCAAAATAATCTTCACTGGATAGACTGGAGTTGAGATAGGCACTATGAATTCCATGTTCATTAAGACTATCTACTTGGTCCTTCATTAATGAGATTAAAGGTGAGATTACTAAAGTTATACCAGGTAAAATTAAAGCAGGTAATTGATAGCAAATTGATTTGCCTCCGCCGGTGGGTAAAATTCCCAAACAATCGCGACCAGCTAGAATACTCTCAATGAGTTCCTTTTGTCCGGGGCGAAACGTTTTATAGCCAAAATATTTTTCCAAAGCATGCTCAATTAGCATAGAAACCTCCCTCTCCATCACGTCTTTTTATTATATCAAATTTTCTAGAGGCTTAGGGACATTTCACCTTTAAGATGCAAAGAAAAAAGACTAGAAATGCTAGGCCTTGTCTCTTTAAGCAAGTGAAGTAGCATTTTCTAGTCTTTATTGGTTTACTCTTTAATTAGCTTTACTAGCTCTACATAGGTCTACTGAGCCAATGATTAATACATTCCCGATCTGCCATCAGTTAAATTAATATAGATATTTTTCGCTTGGGTATAGGCATTGAGAATCATTTTATGGGTTTCTCGGCCTATCCCTGAATCTTTATAGCCGCCAAATGGTGCCCCAGCTTCAAAGCTATTGTAGGTATTAATCCAAATTCGTCCTGTTCTTACTCCGCGAGCTACCTTAAAGGCTGTATCTAAGTTTTTAGTGAAAACACCGCCTGCTAAGCCATAGTCACTATCATTAGCAATACGGATAGCATCTTCGACATCTTTAAACTTAATCACAGTAGCAACGGGCCCAAAAATTTCTTCTTGAGCCACCCGCATACTATTGTCTGCTAGAAGTAAGGTCGGTTCAAAGTAATAGCCCTTTTCAAGGTCTCCTTCTGAAGCTGAATGACCACCAGTTATAATTTCAGCTCCTTCATCTAAAGCCACTTGGATATATTCGCTCACCTTTTGATGTTGAGCTTGACTAGCTTGGGCACCAAGTTGGGTGTCTTTTTCCCAAGGCAAACCAACTTTCACCTTTTTAAATTCTTCTTTTAGGCGACCGATAAATTCATCATAGATCGATTCTTGTACTAGAATACGCGACCCCGCTGAGCATACTTCCCCTTGATTGAATAAGATACCCAAATGAGCTCCTTCTAAGGCTTGTTCCATATCCATATCTTCAAAGAAAATATTGGCTGATTTTCCACCTAATTCCAGGGTAGCTGGGATGAGATTTTCAGCTGCTGAAATCCCTACTTGGCGACCAACAGAGGTTGACCCAGTGAAGGCAATTTTATCAATATCTGGATGGTGTTGGAGGTATTCCCCACTCTTTGAACCACTCCCAGTAACAATATTTAAAACACCCTTGGGTAAGAAATCATTGATTAATTTAGCTAACTCTAAAACACTAAGAGAAGTGGAAGAGGAGGGTTTTAATACAATAGTATCTCCTGCTGCTAAGGCGGGCGCTATTTTCCAGGCCGCCATTAAAAAGGGAAAGTTCCAAGGAATAATCTGGCCGACAACACCAATCGGTTCCCGTAAAACCATGGATAAGGTATTGTCGTCAAGCATTTTAAAACTATCTTCCTCGCTACGGATAACACTAGCAAAGTAACGAAAATGATCAGCTGCTAAAGGAATATCAGCTCCTTGGGTTTCTCGAATCGGCTTACCATTATCCATGGTTTCAATCAAAGCCAAACGCTCTTGGTTATCTTCGATAAGATCAGCAATTTGATTAAGAATTTTGGCTCTTTCTTTGACAGCCGTTCTTCCCCATTTAGGAAAGGCTTGGCGGGCAGCTGCAACAGCTTGATTAACATCATCCTCAGTGGCATCAGTAATTTCAGCTAATTTTTCACCATTTGCCGGGCTATAATCTTCAATCGTCTCTTGACCACTGCCATTAGTCCACTCACCATTGATTAACAATTGATAATGCTTTTCAAGTTTAAGGTCTTTAATATCCATTGTTATCTCCCTTTCATCTTAGAATACAGTTAAAAACGTAACCTAAGTATACCTAAAAAGCGCTTTCATTAAAAGAATTTGCTTTTACTTAGTTAGCTAATAATAACTCATCATTATTAAGGCTTTCACCTACATTATGATGGAAAAGTTGTAGTAAGTCGTCAATGCTACAGTTTTCTTTCTCTTCTCCAGAGATATCAACGACTACTTGGCCGTCATGAAGCATGATTAAACGATTGCCATAAGATAGCGCATCATTCATATCATGAGTGATCATTAGTGTAGTCAGTTGATATTGGCTGACCAAGTCTTGGGTTAAAGACATTACCATTGCACTCGTGCGAGGATCTAAGGCAGCCGTATGTTCGTCAAGTAGTAATAGTTTTGGAGTTTGTAAGACAGCCATAAGTAAAGTTAAGACTTGACGTTGGCCCCCTGATAAGGAGCTAACCCGCTCTTGCATGCGGTTTTCTAAGCCCATGCCTAAGGTGCTTAAACGAGAACGGAATTCTTCACGCATATCTTTTGTAATAGATGTTTGAAAGCTGCGCTTGTGTCCTCGCTTATAAGCAATGGCTAAGTTTTCTTCCACGCTTAAGGACTTGGCTGTGCCCATTTGTGGGTCTTGGAAGACCCGGCTAATCATTTTTGCCCGTTTATAAGCTGGTAAGCTCGAAATTTCACGGTCATCTAAATAAATCTGCCCCGAGCTTAAGGGAATCGTTCCGGCAATAAGATTCATCATGGTTGATTTTCCTGCGCCGTTGCTGCCAATAACACTGATAAAATCATTATCCTTAATCGAAAGATTTAAATCTTTAATGACTTGATGAGCTTTACTCGATTGTGTTTGAAATACCTTATTTAAATTCTTTAATTGAACTAATTCATTCATAATCATTTTCCTTTCTTTAATCATTTAAGCGAGCGCTTTTCTTAGTCTTCCACTCTACTTGTGGGCCCCATAGGATAATTGCTAAGACTATGGCGGATAGTATCTTGATATCACTTGGTAAAATCGGAATATATTTCATGATTAAGTCGATAATTACTCGGTAGATAATCGCTCCCAAAATAATTGACAATAAACGACTCGGTAATTTTACTTGGCTTAATAAGACTTCGCCAATCACAATGGCAGCTAGACCAATGACGATGGTTCCGGTTCCCATTGATAAGTCAGCATAGCCGTTATACTGAGCGATTAAAGCCCCTGATAGAGCAATTAAGGCATTAGAAATCATGTAGCCTACTAATTGCACGTGGTCCGTCCGAATCCCGTTAGCTTCTGCCATTAAGGCATTATCACCAGTTGCAATTAAACCCAATCCGTACTCAGTTCCCATAAAAATCACAAGTCCTAAAACAATAACCATGACGGTTAATAAGCCTAGTAAAAATGGTGACCATGTTGTCGATAAGCCTAAGTTCTCTATTGAAGTTAACAAGGTTTTTTCTCCTAGTAGAGGGGTATTGGCTTGCCCCATAACTCTTAAGTTAACAGAATAAAGACCGGTCATGGTTAAGATACCTGCTAAGAGGGCCGGTATTTTCATTTTTGTGGTCATGAAGCCGGTTAGAAAGCCAGCCAGAGCGCCTGCTAGAAGGGCTGCTAGAACCGCTAATAAGGGGGGGACCTGATTGACTAATAATTTAGCACAGACAGCCGCACCCAAGGGAAAACTTCCCTCTGCCGATAAGTCGGCTAAGCCTAAGATTCTAAAAGTAATATATACCCCTATGGCCAAAATTGACCACATCATTCCTTGCGAAACACTAGATATCAATAAATCCATTCTTCTTGCACCTCTTCTAATATGCCAGCTCTGGCTATTTATCTTTTATTTTTTATTTAACTTAATGAATAACTTTTTCAACTATTCTTTTAATCGCGCCTTTAATTCTTCACTATCCATTCCCAGGGCAGCAGCCATTTCATCATTTACCTTAACGACTAGGTCCTTAGACATTTCTACTGGGGTTTCTTCAGGCTTTTTATCGCCCTTGAGAATATCTACTGCTATATTCCCGGTTTGTTGTCCCAATTTATAGTAGTCTACCCCATAGGCACATAGGGAACCTTCGATAGCAGCATCGAAAGCGGCTACTGATGGTGTCTTAGTTTCCATTAAGACTTTACCGATCGTTTGAATGGTATTAGCAATCGTGTTATCTGTTGGAAGGTAAATTCCATCTACTTTTTCTGCTAAGATTTTAGTCGCTTGTTGCACATCATTAGTTGATGTCACCGTCATACTTTCAACCTTTAAGCCCTTGGATTCAATATATTCCTTGGCTTGTTCATATTGAACTTCTGAATTTACTTCACTTGAATTATATAAAATCCCGATGGTTTTGATGGATGGATCAGCCTTTAATAATAAATCAACAACATCACCGACAGGAGCCATATCACTAGTACCGGTCATATTTTTACCCGGTTTTTCCATACTTTCAACTAATTTAGCGCCGACCGGATCAGTCACTGCCGTAAATAATTGCGGGGTCTCCTTGTCAGTGTTCAGCATGGCTTGTGCAGCTGGAGTAGCAATACTTAAAATCAGGTCCTTTTTCCCTTTTAATTGTTGGGTAATGCTTTGCAAGTTAGACTGGTCACCTTGGGAGTTATGGAATTCAATTTCTAAATTCTTGCCTTCTTCATAACCAGCCTCTTTCAAGCTATCTTGGAAACCTTCTTTTGCTCTTTGTAAGGAATCGTGCTCCATGTATTGGATAATCCCCACATCAACCTTTTCAGAGCTGCTTTCATTGCCTTGATTAGAACAGGCGGCTAATGTACAGGTTAATAAACCTGCTGCTAGATAACGTAAATATTTTTTCATCATTTTTCCTCCATCATTCGATATAAAACGGTTAACTATCTATTTTTTCTGACTGCTAAACGGACCTTCCATACTATCACTCCCCCAAAAGGTATAAAAAAAGCCCACCTAGTTTGGAAAAAACTAAATGGGCTGAATAATAGCATATATTAATAGTGGTATAGCCCATTTAGAATTTATCCATTCTATGAGGGCTAGACACGCTTAAGATCCTTAGCCATCATAGATACAAACTTGAGTTTGACGTTTGTATCTATGATGTTTCATAGTACAAACGCTATCTAAAATAGCTAAAGTAAAATCGTACATTTTGATAAGTAGAGCATGCGCTCTGGTTGATAAGGTATTTAACTAACATGATCACATGCTCCTTTCTTAAGCTGTTGAAGTAATGTTAAACAATTTTTTAGGCAAAGTCAACTCTTAATTTTAAACATAAGTTTATATTTTCTAAATTTAAAATTTGATTTTATAAATAATAGAGAGAAAAGACTTATTTCAGGGGATTCTTGGAGAATATTTTTTAAAATCGATCTATTATTTTGATCGATCTTGATCATTATTTCAAAATAAGCTCTATTTCTTAATCCACTCGGCTAGTCTTTTATTAAAATTTCATTTCTAAATTTCAGTTTAAAAGAAAAAAAGAGGCCGTACAAATACACAGCCTCTTTTCAAAATGTGTTTCAAGCTCTGGGCAAGCGTCCACTTCAGAAAATGGTGGTAAAATTTTGACACATTTTCTTCCAGCGATCTTACTCTTTAACGAGCTTGTCACACTCGCTTCTGAAATATTAATCTTCTTTATTTAACTGAGCCAATAACTGGTCAATACGTTGACCATATTCAATCGATTCATCACGCTTAAAGACAACTTCTGGTGTCTTATAAATACGTAAGCGTTGACCTAACAACGAACGTACTAAGCCACTGACCTTATCAAGTCCCTTTTGCACTTTTTCATGTTCACTTTGTGAATCGGATAAGGTGGAATAATAGATGGTAGCGTTTTGTAAATCACCAGTTAAATCAACATCAGTAATGGTAATATTTTTGACACGAGGATCTTTAACTTCTTTACGCAGAATCGAGTTAACTTCGCGTAAGATTTCTTGACTAACTCGTTCTACGCGACGATTCGTAGACATAAAACCTCTCCTTGTTAAATATTAACGCTTCACTTCTACCATATGGTAGGCTTCGATTTGATCGTCCACTTTTATATCGTTATAGTCTTCAATCATCAGCCCACATTCATAACCTTTGTTCACTTGTTTAACATCGTCTTGAAAACGACGTAAGGAAGATAATTGGCCTTCGTAGATAACAATATTATCGCGAATTAAACGGATCTTACTGTTTCTTTCGATATAACCATCCGTGACATAACCTCCACCGATAGTTCCTAACTTAGAAACATGGTAGGTTTCCCGAATTGTTACATAACCCGTAATTTCTTCTTTATATTCTGGATCTAACTGACCTTTCATTGCATCTTCAACTTCTTGAAGCGCGTTGTAGATCACGTTATGAAGACGAATTTCGACTTCTTCTTCTTGGGCTTGGGTTTTAGCTGTCGGCGTTGGTCTGACATTGAAACCAATAATAACTGCATTGGAAGCTGCCGCTAAGGATACATCACTCTCGTTAATGGCACCGACAGCACCATGAATAATATCAACCTTAACGCCCTCAACATCAATTTTTTTCATACTGGAGGCAATCGCTTCTACTGACCCTTGGACATCGGCCTTAATAATAATATTAACCGTCTTCATTTCGCCTTCTTTAATCGTATCAAACAGATTATCGAGGGTCACCTTATGAGTTTGATGGCGGCGTAATTCTTGAGCTTGTTGGGCACGACGTTCACCAATATTTCTAGCAGTCTTTTCATCATCGAAGACCACAAAACGGTCGCCTGCTTGAGGAGCTTCTTGTAGACCAGTAATTTCAATTGGCGTTGAAGGCCCAGCTGACTTAATCCGACGACCTTGATCGTTAGTCATGGTACGAACCCGTCCATAAGTGTCTCCTACAACAATAGCATCTCCTTGGTGTAAAGTCCCTTCTTGAACCAAAATAGTCGCTACGGCACCGCGATGGGCATCTAATTCCGCTTCAATCACAGAACCAAGGGCGTTGCGGTTAGGGTTGGCTTTAAGTTCTTCCACTTCAGCCACTAAGAGAATCATTTCAAGTAATTCATCAATATTTTCACCAAACTTGGCTGAAATATTAACAAATATGGTATCGCCACCCCATTCTTCTGGAATCAACTCATATTCGGTTAATTCTTGTTTAACGCGGTCAGGGTTAGCCTGTGGTTTATCAATTTTATTGACTGCCACAATAATAGGTACTTCAGCGGCCTTGGCGTGGTTAATGGCTTCAACAGTTTGTGGCATAACACCATCATCAGCTGCTACAACAATGACAACAATATCGGTAACGTCAGCTCCACGTGAACGCATGGTAGTGAAGGCCGCGTGCCCCGGTGTATCTAAGAAGGTAATTTCTTTGTCATTAGCATGGACTTGGTAGGCACCAATATGTTGGGTAATGCCACCAGCTTCCCCCTCAACCACGTTGGCGTGTCTTAAGTAATCTAGTAAGGTAGTCTTCCCATGGTCAACGTGACCCATAATGGTTACAACGGCTGGACGTTCTTCTAAATTATCCGCTTTTTCTTCTTTAGCTTCTTCGAAATAGTGGTCGAAGTCAGTAGGATCAATAATAACCTTTTCTTCAGCTTCAATCCCATATTCAGCTAAAATTAATTGAATAGTATCTGAATCCAAAGCTTGGTTTTGGTTGGCCATGACACCTAGCATCATCAAACTCTTAATAATATCTGCTGGAGACCGTTTGATTTTTTTGGCTAACTCAGCGACGGTCATGCCGTCAGTAAATTCAATTTTTTCTGGACTTTCTTTTTTCTTGCGGCTGGGAGCTGAAGAATTATTATGTTGCACTTTTTTACGTTGATTATGTTTTAAATGCTTGTCCTCATATTTTGATTGCTTGTTATTTTTACGGCGATTCTTTTTATTGTTTTTCTTATTGACCTTTTTATTAGCATTTGTTTGGCTATTCTTGCCGGATTGACCGTCTTTCTTTTTATGGTCTTGGCCTTTTTCTGCTTGCTTATTAGCAGGTTTTTTCTCGCCTTGGTTATGATTACTATGCTTTTCTTGTTTTTTACCAGCTTTTTCAGACTGAGATTGCTTATTGCCTTGTTTTTCTTGGCTAGGTTCTTTTTGCTTAGGCTGACTTTTTTCCTTTGCAAAATACTTTTCCATGGTTTGGATATCTTCATCAGTCATCGAAGACATATGGCTAGTGTAGGATAATCCAGCCTTTTTAGCACTAGCTAATAACTCCTTACTAGAAATATTTTTTTCTTTTGCATATTCATAGACACGTTTTTTTGACATGTCATCACCTTCCTTAATCTTATCGCTTCATGATTTGTTCTCTCCTATAAGAAATATCACTTGAAACACAATCTATTAAATTTTTTAGCAAAGCCTTGGTTGGTAAAAGCGCAAATTGACCGCTTCTTACCGAGGGCTTGACTTATCTCTGTTTGGGTAAATTCTAAACTCAAGGGAACTTGGTAAAAATCACATTTGTTTTTAATGGTTTTTAATGAACGCTCACTTAAATCTGTCGCTGCGATGACGTAAAGTGCCTTACCGTTTTGAACGGCTTCAATAACACTGCTTTCTCCACTGATCAAGCCGCCTGCAACCTGGGCAAGTCCTAAAAGATTTAAGCGCTTATTCATTGCCATATAGCTCTTTTCTAGCTTTCATATGGTCGGCGTAATCCTTTAATTCACTATAAAAAGCGTCATCAATGCTAACTTCCAAGTGCTTGTCTAAAATGTGCTTATCCCATGCCTTTTGAACTAAGTCAGGGTCAGTAGCTACATAGGCACCTCGTCCATTCATTTTCCCACTCGGGTCAATAGCGACTTCGCCCTCTGGTGTACGGACAACCCGAATTAACTCTTTTTTTGGAAATTGCTGATTAGACACAACACACCGACGCATCGGTATTTTGCGCTTTTTCATAAATATCCCCTCTATTCTTTTTCGAGATCTTGACTTTCATCCAACAATTCATCGTAAGTCACTTCATCGGATTCTTCAACATCTGAAACAATTTCTTCCATATCATCAGGATGGATATTTTCTTCATCATAATTTTCGAAACCAGCTTGGTCATCTGCAGAGACTTCTGATAATAAAGGATCAGTTTCCTCGCTAACAAGAGATTCAGTAGCTAGAGCAGCCGGATCACTCATAACTTCTTCCTCTGCATTGACATCATTTAAGAGGCTTTCGACTTCTTCATTCTCAGTTTCAAGATTTTGATCTTGTAAAAATTTTTCTTGGTATTCTTCAGAATTTTGATAGTCTTCATATTCTGTTTCAGACTTAATATCAATCTTATAACCCGTTAACTTCGCTGCTAGTCGTGCGTTTTGCCCTCGCTTACCGATGGCTAAAGACAAATGATTATCTGGAACAACGACTACACAAGCCTGTTCATTAGGCACAAAGTGAACAGCGAGAACATCAGCTGGATTTAAAGCATTGGCAATAAGAACCGCAGGATCCTCATTCCATTCGATAATATCCATATTTTCACCCTTTAGTTCATTAACCACTGTTTGCACCCGGCTACCTCTAGGCCCCACACAGGTCCCCACTGAATCCACATTAGGGTCATTGGAATAGACAGCTAACTTGGACCGATCGCCAGCTTCTCTAGCTATTGCGCGAATTTCAACGGTCCCATCATAGATTTCAGGAACTTCCTGTTCAAATAAGCGTTTTAGCATATTAGGATGGGTACGACTCACGTAAATTTGAGGACCTTTTGTGGTGTTTTCAACTCTTTCCACATAAACTTGGATACGGTCATGAGGTTGGAAATATTCTCCAGGGATTTGTCCCTCAGGGGTTAAAACTGCCTCAATTTTACCTAAATTCACATAGATATAGCGTCGATCTTGTCTTTCCACTGTTCCAGTTAACAAGTCATCTTCATAATCGATAAATTCTTCATAAATGATTGCACGTTCTGCTTCACGTAAACGTTGGGTGATGACCTGCTTAGCAGTTTGTGCTGCGATACGCCCAAAGTCTTCTGGTGTGACTTCAAAGCGAATTTTATCGCCAATTTCGTAACCACGATTGATTTCCAAAGCATCCTCTAGGGATACTTCTAAATTAGAGTCCATCACGGTTTCCACCACTTCTTTTACAGAATAAACGTGGAAACTCCCTTTTTTATCATCAAAAACAACTTCGACATTTTGTGCCTGGTCAAAATTTCGCTTGTAGGCAAAGACCAATGCTGATTGCACAGCATCTATAATGGTATCCTTTGATATACCTTTTTCTTGTTCTAACATTTCAAAGGCTTGAATTAGTTGTTTACTCATTTCTATCCCTCTTTAAAATTCTATTGCCAAACGAATTAAAGACACGCTTTTACGCGGAAAGTCTTGAACTAAACGTCGGGTCTTATCTTTTACTTCTAAAGTAAAGTATTGTTCACTAGCTTCTAAAAGGCGTCCTTCAACAAATTTGCTACCATCAATTTCATGATAGAAATTTAAATGAACCCATTTACCAATTGCTTGTTGGATGGCATTATCATTATTTAAAGGACGTTCCGCTCCAGGAGAAGACACTTCTAGGTAGTAAGCTTGGGGAATAGGGTCATCTTCGACATTGTCTAAGATTTCAGAAATCTTTTCACTTGCTTTTACACAATCAGCGATCGTTATACCGTCATTATTATCTATATAGATGCGTAAATACCAATCCTTACCCTCTTTGGAAAAAGTAATATCAAATAATTGATATCCCATTTCATTAATATCAGCTTCAATTAATGCTTTCACTTGGTCAGTAACTTTAGCCATACTTCCCTCACTTTCTACTCATGAAAAAGAGTGAGCGCTAGCGCTCACTCCTTCCTTTCCTATAACAACAACATTATATTAGCATATTTTTCATTAACTAGCAATAGCTAGGCTTTTTTACCCTGACCTATCAAGCCGCTGACACTTGAGATCGGCAAGGAAAAAATTAGACCATGGCCCGGCTCCGTAATTTTCATTGTCTTTGAAATGTTATCTGTCACCTGTTTCATTTTATTGGCGGGAAGAACCATCCAAACAATTTCTTTTTCGGGTTCAATTTGAATGGAAAAAATGGTGGATTTTTCATGGGCGCCACTTCCACGACCATGTAAAATCGTCGCTCCCTTAGCCCCTTCGTCACGGGCAGCATCAACCACTTGATCAGCTAAATCTCTTTGTACTATGGTTACCAGGAGCTGGTCTTTGTTTTTTTGGTCTGCCTCATTAAAGAGGTAGCTATGATTTTGATTGCCTAAATACGAAGACACATCAAAAGAAAATAGGACCCCTGTCCCTTTTTTCTTTAATTTTAAGACATCTTCTAAATGGGCATGAATATCCGCTCCTTTTTCTTTTGGAACAATGGTTAAAAAGATTTCACGTTCAGTTCCTTGTAAACCCAAGGACCGCAATAAGTTGCTTTGAACAGTCCCATAGGCTCTAATAATCGTTCCACCTGATGCACCAGCTTGTTTGGCACGCTTCAATAAACGGCTAGCCATACCTTCTTTAACAATAGCTAAAAATAAAACCGGTTCTTTATTCACTTTTATTCCCCTTTCTCCATCAGCGCTTATACTTAATCACTTGTCTTTGTTTGAATCTTAAATATTAATCCGAGTAATTCTACCATGATCACTGGAATCATAGCAACAAAAGCAATCACACCAAAAGCATCTAAGGCATTTGCATTGGGGAGATAGTCAGCTGCTCCTTGGGCAAAGGCTAAAATAAAAGTAGCTGTCATCGGACCAGAGGCTACCCCACCAGCATCAAAGGCAATCCCAGTAAATAGATTAGGGACTTGGTAAGACAAGAGAATTGCCAAGGCAAAACCAGGTAAGAGGAAATGCCAGACCATTAACTGGTCACTGGAAATCCGTAACATGGACAAACCAACTGCTAGAGCCACCCCTATAGATAGTGCAATCATAAGGATTTTATTAGGAATATATCCACCCGTAACATCCTCGACTTGGTCTCCCAAGACATGGACAGCTGGCTCAGCGAGAACGACAACTAAGCCGAGAATAAATCCAGTAATAATTAACCAAAGATTTCCTCTTTCAGCCATGGCTTGGCCAAGAAATTTCCCCATATCCATGAAACCTTCATGGACACCAACTAGGAAAATAGTTAAACCAATCACCGTATAAATAATTCCTTTAAAAATATCCATCAACTCTTCTTTATCAAGTTGGAAATGTTTCCAGTTCATATAGATAAACAAGAGAACAATCGGGATAAGGGCAACAATCGATTCAACTAGAGTCGGTAGAAAACTAGATACAATGGCATAAAACACATTTTGTGTCGGTTCAACCACCGATTCAGCCGGCTGAATATTACTTTGCGATAATAGAATCAGTAAAAGTGTCGCTAAGATCGGTCCAGTACTCATGGCTCCGACTAGACCAAAGGCATTATCTTCGGCATCTTTCCCACCCATTCTTTGGGCAAGGGAACCTGACAAGGCTAAAATAAAGGGAGTGGTTAATGCTCCTGTTGTTGCCCCAGAAGCATCAAATCCCATGGCAATGTTAGAGTCTTCAGAAAAAATAGCTAATATTAGTATAACCCCGTAAACAAGTGCAAAGAAATGCTTTAAAGCAATTCGTTTCAAGAGTCGAAATACTCCAAATGCAATCATGATCCCCACACCGATAGAGACTGATAAGACGACTAATTGCTGGCTCAAGGCTCCTGAGGTCGCCTCTTGAATTTGTAGCCCCAGTATCAATAAGTCTGGTTCAGCAATAGTCACTGCAAAACCAATAATAAAACTAATCACTGCAATAACCTTCACCGAACCATTCCCGGCAACATAGTGACCTAAGTGATTGCCAATTGGGGTCATCCCCACATCAATACCAGTTAAAAAAATCGTCAGCCCTAACATGAGTAAAATCGCCCCGATAATAAAAGCGAGCAACATATTAGCTGGCACATCAACCACAAAAAATGATAGCACTAATACTATAGCCACCACAGGTAATACCGAGTAAGCTGTTTCTTTAAAACTATCAATTAAAACATCCATAGACGCTCTCCTTTCTTTCAGATTTTATTCAATTTCACGCAGTAAACCGGTCGTATTATTGACAGGTAGGGAAAAGGTAATTCCCGAATTTGGTGATCTCAGGTTCATTTTTTCAACAATAGCCTGAGAAATGGCACTTACCTTTTCACTATCTACTACCATTAAGACAATATCTTTCTCTTCTTCGATAGTGACATCAAAAGCGGCTTCATAATCTTTGTAACCCGCTCCACGTCCTTTAACGACAGTAGCGCCAACAGCTCCCGCTTCTCGAGCAGTTTTGATCACATCGCGACCATATTTATGGTCAACAATGGTAATAATCATTTCTTGCATCATAACAGCTCCTCTCTTCAAAAAATTCAGTCACTTTAAAACTGAATATGCACAAATAAAAATAAGTTTACTTTGATCGTAACATAGCAATCTAGCGATTAGCTAGTAAAAGGCTCCCTACTAGAAAAGATAGAATATAGGCCATAATAGTAAAACAAGGCTGTCGAAAATAACAGCCTTGTTAAATATTGGGAATTTCAGTTGCTTGTCTCTTTTAAAAATCAAACAGTGATAATTGATTTTCTTCCGGTAAGCCGTTCAATGCATTGCACTCATCTAAATGATCGATAACTGATTGGCTGACCTTACCACGGATCTTCAGATCTTCTTTTGATAAGAATGGAGACTCTTCTCTAGCTTTAACGACTTGCTGAGCCACGCTAACACCTAGTCCCGAAACGGCACGGAATGGCGCAATTAAGGTATCATCTCCTTCGATAACGAAGTCTTTGGCATCCGATTTCTCTAAATCAACCATCTTAAATTTCAAACCACGCTCCCACATTTCATTGACTAATTCTAGCACAATTTGTAGGGCCTTTTCTTTGGCACTGGCATCATTACCCTTAGCCTTTATCTCTTTAAGACGGTCCTTGTTCGATTCTAACCCTCCTGCCATGGCTTTCAAATCAAAATCTTCAGCTCTGACACTGAGATAGGCACAATAGTACCAGATAGGATGGTGTACTTTGAACCAAGCTACTCGCAAGGCGTTAATCACATAAGCAGCCGCATGGGCTTTAGGGAACATATACTTAATTTTTTGGCAGGAATCCATGTACCACTCTGGCACTTCATGCTCTTTCATGATCGCTTGATGTTCAGGAGATAGACCTTTCCCTTTTCTTACCTTTTCCATAATTTGGAAGGAATCGCTCTTAGGAACCCCCATATGAATCAAATCCATCATAATGTCGTCCCGACAACCAATAACATCCTTTAATTCCATGCCCTTCTCACTAACCAAGGTTTCTGCATTACCCAACCAAACATCAGTACCATGAGATAGACCTGAAATTTGTAGTAATTCGGCAAAAGTGCTGGGGTGAGTTGCTTCTAGCATCTGTCTAACGAAAGGCGTTCCAAATTCAGGAATACCCAGGGTCCCGGTTTTGGAAAAGATTTGATCTGGAGATACCCCAAGGGAGTCAGTTCCATTAAATAGTTTATAGACTTCGGGATCGTCCATTGGTATATCTGTCGGCTCAATCCCCGAGAGATCTTGTAATTTACGAATAACCGTAGGATCATCATGACCCAGACAGTCTAATTTCAAAACATTGTCATGGATGGAATGAAAATCAAAGTGGGTGGTCCGCCAATCAGCAGTTTGCTCATCAGCAGGATATTGGATCGGGGTAAAATCATAAACATCCATGTTTTCTGGAATAACGATAATCCCCCCGGGGTGTTGCCCAGTTGTCCGTTTTACCCCGGTAGCCCCTTTGGCGAGAAAATCCTTTTCCGTTTGCCTTAAGTTTAAATTATGGTCTCGGTCATAACCTAAAACATAACCAAAAGCGGTCTTATCCGCAACAGTAGAGATGGTTCCCGCTTTATAAACGTGGTCCTCCCCAAAAAGAACCTTAGTATAGTTGTGGGCTTGAGCTTGATATTCTCCGGAGAAGTTAAGGTCGATATCAGGTACCTTGTCTCCATTAAAACCTAAGAAAGTTTCAAAAGGAATATCATGCCCATCCTTAGATAAGGGCTGGCCACATTCGGGACAATCCTTATCTTCTAAGTCAAAACCAGATCCAATTTCGCCATGGGTATAGAAATGGCTGTAATGGCAGTTCAGACATACATAGTGTGGTGGGAGGGGATTAACTTCAGTGATACCTAACATGGTAGCTGCAAAAGAAGAGCCCACTGAGCCCCGAGACCCAACAATATAGCCATCCTCATTCGACTTCCACACTAATTTTTGGGCAATGTAATAGATCACCGCAAAGCCATTACCAATAATACTGTCCAATTCCCGTTCTAATCTTTCTTCAATCAGTTCAGGCAAGTTATCCCCATAAATTTCATGAGCCTTAGTAAAAGCATCATTACGAATGGACTCTTCAGCACCATCGATATGGGGAGTATACAACTTATCGTGAATAGGTTCTACAAATTCAATGGAATCAGCTATGGCATTAGAATTAGTGACTACTAATTCTAAGGCTTTCTCTTCACCCAAAAAGGCAAAATCATCCAGCATTTCTTTGGTCGTCCTAAAATGGGCTCTAGGAAAATATTTAGAGCGGTTAGATTTTATCGAATTGATCAAAATTTCCCGGTAAATCTTATCTTCGGGGTTAAGATAATGCGCATCTCCTGTCGCTACCACTGGAATACCAAGTTCATCACCAATATCCACTAAATCGTTAATGATAATTTCTAAAGCCTCATTATTGATAATATCTTGATTACGTAAGAGAGGTTCATAAGAAGCTTTGGGTTGAATTTCGAGGTAATCGTAAAACTCAGCAAATTTCTTAGCGGTTTCCTTACCTTTTTGCATGGCAGCGGTAAAGACTTCTCCTTCTGAACAAGCGGAACCAATCAATAGATGCTCACGGTGTTCCTTTAAGAGCGAGCGAGGAATTCGCGGCACCCGATGAAAATACTCAACATTGGATGCACTCACTAATTTAAATAAGTCCTTAAGTCCCTTTTGATTTTTGGCTAAGATGGTCGCATGGAAAGGACGTCCCTTTTTATAGGCGTCTCCTTGACCTATATCACGGTTCAACTGATCATGGTAAACCATATCATGAGATTCTTTGGCTTCTTTAACAAAAATCCACGCCAAAGCACCCGTTGAAGTCGCGTCGTAAATCGCTCGGTGGTGGTGCTCTAGAGAGACGTTAAAATGCTTGGACAAGGTGTTTAAACGAAAGGATTTCAAATGTGGATAAAGGTAGCGAGCTAATTCCAAGGTATCAATCACTGGGTTTTCTATGGTAGGTAAGCCGTTTCTTTGATAGGCTGCATCAATAAAGCCAACGTCAAAGCTGGCATTATGAGCGACTAAAATCGTTCCTTGACAGAAATCCAAGAAATCCTGCATCACTTCGGGTTCAGGACGAGCATTAGCTACCATACTGTCGGTAATGCCTGTCAATTCGGTGGTAAAACTAGATAAGTGATGGCCTGGATTTAAGAACTCAGAAAATTCTCCGACCACATTTCCTTTATGCATTTTTACCGCACCAATTTCAATGATCGTGTTATAAACTGCCGATAAACCGGTGGTCTCCACGTCAAAAATCACATAAGTCGCATTTTCTAAGTCAACGTGACCTGGATTATAGGCAATGGGAACTCCATCATCAACGACATAGGCTTCCATACCATAAATCAGCTTGAGCCCGGTGTCTTTAGCTGCTTGACTAGCTTCAGGGAAAGCCTGAACATTACCGTGATCAGTAACAGCGATGGCTTTATGCCCCCATGCGGCCGCCTGTTTGACAAAGTCAGTCACAGAATTCGTGGCATCCAAGGCACTCATATTCGTGTGTAGATGAAGCTCTACCCGTTTTTGATCTTCCGGCATGGTATCTTGACGTGGTTCTTTTTCAATGGCTTCCAGGTCACGTGCGTTAACGACAAGGTCTCTAGCAAAGCGGTCATCCATTTGGATATCCCCACGAACACGTAGCCACATACCTGTTTTGATACTGTTAAAGATGGCAATATCAGCGTCACTGTTAGAGAATTTTTGTACAATAAAGGCCGAGGTATAATCTGACATTTTTAAGACAAGGATGCAGCGCCCGGTTCTTAACTCCCGTATCTCAACATCAAAAACGACTCCCTCCATTACCGCACGACGCTGCTCTTCAGTATAGCTTTTCATCATTTGAACTTGGTCACTAGGAATAGACCGACCGATTCGAATTTGATCTGGAGATTTAACTTGCTTAATATTAGAAGGGACTTGCTCACTACGCTCCTGGACAAGCTTGGCTTTTTCTTGTTCTTCCTTCTCTAGCACTTGACGTCTAGACTGGTATTGCTCTTGCCGCTCATTCGCCTTGTCTTGGTCAACAATAACCTTAAGACTTAACTTATCAAAACCGTGGCGCTGATAGCAGTCCAGGATCGCCTGAACGTAGTTAGTTTCAACATATTCGCGAATGGGGTCATTTTCTACATAAAGGAACATCTTCCCCTGGTTAATTTTAGGAGGATTAGCATATAAAACTTGTTGAGCCATGCCATCTGACAAATTCAAGCATTCCAAAATCACTGGCCAATAAGCACTCACTTCTTGGTCACTAGCTGTACTTACTTGACTAATAATAACTTTCAATTTTACTTTAGCTATGGCTTGAAAAGTATTGGTCAGTTGGGCATAAAAAAGTTGATAAGTAGAAAAAGGTAAGCGTTCTGGGAAACGAATATTGAATTGATAACAGCGAGAGACTTGGTGGACAATCACCTCTTCAATAGACCCCTGCTTAATATTTTCATCATCACTCTGCCAATGCATTTGCCTAAGTAAAGTTTGAAACATCTCTTCGTTAGAAAGCATTTCATTCTCCCTTCAAAATAAAGAAACCCTCAAAAGGGCTTCTCTTCTTATTTAAAATAATCGTAAGATATCATTCCAGGTCACGGCTATCATTAAGACCATTAATAAGACAAAACCAATTAAATTAATAATCCCCTCTGTCCGAACACTTAAAGCTTTCCCACGTATGGCTTCAATAATATTGAGGAAGGCCTTCCCCCCATCAAGGGCTGGGAAAGGCAGGAGGTTGACTATGCCTAAATTCACAGTCAGATAAGCCATTAATTGTAGAACAGCAATAAAACCGACTTCTACAGTTTGAGAGGTCGCTTGGTACATATAAACCGGACCGCCAAAGTTATTAATATCGAAACCATTAACGACCATGGAAGCTATAGCACTAATAATCCCAACAACAATAGCCCAAGTGGCTTTAAATCCATGAGCGATCTTAGCCCCAAAGGACTTATTTTGAGGTGCACGTACTCCGATTTGCCCGATTTTTTGACCTTTATCCGTTTCGACTGCTCCCACTTGAACAGCGATGGATTTTTGCTCTTGGTCACGTTCAACGGTAAAATTGACTTCTTGATCAGGGTGTTGACTGACAATTTTTTGCATATCGGTAAAGCTATCAATCTTCTCATCATTAATATTGATGACCCGGTCTCCACTTTCTAATCCCGCTTCTTGAGCAGCTGAGTCCTCAACCATTTCCCCTAAGACTGGAGCATTGGTATAAACACCACCTTGAAGAAAGGCGATAAGGATAAAGGCTAAGATACCTAAAATAAAATTATTGATTGGCCCCATGATATTAGTTAACAGACGGTTAATTAAAGGGGCTGATTGGAACTGTTTGTCGAGCGGAGCGATTTTCACTAGGCTACCATTTTCTTCCAAAATATAGGCTTCTGGGCTAACAGAATATCTTTTGGATTCAGTTTCACCAAATGGGACCCCATGAATATACATAGCCTCAGACAAGTCACTATCCATCACTTCCAATGGGAGAGCCTCAATATCTTCCTCGTTACTGTCTAAGCAAATTAAATCAATCACTTGATCATCATTAAAGCCAACTTTAATTTGTCGTCCAGGTTCAATGACTTCATCCATATCTTCAAGACCAGCCATCCGCACATAGCCACCAATTGGTAAAAGACGTAGGGTATAAGTGGTTTCTTCTCCTTCATAATGAAAAATACGAGGTCCCATACCAATAGCAAACTCACGAACCATAATCCCTGACCGTTTAGCCATGATAAAGTGGCCAAATTCATGGAATATCACGATAACGCTGAAAATAATAATAAAAACGATAATTGCTTTCATAGAAACTCCTTACTACAAAAATGCCACTAAATAATGAAACATCGGTAGGACAATCAAGAGACTATCAAAGCGGTCCAATAAACCGCCGTGGCCGGGAAGAATTTTCCCACTATCTTTCACTTTAAAGTAGCGTTTAATGGCTGATTCAATAAGGTCGCCAAATTGCCCCAAGAGGCAAAGACAAGTCGCCAAGATAATCACTGAAAGGAGCGGTAAGTTTAAACTACCGTCAAAAAAATTGAGGCACAGGCTATAGATGATCCCTGCCATTATCCCACCTATTGAACCCTCAATAGTTTTATTAGGTGATATCTTAGGCGCTAACTTATGGCGGCCAAAATGAACGCCCGCTAGATAAGCAAAACTGTCATTAAACCATATAATACCAAAAGCAAAAATGACAGCAAATAGTCCTAAGCGTCGTGTCATAATCATATAATGATAACCGATTCCTACATAAACGGCTGAAACAGCTAAAGCACATAGGCGCTTAAAATCCATCTGTTCAGGAAAATAAACCATGGCTATAAACAGAAAAATAATTCCAGCATAGAAGAGATCCATTACAGTTAGAGAATGGGGAATAAAAGATATGACCCGATCAGGGAGTAAGACGACCAACATCATCAACTGGGTAACCAGCCCCTCAAAAGAAAAAAGCGGGACATTCATCATTTTTAGTAATTCACTCAAACTAACGATTCCTAACAAAACAACTAAAGCTTCAAAATACCCTCCCCCTATAAGTAAGAAAGGGATGAAAATTACTAAAGCAATAATTGCAGTAATCGTACGCGTCTTCATAGTCATACATCCATTCTATTTTAGGCCCCCATAGCGTCTTTGACGGCTTTGGTATTCGCCAATACAAGATAAAAAGATTGTTTGGTTGAAATCAGGCCACTTAGTATCAATAAAGTACATTTCACTATAGGCCAATTGCCAAAGTAGATAATTACTTAACCGGACTTCCCCACTCGATCGAATTAAAAAATCAGGGTCATTGTAGGGAGCGAGTTGTTGAGTCATGAGATGACGGCTGATCGTTTCTTCATCTATCGAGTCAAGATCTAAATCCCCAGATTTAACTTCCCCGGCGATTTCCTTTACCGCTTCAACTATCTCAGTTCTACTTCCATAATTAAAGGCAATATTGAGGATTAAACCAGTGTTATCCTTAGTCTTATCTATGGCATTTTCAATTGATTGAATAGTATATTTAGGCACTGAGTCTTTATTCCCCATAATTTTAACCTGAACATTATTCTCAATCAATTCAGGCAAGAGTTCTTTTTCCATTAAATTAGGCAACTTCATGAGATAAGACACTTCACTACGGGGGCGTTTCCAATTTTCGGTAGAAAAGGCATATACAGTTAATATCTTAACACCAATTTGACTGGCCGCTACAGCGACGCGACGAATGGCTTTTAAGCCCTCATGGTGTCCATCAGTACGCTTTAAGCCACGTTCCTTCGCCCAACGACCGTTACCATCCATGATAATTGCAACATGCTGGGGAATTTCTAAATTAGGGTCAAAAGGATGTCTTTCGTTCATTATGTTTCCACCTCAAATATAAATACTAGTTATATTGTACCGATCAGTCAGGAATTTTGTAAATCTCATTTCTCAAATTAATACCTATTTTAACATGTAAGAAGAAAAAAGCGGGGAAGAATTACTTAAGACTGTCTAGCTGGATTCTAATCGCTAACAATAGGACTTAATAAAAGAAAAAGTGACTTAATATTCGCCTCTTTAAAATATAAAGAAGGAATAAAAAGTCACTAATTCAAGCAATAAAGAAGGATTAACTATTTAAAATTTCATCTTCCTTATCGCTAGCAATTTTTTCCAAACGTTCAGTTACTTCGTCAGTAATTTTTTGGACTTCTTTTTCATTACGACGAGCATCGTCTTCAGTGATTTCTCCGTCTTTTTCTGCTTTCTTAATAGTATCATTAGCATCACGACGAATGTTTCGAATTGCAATTTTGGCGTCTTCTAAATCACGACCAACTAACTTAGACAATTCTTGACGACGTTCCTGAGTTAGAGCAGGAATGACTAAACGAATTTTTTCCCCATCATTAGTAGGAGCTATACCAATATCTGACATTTGAATGGCACGATCAATATTGTCTAAGGCACTCCGGTCATATGGTGTCACCATTAACATTCTTGGCTCTGGAATAGTAATTGATGCGATTTGATTTAAGGGTGTATCAACCCCATAATATTCGACGTAGATACCATTCAATAAACTGGCATTGGCTACACCAGCACGAATTTTACCGAGTTCATTCTGCAATGATTGCTCACTCTTCTTCATACGGTTTTTTGTTTCCGTAAACAAGTTATTAATATCCATTATCCTAACCCCTTACCGTTGTTCCGATTTCTTCACCTTCAACAACACGGCGAATATTTCCGCGTTCGTTAAGGTTAAAGACGACAATCGGAATATCATTATCCATACTCAAAGAACTTGCTGTTGCATCCATGACCTGTAAGCCCTTGGTAATTACTTCCGTGTGAGAAAGTTCTGAAAATTTCTCTGCATTTTGATCGACTTTTGGATCAGCCGTATACACACCGTCTACTCCATTTTTAGCCATTAAAATAACGTCCGCTTCAATTTCTGCAGCACGTAAGGCAGCAGCTGTGTCTGTAGAAAAATATGGGTTCCCTGTTCCACCAGCAAAGATGACTACCCGATCTTTTTCTAAATGGCGCACGGCTTTGCGACGAATATAAGGTTCAGCAATTTGGCGCATCTCGATCGAAGTTTGAACCCGGGTAGGCACTTCTAGGTTTTCCAAGGCATCTTGCAAGCCTAGGGCATTCATTATCGTAGCTAGCATCCCCATATAATCTGCTTGGGCCCGTTCCATACCAATTTCTTCGCCCGTTTTTCCACGCCAAATATTTCCGCCACCACAGACAATAGCTATTTCAACCCCTAATTGGTAGACATCCTTGAGTTCTTGGGCAATTTTTTTCATTGTTTTAGGATCAATCCCAAAATTGTTATCGCCTGCTAGGGCTTCCCCACTCAATTTTAAAACGATACGTTTATATTTTGTAGACATGATTCGCTCCTTAACCTTCTAATAAAAAGGCTGGGCTTAACCCAACCTATTAGTATTTTCCAACAAAATATTTGCTGGATGATTAACGCATTTGACTTTGAACTTCAGCTGCGAAATCTTCTTCTTTTCTTTCAATTCCTTCACCTACAGCGTAGCGACGGAAATCTTCTACAGAAGCATCTTCTTTGTCTAATAATTCTTTAACAGTCATGCTGTCATCGAGTAAGTAGTCTTGGTCATTTAAGCAAACTTCAGCATAGAATTTATGCATACGACCTTCAACCATTTTTTCAATAATCTTTTCAGGCTTACCTTCATTTTTAGCTTGTTCAGTCAAGACTTCACGTTCATGATCACGTTCTTCTTGGGGAATTTGCTCTTCACTAACATATTTAGGTGCAATCCCACTAACATGTAAGGCAAGATTTAAAGCTAATTGGTCATCAGAACTATTTACTAAAACAAGTGTAGCAATTTTCCCACCCATGTGGACATATTGTCCGAACACTTGGTCATCAGTTTTTTCAAAAACAGTGAAACGACGGAAGTTAATTCGTTCACCAATAATCGCAGTCTTTTGAGTGAGGTAGTCTTCTAAGGATTCGCCGTTAATTTCAACTTTTTCCTTAGCTTCTTCCATATCTTGTGGCTTATATTGTACTAAGGCATGTCCAATTTCATCGATAATTTCAGTGAACTTATCATTTTTTGCAGCAAAATCAGTTTCAGTATTTACTTCTAAAATAGCTGCGGTATTGCCTTCAATATAAATCTTTGCTAAACCTTCAGCAGCAACACGATCCGCCTTCTTAGCAGCTTTCATTTGACCAGATTCACGTAAGTAGTCGACAGCCTTATCGATGTCCCCATCAGTTTCTTGAAGAGCCTTCTTAGCGTCCATCATACCCACGCCAGTTTGATCACGTAATTGTTTAACTAACTTTGCACTAATTGCCATATTTTATTTTCCTCCTAGAGTGAATTCATTTCAAAAAAATAGCTATCTCATAAGTAAAAGCTACTTGAAGCTTGAGTTACCTAAGAAGATAGCTATCTACTCTTTTATATCTTACTATTTTTAGCGTTTTACTGCAACCGATTTAGATTATTCTTGGTCTTCTGCTTCTTCGTTTTCACTAGCAAATTGAGCAGCAACTTTTTCTAAATCTTCATCTGTTGCTAATTCTTCGCTTGCGTCTTCGTCATCTTCACCTTGGTTACCTTCAAGGACAGCATCTGCTAAAGTACTTGCAATTAAGCGAATAGCACGAATTGCATCATCGTTTGAAGGAATGACATAGTCAATATCATCTGGGTCACAGTTAGTGTCGACCATAGCAATGATTGGAATGTTTAATTTCTTAGCTTCGTTAACTGCAATTTCTTCCTTACGTGGGTCTACCACGAAAATTGCATCTGGTAAGCTAGGCATATCAGCCATCCCACCAAGGTTGTTTTCTAATTTTTCACGTTCTTTATTTAATTCGGAAACTTCTTTTTTAGGGAGAACATCAAAAGTACCGTCTTCTTCCATACGATCAATATCACGCATGCGTTGGATACTCTTTTGGATAGTGTCCCAGTTAGTTAGCAAACCACCTAACCAACGATGGTTAACGTAGTATTGACCACAACGTAAAGCTTCTTCTTCAATAGCTTGTTGGGCTTGTTTCTTAGTCCCAACAAATAAGATGTTACCACCGTTAGCAGCAATATCACGAACCACGTTGTAAGCCTTGTCTAATAATTTGACAGTTTGTTGTAAGTCAATAATATAAATGCCATTACGTTCGGTAAAAATGTAACGGTCCATTTTAGGATTCCAACGACGGGTTTGGTGACCGAAGTGAACCCCTGCTTCTAATAATTGTTTCATAGTCACTTGTGACATATCTATTACCTCCATTTGGTTATTTTTTCCGCCTACGCTTCCAAGAAACGCTACTCATGCTCGAGCACCTGGCATTTCAATCCACGCAGTGTGAAATAAGTATATGTTAAACACATACTGGCCTATTATATATCATTATCAAATAGAATACAAGACCTATAAAGCTATTTTCTATTTAATCGGCTAAATCCTCATCTTGATCAATATAGCGAACAACCTTTGCTGGCACCCCGACTGCCAAGGCGTTGTTCGGAATATCCTTGGTTACCACACTACCAGCACCAATCACTGCACCAGAACCAATACTTACGCCGGGCATCACCGAAACATTGGCTCCGAGCCAACAGTTTGCCCCAACTGTAATTGGTAGAGCCCGCTCTAGGCCCTGGTTACGCTTTTTAATTTGTAGGTGGTGCTGTGCCGTATAGAAGCCACAAAAAGGGCCAATAAAACAGTGGTCTCCTATGCTAATAGGTGCCCCGTCCATAAAGTAGGCAGAATAATTGATAAAACAATCATCACCGATACTGACATTAAAACCATAGTCAACATAAAAAGGTGCCAGTAATTGAGAATTATTCCCAAAGTAACCAAATATTTGGCGTAAGAAAGCTTCCTTTTGCTGAGGATCTTCTAATAGACAATCATTATATTCCTTAGCTAAGCCTTGGGCCTTTTGTCGCATGGCTAGTAATTCCTCATCGTAATTAGCATCATACCATTGACCAGTTTCCATTTTTTCGCGTTCAGACATTTTATCTTCCTTTTCATTCTTTAGGCCATTGTAAATTGACATGGTCAAGCGTTTCTTGGTAAGCGCGATCAACTCTGGCTTGAGTCGCATGATCTAATTGACCATAATACTTCCCGCCTTGAACCCAATCTTCTAAGACATAAACCGTGTAATCATATAGATCGAAGCCGTGGCCTCTTTTACCATTGGGAGTTCGATTAACCCAGGTAGGATGAGCTTGGATGGTGTCGATCTTGGTGGTGTCTCCATGCTTAGTCAGGCTAACATCCATCAGTACACCTCTTTCAGTCCAAGGGTTGTCAACGGTTTCGATCCGTTGATTAGATAAGAAATTCCCCATGGAATAAATAATAAACTTATTTTCACCATTGTGGTTAACAACTTCGCTCGGTTGAATGACATGGGGATGACCACCAAAGACCAGGTCTGCTCCCCAATCAATCATCTTATGATAGAGAGCTTTTTGTTCTTCATTAGGCTGTAATTGATACTCAATACCCATATGTGGCATAACAATGGTTATATCCGCATTTTCCTCAGCAAAGTTAATCTCTTCCTTCATTTTTTCTTCATCAAGGTCACTCATGGAAGCCTCATATTCTTTTTGGGACAGATTTTGTTCCATACCGTTGTAGCCATAAGCATAATTCAGTATGGCCACTTTAATGCCATTGACCTCTTTAATTAAGAGTTGCTCAGTAGAACGTGGCGCTTTGGTATAAACTCCGATAGTATCGATACCTAAATCATTAAAAGCTTTTTGCGTAGAAGCAACGCCTTCTAATCCCATATCCAAGATATGGTTGTTAGCTAAGGCCATCACATCATAACCAGCATTCTTTATAGCTGAAGCAACTTCCACAGGGGCGTTAAACATGGGATAACCAGTTAGCTCACGCCCTGGTGTGATCGTTCCTTCATAATCACCGATCACCAAGTCGCCCTGGTTCAACCAATCTTTAACATAGCGGAAGTTATTGTTGAAATCATAGCTCCCATCTCCCTGCTCAGCCGACCAATACACAATATCATGGTAGAGTAAGTCACCATTACAAAAAATTCGAGCAGTACTGGTTTTGGAGAAATTATCCTTAGGGTTTAAGCTGAACTCCCAACTTTGGCCATCCTTAGAGTGCTTTAATTCTTGATAGAGAAATGCTCCTGAAATAACAATTAACAGGGCAAAGAAAACACCTAAAAGCGCTTTTAACAATCCTTTGATATTCATCGTCTACCTCCTTTATGCTTACTCACTTTTAACTAGCTGGCATATCTAAAATAAAGCGTAAGTCATCCATAGTTAAGTGAGAACTTTCTCCCATTTCTTCATCTTGGAAGAGTTCATCAAAAAGATGACGTTTTTCTTCTTGTAATTCAGCAATGCGCTCTTCGATAGTTCCTTCGGTAATAAAACGGTAAACCTCAACATCTTTGGTTTGTCCGATTCGATGCGCCCTGCCGATTGCTTGTTCTTCAACAGAAGGATTCCACCACAAGTCATAAAGAAAGACAGTATCAGCGCCAGTCAGATTAATTCCGACCCCACCAGCTCTTAGAGAGATTAAAAAGACGGATCCTTCCCCTTGGTTGAAGCGATTGACTTGATCTTGGCGTTTTTCTTTATTGGTTTTACCTTCAATAATAAAATATTTAATTTTCTCTTGGTCCAAGTAATCCTGCATGATGGCTAACATCGATGTAAATTGTGAAAAGACCAATATTCGTCGGTTATTGCTTAGAGCTCGTTCTAACATTCGTTTGAAATATTCAAATTTTCCACTCGTTCCTTGGTAGTCAGAATTAACTAGGGCTGGATGGCAGCAAATTTGTCTTAAACGGGTAATTGCAGCAAGCATTTCCATGTGTTTGTGGGAACCATTGACATCATTATCTTTTAGGCGATCGCGGATATCTTCTAAATAAGCAAGATAAACAGCCTTTTGATTAGATTCTAGACTAGCATAGCGATTATGGACGGACTTATCAGGTAATTCCAATTGAACTTCTTGTTTGGTACGCCGTAGGACGAAGGGGCTAACCAATTTACGAATGCTTTCAATGGACATGGCTTGAAATTCTTTCTTCTGTGGCAATAGGCCTGGTAAGATCATTTGCATCAAAGCCCAAAATTCATTTAAATTATTCTCTAAAGGAGTCCCCGATAAGCCGATCCGCATACCACTATCTTGGTTAACGACTGATTGGTATAAGACTGTGCGTTCATTCTTGAGTGCTTGGGCTTCATCTAGAATCAAGATATCAAAATATTCTTGGTGGTAGGCTTCCTGGTCATTACGATAGGAATGATAGGAGCAAATCCATATAGCCTTGGGATTTTCCTGACGGAGTTTTTCCCTTTCTTCTGCACTACCATCTAAAACCACAACCTTCACCTCTGGAGCAAAGCGTTGGATTTCATATTTCCAATTATAGATAACAGAAGCTGGCGCTAAAATGAGCACATTGGCTTGAGGCAGTTTATCAAAGTAATCCAACAGAAAAGCTACTGTTTGAACCGTTTTTCCTAGTCCCATTTCATCAGCTAATAGTCCACCTAGGTTATATTTAGCCAATTGACTTAGCCACTGGACAGCATATTTTTGATAAGGAGCTAATTCAGTTTTTAAGCCTGGGTTGCTTTGGTAATCCGAACGAGCTGGGTGGATGATATCTTGGTAGAATTGTTCAAAATCCACTGCCTGGCCTAAGGCATCTGCATATTTTAGACTTTGGTAGGCAGGAACTTGCCCTCCATTTTCCCAATGCGTATTGCCAGAACGCAGCTGTTTTAACATCTTATTCTGTTGAGGAGTAATGATTTTCTTCAAATCAATAATTTTTCCACTATCTAACTGCAGGTATTGGTCGTTTTGCTCGATAGCCTTTAAAATTTCATTGACTTCATCGTCATCAACATCATCCAGGGTGAAATTAATCGTTAAGAAGCGATTCTCTTCATTTTTACCAGTTTCTACTTTTAATTGCTTATCGTTATTTTGCCATTCCTCTAATTGTTGGCTATAAGTCACCGTCCA
The DNA here is from genome assembly GCF_002871915.2 of Aerococcus loyolae. Classification (NCBI taxonomy): domain Bacteria; kingdom Bacillati; phylum Bacillota; class Bacilli; order Lactobacillales; family Aerococcaceae; genus Aerococcus; species Aerococcus loyolae. The sequence goes on along the minus strand of NZ_CP126958.1, from coordinate 921,522 downwards.
TTCATCAGGGAAGAATTTCTGACAATCGTTTAATGCTTCCATGGTTTGGTTAAAGTTATCAAATTGATTGATAAATTGATTATCTGATTTTTCAAAGGCTAATCTAATAAGTTGTTGCTCGGATTGGATTTCGCCCTTAATATCTCGTAAGATAATCCCCTTTTCTGGCAAACGATTTTCTCCTGGAGTATCAGATAACTGGTACTGGCCATAATGATAGATTAAATCAGCTTTTAAGAGACGATCACTAACATCTAGGGCAATTTCCACTTTCAATGGCCCCATTCCTGAGGCAAAACTTAATAATACAATATTATTGATCAGCCCATGGGCAAGAATTTGGTAACCGAAACAAGAAATAAACTCTTCAACCTCATCCTCACTAAGCTGCCACTGGTAGGAATGATCAGCAAATGTCCCTTGCAACAATTCTAAATCATCAAAATAACTTTGGTCAGCTTCGATTTTATAGAGATTGTAGCCATCGAAGATCATTTGGTAGAACTTATATAAGCGCATCCTAGGATTCATGATCACTAGGTAATTTTCATCCTTGTGCTGGAGTTCAAGTAAGACTGGCCGTTTGTCTTGATAAAAGTTAAGCTCAACTAATTCATCATCGAGATAAAATTGGATGTTGTCGCCATCTTGATTTGATTCACTGTGCTCTTGATAAAAATCTATCAACATGGACAATTGTTTCTGAGACAAGAAATCTCGTTGAGGGCTTTGGTGAGATGTAGAAATATTTAATCCTGCTTCTAGGCGGTGATTGTTATTTTCCTTAATCAAGGCTAATTGATAAAGCAAGTCATAAGTATCAGCATTAAAGGCTTCTTTCATGAGCCAGACTGCCTTATCGTGGCGGTTGGAGAGCCGATATGAGCCCGCATTTAAAAGTTGTCGATAAAAATCCGTAAAATCTTGAACATAGTAAAGTTGATCATAGCCGACTTTTAGCCTTAAATAAAAGAGTCTTTCACTCGATAATTGATATTGGAGTCCAGTCATATCGTAAATTTCAAATTGAACCTTTAAACGATAGGTCTTGACTTGATCCTTGTCACTGAGCTGGTAATCCATTCTTTCACGGTAGGAAGTGAGTAATTTATCGATTGATGGATGCTGGTCCATCACATTTTCTGGATAATGAAATAGAGGTCGCTTGGAATATGCCATGGCACGCACCACCTCATGGTCACGTAAAAACAATTCCACTGCAACGGTGTGTGGGCAGTAAGATTTTTGTTGCCAGGTGATACAACGACAAATATCTTCTTCTTTACCAGTTCCATCTAAAATAACGATGTATTTTTCATCATCAAGAACTTCTGCGCGCCAAATAGCCTCATTTTCATTAGGAATCACTTTTAGCACACGGTCCTGGTTAACTAGCTGCCTACCTTCCTCAATCATTTTTGTTGGTATACTCCAACGCATAAATTCACCCACTTTTTATAAATAATTAACTCTTTGAATTAATTTATTATAACATACCCATGTAAAAGTGAATAGAATATCCAGCTTTAACGCTTATGTAGAAGTCTGTCATTACTAGTATTTAAATTTTACAAAAAAACAAAAAACCCCTAGGAGAAGTACCTAGGAGTTATATTTTAAGCTAATGATTTAAATTAACCTTGGTAGTACCCATTTTCAAGTAAGAGAGCAATACCTTGTCCACCACCGATACATGCTGAAGCAATCGCGTAACGGTATTCTGGATGGTTCTTGAATTCATACAATAGGGATGTAATGATACGTGCGCCAGACATGCCTAATGGGTGACCTAAAGCAACTGCACCACCATGTGGGTTGAAATGATTCTTGTAGAAATCAGTATCTTCTTCAATACCAAGTTCAATCAAGCAACCAATAGTTTGAGCTGCAAAGGCTTCGTTAATTTCTAAGATATCAATGTCTTCTTTAAGGTCCATTTCTTGACGCGCAAGAATGTCTTTAATGGCTTGAACCGGTCCTAAGCCCATGTAAGCAGGGTCACAACCAGCAATTTGGTAGTCAACGACGCGAGCCATAATTTCTAAGCCACGTTCTTCAGCAACTGATTTGGTGGTCATAATTTCAAAAGCACCACCATCATTTAATCCAGAAGCATTACCTGCAGTAACAATACCATCTTTTTCAAAAGCTGGGCGTAATTTAGCTAATGATTCCATCGATGTTCCTGGACGCGGATGGCCGTCTTTTTCTACGACGTTAACTTTCCCCTTACGTCCTTTAACTTCTACCGGAATGATTTCTTGAGCAAAACGTCCGTTTTCCATAGCTTCTGCAGCTTTACGTTGGGATTCTACCGCAAATTGGTCAGCGCGTTCACGAGTAATTCCGTATTTACGAGCAACATTTTCTGCAGTATTCCCCATATGGTTAACACCAGAATCTTTACCAGAAGCAGAGCTATGACCAGCTAAGTTAGCATCAATTAAAGGTTTGTTGCCTCCCTTTAACCCCTCATAACGAGCGGATTCTGGTAGATAGAAAGGTGCACGAGATAAAGATTCTACCCCACCAGCGGCAATGATACTTTTGTTGGAAAATAGTAATTCCTGTGCGGCTGATACAGCGGATTGAATACCTGATCCACAGATACGGTTAATGGTCATACCTGTTGCAGTATTTTTTACTCCTGCATCAATTCCGATAATGTTACCTAAATTATTGGTTGTTTGTGAGCCAGTGACATGACCCACAATAACTTCTTCAATGTCTTCAACGGCAACACCAGCACGTTTAGCAGCTTCTGTAAGAGAAATCACCCCTAATTCGTCAACTGGTACAGTCTTTAAGTCGCCTAGGTAAGCACCAACAGGAGTCCGTGCGGCACCGACAAAAACAACTTCTTCATTTTTAGCTTTTAACATTCACTAAATCCTCCTTTAATTTCAAGGCCTTTATTATACAACATATCTAATTATTTTTTAGATTTTGCATCAATAATTTCTTTAAGGCCGCCCCATTCTTCTTTAAAGATATCAGGATTCATTTCTTTCAAGTCTTCGACAATTTCAGGTTCAAATTCCATTTGATCAAGAACATCTTTTTGGAGGTCAATTCCTGGTGCAATTTCAATTAAACGAACTTTACCTTCATGTAAGTCAAAGACAGCACGTTCAGTGACGTATAAGATATTTTGGTCGTTTTCTTGAGCATATTTACCAGAGAAACTTACTTGTTCTACTTCTTTTAAGAATTTAGGTCCACGACCTTGTTCATCAATGACTAATTTGCCGTCTTCGATGTGTGATTTACCACCAACAGTTAAAGTACCTACAAAGACAAGGTTCTTAGTGTTTTGAGAAATATTGATGAATCCACCTGGGCCAGGAACTTTAGGACCAAATTTTGTAACATTATTGTTACCATATTGGTCAATTTGTCCAATCCCTAATACAGAAAGGTCTAAACCGTTACCATCGTAGAAGTCAAATTGGTTAGCCATAGCAATAGATGCGTCAGCATTACGTGAAGCACCAAAGTCTAAGCCACCAGCAGCACTACCACCCCAGATACCCATCTCTAGAGTTGTCACGTATTCGTCAGCAACGCCTTCTTCTTGGGCAACAGAGGCCACCATGTCAGGCGTACCAATACCTAAGTTAATCACAGAATCAGGTTGTAATTCCATAGCTGCACGACGACCAATGACCTTACGTGAGGAAAGTGGTGCAGGTTTAACGCTGTCTACTGGAACATTGATTTTTCCAGCTAGCTCTGGGCTGTAGTAGGTACCCATGGTTTGGTAGTGATATTCTGGGTCAGCTACCACAATATAGTCAATTAAACCACCTGGTACCACAATGCTCTTAGGATCTAGAGAGTTGTTTTCAACAATTTGTTTTACTTGAGCAATAACGGTACCGCCTTTTTTCTTGGTTGCCATTGCTAATTCAAGTTGTTCAAGAATACAGGTCTCATCTTCAACATTCATGTTCCCTTTTTCATCAGCAAATGATCCACGGATGAAGGCAACATCAATATCAAAATCTGGATATTTTAACCATTCTTCGCCACCAAATTCCGCTAATTCAATCAGTTCTTCAGTGGTTTTTTCAGTCGCTTTAGCCCCTTCTAAACGAGGGTCAACATAAGTTTGTAAACCAACTTTGGTTAAGAAAGGTTTGTTACCAGCAATTGCACGATAAAGTTGAGTAAATACACCTTGTGGTAATAAGTAGGCTTCAACTTCGTTATTAACAACCTTGTCAACCATACCAGGTGAAGAACCAACGTGACCAGCAATGATACGTTTTACCAAACCATCTGCTAATAAGTGGTCAGCGCCACGGCCAGGTTTGTTGTTACCAATACCACAAGACCACATGAAAGTGATATCTTTAGGATGTTGTTCTTCTTCGTAACGTTCTTTAACCCCTACTAGTAAGTCTTCAGGCAAGCCCCCTAAACCAAAAGTACAAGTAGCTAATAGATCGTTATCTTTAATTAAATCAGCTGCTTCACGACTTGAAATAACTGGTTTCTTTTTACCCATTTATCTCTCTCCTTTTCTATAAATACATTTCTTTATCTTAATATAAAATTGTTGAAGCAATTAACATAGCGATTAAGGCAAGCAAGTGACCACCGTTAACCATTATAAATTGATGCATGAAAGCATTTTTTAAACTTAAGCCAGTCAAGTTGTTAAAGGTGATTGTCACTCCCGAATGAGGAACCACTGTAATCACAGCTGATGCAACAACTGCAATACGGTGAATCAATTCAGGTGCAATTCCCATCTCTAAATAAGTTGGTGCAAAGTTTTGCATGACGATACCCAGAGCCCCTGAACTAGAACCTGTAATCCCGCCAAGTAAAGCAGTTGCTACAGATAGTCCAATTAATGGGTTACCCGGGATAGACATAATCGCATCTTGAACCACACTGAATCCAGGAGCACTGGTTAATACTGATCCAAAAGCTACTGAGCTTGAGGTAGCAAAGGCTGATGGTACAGCACTATTAGCTCCATCATTCAATAATGAAGTTTGTTTTGGTAAATATTTCCGATATAAGAAGGCACTTAATAAGATACCCACAGTTAAAGCAATCAAAATAATATTTGGCACATCACTGAAGATTAAAATAATCGCAACTAAAGTAACCAAAGGTAAAATGGCTAATAAAATTGGAGGAATATTTTCTTCATCTGTTTCAGCGTCAAGATCAGCTTCTTCTCCAACTGATTCACCTTCACCAAGATAAGAATAGAAAGTTTCTCCTTTAGCTAGACTACGATTTAATTGAAACTTTAAGTAGGTCAGTCCAAAAGCAACCACAGTAATAACACCAATCATACTCAACACAGGAGCTGCTGTTAAAGTAGTCCCTAAGTAAGTCGTTGGTACCGCATTTTGAACTGAAGGTGTCCCTGGCAACATAGACATGGTTACGGTTGCCATTCCCAAGAATAAGGGAATAGGTAATAAGGACCAATTCACATTTAATTTTTTAAAGATCGGTCGAGCTAATGGAACTAAGGCAAACATAACCACAAATAAACTAATCCCACCGTAAGTTAATATTGCTGCAATACCAGCGAAAGCTACTAGCACAATAAAGGGATTATCTAAACCAACTTTGGCCAAAACCCAGTTAGCGATAGAAACAGTTGCATTACTTTTTTCCATATACTGAGCCAGAACTGCACCTAATAGGAAAATCGCAAAGTTTTTAATTAAGAAACCTGCAAGACCGGTCATATAAGAAGGTGCATCACCAATTAATGACCCAAAGATGTCCATTTGGTTAGTTAGAATAACAATTAATGTGGCTAGAGGAGCAGCTATAACAATGTTTAATCCTCTAACTGATAAATAAATAATTGCGATAATCGCAAGAAATATACCGATTACGCCAATAATTTCCATATATTTTCTCCTTGCTGTAAAAAAACATTATTAAAGGAACGGTTAACCGTTCCTTTAATTTTTATGCAGCGAGCGACATTACATGTTCATACCACCGTTAACTTGTAGTAATTGACCAGTGATATAACCTGAATCTGGTGAAGCTAAGAATTTCATTGCATTGGCAATGTCTTTTGGATAACCAATACGTTTTACCGGAATACCATCAATCATATTTTGTTTGATCTCTTCTGGAATAGCATCGGTCATTGGAGTTTCAATGAAACCAGGTGCAACGGCATTAACGGTAACACCTTTTGCAGCACCTTCACGGGCGATTGTCTTAGTCATACCGATAATACCTGCTTTTGAAGCGGAGTAGTTGGTTTGACCGAAGTTACCTTCAACCCCTGCTAAGGAAGAAGCGTTAACAATACGACCATACCCTGCGGCAGTCATGCGAATAAATGCTGCTTTAGAATAGTTAAATACACCTGTTAGGTTAGTTGCAATAACTTGATCCCATTGTTCTTTAGTCATTTTCTTCAATGAAGCATCACGGGTAATACCAGCATTGTTGATTAAAACATCAACTTTTCCGTATTTTTCAACAACATCGGCAATGATTTCCTCAGCACGGTCGAAATCAGATACATCTGCTTGATAAGCAACTGCTTTACCATTGCTTTCATTAATGGCTTCTGCTGTCTTTTGTGCAGTTTCTTCATTGAAATCAACAATGACTACTTGAGCACCATCTTGAGCGAATTCTTTAGCGATTTCAGCACCAATACCTTGGCCTGCGCCAGTAACTACAACAACTTGATCGTTAAACATTCGATCTTCCTCCTTTGAAATACCTAATGTATCAATTTATAGTTATAACGAGCTAAGTAACTACAAACCATTTCTTTTACATGCTTATTATATCGGAAAAGAAAGGAAAATAGAAATAATATATGAAAGCGCTATCAATAACTATATTGTTATAGCTAGCAAATTATGCTATACTATACACACCGTTAAGCATGCACTGACTATTTGGAGGTTTCTAAAAATGTCTAACATAACACCCTTAGTACTCATGGAAACAATTGTAGCCGAAGGTAATATTACTGCTGCTGCAGAAAAGCTCTATGTCTCTCAACCCTATTTAAGTAAAATGTTAAGCCGTTTAGAAGGTGAATATGGATTAGAATTTTTCACCCGTTTACCGCGTTCGGTTCAAATCACTTATGCCGGTGAACGTTATTTAGACCATTTGCGCAGAAAGCATGAAATCGACCTCGATATGCTAAGTGAATTTGATATGATCTCAAAAAACAAAAAAGGGAAAATTAAACTAGGAATTAATCCGGCCCTAGGTAGTAGTATCTTGCCTTTAATTATTCCACCCTTTCTTGATAAAAATCCCGAAATTAAATTTGAATTTTATGAAGAGGATGCCGATACCATTGATTCTTTAATCGAAAATCACATGATTGATATCGCTTTTGAAATGGCTCCTATGGAAAACAATGCTTTTCAACATCACTATGTCTATAGCGACCAGATGTATTTGATTGTCCCTAAAAATAACCCACTCTACCAAGAAAAATATGGAAGCGAGATCACCCATTTCCCCTACGATATTGAAAAATTAGATAATCTCCCCCTCGTCTTACTTCCCCATAATTTTGGCTTAAGACGCTTAGTGGATTTATTTTATAATCGTAAAAGGCTAAAACAAAATGTCATTTTGGAAACTTCCACTGTCTATTCGGCAGTCGGTTTAACAAGAAAAGGAGTAGGGGCTACCTTTGTACCAGTTACAGGGATGTCTTGGCCAACTTTTAATGACTGTAACGTCTTTGTTTTTGATAGTGATATTTTTAAGTGTGACTATGTATTCTCTCATCGTCAAGATCGTTCCCTAGCACCAACCATCGTTGAATTTATTCGATCATCAACGGATATTCTTCGCGAACTCAGTCCAAAATTTACCTTCTCCACCAATAAAGATTAATAAAAAGCTCCCCGACTTATACAAAGTTTGGGGAGCTTTTCGCTTGTAAGCTACGCCTTAATTTCTAAATGACTAACGATTTTTGTAGTTAGGTTCCCGTTTTTCTTTGAAAGCTTTAATCCCTTCAGCAGCATCTTCAGTTTTGAAGTTATCAATAAAGACTTCGGTTTCAAAGGCTAAAGCTTCATCGATAGGTAGGTGAGCCCCATCATTAATGGCACGTTTAGCTGCTTGTAAACCTTGTGGGGAGTTCTTAGCCATTTTTTCAGCAATCTTAGTTGCTTCTTCTTGCAGGCTGTCAGATGGAAAGACATTTTGAACTAAGCCAACTTCTTTAGCTTCTTCAGCTTTCAATGGTCTACCGGTATAAATTAATGATTTCGCATTAGCAACACCAATTAAACGTTGAAGTGTTTGGGTACCGCCCCCACCAGGGATAATACCGATGCCAATTTCTGGTAAGGCAATATTTAATTTTTCACCAGCAATCCGATAGTCAGCAAAGAGTGACATTTCACAACCACCACCGCGAACAATGCCATCATAAACATAGATTACGGGTTTTTTAGCATAGTAGAAGCAGGAGTAGTTACGTTTAGACACCTTACAGTAATTTTCAATTCCGTTTTCTTCCTCTTGAGTTGCTAGCATTTCATCGAGATCCATCCCAGCAGAGAAGATTTTTCCTTCTTTTTGCATAACCATTGTGAAGTAAATAACACTTACTTCATCGTTGTTATCCATTTCATGAACAGCGTCTTCAATCAATTGTAAGTGTTCCATTTCCAAGATGTTTAACGGGTCATTTCTTAGAATAATTTTCCCCACTTTATTCTCAACTTTAGTCTCAACAACTGACATTTGAGTCACTCCTTCTAAAAATATTGTGTTTGTTTTCACAACTACATTATCTCACGCAGAAAGCCCTTTCACAAATTCCTTTTCTTTAGTATAGCGATAACTATTTCTTTATGTCAAATGTTTGCTATACTTGAGATAATGATTACTCACTAGAAAGGTATGATCGTATGTTAAACTTGTGTCCCGGACCCACTCATATCTCCCAAGCCGTTCTTAAAGCCTATGGTCAAGCAAAAACTAATCCTGATATTGACCACAAGTACACCCAATATCAACGTCAGGTTGAAAACCAGATATCACAGTTATTACATACCAAAGCTGTCTCTTTTTTTATGGTGGGTGAAGCCCTATTGGCTCTAGAAGCTGCTGTCAATTCTATCATCCAACCAGGAGACCGGGTTTTGGTGATTAGTAACGGGGTTTATGGCCAAGGTTTTCAAGACTTCGTCAACTTTGTTAAGGCAGAGGTAGTGCTCTATGAAAGTGACTGGCGCCGTGGGATTAATTTGAATGACTTAAAAGCCTTTCTAGAAAACGACCACGATTTTCAGGTGGCAACTTTCGTCCATTGTGAAACCCCCACCGGCATCACTAATGATATTCATGGCATCGGTCAAATCTTAAATAGCTATAATATTCTTTCTATAGTCGATTCAGTTTCCGCAATTGGCGGAGAATATATTAACTTTGACCAAGCTAAAGTGGATGTCTTACTAGGTGGTAGTCAAAAATGCTTTTCCGCTCCTGTAGGCCTGGCTAGTGTCACCCTTTCCAAACGTGCCATAGAGCATATGGAAAATCGTCATTCCCCTATCCCTAGCTTTTACGCCAATTTCCAATCTTATCTCAGCTTTGACGATCCGCATTTCGACTTTCCTTATACAATGAATGACCAGGCCATTTATGCCATGGATGTAGCTATTAAACAAGCAATTGACAGTGATTTTGCCAACAAGCATCAAAAATGGGCTGAAGCTACCCGACAATTATTTAAAGAAGCCGGTTTTGAACTATATGCTAAAGACCATGCCTCAAATACATTAACCAGTGTTTTACTCCCTGAATCAGTTTCAAGCCTGGATGTGATGAAATTAGTAAAGGACGAAGGTATTTTAATTACTAAAGGCGATGGTCCCCAAGGCGAAAGGCTGCTGCGAATTGCCCATATGGGAAGTAATATGGAAGTCAAATATTTTCAAAAAATGTACCACGCCCTAGACAAATCCTTTCATCATTTAGGTATAAAATACCAAGGCGAGCTAGAAGAAAAGTTTATGTTAAGTGACATTGCTAAAAACTATTAAAAAAACGGAGATTCATAAAAAGTGAATCTCCATTTTTTATTACATTATGTTATTAACTCTTCCCTAGCTTAATTTTTAAAGAATTACGGGAAAACCACTTGAACTAAGAACATATAAGATAGGGTTCCGCCAGCAATACTCAGTAAAGAGCGGTGGGTCTTAGCCTGAAGCAAAATTGTCACTAGGATAGCAATCAGTTCAGGTAAGGCATAGGGATAAGCCAAGGGGGTACTTGATTGTAGGGAATAAACCACTAAGAGGCTAATGGCAGCGGCAGGAAGAACCTTACCTAAATAAGTGACAAAACGAGGAGGTACTTGATTTTTCGAAAAAACCACAAAGACAATAAAACGGGTTAAGGCTGTTCCCAAGGCCAAGAGAATGACCGTTATTAACTGTTGGTTAAAGCTCATCTTTCTTCCTCCTCACGTATAAAAACAAAAAAGAATATGGCAATAATAATTAACATTGCTGGAATCAAGAAGCTATTGGGGCCAAAAATAAATAAACAAATTAATCCAGTGGCTAAAGCAATGATTTGTGGCCTATGATTAGCGCTTCCTTGCCATTGGTCGACAAAAATACTTACAAACAAGGCTGTTAAAATAAATTCAATTCCTCTTAGGCTAAAGCTGATAAAATTTCCTAAGAAAATCCCTAGAACTGTTCCAATAATCCAGTAAAGCTGGTCTAATAAACTGATCAAAAAGTAGACCCAAGACTTATCAATATGGTCGGGAACTTTAACCGAAGCTGTCAGCGAAAAGGTTTCATCAGACAAAGCAAAAATGCTATAGTATTTTTTCCAACCTAGGGACTGATAACTTTCTAACATGGTAATGCCGTAAAACATGTGTCTCGCATTCACCATAACAGCCAGCATAAAAGCGGCAAAGGGATCATAGGCTCCCAATAATACATTGATGCCGGCAAATTGAATCGAGCCCCCATAAACAATTAGGCTCATTAAAATAGTTAACAGGGGGTGAATCCCTGAACTTGTTGCTAATAAACCAAAGGATAATGACAAAAATAAATAACCCATCATAATCGGGATGGTTTTGGGAAAGGCAAATTTAAGCGCTTCTTTCATTTTCAAACCTCTTTTCTACGTTAAATGGTTCTATCATACAGGATAATATAGTTATAAAGGAAAATAAATCACAGAAAGATCATCCAGTTATGATCTTTTCCAATCAGTCCTGATAGTCTTAGCTAACTTAGCCAATAATAAGAAAAAAAACTGGGACATATGCCCAGTTTCTTTTATAAGTAAGAATTTGTGGTTAAGAATAGACTTCTTCTTTTAAAACAGCAATATTAGGATAGTTTCTCAATTGGCCCTTATAATCTAGCCCGTAACCGACTACAAACTTATCAGGAATTTCAAAGCCGATCCAGTCCGCTTGAAAATCTTTTTTGCGTCGACTGGGTTTATCCAACAAAGAAACGGTTTTTATGGAAGCTGCTTGGCGGGATTTTAAAACCTTATACAGATAGCTTAAAGTTCTCCCAGTATCAACAATATCTTCAACAAACAGGATATGACGCCCTTTTGCAGGGACCGATAAATCTTTTATTATTTTCACTTCGCCACTAGATTCAAAGGCATCACCGTAACTAGAAACATCCATAAAGTCAATTTCAAGAAGGATATCCATTTGTTTCATTAAATCAGCCATAAAGGGCATGCCCCCCTTTAAGACACAGACAAGTAAAGGATTCTTATCCTGATACTCTTGGGCAATATCTTTAGCTAATTCTTCAATACGTTTCAATAATTCCGCTTGGGGAATAAGTATTTCTTCCATTAAATTATCCATTAAAAAAGCTCCTAATTCTCTAATCTCTTATTCACTCTTGTGATCCTATAATAACAGATAAAAGATAAAGGCGCAGAAAAAGTTGAGAACTTTAGCTTTAACTGTGACTAATTTAAGCCTTTTTCTTAGAAGAATCATAAACATTGATCCCTAGGCGTTTTTGCATTTTATAAAGCAAACCGGTTTGCCGTAAGGTGACTAAGAAGAAATAGGCTAAGACACCACCAATAATTGTTGCAATTAAAAAACTTGGCACATAAAACAACCAGGTAATCCCTGTTTTTCCTAATAAAAGCGCCATTACTGGATAAGAAGCAATGGCCCCGATAATCCCTGTGCCGATAACTTCACCAATCACACAGGCAAGGATAGAGCCATCAAAGAGACGATATAGTATTCCCGAAAGCACAGCACCAAAAACTTGGCCAGTAAGCGCTAATGGAGGCACCGAAAAAAGACTCATCCGGATAATTGCAGTCAGAATTGCATTTAACAAACTATACCAAGGTCCCAATAAGACCGAACAAACCACATTAACAAAGTGGGCAGTTGGGGCAAAACCCTCCACGCGAAAAATCGGTGAAATAACTAACCCAATGGCCACAAACATCGCTACCGTTACTAGAATCAATGGACTTGATTTTTTACTCATAAAATCCCTCCTAAAAGATAAAGGAGAGCACAAAAAAAAGACTACCTACGCAAGCATTACCTTGATCAGGTTACAGGGTCGATATACATCCTCTCAGCCGTGGCTCCCCTAATTAATAGTATTTTACCTACTCATCATATGTCATAAATAAAAATTAAACAAGCCTTTTTACCTATCTTTTAAAGACCTAACTAAACAAAAAGCCCTTAGCTTTTATGCTAAGGGTCATCCCAAAAAGTGTTAACTTCTTTCTATTCGTTCTTAGTGTTCTGGCGCATGGTAAACATAAATGTTCTCATCATAAATCCCCATACGGGTAAAAGTCTGATGGGTAATAATAGAAATCGCCAAAGGCACTACCACATAGGTTAGGCAGAGGACCAAAATATTAACCAAGGTATTACCATCCATAAAGTAATAGGCGTTGATTGGTCCAGATAAACCCGTGATACCAAAACCAGCTGATTCTGTAGTCCCTTGAATATTAAATAAATAACCAAAGAGCCCTACTACCCCTGCATTAATCACAATAGGTAGAGTCATTTTTAGGTTTTGTAAGTAATTGGCCATAAATAATTTTGGCCCAGCAAATAATAAAGAAAAAGTAATCCCATTACTGTTAACCCGTGAAGAAGCATAGAGAAAAGTAAATACAACCGCTACAATCCCTAAGTTAGCTGCCCCAGCCGCTAGACCACTAATGGACACCCCGTAAGCAATCGCAACACTGGATAGAGGCGTAACGATGATAATGGCAAAGGCAATAGCGATTAAAATAGCCATAATTAATGGTTGGATCTCTGTGAGATGAGCAATCCCCTGCCCTAAAAGTAAAGTCAGTTGACTAACCAAGGGTAGGATTAAACGACCAATAAAACCTGGTAAAATTCCGCCCAGTAAAGGAAGAACCACAATATTGAGACTCTGCCAGCGATTATTATAAAGTTTAATAAAAATAGCAGCAATAAAGACGGTGATAATGGTATTAATTAAGTCTCCCGTTCCCTTAAGTGCCCAAGCCCCATCGACTAAACGAGCTGCTCCACTCCCTAGAAAAGCAGCTCCTGCTAATGCAGCCGTTTCCATACCTTTCATGTTTAACTGTAGGGCCGCAAAAAGACCAACTAAAAAGGGTACGGCAAATTGAAAGGCTTGAATAGAGCCAGCAAAGTCAGCCAAAACCCCCGGCGTACCGAGCCAAGACCGAGTCAAAGCACCTAATATGGCACTAGGAATCAAACCGATAACAATACCTGTCGATGCCCCATTTAAAACTTGGTTAAAGATATCCTTAATTTTTAATTTCTGCATAAATTAACCTTCCTTCTTTAAAGTATTTTTAATATCTTATCATGAAAACATGATAAAATCTTAAAGTTTTCACCAAAGCATGAAATAAATAAAAAGATTATTTACTTTTATATTATATATTAATACTAAAAAAGGGCAGCATTTGGCTGCCCTAATTTACATGATCCAATGATTATAGATATACGCCAATACTTCTTGCATAACAAAGCAATATACCTTGTCCCCTGAATGATCTCTTTTGTAATAGTTTTTAAGATACATGGTCGTTTACCCAGGTCAGACATTTTCACTTCACTTTGAATTTCTTCTTTGCTTCATTTGTTGAATGAAACTAGAACACTTTTAGCTAGGGGTCATAAGGAAAGACCAGAATTTTAAACGAGTTTGTTAAACCACTTGATCTCTCTTAATTAACTGTTAATTGAAACTCTTTTTTAAATGAAAATGAATTTAATTAGCTAATAATATAAGAGAGACAGCCACCCTAGTGAGAAGTTTTCTCTGCCAATAAGACGGCTTAACCTATGATTTTAAAAGTAATCTATCCCCCAATTGCTAAGGTAGATTACATACTATTTGCAAAACTCTAGATATCATTAAGCCCATTCTTCTTGACCTCTTCAAAATACATCTTGTCTGGCTATTTATCTTTCATTTTCCTGAATAATTTTATTCCCTATCCATTTAAACGAACCTTCAAATCCTCACTGTCCATTCCCAGGGCAGCAGCCATTTCATCATTTACCTTAATGACCATGTCCTTAGAAGATTCCACTGGAATGTCTTCTGGTTTTTTATTCCCTTTCAGAATATCTACTGCCATATTTCCAGTTTGTTGGCCTAATTTATAGTAGTCTACCCCATAGGCACATAGGGAACCTTCGATAGCGGCATCGAAAGCAGCAACTGATGGTGTCTTGGTTTCCATTAGGACCTTACCAATGGTTTGAATGGTATTAGCAATAGTATTATCGGTTGGTAGATAGATGCCATCTACTTTTTCCGCCAAGATTTTAGTCGCTTGTTGCACATCATTGGTTGACGTTACCGTCATACTTTCGACCTTTAGGCCCTTGGATTCGATATATTCCTTGGCTTGTTCATATTGAACTTGCGCGTTCATTTCACTTGAGTTATACAAGATACCAATCGTTTTTATGCTTGGATCAGCCTTTAATAATAAATTAACAACATCGGCAACAGGGGTCATGTTACTAGTGCCGGTCATATTTTTACCGGGTTTTTCCTTACTTTCAACTAATTTAGCACCGACCGGATCAGTCACTGCGGTAAATAATTGCGGGGTTTTCTTGTCAGTGTTCAGCATGGCTTGTGCAGCTGGAGTAGCAATACTTAAAATCAGGTCCTTTTTCCCCTTTAATTGTTGGGTAATGCTTTGCAAGTTAGACTGGTCACCTTGGGAGTTATGGAATTCAATTTCTAAATTCTTGCCTTCTTCATAACCAGCCTCTTTCAAGCTATCTTGGAAACCTTCCTTAGCTTTTTGTAGGGAATCGTGTTCCATGTATTGAATGATACCCACATCGACTTTATCTTTACTACCTTCCTTGCCTTGGTTTGAACAAGCGGCTAATGTACAGGTTAATAGACCTGCTGCTAGATAACATAAATATTTTTTCATGATTTTTCCTCCATTATTCGATATAAAACGGTTAACTTTCTATTTTTTCTGATTGTTAAACAGACCTTCCATACTATCACTCCCCTAAAAGGTATAAAAAAAGCCCACCTAGTTTGGAAAAAACTAAATGGGCTGAATAATAGCATATATTAATAGTGGTATAGCCCATTTAGAATTTATCCATTCTATGAGGGCTAGACACGCTTAAGATCCTTAGCCATCATAGATACAAACTTGAGTTTGACGTTTGTATCTATGATGTTTCATAGTACAAACGCTATCTAAAATAGCTAAAGTAAAATCGTACATTTTGATAAGAAGAGCATGCGCTCTGGTTGATAAGGTATTTAACTAACATGATTACATGCTCCTTTCTTAAGCTGTTGAAGTAATATTAAACAATTTTTAAGATAAAGTCAACTTATAATTTAAAATATAAGATTTTATTTGCTAAAAGTAAGCTGTAATATGAGGTGCATAAAGATGGGTAAGTCAAATAAACAGTGATTCTCTATACTTAAAAGTATCAAAAATCAAGAAATGGTAAGCAATAGAGTAACTATTACCACTGTCGTTTTGAAATCTGCTTTAAATTTATGAGGCTTAGGGCATTACAATTTCCCCTCCTTAAATTATTTATAAAATAACCAAACTCCATTGCTATCCCAATAGACTGGTTTAATGCTATCATTTGGAGCTCTACAAAATAAAATATGAAAACTGACCGGATTAATTTTTAACGCTTTTAAACAATAGTTTTTGTGAATCAATTCTTTTCTTCAAACCATTTTTTACCTAGGTGATATAAAATATGTTTAAAAATAATCGATATTAATAATCTTAATAAAAAAAGCCATAACTATTTTGTGCTATGACTTTAACTATAAAAATTTTCATCAATACTATTTGACAAAGAAAGTTATTCTCTCGCTTTAAATTGCAGACTAAGCAATACAAGATTTTTTTAGTACGTAAACTTATCATTCTCGCTTTTAAATTTTACCTAGGCACAACTCTAACCTAGCCACAATAGGATTTTTTATTTACGGTCTCGCTCTCGAATAGCTTTTTCAAGGTCATAATGATAATTAGGATCAATTTCCCGATCGATTTCTTGAAAAGCTTGCCCAATTTGCTGGTCAATTTCCTTGAGTTCTTCTTTTGATAACTTTTTACCAGCAGGCAAATAGATAGGTTTTCCCACTCTGAACTTTACCCGATTTTTTGCCTTTCTTGAAAAGAGTCCAGAAATATGAATCGGGCCTTGATAGGCAACAGGTAAGATATTAACCTTGCCCATCTTTGCTAAGACAGCTGCTCCATCCTTAATTTCTGTCGAATAACGGGATCCAGTAGGGAAAAGTCCAACGTTGTCCTCACCCTTTTTAAGTTCGGTTACCGCCGATTTTAAGGAAACCATGCTAGGATTTTCCCGATCGACTGGCATAACGCCTAAGTGGTCTAAGCACCAATTCACCAAGGAAGATGAAAATAGTTCCTGTTTGGCTAAGAAATGAACCGGTTTAGGTAAGGTATGGATACCGATAATTACCGGATCAAGTACACTACGATGGGGAGCAACAATTAAATATTGTTGGTCAGGATCATAGTCTTCATGATAGGAAAGCTCCGGTTTCCCATTAACAATTCGAATTAAGCCTTTAACCAAGTAAGCCATAAAGTTATAAAACCACATGATTGTCACCTCGCTAGGATTTTCAAGCATCAACTAAGCTAGCCATTTAAAATAGATAAAAGAAATAGAGGCTGGAATTCCTCCAACCTCCTAGAGATTATTTTTTCGTTTTTTTCATGGAATTAATAATTTGTTGGACACGTTTTTCGGAAGGTTTTTGCCCCATTTGTGCCATCATCGTCCGAATCATATCAGCTGAAATTGGTGGGTTATCTTGGAAATAGTTCATCATATAACGACGAGCAATAAAGAAACCTAAGATCATACCGATAATCAAAGTAATAATGATAATAATAATCCAAGCAAAATTTGACATGAATGATTTCCCCCTCTATATAAACATCTTTTTAATTGTACTAAAAATTATCTAACTTGCCAAGTTTAAGAAAATTATAGCCCCCAGGCTTTACTCCTCCAACTGTAAAACATAGTTGGGTAAGACCTTATTTAATATAGTCATAAAGCTCTTAGGCGGCTTAACCTGAAAGCGAAGTTTTTCTTTGGTGATTGGGTGATTGAATGATAATTCATAGGCATGGAGACACTGTCCCTGCTGACTAAAAAATCGCTGCTGATAAGCTTTGGCATAGAGTGGGTCATCGACAACAGGATGGTCCAAGTAAGCTAAGTGGGCCCTGATCTGGTGGGTACGGCCAGTTTCCAAGCTTAAGCGCAACAAGGCATAATCTTCTGTTCGAGCGATTTGCTTGAAATGGGTCACTGCTTCTTTACCTAATGGGTCGCCTACATAGCGCATCCGGTCTTTGGGATGACGACGCAAGGGGATATCAATCGCCCCCTGCTTATCCGGCAAATAACCATAAATCAGGGCGAGGTATTTTCTATCCACTTGGTGATTAGCCAAGTCTTCCAGCAAAGCTTGATAAGCTTGGTCTGATTTAGCGACTACCATTAGACCACTGGTATCTTTATCCAGCCGATGAACAATTCCTGGTCGATAATAATCGCCTAAGTCACTCAGGGTAAAATGATTTTTTTGGGCATAGGCTAATAAGGCATTGACCAAGGTTCCGCTTAAATGGCCCTTGGAGGGATGAACGACCATTCCTTTGGCTTTATTAATCACTAGCAGGTCTTTATCTTCATAAACGATGTCTAGGTCAAGCGACTCTCCCACTATCGGAAGCTTTTGTTCTTCCTCAATCGCTAAGGAGATCTTATCCATAGGGTTTAAACGGTAACTGGGCTTAACTACTTGCTTATTCACTTTTACTTGACCCGTTTTAATCCATTGGGCGATCTCACTACGGCTATAACTATCTAAACGCTGACTCAAATAACGATCCAAACGAAGACTCTTATCATCATGATATTCATAACTTTTCTCAAGCATGAAATCACTCCTCTTTTGATTCAAAGAATAATAAATAAATGATAAAGAAAATAACTCCCAAACTCAAACAAGTATCCGCAAAATTAAATACAGGAAAATCCATAAAGTCTAGTTTAAACATATCCACGACATAGCCCAAGCGAACGCGGTCAATAAAATTCCCAATAGCCCCTGCAAGCAAAAAAGATAAACTTGTCACATATAAAGGATGACGGACATTGTCATGGTGATAATAATAAATGATTAGGCCACTAACAAGTAAAGTAATGGGAATAAATAACCACATATGACCAGCAAGCATTCCCCAGGCTGCCCCACGGTTTTGTAAATAATGTAAGGATAAAAGATTGGGAATAAAAGGAATCGTTTCATTTAAGGCGATATGATTCACCGTCCACGCTTTTATCATTTGATCAATAATGACTAAGATAACGCTTAAGAGATAAAAAAACATGATTGAACTCCTTTAACTTATTTTAGTTAAGTGCACCCTTCTTAGCAAGCTGGTCAGCTATATCGTTATAATGATCGTTTGAGTGAGCCTTGACCTTAACAAAATGAATCTTAATTTCTTTTTCTTTATCTAACATGAATTGGCGGTATGACTGAGTAAATTCATTTTTAGCCTGCCATTCGCCAGTGACCCATTTTTCAATTCCTTGATAATCAAAATGAATAAGGACTTCTTTAGCTTCTAATTTAATTGACGCTTTCACAGCCCGCATACTGGCCATCATTTCCCCAGCGACATTACGCATTTTAACTAATTCTGGATCATCGCCACCGCCAAAGAAGGTATATTCTTCGCCTTGGTAAAGGAGAATCCCACCAAAACCATAACGATTATTGGCAGTCATGAAACTACCATCAACATAAGCTAGAACTTGGTCATTAGAATCGACCTTGACAGGTTGACTACCTTGATCACTTAAAAAGTTTTCCGCTTCTGCTTGACTGCTAAAGGATTTATAGACGGCATTGGGGTACTTATCAATGGCTTTTTTACATGTTGGCCAATCAGTGAAAATTCCAGTTTTCCGCCCTTTTTTTACCGCATAGTATTTCACATTATCTCTCCTTTTAACCTTTTAAATACAAATAAAAAGTGA
This sequence comes from Aerococcus loyolae, assembly GCF_002871915.2. Taxonomy (NCBI): domain Bacteria; kingdom Bacillati; phylum Bacillota; class Bacilli; order Lactobacillales; family Aerococcaceae; genus Aerococcus; species Aerococcus loyolae. Next base: position 901,898 of record NZ_CP126958.1, on the reverse strand, counting down.
GACAAGCTAGTCTCACTTTAGTAGTCAATATAAAGCGGGTGACGAGAATCGAACTCGCGACGACAGCTTGGGAAGCTGCAGTTTTACCACTAAACTACACCCGCAGAACAAACATGCTCTTTTCAACAAAAGTTATTATAGCATGTTTATCCCCTTTAAAGCAAGATTTATTTAATTTTTATTCCACCGGGAAAGTTTCTAAAGAATCAAGGGCTATCAAGACCGCATAATCCACCGGTCTTTCTAAAATTGAAGTTAAAGCTTTTTTATAAAGCGACATTTGAACTCGGTAGCGTTTCAACAGAACTTGCCTTTGTTCTTTAGCGGGTAAGTAGCCGATATGATCAGTTTTATAGTCAAACAGCCATACCTGGTTATTTTCATCAATAAGGAAGCCATCGATAATTCCGTGAATAAGGACCTTATCATTAGGGGCTAGTCCTGTAGAGGACTTGAGTTGGCGATAAGGTAGTAAATAGGAAAAAGGTTGTTCACGGTAAACTTGGCTCTTAGGATGAATGATCCTTTTACCCATAGTGGTTTCAAAGAAAGCCAGCAACTGCTGTAAATCAGCATCGCTTAAACTACTTTCTTCGAGCAGACCCTTATCAACTAAGCCCTTATAGCTTGCAACTAGTGAATCGAAGCTTGGCATGACCTTTAAGTCAATCGCTTGTAAGAGTAAATGTATGGCTGAGCCATGCTCACTAGGACTATGCTCCGCTTGACTCTGAATAAATTCTGGAGCGGGATAGTGACTAGGAGTAAATCGCAAACCTTGGACTGCTTCACTTTGACTCTTTGAATAGCTCCACTGCACTTGACGCTCGTCTTCTGGTTCTTCAAAGAGTCGCTTTAATTCCGATACAGATTGATAACTACTGGTCTGACTAGCCTCCCGATAAGGATAGTCATAATCTAAAGGCGATGAAATGATCTCGGTTTGAGGATCCTCTTCCTTAACGCTTACTTTTTCGGGCGCAAGTTGAATATTTTGAAAGGCTGTCTGGGTCAAGAGTTCTTCCTCATTCACCACATGGATATGAAAATCCGTAGTCACGCTTTGATAGCTGGATTGGGCCGCCTGGTCATAATGACTTTTATTTCTAAAATCAGGATGGCGGACAATTGTTGTACCAATCCACTTTTGGATATTATCACTTTGACTAGAAATAGCGCACAGACTCTCATCGATGACCTGATTTTTTTGACTCAAGTCGGCCCATTTAATCCATTGATCAAAAGTTTTATCTTGGTCTTCTGTCGCACCTACTAAATAAAGTTTTTGTTCAGCCCGGGTTAAGGCCACATATAATTTACGCTGTTCTTCTGCACTAAGTTCAAGACGCTCATAGTGTTCAGCTAATAAACGAATCGGGTTGCTATAGCTGATGCCATTGAAACGGTCTTTGACTTTAACCCCAATACCGATTTGGTCATTAATCAAAAGTTCATTCTTCAAATCGTCGACGTTGAATCCCTTAGCCATATTGAAATAAAATACCACAGGGAATTCTAGTCCTTTACTAGCATGAACGGTCATTAACTGGACTGCATTTTGATTGAGATCAATGGTTTGCGGACTTTCTAAGTCCTTCTCACGTTCCTGCATCTTTTCAATGAAACGTATAAATTGAAAAAGACCTTTAAATTGGTTTTCCTCAAAATCATAGGCTCTTTTATATAAGCCATGTAAATTACTTTCTCGTTGTAAACCATTGGTCATCCCACTCACATAGTCTAAATAGCCTGTGTCTTGGTAGATTTGCCAAATTAATTGGGCTATCGAGTGTTCTTTAGTGAAACTACGCCAAAACTGGAGCCAATCGAGCAGTTGTTGGAGTTTATTAAATAGGTCATTGTCCTTTTCATTTTGATGAGATTCAATATAAGATTGGACCGCTTCAAAATAAGTCCCCTCCCGCTCAGCCATGCGTATCTGGGCCATTTCTGGTTCAGTCAAGCCGATAATGGGTGACCGTAATACAGCTGCCAAGGGAATATCTTGGTAAGGATTATCAATTAATTTCAACAGCTCTACCATGGTCATAATTTCAGTCCGTTGGAAATAATTTTGCTTTTTGTCTTGCATAATCGGTATATCGTATTGAGAGAAAATATTTTCTAAACCCTGATAGAAAGTACGATTACTTCCTAAAATAACAATATCACTATAGCGTAGCGGGCGCATCTTATCTTCACTAATTGCATCCTTATCATAGATCTTAAAGCCCTTTTGCATGAGTGAAGTTATTTTTTGGGCAATCACTTCTGCTTGGAGTTCGGTTCGAGACAGTTCTTGATTACTATCTAAGCTTTGACGGTAATCTTCATTTTCTTCTACTAACAAGACTTCCGTTTCATAGCCTTCGAGGTCTGGGTACCAAGTGGCTCCCACACTTAACTGCCCTTCCGAAAGATAATCGACTCCACCGATTTTTTCATCCATTAATTGAGAAAACACAAAGTTGACAAAGCTTAAAATCTCAGGGCGACTACGGAAATTTTCCGCTAGATTGATTCGATAAGAAGGCTCCTCAAAAGGCGGCGTTTGATCATCAAAGTTAGCATAACGCTGGTATTTATCCATAAATAATTTAGGATCAGCATATCGGAAGCGGTAGATGCTTTGCTTCACATCCCCTACCATAAAACGATTATGGGAACGATCTTCTTGACTAACCGCTTGAATAATCGCCTCTTGCAGGCCATTGACATCCTGATACTCATCAACCATAACCTCTTTAAAGCGAGACTGATAATAAAGCAGGGCTTCATTCTTGTCAGGATCAGTCGGACTTAAAATTTGATAGGTATATAATTCAATAGCTTGAAAGTCTAGTTGCTTTTCTTCAAGCATTTTTGCTTGCATGCGATCAATGAATAATTGACAAAGATGAACAATGGCTGAAGCTAAGTCATAGCTCTTTTCCAGCATTTTATTTGTGGTCTCTTCATCAAAGGCCAAGAACTTATAGAGGTCAGTCTGGTTGATTTTAGCATTTAATTGTAAGTCCTTTAGCAGTTGACTATAAGCAGATCTTAGAGCCTTTTTTTGATCCATAGCTGGAGACTTGGCCTTAACCTTGTAGTTAATGAAAGCGAATTTGGGCCGGTTGTTAAAATGCTTATAGGCTGCTTGATAGTCCTTGTTTTCTAGGAGGTCTTTTAAATGGATAAAAAACTGCTTTTGTTCTTGAATACCGGCTATCAATTTCTGAATGCCTTCGCCTCTTTCATCTCCTTCTAGGCCTTGATTGGGAATACTTTCTTCATAGGCAGTAAAGGCTTTGATATAGCGATTTTCTAGTAGCTGGGATAAATAAGGGACCAGCTCCTGGCGGTAAAAATTGCTTTGGGAGTAAGTTTTGTCAGCTTGATAATACTTTAAGGAGTCTTGTAGCCATCCTATGGGGTTGGCGTGAGAACGTGCCTTATTATACAAATCAAAAATTAACTGGCTAAGCTTATCATCACTCGCTTGCCGGCCATCTGAATAATTATTGCTGAGAATAATAAAATCATCATGGTATTGGCTATATATATCACTTTCACTATCTAAAAGGTCTTCTTTTAACTTTTTCCAAACTTTCTCATAAAAGAGTAACCATTCCGTCTCATCGGTCACTAGGCGAAATTTGGGATCCAGATCAATTAGATAATAGTAGCGATTGATCACTTGCCGACAAAAGGCATCAATGGTCGATATATTGGCTTGAGGCAGGGCTTGAACTTCCCTTTGGAGATGGAGTCTTTTTTGGGTATCTAGCTCACGGTTAATTTCATCTTTTAAGCTTTTCTCAATCCGCTCTTTCATTTCCTTAGCCGCTAATTCGGTAAAAGTAACTACTAAGAGTTCGGATAGCTTACGCCCACTTTTCACCTGATTAATAATTCTCTCAACCAAGACCCGGGTTTTTCCTGAGCCCGCTGAGGCCGAAAGTAATAAATTATGCTGGTTTAAATGAATAGCAGACCATTGTTGGTCCGTATAAGTTGCATTTTGCGGTTTAATTGGTATTGTCACCCTTATTCTTCCTCCTCACTGGTCTCATTTAATTCATTTGCGGACATTTGGAAAAAGGTCTCTTTAGAAAGCTTTAATCTGTCACGATAGTGTTTGCCTGGCTCGGTTAAATCAAATTGAGCAATACTTTTATAGGCTGTCGTCGAGGGAAGGTATTTTTCATCTTCCAGGGGGCGTAATTGAATATCACCACTCATAATATTTTCTGAACTGTTATAAATAATTTCTTTTATATAGTCTAATAAGGCTTGGAATTCTTTTAAGGTCAGTATTTTCCGCGACCTATTCTTATCAAAATCTCCGTCCTTTTTCAGTCCATAAGCATACAGCTCTTCCCCATCGTAGCCCGCTTTCATAATGTCTTCGAGTAGTTGTTGGCTAGCTAGGAAATATTCATTACTTTTTAATTCTTGGCTTAAATCAACCGTACCGCTAGCATTTTTCGCCATCATCTCAGCATATTCGCTTTGGTTTTCGACCTTTTTCAAAGGGGCACTCACTTTTTGGTAAAAGGCTCCAAAGGGAATGATCCTTTTATCGGGATACTGGGCTTGAAATTTTTCCAAACAGACCAATAAATAAGTATAGAGCTGGATATTAGTCCCTTGGAATATATCGCCAAGATTGATTGCCCTTGCCCCTGATTTATAATCAGTGACCTGGCTAACGAGATAATCTTGCCCCTTAAACTGCCAATTAAAGGTATCGATGCGGTCAATAATTCCTCGCAAGTGAACCCTAGTCTGATCAGACAATGTAAAGGAATAGGAGTGGTCCGCCTTCATCCCAAAACTTGCTTCATTAGCATGGTTATGCCACTTAGTCTTATTCATCTTTATATCAAATTGTTTGATAAAACGATTAAGGTTAAAGTTTAATTGTTTTAATTGGTAATTATAGAACTGGTTGGCCGAAAAAATATCATAGGCCGGATCCTTTAATGCAGTATTAAGCGATTGAGTAAATAATTCATCAAATGAATCATCCGACTGTTTCTTTAGGTCATAATATTCTTGCAGCACTCGGTGGAAATAACTTCCTGTCAGGCGCTCATCAATTTTAAAGATAGGCCGCTCTCTTAACTTTAAGCCATACTGTAAAAAGTAAGAAAAAGGATCCTTATTATACAACTCTAAGCTTGACACAGATACCGCCAATTGTGATCCGTATAAGGCCTTAGCTTCCTCTGAACTTAAATTGACCACTTTATTTTGGTGGTTTAGTCCCTGAAGTGCTCTTAGGCTATATTCTCGACTCTTTGTCTCCTGGCTAAGGACTTCTTTGAGCGCCTTCCATCGATCTGAAATCGCCAAGTGCTTACTTTTATTGCCTTGATAAACTTGGATCAAATAATGCAATTGGCTACGCCAATTTCCAAAGACTAGAGAGTCTTTCTCAGACACTGGCAAGGCTAGTGATTTTTTATCCCAAACTTCGAGGTCAAAACGATCAATTAAGTAAGTTAAATAAGGAGAGATATCTGTCGTCTTATCTCCTAGTTGATTATAGGGAAAGGATAAATATAAGCGTTCACTAGCAGATAAAAAGAGTTTATAGGCAATAAATTTTTCGTTATTCGTCTTGACTTGGCTACTTAGATTCAAGCCTTCATTGACGTTAAAATAGTGATTTAAAACCTCCCGATCTTCATCCGTCAGTAAGGTGTGATTTTGATAAGCCTTAGGTAAATTAGACTTGGTCAAAGCCATAACAAAAGTTACCTTTTTATGTTCTGAACGTTGACTGTCAATTCCCCGAATCGTTACCGGATCCAAGGTTGGGGGGACCATATTATATTTTGTCTGGTTAAAGGCACTGGCCAAAACTTCTTGAAAATCTTGAATTTTAAAGCTTTGGTTCTTAAATAAGCGGTCATATTGGTCAAGCACTTTGATAAAGGCTTGCCAAGCTTGTTCGTGGTGGCGTCCCTCATCCAAGCGGTTATTGAGGGCATTGTTTTGAGCCCAAAGCATTAATTGTTCAGGAATCTGATAGTGGACTAAAAATTGATAGAGGGCCAGCAAAGCGTCATGGTTATTACTTGCTTGATCAAAAGCTGTAAAAAGGCCATCCAAGGCTTCAGCAAGAAAGGCTTTGACTTGATTAGCGATTTCCTGAGTTTTTTGATCTGATTCACTGGCAACCACTTGTCCGTAATCATCCACCCTTAAATAAGACCAAGTAACCCCTTTCTGCCACCATGATTTGCCCTCATAGCCATTTTGTAGCACAACGTTTTCTGTGAGATCGACCTCGCGTCGGAAGCTTTCAACTTCAGACCAAGGATCCTCAGAATCATGCAAGGGCAATAACAGTTCAGTCCGTAAAAGATTAAAGATGTCCTCATAACGCCAATCGTAACGATAAATGCGAATAAGCGCATCAATGAACAAGAACAAGGGATGGTCTGCCATGGATTCACTGTCGTCAAGGAAATAGGGAATATTATTCATCTTTAAATAAGGCAAAAGCTGTTCTCTTACCTGGTCAAAGTCTCTAGTCAAAATTTGGATATCCTGATAACGATAAGCTTGACAACTGACTAAATGATAAATTTGGTTAGCAACTTGCTCTGCTTCAATATATGGGGTTTGACAGGACCACACTTGGATCAAATTTTTAACTTGATCTTGCTCTTCTTTGGAAATAGCAGCGTAAGCCGCCTTTTCATTCGACCAATCCTTGACTAGGGTCTGGTCGAGTAAGTAAAAGCCAGGAGCAAAATGAGCATTGCTTTTCCCCACTCGGTCAAGCATCAAAGGACAATCGATAGCTTTGGTTAATTGAACTAACTTATTATAGCTTTGCCGGCTCAAACTAAATAAATCTTGCCCTTGAAACTCACTCTTCAGCGTCTTCTGACTATCCAGGGTTAATATCACTTCTACCTGGTCACAAGCCGCCAATAAATCGCCAAGAATATCAAATTCATTAGCAGTAAAACGATAGAAACCATCAACCACCACCCTAACCTGTGATAAATCGGTCGTCGCCAGGTAGTGCTTTAATTGTTGGTAGAGAGCCTGTTCAGTGAGAATTTGATCAGATAACTTGCTTTCAAAGCTTTGATAGATAAGTATAAGTTCTCTTAATTTGTTTAATTGGTTATCTAATAGGGGATCTTGACCGTCCGCTTCTACTTCTACGGTATGGTAGATTTCAATTAACCGTTGACTACTGATATTTCCCTGGTCAAATTCCTTAAATAATTGGGTTAATTGTTCTTGAAAACCAATATAGCCACTTTCGCGGCGAAAGATAAGCAAGTCTTCCTGCAAGTCATTTAATATTTGCTTGATCAACATCATTAGGCCAATATCATCTAATCCTGATTGAATGGGCTCTTGATTTTGTTCTAAAAAATACCAGGCAAGCCGTTTAAAGGAAAAAACCTGTAAGCGCATCATGGCAACCCCGTCACCACTATCAGGCTTACTTTTATACGCTTGAATATTATCAAGAATAATTTTTTCCATATCAAACTTCATATGCTCGGGGACTAGATAAAAGACTCGGTGACTTGAATCAGCTGCTAAGAAGCTTGCCATGTCTCTCAATGTGTCCTCACGATTATCCTTAGTTTCTAAAATACGTGTGATTTGTAAACGCATGCTAACCTTCCTTTAAAAAGACTCCTATAAGAAATGAAAAGGATCAGTATTGACCTCTGAAGGGAAGACAGCCAGCTCCAAATGATTAGCTTGGCTCCACTGGGTCAACTCTTCTAGGACATAGGGAATACAAATGGCTTCCATATGGTGACCGGGATCAATTAGACAAAGGCCACTTTCATAGATATCATGGGCAGTATGGTAATCCGCGTCAGCCGTAATAAAAACATCAGCCCCGGCTGCCTTGGCTGCTTGATAATAGGATGAACCTGCCCCACCTAATACGGCTACCCGGTGAACAATAGCCTTGTTATCCCTAGTCACAAAGCGAATGCCTTCTAGCTTAGAAAGATCCTTAATCTTTTCTACATAATCTTTAAAGGGGATTTTCTCTTTTAATTCCCCGATTCTACCCATACCAATACTTTGATAATCATTTTCCTTCTCATAGACTTCAATAACCGGTTCTTCATAGGGATGGTATTTTTTAACTAGATCACAGACTTGCTCTTTTTCCCTTTCCTTGACAGTAAAGGACAAGGCAACTTCCTCAAGCTCAGTGACTTGGTTGACCTCACCAATTCTTGGTTGGGCCCCTTCTACAGGAATAAAATTCCCTTGACCAGTCCATTGAAAGAAACAATGTTGGTAATTTCCAATAACAGAAAGAGGATAGTCACTAAGCGCTTCTTTGAAATCAGGCAAGTTCTCTTGGGGTAAAAAAGTGACCAGGCGATAATTTTTTTCATGGTAATGAGCTGCAAAAACCTCGGCATTTTCTATCCCATAACGTTTAGCCAACCAATCATTCATTCCTGGTTGACTACTATCAAGATTAGTATGAGCACTGTAAACGGCAATTTGATGCCTAATCAGCTTGGCATACATGGCTCGTTGGGGATCATCTTCGCTGAGGCGCTTTGCCGGTCTAAATATTACCGGATGGTGGGAAAAAATAAAGTCAACTTGTTTCTCTATGGCCTCCTCAACCACTTCCGGACGGACATCTAAAGTCACCAAAACCCGCTTGACTTCTTGACCTAAGGATCCAAAATGTAAGCCAATCGGGTCGCCTTCTAGCGCATAGGTAGTGGGAAAACGTTTTTCAAAATACTGGACAAGGTCGCTAACGGTTACTTTATTGGTCATCACTATCACCCTCCAAAGCTTGTTTGATCATTGCTAACTGTTTACTAAATTGCTGACGTCGTTGGCTAAGTGCCTCCCCTTTCATTTGTTGAAGAATACTCTCTATCTTATGCTGACGCCGGCTCCATTTTTTCCTAAAAATAGCTGGATTACTATCCTTAGTATAAACACCGAGGTAAATCTGGCTATCACTGAGACCAAGAGACTTTCCGACATATTCGGCAGCAATAATTTCATATATTTTTCCTGCGTCTTCTAAAATTTCTTCTCCTAGAATTTGGTATCCCTTATCCAACAGCCATTGACGCAAAAGGTATTCATCAATATTTGCCTGTAAAATTAACTTGGGATAGTTTAATTGCGACAAAATATCCTCACCAGCGAGCAAAATTTCATGAATGAGCTTGCCCCCCATCCCTGCGATAATAAGCGTATCGACTGGGTCTTCTTTTTTTAAGGTAGCTAAACCATTGCCCAAGCGGCAAGATACTAGGTCCTCATAGTGATTATCAAGTACAGCTTGACACATCCGCTCATAAGGTCCCTGAGCCACTTCACTACAAATAGCCCCCTTAATCAGTCCTTGGTCTAGTAAATAAATCGGAATATGGGCGTGGTCTGAACCAATATCTGCTACAAAACTTCCCTTTTCAACATAATTTGCGATTCCCTTAAGACGTTTGGAGAGTGTTTTGGTCATTGCTTAGCTCCTCTTCTAATGATTTTATCGATGCCTTCTGCCATCAATTGATAGCCAGCTTGAGTCAGGTGGACCCCCTCGATGGTTAGCTCAGGTCGGCAATAATTATTAGCGTCGTAAAATCCTTGCCATTCCCAATAGGTTAATGAATATTTCGAGTCAAGTTGTCTTAAATTATTGTTTAAACGATCAATGAGCACATTGGAGACCGAGGGATCTTCACTAAGATTTCGCATCACTAGGGATAAGATCAGCTGAGACTTAGGATAATGCTGGCTAAAAAATTCGACATTCTTTTCAATCCAGTAGGTCGGATTATCGATACCTAAGCCCTGCCATAATTCATTAATCCCGTACATTAATAAAATGGTATCATAATCCTCACTTAAATCATTATTTTTAATGAGCTTATCGTAGCCTTCTTGAGCAATGCTGCCGCTAACCGCCCGATTATCAATTTTTATATCTCCAAGCTGGGCGAAGGGAAATTTTGCTAGAACTGAGTGGCCATAAAATAAGAGTCTAGTCATCTGCTTTGTCAACCTTTCATCATAATTTCTCTATTTATCTTAGCAAACTTTGCGTATAATGATAATGATCTAAAAATTACTTTATTCTTAAGGAGGTAAGGAATACAATGGGATTTCGCTTTAAAAAAGAGGAAATGGAAAGTATTGACGACTTATTTGACCGTTTAATCCAACCAGCTAACCCGCGTCAGGAGGACCAAACCGAAGACCAAGCTGAGGAGAAAGCAAGTATTTATTTAAGCCAAGATTTTATTAGAAAGTATACCTCTTTTGATAGCTTTGAAGAGTTTTCATTGCAGGCGCCACTTCCTCTACAAGCAGCTGATCAATTAAACGAGGGAGATTCTTATTTAATGAACCAATTCGTCCGCCTACATAGTGATTTTGAAAGCTGGCAAGAACTCCTTAATCATAGATAAGAAAAAGGCCAATTCGAGTGAACATCTTGAATTTGGCCTTTTTGTTTTGTATTGCTTTTCTCGTTATTCATTAAGGAGTTGCTGATAAATCCTTAAATAGTCCTTAGCTGGTTTTTCCCAGCGGAAATCGCGAGTCATCGCATGTTGAATCAGATAATACCAAGCTTCTTTTTGGTTGTAGTAAACCCCAAGCGCATAGTGGACCATGTTGGAAAAATCTCCCGTATCAAAGCGCTTAAAACTAAAACCATTGCCTTCCCCAGTAAACTGATTATAAGGAATAACCGTATCCTTTAAGCCACCAGTTTCATGAACCAGGGGTAAAGTGCCATAACGCATTGAAATCATTTGCGAAAGCCCACAAGGTTCAAAGGCACTTGGCATCAGGAAGAGATCGCTACCGGCGTAAATTTGCTGAGCTAATTGGGTATCAAAGTCAATATAGGCACAAAATCGTCCCTTATATTGGTCTTCAAAGTAACGGAAAGAATGCTCGAAACGCTGGTCACCTGTCCCTAAAATGAGGAATTGGGCTGAGGTGGTGTGCAATAATTCTTCAGCTTTAGCTTCTAGTAACTGCATACCCTTTTGATCGGTTAAGCGACTCACCACGGCAAGAAGCGGTCGGTCAGGATCAACTTCTAAGCCTACCCGTTCCTGTAAGGAGGCCTTATTGGTTGCCTTCCCATCACGCACTGTATCCATGCTATAGTTTGTAACTAAGGCAGGGTCTGTTTGCGGATTATTCAAATCGTAATCAATGCCATTGATTATCCCGCGAATTTTAAAGGCGTTAGCCCTAAGCGTACCATCTAAAGCTTCTCCAAATTCTGGCGTTTGGATCTCCCGAGCATAGCTAGGGCTCACAGTGGTGACAATATCACTAAAGTTGATCCCCCCCTTTAGATAATTGACCCGGTTATTTTGTTTCACACCATTATCATGGAAGAGGCTATTAGTGGTATTGAAAAAATTTTTTAAATTTTCTTGGTCCGTCCAGCCTTGAAAACGCAAGTTATGAATAGTCAAGACCTTACGAATGTTCTTATAGGCCTCTACCCAATGGTAGCGGTCAACTAAGAGGGCTGGAATCATGGCGCTCTGCCAGTCATTGACATGAATGACGTTTGGAACGAAATCAATTTTTTCCATCATTTCAATAACTGCTAGGGAGAAAAAGGCAAAACGTTCCTCATCATCCCCATAACCATAAAGAGAATCACGATCAAAATAGTCTAAATTATCGACAAAATAATAGCTTAGCCCTTCTAATTGTAAATATTTAATTCCAACATAAGCTCTCTTCTTCCCCATATCGAGGGTGAAACACAACAAATCTTTGACGTCTTTCTTATATTTCTCAGGCATAAGTGTGTAGTAAGGGAGGACGACACGAATATCTACCCCCTGGCGCTGTAATTCCTTAGGTAGGGCATAGGAAACATCTCCTAGCCCTCCTGATTTAAAAAAAGGAGCCGCTTCTGCAGAAACAAATAAAACTTTCATCATGTCCTCATTTCTAAATCTTCAAACTAGTTGGCTAAAAAGCTTAGAAGTCAGATTTCTTGATGACTTCATGCTTACCAATAACAATTAAGTCGTCAGGTTTTCCTTCAATAACCGCTCCTGGTTCCACGGTCACATTCTTATCCAAAATGGCATAGGAAACCTTAGCCCCTTTACCAATTTTACAACCTTGCAGGATGATGGAGTGACTGACTTCAGCTTCAGCCTCCACAACGACTTTCCGGAATAGTTGAGAATGGAATACCTTCCCAAAAATTTCACATCCTGTGGCTAATTGGGAATGCTTAACGTCAGCTCCCTTAGCATAAAATGTTGGAACGCCATTGTGTCCCTTGGTATAGATACTTTGTTTATTTTGGAAGAGCTCGGTATATGCTTCTGGCTCTAGCATATCCATACTTGCTTGGTAGTAAGCATTAATCGAATCAATATTAGCGATATAGCCATGGTGTTCAACCCCCACCGTCTTATAATCTGTAAGGAATTGAATCAAAATGTCATCAAGGTTTTGGTTGATGTCTTGGCTTTCAGCCTTTTCAATAATTTCTAACATGATTTTAGTTGGTACGATGGACATGTTCATATCATATAGAACGGTATCGCTTTCAATTGGGGTAATTCCCTCAACTAATAATTCATTAATATAGCCCGCTTCATCCAAGCTAACTATCCGCTCATTGGGGTGATATTCTATCATTTGACGAGGAACACGGGTGTATAGACGGGCAATATCAGCGTCAGAATCATCTAGGGCTTCAATTAAATCACTAATAACCACATTAGCTAAAACACGAGATCCGGCAACATAAACATAATCCGCATGGGAGCGATTAATAAAAGTCTCATGGTCATCATAAAAATCACCACGGCGACTAGCTGCTTCATAAAGCGCTTGTTTATGCTCCATTTGTGAGAAAGTAAATATGCCACCCCGATAAGTGTCTAAGTCCCAAGGCTTACCGCTACGGATATGGTCATAGACAGAGCGACCTGACCGACCGATAAAGAGGGCTGCCGAACGCATATTAGCATAAGTGATACTAGACAAAGCAAAGTCTAATAAGCGGTAACGGCAAGCAAAAGGTAACATGGCAATAGGACGTTGCTTAGTCAATGGGTAAAGATCGTTATCATTTTCAGTTAAGTTTAATATTGCACAAACTTTATTTTGAACCATGCTCACTACCCCCTATTATTTCTTCATATCCAGCCACCTGAATATCATGTACTTCACCAACAAAGCGTGTATTATCCATCACTTCAGCATTTTCACCCAGAATCGCATACTTAATTTCTACATTTTGGCCAATTTTTGCTCCTGACATAATCACACTATTTTCAATCAGACTTCCCTTGCCAATTGTGACATTTTGCGAAATGACTGAATTTTTAATGCTTCCACGATTAAGCGTTCCATCACAAATCATTGAATCTTCGACATGACTTTCTTCTGACATGAATTGTGGAGGGGCAACTGCAACTTTCGAAAAGATTGGCCAGGTATCTTCACGAATATTCAGCGGATGGTTAGGCTCTAAGAATTCCATATTAGCTTCCCAAAGACTATCGATGGTTCCAACATCCTTCCAGTAACCATGGAAAGAATAGGCGTAGAGTCTTTCTTGGTTTTCAAGATAAGCAGGAATAACATCATGACCAAAGTCTTCCATTTTCTCAGGGTCATTGACCAAATATTGGCGTAATAATTCCCAATTAAAAATATAAATCCCCATGGAAGCTAAATTGCTCTTAGGCTCAGCCGGTTTCTCTTCAAATTCAACAATGCGCCCTGCCTCATCCGTATTCATAATGCCAAAACGGGAAGCTTCTTCCATTGGAACGGGGATAACTCCTACCGTACAATCAGCTTCATTCTTTATGTGCTCTTGAAGCATGGCTTCATAATTCATTTTATAAATATGGTCACCAGACAGGATGCGGACATATTTAGGTTGGTGAGAATCAACGAAGGCTATATTTTGATAAATCGCATTAGCTGTCCCCTTAAACCATTTTTCCCCTTCACTACTTGAGTAAGGTTGTAAAACAGCTGCCCCGCCATCGCTAACGTCCAGCCCCCAAGGTGCCCCATTGCCAATATGGTCATTTAAAACGAGCGGTTCATACTGAGTCATGACCTCTACTGTCGTAATACCTGAATTTGCACAATTACTTAAGGGAAAATCAATGATGCGGTATTTTCCCCCAAAAGGGACAGCGGGTTTAGCGATATCTTGGGTGAGTTTTCCTAAACGAGTTCCTTTACCACCAGCTAAAATCATAGCTAACATTTCACTTTTCATAGATTACGAGATTACTCTCGTCCCCCCTCTCTGAAATAAAAATTATTCTCCATACTCCTGTACACAGGCAGGCTTAGAAATTGAATTGACTTATTTGATTGTTCGATGCTTATGCTTACTGCTCTTAGCAACTTTCACTTGCGATTTGGCCAAGCTTTCTTCATCAATAGTGTCAGGTACTAGTAATAAAAGCGATAGACTTGGCAGAACAAGTTCAATTGAGTAGTCTTGTTTTTGGTGTGCTTTGTCTTCGGTCTGGAAAATCTCTTTCTGATAGAGCCAGTTACCGCCAAATTTCTTCATTTCACTATTTAATAGAACCCGATAACTACCTGGCAAAGGCACACCCAGTCGATAATTGTGGCGCTCAACTGGGGTAAAATTAAATATACAGATGACACAATCACTTAATTCTTCCCCCTTGCGGATGAAAGCCACAATGGTTTCATCAGGATTATCTGCCTCAAGAAAAATGGTTCCTTTAGCTGATAAATCATAGTGATGAAGCGCTTTCTTACTTAAGTATAACTGATTTAATGTGGAAATGTAATCTTGAAATTCTGAATTATATTCCCTGGACAAGGTCTCCCATTCTAGGCCCTCATAGAAACGCCACTCTAAAAATTGGCCAATTTCATTGCCCATAAAGGCTAACTTTTTGCCGGGATACACCATCCGATAGCCTTCCATTAACCGCAAATTAGCAAACTGACGGTAACGGTTATCCCCTGGCATCTTTCCTAGTAAGGATTCTTTTCCATGGACGACCTCATCATGGGAAAAAGGCAGAATAAAGTTTTCATCAAACATATACATGAAGGTAAAGGTAATTAAACGGTAATTATAGGAGCGCGAGAGTGGGTCAAGCTTAAAGAATTTTAGAGTATCATTCATCCAGCCCATATTCCACTTAAAATTAAAGCCAAGGCCGCCTTGATCAATAGACTGGGTGACTCCTGGCCAAGCAGTACTTTCCTCAGCAATCATTAAATAAGAGGGGTCACGCAGAAAAATTTCTTTATTCAAGCGACGTATAAAATCGACCCCTTCTAAATTGACATTATTACCATAAATATTAGGTGTCCAGTCCCCTTCATCGTAGTCAAGATAAAGCATGTTAAAAACCGCGTCCACCCGCAAGCCATCAAAATGAAACTCTTCTAGCCAATAAACAGCATTGGATATGAGAAAACTTTGGACTTGATTTTTTCCTAAGTCAAAATTCAGGGTTCCCCAACGAATGTTCTTAGCTCGCCTGGGATCACTATATTCAAAAGTCGGCCCACCATCAAAGTTAGCCATGGCATCATCATTAATCACAAAATGACCAGGCACCCAATCCATGATGACTCCAATTCCTGCTTGATGAGCTGCATCCACAAAACGTTTTAGTGGATCAAAGTCATGCCCATAACGGCCAGCAATGGAGTAATAACCACTAACTTGGTAACCCCATGAGGCTTCAAGTGGATGTTCGGTCAGAGGCATAAATTCAATATGGGTATAGCCCATTTTCTTAACGTAAGGAATTAACTCCTCGCGTAAATCATCAAAACTATAGGCCCTACCATCCGAGTGGCGGCGCCAAGAAGACTGATGGACTTCATAGATATTAATCGGGCTTTGGTAAATATTTTTTTGCCGCCTAGTCTGGAGCCATTTTTCATCATTCCAACTATAATTAGTGGGATCCTGGATGACTGAGGCAGTTTTAGGTGGGACTTCACTAGCAAAGGCAAAAGGGTCTTGTTTTTCTTTAATTAAACCATTTTTTCCTTCAATAACAAATTTGTATAAATCCCATTCAGAAGCTTCCTTAATAACTGTTGTCCATGCCCCAGTTTCTCCGACTCGTTCTAGCGGTTGCGGCTGCCAATGGTTAAAATCGCCTTCAATCGCCACCGATTTGGCCTGGGGAGCCCAAGTGGTAAAGCGATAGCCATCTTGAGGAGATGAAGCCATTTTATGGGCTCCTAAGAAGCGATAAGCATGATAATGTTTTCCTTTATTAAAGAAATACATATTGTCTTCAATATTTTTTTAAACTTAATCCTTGATTAGACATCTATCTCACCCCTATCTTTCTATACAAAAAAGGCGAGGAGAAATCTCCTCGCCTTCCCTAGACTAAGGGTTAATCAGTGTTCACATCACTCATTAACCAAGTACCTACTTCCTGTAGTGGTTTAAACAATAAACCGTGTACTCTCTATAACACTACATGGACTTATCTTATGCCATGTTGATGTCGATTCATCGCATGAAATAAGTCTATCATAGAGTATCCTATTAAACAAGGAATTTATTTAAATCGTCTATAAGACTCCATCCTGAATCACTTCAATTTTATACCCATCAGGATCAGTCACAAAATAGTAGAAAGGATCCATTCCAGGTAAGCCAGAAATATCAGTCAATTCGTAACCTTTTTCTTCATGTTGGTCATGAATAGCTTTGACATCTTCAACTAATAAGCCAATATGTCCATAGCCGTTTCCAAGATCATAGCCATCACTGTCATAGTTATAGGTTAATTCTAAACGCCAGCTGGAGCCTGGTAAGGCCATATAACATAAGGTAAATTCATTATCCGGAAAATCCTTTTTATCAACCACTTCAAATCCGAAAGCTTCTTGATAAAAAGCAATTGAGGCTTCTAAATCCTTCACCCGCACACAAGTATGATCAACTTTCATTGCTTACATCCCTTCTATATTTGCTAGATCTATATATGCTTTAATCTTACCCTATTTCACTAAGATTTTCAAAGTAAAGCTGCTATTCAAACACTTTTACTAGGTTAAACTTAGTTTCATTGACTCACTTATTATATTCTCTTTCCAAGTATTTAAAAAGCGCATAATCTAACATAAAAGCTACTAGTAGGTGTGTTCGGAAGCTAAATACGTTAAATAGGTTTTAAAGCGGAATAGAAAGCAATAAAAAAAGCGGTTCTAATGACCGCTCATTCATTCTTTTCTATAAACCCCTTGGCGAGGGAGTAAAACTTGTACGTTATTTGTACGATTTATTTTTAATTTAACTGTTTTTAAGCAGTTTCAAATTGATTGAGAATGCTATTGTATCAACACTTTTTAATCTGTTTGACATGTTTTTAAATATTCTATGCGGCCAAGAGGACTTGAACCTCCACGGGAATTACTCCCACTACCCCCTCAAGGTAGCGCGTCTGCCGATTCCGCCATGACCGCTAAATTTGACTACCCATATATCATAACTTAATTGACACTCTTCTGTCAAGAACTTTTTCTCCTTTTCTGTAAAAGGAGAAAGCCTATTAACATGGACTATTACATAGTCTTAATAAATGTAAATATTTATTGGTCTCATTATATAAAAAAAGAGCCCAGATTATAAACTCAGGCTCTCTATTCCTTATTCTCCTTGTGGGCGACGACACGCTAGCGTTCCCATGCCGATGCATCCTTGGCCTCCATGAGTCCCTAAAACGGGGGTCAAATAAGTCGTCATATAATCTAATTCAGGAAATTCAGCTAAAATTGCTTGTTCAAATTTTTTGACTTCCTCAGGGGCATTACCATGAGCAAAGGCTAATTTTATCCCTGCAGGGTAGCGATCTTTTGCCTCTTGAACGAGTTCAATATAGCGCTTGATCACCTTGCGTTTGGTTCTAACCTTATCAAATAAAACCACTTCACCTGCTTCATTGAAATATAGAATAACAAATACTCGCAGCATGGTAGACAAGGCTGCTTGGAAAGAAGTCGCTCGTCCGCCTTTAACAATATTTTTCAAGTCTTTTAACATGACATAGACACGGGAGTTATCAGCAATCCATTGCATTTCTTCCGCTATGGCTTCAGGCTGCCGCCCTTCTTCTATCATTGCCATTCCCTCTTCTAAGATGTGAAGCATTTGGATAGAAGTTCCCTTAGAATCAATAATATAAGCGTTAAAGTGTTCAGCATACTCCTCTAAAATCATATGGGCAGTCTGTAAGGTCCCACTTATTTTAGACGAGAGGAAAATACCAAAAACAGTATCATAGCCTTCTTCCACTAACTGGTCACACACCTGGTAAAATTCTACAGGTTGAGGTTGTGATGAAGTTGGGAGTTCCTCACTGGTTTCCAATTTATCGTAAAAGCGCTTGCTTTCCGCAGTATCTGTCGTGTCACCAAAGATCTCCCCATCAGGAAAACGTACTGATAATTCCACTTCCATGACATTGGCCAAATTCTTCATATTATCGGGAAGTGATGCCGTACTATCAATGATAAAAGCAGCCTTCATAATTTACTCAATTTCCTCCTTATATAAAATGGGTATTTAATTATCTTATACTAGCACAAAAAAACAATTTCGATAAGTAAAGACCATTGTCTATAAGAGACTAGTAAGCCAATTATTATTGATAGCTTTTAACGTCCGTTCTAAATGCCGTTTGTTTCTCCACAATTAAGTGCCTTTATCATAGAGGATACAAAACTTGTAGAAAATATGGCATTTGTTTGCGCCACCATGGCCAATCATGGGCCACATCTTCTCCCCAAGTATCAAACCAAGCAGGGATTTGTTTAAATTCAAAGGCCTCTTTTAAGCTATAAAAGCTTGGTAGACCATCTTCCTCCCAGGGGCCGAGTCCTGTACATACAATAACATCGCCCTGGCGATAATGGTCAATAAACCAAGGATCATTTTGTCCCCAAAGAAAATCGACCGGGGAGTTATGATAAATTTCAAAATCGTCCTGGTAGCCTTTCATAAAATAACGAACATCATATACTCCACTTAGAGCAATCACAGTATCAATAACATCTGGGTGGTTTAGAAAAGTATTAATGGCATGGTAAGCTCCCATACTGCAACCGGTTGCGCCCATGGGGTCCATCCAATTCGAAACATGTTTAATTAAAGGCAGGGCTTCTTCAATAAAATAACGATCATAAGCCTGTTGGGCTAAGGCCATATCATGACCAGATTTATTGGATAACCAGCTCTGGTCATCATAGGAGGACAAGGTAAAGAATTGCACCTTACCATTGTCAATCCAGGTTTGGCAGGCCTCAATCATACCAAAATCAGCATATTCATTATGAGAACCACCTGAAGAGGGAAAAACTAAAAAAGGCTTTCCAGCGTGTCCATAACGATTAATTGACATATTCCGTCCAATATTGTGCCCATAGTGGGTATAGCTTTCAAAATTCATAACTGTCTCCTTAATATTCACCTAAGTATCAAATTAGTAGAGCGAAAATCAAGTGATTTTGACTTGCCTTTAATCATCGCTTCACTCATTAACAAAATTGCCAGCATTGCTAGGGGTAGACTTATCTGCTAAGCTAGAAGATCAGTCATTTTTTATCAGCTGGATATTTTTCTTCATAGTATAGCACATTTTAAATCGAGATTATTAGGATTAGACAATATTTGGCAAGCAATCAATCAGTCCCTGCTCATTGGTTGAAACAGTTGACAAGCAGAACGTATGTTCCTATATTAAGAGATAGTACCCCTGATTACTACTATTTGTTATAAGGAAATGATTCTATGCCCGAGCAAACAAAGCACAAAAAATTCCCCCATGCCTATCGATCAATGATCAAATGGCAGAGCATGTTCTTATCTGAACACCGAGAAGCCTTAAGATCAAGGAAAAAAAATTACGGCAGAGTCCATCCCCAGGCCTTGACTAGCCAGCAAATGACTTTGACCGAACTCCGCCAGAAACTTTTTCTGGCCTTGAATAGTCAACTCCCCTGCACCATTGTTTTGAATGAAGTCGACTCAGACGGCCACTATCGATTACTGCATGGTTATATACACAGCCTGGATCACGAGTATTTTCTGATGAGCCAAGAAACGATTCCTTTATCTCTCCTTAAATCTTGCCAGATCATTCTAGATTAACCGGCTTATTTTATCGAATTCTAAAAGCCTAAGCGCTTTACTTGTAAATACAAGTAAAAATGATTATCATGGATAAATGGACATTTTCAAAAATAAAATGCTTAGAAAGGAGTTACTATGGAGTTTGCCAAAGGCCAGCTAAGTACACTACTCTTTCAGGTAGCGACTTTAGAAAAAAGCTATATCGACAAACAGGTTAAAAAAGCTAATCTAAATATCATTCAAGCCAAGAGTCTTTACTATATCCATCTCCATCCCCAGCTCATCCAAAAAGAGCTCGCAGAATATTTGGATAAACCCCATGCTACGACCAGTAATATTGTGACTAGTCTGGAAAGTAAGGGTTATCTTTATCGCAAACAAATTTCCGGGAATGAACAAAAGAAATACCTGTTCTTAACGCCGCAGGGAGAAAAACTGGCTAAAGAAATCAAATTCATTTTTGATCAACTTGAAGAAATTGTGACTAACAATTTGTCCTTAAATGATAAAAAAGGAATCCAAGAGTTACTCAAACGTATTCACAATAATTTACAAGAACAAAAATAAGAAAGGAGTCGCCTATGTTAAAAATATTAAAACGCATCCCCATACACTTAATCTTACTTAGTATCTTCTTTGCATTTGCCCAAGGGCTTGCTGAATTAATCCTACCAACTTTCACCGCTGGTTTAGTTAACCAAGGGATTGTCCCTGGGGATTTTTCAGCCATTACCCAAATCGCTATCCAAATGCTAGGTGTCACCCTAATTATTGTTGGTTCTGCCCTAGCAAATATCTGGTTTGCTTCACAAGCCTCACAAGGACTGGGAAAAGATTTACGAGATACCATCTACGCTAAGGTACAACGCTTATCGAAAGACACTTACGATCATTTTGGTGGTGCCTCTCTGATAACTCGGAGCTCAAGTGACATTATGCAAATTGAATTGACCACAATGATGGTCTTACGAATGTTTCTATTGGCCCCGGCTATGCTTATTGCTAGCTTAGTGATGGCCTACCGAGCAAGTGCCTTACTTAGTCAGACCTATTTGGTCACTATTCCCTTAGTTATTATCTCTTTAGCTTTAGTCCTTTATTTTGCCTCCCCCTTATTCCGTGCCATGCAGGCCAAGGTGGATAATATGAACCTTATCTTTAGAGAGGGACTAACTGGTATTCGCGTCATTCGCGCCTTCAATAAGAGTGACTATGAATCCAAACGCTTTGCCAAGGCCAATGAAGACTATCGGCAAACGGCTGTCGGCGCGCAAATTCGCTTAGCTTTCCTACTCCCTGCCCTACTCTTAATTTTGAACCTAACCACGATTTATATTAACTGGTTCGGGGGACATTTAGTCGCCAACCAACAACTCAGTATTGGGGTTATTCTTTCCTTTGTTTCCTATACATCCATTATGGGAATATCCTTTGCCTTTATCGGCATGATGTTTGTTCTCATTCCAAGAGCCCAAGTTTCAGCTGAACGGATTAATCAAGTCCTCGATGCTCCTGAAAAAATTCATTCACCTGCTGATGGTGGCAAGGCTTTTGACCCTAAACGACAAGCCAGACTAGATTTTGACCATGTCAATTACAGCTATCAAGGCGCAGAATCTAATGTTTTAACCGATATCAATTTCTCTATCAAAGCCGGGGAAACCTTAGGAATCATTGGCGGTACAGGGTCAGGAAAATCAACCATCGCTAACCTCATCCTGCGCTTCTATGAACGTTCAAGTGGCGACATCAAGATTAATGGTGAAAAAATTGAAAGCTATAACCTTGGTGCCCTACGTGACTATATCGCCTACGTTCCTCAAAAGGCCAACCTTTTCAAAGGAAATATTCGCTCTAACTTAGAATTTGGTAAGGAACAGGCTAGTGATGAAGAAATTTGGCAAAATTTAAAGATTGCTCAAGCTGCTGACTTTGTATCAAACTTATCCGATGGCATTGACCACCGGGTCGAACAACGCGGTTCAAATTTCTCAGGAGGGCAAAAACAACGTCTCTGCATCGCCAGAGCCCTAATGAAGGATGCTGCTATTTTAATCTTTGATGACTCTTTTTCTGCCTTAGATGCTAAAACAGACGTCAACCTAAGACAGGCACTGAGTCAATATGCCAAGGATAAAATTACCCTCATTATTTCGCAAAAGGTCTCTACAATTAGGGATTCTGATAAAATTTTAGTCTTAGAAGACAATGGGAGTGTGGCTGGCTTAGGTAACCATGATACTTTAATGGAAACTTCGCCATTATATGCTTCTATTGTGTCATCACAACTCAAGGAGGTGAGTGAATAATGGGAAGACGTACACCAAAATCAACTAGCAAAGCCCTTAAACGTCTGTTTAAATTTTTCGGTCACTATCAAAAATCATTTATTGCGGTTGTGATCCTTTCGGTAGCAGCAACGATAGCCGAAACCGTTGCACCTAAAATTTTAGGACAAGCAACGACCTTGATTGCTGAAGGGGTCAGCCAAGGCCTACAAGAAATTAATGGACAAATGGGCTATAAGATTGACTTTACTGGAATTTTCCGTGTGCTTCTAATGGTCGCTGCCTTATATATTGCTACTAGTATTGGCCGTTACTTCCAGAATTATTTACTGTCACATGCCGTACAGGGAACAATTGCTAATCTCCGCCAAGCCATGAGAGATAAACTGAACAAGCTTCCAATTAGTACCATTGATCATTTATCGACCGGTGAAATTTTGAGCCGGGCTATCAATGATATTGAAAATATTGCCCGTACCCTGCAACAAAATATTGCTCAAACCATTATGAGCATCACCCAGTTAATTGGTGTGGTAACGATGATCCTCATGATCAGTCCCAAAATTGGGGGGCTAATGATATTAACTGTTCTATTTGCTGTTTTCCTTGTTAGCCGCATCACACCAATAACTCAAAGACTCTTTGCTGACCGGCAAAGAATTCAAGGAAGCATTAACGACCATATCGAGGAAGACTATAATGGTCAAATTGAAATTCGTGCATTCAACCAACAAGGTCATAAACGCGATTTATTTGAAGAAGAAACCGATGCTTATTATAAAACCTCACAACGGGCAGAGTTCTTTTCTGGCTTCCTCTATCCCATGGTTAACTTTATCCGTAACCTAGATTACGTCCTCATTGCTTTTGTCGGAGGTATAGACATTTTACAAGGCCGTCTACCCCTTGGGGACGTCCAAGCCCTCTTGCAATACAACCCACAACTTTACCAGCCCATTTCCAACCTTGCCACTATTGTTAACCAAATTCAAAGTACCCTAGCTTCTGCAGAACGGGTATTTGAATTCCTCGATCTGGAAGAAATGGAAGTGACCCATAGCGACTACCCCGTTATTGACACTGACAAAAAAGTAATCTTTGAGGATGTCTATTTTGGTTACGATGATGACCATTACACCTTAAAAGATTATAATTTAGATGTTAATGAGGGTGAAACTGTTGCTATCGTTGGCCCTACTGGTGCTGGTAAAACGACTCTAATTAACTTATTAGAACGCTTCTATGATGTCGATAAAGGTAGTATTAAAATTGATGGTAAAGATATTCGTGATTATTCCCGCGGGGATGTTCGCAAACAAATGGGAATGGTCCTACAAGATACCTGGCTATTTAATGGAAGTATTTATGATAATATCGCATATGGTGATCATAACCAGTCTGTTTCCGAAGACGAAGTTTATGCAGCAGCTAAAACAGCCCATGTCGATGACTTTGTTCGAAAATTGCCTGATGGCTATGACACCATCATTAATGAAGATGCTTCAAATATTTCTCAGGGTCAAAGACAGCTCATTACTATTGCCCGTGCCCTAGTGGCCACACCAGATATCTTAATCTTAGATGAGGCGACCTCAAGTATCGACACGCGCACTGAAGAATTAATTCAGAAAGCAACCGAAAAATTACTCAAGGGACGAACTAGTTTCGTCATTGCTCACCGTTTAAGTACGATTCAGGATGCTGACCAAATTATTGTTATGGACCAAGGAAGAATTATTGAAAAAGGAAACCATGAAAGCCTAATGGAAAAACGGGGCTTCTATTACGGCTTGTATAGTGCCCAATTCCAAGAAGATTAACATTAGCAAAAAGCTCAGTCTCTTTTACTACGACATAGTAAAAGGTTGACTGAGCTTTTTCTATATATTACTCTCCATCAACGATATGTTTATCTAACCAATCATTAAATTGTGCGGTAAATTTTTTCATGTCATCGACGGCTTTAAAATCAGGAATGTTACCAATAAGGACCTGGTCACTTTGCTTGGCCCGGTCTCCTTGTTTTTGGACAATCAGGATACTTTTTTGCGAAAACTCATTTTGAAAAAGGCTTTGGGGTAAATTAATAAAGGCTTGTAAATAAGCTGTTTCACTTATCCCTTGCATCAATTGCGGGAGAGTTGGGTCAGTTAAAGTAGCTTTTGGCACTAAGAATAGCCCCCAAGCATTGTCCTCTAGATAATGAATTCCCTGTTCAATTAACAAATAATGGGCATAGGCATGAGAGCCTTCTTTAACAAATTGTTCCCCACTCTTAAAGGTCTGAGCCACTTGGTCTTGTGGATAATAGCCTATCGGTAAATCAGCAACAATGACCTGGCAAGGATCAACCAACAAGTCTCCCAAAGCATCAGCAAGGGTGAGTTTAGGACTTAAGCCAAGTAAGGCCATGGCCTTTTCACCAATGGACAACATCAAATCATCATTATCAACTCCAGCCCCAAGGACTTGATAGTCTTGGTCCGTAAAGGTCTTAGCCACCAGTGACCATAAATTCCCTGTGCCAAAGCAGGGGTCAAAAAGATTGATGGACTTTTCTGAAGAATTTTGATTCGATTCAACTAAACGAAGGGCCAAATACCCGATAATTAAGGCAATGGCATCGGGGGTGGCTTGATAGTTAGCTTGTATTTCTTGTTTCTTTATCCCTTCAATCAATAGCCATTGGATGATACTATGCTTGGCTTCCTGGTTCAAATCCTGCCACTGACTTTTTTGATAGAGAGTATTTAATGCCTTAATCACTTGATCGTCAGGTGCTCCGTTGATTTGCTGGGCTGATCCTAGTAATAGATTCTGTAAAGTTTCATGAATAGCCTCAACATAGGTCATCTCTAAAGCCTGAGCACTTTTTTCAGTCGCTTCATGCAAATATGTAAAGGCTGATTTAATTCCTTCGGTATCCATAAGCTACTCCTTTTAATTGTCTATATAATAAAAAAGGGCTGTGACAACTGTCTCAGCCTCTTAAGTCGTCTGCTTAAGCTTCTTGGTATACAGAAACTTGTTTGCTGTTACGACCTTTACGTTCAAATTTAACCACACCATCACATAGTGCGAATAAAGTATCGTCTCCACCGCGTCCAACGTTTACTCCTGGATGGATATGGGTACCACGTTGACGATAAAGAATTGATCCACCTGTTACAAATTGGCCATCTGCCCGTTTAGCCCCTAAACGTTTAGCTTGTGAATCACGGCCATTAGCTGTGGAACCGCCCCCCTTTTTGTGGGCGAAAAATTGTAAATCTAATTTTAACATGTTAGGTTCCTCCTTTGTTTACTTATTTAAAGATACCTGAAGATAGTCAGGTTGACTGGCACTAACATCATCTTTTAAGGCATAATAGCAACTTTTAAATAAGATTTCGGCAAATTGGGCTTGCTTATCATCCAAGTCAGCGGGAATTTCACAATGAAGATAACCCCCTTCTGGATCTAAGTCAACAATTGGAGCAACTTGTGTCAAACGCTCCAAATTATTCACCAGGGAAAAAGTTAAAGTTGACACCGCAGCACACACTAAATCATGGCCATATTCCCCTGATAAAGCGTGTCCTTGCACTGTCATACTTACAAAGCTTCCATCTTTACATTTAAACTTTGCTTGAATCATACTTAAGCCTTAATTGAATCAATTGTTACTTTAGTATAAGGTTGACGATGGCCTTGTTTAGAACGAGAGTCTTTTTTAGGACGGTATTTGAAGGTAGTCACTTTCTTTTCGCGACCTTGTTTTTCAACAGTTCCTTCAACTGAGGCACCTTCTACTAATGGTGTACCAATTTTAGTACTTTCACCACCAACAAAGACTACTTCGTCAAAGGTTACCTTGTCTCCTGCTTCAGCATCTAACTTTTCAACAAAGATTACTGAACCTTCCTCAACTTTAATTTGCTTTCCACCTGTTTTAATAACAGCGTACATGCAATGCACCTCCTTGTAATTACTTAGACTCGCCAAGATAAGTGATCAAATAATACTTGATACTTCAACTTATCGATGCGCGGTTGCAGTTCTGGTGCTTACAGAAATACAACAAGAGTAGTTTAGCAAAATTAAGTCCTAAGGTCAAGGATAAATCCTTAGCTTTTGCGAGTATTTTTGCTTTAAATTACTTGGATATCTGTTAAACTCGAAATACCTAACTCTGCTAAACGTGCGGGTAATGCTTTAGCTAAATCAATACAAATTCCTGGATTTTTAAAGTGTTGGTAACCTACTTGGACTGCATTGGCTCCTGCCATAAACATTTCAACCACATCATCTACCGTGCATACTCCGCCAACCCCAATAATGGGCAGTTGGGTTTGTTGACGGACTTGGTGAATCATCCTTAAGGCTAGTGGTTTTAGGAGGGGCCCTGAGATTCCACCATAACCATTACCTAAAACAGGCCTTTTTTCTTTAATATCAATACCCATTCCTAGCAAAGTATTGATCATGGTAAGACCATCTGCACCTGCTTCTTCCAAGGCTTGGGCCATAGCCACCACGTCATCGACATTGGGAGACAATTTAACGTATACTGGTAGTTCAACTAAGGACTTAATTTTTTCAGTTAATTGTTTAGCAAATTGAGGATCCTTACCAAAAGCTAGGCCGCCCTTTTTAACATTAGGACAGGAGATATTAATTTCAAGAGCATTAACTAGGCCGGATTGATCAAATAATTGTGCAACTTGGCAATAATCCTCAACCGTATTTCCTCCAACACTAGCAATGATGGGCAAGCTGGGATATTTTTCTTTGAGCTGAGGAAGTTTTTCCTTGATAACCACCTCAATCCCTGGATTTTTTAAGCCTACTGCATTAAGACTGTATTCATCATTCCACCACATCTTAGGATCAGGATTGCCTTCGCGAGCTTCCAATGTGGTGGTTTTTATCACTAAGGCGCCTAATTGACTTAAATCAAGGTCTTGGCAATTAGAGAAGTCACCATAACCAAAACTCCCACTAGCGGGCATTAAAGGGTTAGATAAGGATAAACCAGGTAATTCCACTTGAATATTATTCATTGCTATTTCCTCCCTCAGCTTGATAAACAATTTCTCCATTAACTAAACAATATTCGGTTTGTCCGTATAGACTGGTGTTATTTAGGGGGCTATTACTACTCTTTGAGGCATAGTCACTAGCCTTGACTTGATAAGGACGGTCGAGATTAAAAATACTAATATCAGCAGCTTGCCCTGGCCAGATTGTTCCTGCTGTCTCTAAATGGAATAATTGACGCGGTTGGTCGCTCATTAGGGCAATAAGCCTTTCTAAACTGAGTTTTCCTCGCTTAACCAATAAGGTATATAAACTCATAAAGGCTGTTTCACTACCAACAATTCCAAAGGGGGACTTCAAGAAACCTTGACTCTTTTCTTCTTCGGTATGGGGAGCATGGTCTGTAGCGATCAAATCAATGGTCCCATCATTTAAAGCTTGGACTAAGGCTTCTTGGTCTGATGAATTTCTCAATGGGGGATTCATTTTATAATTTGCATCATCTTTTAAGATATTGCCGTCATGGAAGAGAAGGTGGTGGGGAGCAACCTCACAAGTAATATTCACCCCATCCAATTTGGCTTGACGAATCAAGTTTAAACTGGCCGCCGTAGACACATGGCAGACATGGTAGTGAACCCCTGTGGCCCGCGCTAATTCAATATCTCTAGCCAATTGACTGCTTTCAGCCACTGCTAAGATTCCAGGAAGTTCCAATCGCTCTGCAGCCTTACCTGCATTGATCACACCATTATTAAATAAGGAACGGTCTTCTAGGTGGGCACAAATGGCTAGGCCTTGCTCTTTGGCTGCAATCATCGCTTGATACATGGTTGCAGCAGATTGGACGCCCTGCCCATCGTTACTCAAGGCAAAGGCACCCGCCTCCTTCATCGCAGGAATATCGACAACTTGATCACTGGTTAAATCTTTAGTAATAGGAGCGTATTGATGGATCTTCACTTTACCATCACTTTGATTCTTTTGAATTAACTGACTGAGTTTTTCAGGGGTATCAGGAACAGGATTGGTGTTAGCCATGGTACATACGCTAGTAAAACCGCCGCGAGCTGCTGCCCGGCTACCACTAGCAATCGTTTCTTTGTCTTCAAAACCTGGTTCCCGGTAATGCACATGGATATCAACAAGGCCTGGAGTCACCAAACGACCTGAAGCATCAATCACTTGATCAATTTCATCTTGGTCGACCAAGTGTTGACCCAATGCTTGGATCTTCCCTCCCTCAATAAGTATATCCATAGTCGTCAAAGAGTCCTGACTATAAACCTTACCTGCTTGAATTAGGACTTTCATTATTTCTCACCCTCAATCACACTCTTTAAGATAGCCATTCTCATATATACACCATTTTCCATTTGTTGCACAAAACGACTCTTTTCTGATTCTACTAGCTCACTAGCCAGTTCAACGTCACGATTAATAGGACCTGGATGCATTAATATGGCATGGTCTTGTAGCTTTTGATAACGGTCTAAATTAATTCCATATTTCTCATGATAAAGCTTAGGGTCAAAGCTCTTTTCCAATGGGTCATCAGAATGTCTTTCGTGTTGGACCCGTAAAAGCATCACCACATCCATTTGGTCAATTAATTGGTCAATGTCTTGGTAGCTGCCATATTGGTCCATTTGAGGATCATACCAGGCTTTTGGACCGGAAAAGAAAACTTGGCTACCTAATTGGTTGAGTAATTGGGCATTGCTACGAGCTACCCGTGAATTTTTAATGTCACCAATAATAGCCACCTTCAAACCATCAAAGTGCTTAAACTCCTCATAGATAGTCATCATATCTAGCAAACATTGGCTCGGATGTTGGCCACTACCATCACCACCATTAATAAGGTGGATTTTGTGGTGGTGTTTATTAAGCTCTTTTAATAGATCAAGATAGTACTCATTTTGGGAATGGCGAATAACTAATGCATTAGCTCCAATGGCTTCTAAAGTAATGACAGTATCATAGAGACTTTCGCCTTTATTGACCGAACTCTGACTCACTTCAAAGGGTAAAACTTGATAACCCAGCCGCCGTTCTGCCTGCTCAAAACTCATATGTGTTCTAGTTGAATTTTCATAAAACAAATTAGCCATAGTAATGGATTGGGCATGAACCGCTACTGGACTATTTTTAAAAGCTTCCCCTTGTCTAATAAGCTCCATTACTTCTTCATTGCTTAAATCTTGTACACTGGTTAAATGTTCCATTCTTATCCCCCTAAAATTTTTTCTAAAGTTTAACGATTTCTTGTCTATCTTATAATGCTTGAGTTGAAATACTGCGACTTTGAAGTACCTTCAGCATGGCTAAAGCGGTATCTAAGGTGGTAAACAGTGGAATATTATGTTCAATAGCTAATTGACGGATAATTTGGCCATCCTCACCAGCTTCTTTTTGTCCACCGACAGTATTAATAATGGCTTGAATCTTGCCCTTTTCAATTAAATTAGGAATACTATTTGCCTCATCACTGTTAATTTTGGCCACAGCTTTTACTTTTAGACCGTTATTGCTAAAGTATTGACCAGTACCAGTAGTCGTTAAAATTTCATACCCTAAGCACTTAAAGCCATTAGCCAGAGTCAGGGCTTCTTCTTTCGAAAGATCATCAATGGTGAAGAGAATGTTTCCAAACTGTGGCAGGTGTAAGCCACTAGCCTCAAAGGCCTTGTAGAGAGCTTCTTCTAAACTACGCCCACATCCAATGACTTCACCCGTCGATTTCATCTCAGGTCCTAGTAAACTATCCACTTTAGCCAATTTATTAAAGGAGAAGACCGGTGCCTTGATATAAACGCCATCTGCTTCTTTTGGCGAACTAAGATCGATCAAATCGCCAAGTTTTTTACCAAGAATTAATTGGGTAGCGACTTGAGCCATGGAAATATTGGTTACCTTAGAGAGGAATGGCACCGTCCGACTGGCTCTTGGATTGACTTCGATCACATAGACTTTCTCGCCTTGGACGATAAATTGAATGTTCATTAAGCCCACACAGTGCAAGGATTTTGCTAATTCCTGACTGTATTGAATGATGGTTTCTTGCACCGATGCACTTAGGTTTTGAGGTGGATAGGCAGCGATGGAGTCTCCCGAGTGCACTCCGGCGCGTTCAATATGTTCCATAATTCCTGGAACATAAGCATCCTCACCATCCGAAATCACATCAACTTCACACTCTATACCGAGGAGGTAATCGTCAATTAAGACAGGATGATCTTCACTAACTTCAACAGCGCTTTGGATATATTTATGTAATTCAGCTTCACTATAGACAATTTCCATAGCCCGACCGCCAATGACATAGGAAGGACGTACTAAAACAGGATAACCAATTTCTTTGGCTGCCTTGACCGCTTCACTTTCATTCATTACTGTTTTCCCATTAGGCTGAGGAATATTTAAAGAATGAATCAATTGTTCAAAAAGATCACGATCTTCTGCACGATCGATATCTTCTACTTGGGTTCCCAATAATTTCACTCCAGCTCTAGCCAGTGGCCAAGCCAGATTAATCGCTGTTTGTCCACCAAACTGAACGATAACCCCTTTAGGTTGCTCTAAGTCAATAACATTCATCACATCTTCAAAACTTAAAGGTTCAAAATATAATTTGTCCGATATCGAAAAGTCAGTGGAGACCGTTTCTGGATTACTATTAATAACTATAGCCTCATAGCCTGCTTGTTTTAACGCTTCAACACAGTGGACCGTGGCATAGTCAAATTCGACCCCTTGGCCAATACGAATAGGACCCGACCCTAAGACAATGACTTTTTCACGGTCAGAAACTTGTGATTCGTTGGCTTCAGCATAGGTGGAATAGAAGTATGGGGTTTGCGATTCAAACTCCCCTGCACAGGTATCTACCATTTTATAACTTGGCAGAATGCCAGCCTCAAGGCGGTATTTTCTTACTTCTTCTGGAGTCCAATCCCATAGTTCAGCAATTTTCACATCGGAAAATCCTTTTACCTTGGCCTTGCGCAAGCTGTACTGATCCCCTACATTTTGGCTTAATTCTTCTTCCAATTCCGCAATAACTAAGAGCTTATCAAGGAAGAAAGGATTGATTCCAGTCCATTGATTTAACAAATCAATATCTATCCCACGGCGGACCGCTTCAGATAAATAAAAGAAACGATCATCTTGGGGATGCTTGATTTTTTCTTCTAAAGTATCCATATCTAGATCAGCAAAGTCACTAATTTCATTATGGATCACGCCTATTTCTAATGACCGGCAAGCCTTGAGCAGGCTTTCTTCGATATTTCTACCGATCGCCATCACTTCCCCAGTTGCCTTCATTTGGGTGCCCAGATGACGATCAGCATGTTCAAACTTGTCAAAAGGAAAGCGCGGCATCTTACATACCACATAGTCTAAAGCAGGTTCAAACATGGAATAGGAAGAACCAGTGACTGGATTGATCATTTCATCGAGGGTTAAACCAACAGCTATCTTAGCG
Source organism: Aerococcus loyolae (assembly GCF_002871915.2). Lineage (NCBI taxonomy): Bacteria > Bacillati > Bacillota > Bacilli > Lactobacillales > Aerococcaceae > Aerococcus > Aerococcus loyolae. Next base: position 869,959 of record NZ_CP126958.1, on the reverse strand, counting down.
GCTAGTTTAGCAATAGGATAACCAGTAGCCTTAGAAGCCAAGGCTGAAGACCGTGACACCCGAGGGTTAACTTCAATCACATAATAATTAGCTGAGTGCGGATCTAAGGCTAATTGAACATTACAGCCACCTTCAATCCCCAGGGCACGAATAATTTTTAAGCTCACATCTCTGAGCATTTGGCTATCCTCGTCGGAAAGGGTTTGCGAAGGTGCAAAAACAATGGAATCTCCAGTATGGATGCCCACCGGGTCAAAATTTTCCATATTACATACTACCAAGGCATTGTCTTGGCTGTCCCGCATAACTTCGTATTCAATTTCTTTGTAGCCGGTAATCGAACGTTCAATCAAACATTGGTGAACTGGAGATAAGGATAAGCCATGTTCAGCAATTTCCGCTAATTCTTCCTCATTGTCACAGAGCCCCCCACCAGTTCCTCCTAGGGTAAAAGCGGGACGAACAATTATCGGATAGCCAATTTCATTAGCAAAGGCGATAGCTTCATCAACATGGTGGACGATTTTGGATTCAGGAATCGGTTCACCTAAGCTTTCCATCAATTCTTTAAATTGTTCCCGGTCTTCAGCTTGGTTGATGGCTTTTAAGTCCGTTCCTAAGAGTTCGATTTCTAAGTCTTCTAAAACACCGGCTTGGGAAAGTTCAATGGCCATATTCAAGGCTGTTTGTCCCCCTAAGGTAGGTAGGAGGGCATCAGGATGTTCTTGGTGCAGAATTTGAGTTAAAAATTCCAATGTCAAAGGTTCCATATAAACCTTATCAGCTACTTCTCGGTCAGTCATAATAGTCGCTGGATTAGAGTTTACTAAAACCACTTCATAGCCTTCTTCGCGTAAGGCTAAACAAGCTTGAGTCCCTGCATAATCAAACTCTGCTGCCTGACCAATCACAATAGGGCCAGAACCAATAACCATTATTTTTTTAATATCATTACGTTTTGTCATATTTCCTCCTATTTTCTAACTCACTGATTAGATTTAAATAGATTATTTTGTTTGTTTACTTTCTTCGATTAACTTTAAGAAGCTGTCAAATAGATAGTCAGCATCATGAGGTCCAGGGCAAGCATCGGGATGGTATTGCACCGAAAAGGCGGGGTACTTTTTGTGACGAAGCCCTTCGACAGTATGGTCATTAATCTCTTCATGGGTGATTTCTAGGTCTGCTGGCAAATCTTCTCGACTGACAGCATAACCATGGTTTTGACTAGTAAAATGAATTTGACCAGTCGCAAGTTCCCTAACGGCATGGTTAAAACCACGGTGACCAAATTTCATCTTATAAGTTTTGGCTCCATTAGCCTTTGAAAACAGTTGATGGCCCATGCAAATTCCAAATAAGGGATAACGCTTCTCTAATTCGCGGATAGTATCTAATGCTTCAGGAAGATCATCAGGGTCACCAGGTCCATTAGATAAGACAATCCCATCTGGAGCTAAGGCGGTAATTTCCTCTAAGTTGGTATCATATGGAACCACTGTCACCTGACAATTGCGCTTGGATAATTCAGCTAAGATCGAGTGTTTTAAGCCAAAGTCCATCACGATTACCCGGTACCCTTGACCAGGAATAGGATAAGCTGCTTGGGTAGAGACTTTTTGAATCAATTTTTGATCAAGCTCTGTATTTCTTAGGACTGCTAATAAATCACTTAAGGGTTCATCTCTACTGGTTAAGTAAGCCTTCATCACCCCATGCTTGCGAATTTTCTTGGTCAATAAACGAGTATCTATCCCAGCTAGTCCAGGAATTTTTTTCTGTTTTAAGAAAGTATCAAGGTTCATTTGAGACTTCCAATGACTGGGGCGTCTAGCCCACTCATGAACAATGACACCAACACATGAAGGATTTAAGGATTCATAGTTATCATAATTAATCCCATAATTACCGATTAGGGGATAAGTAAAGGTCAATAATTGACCAGCGTAAGATTGGTCAGTGATGGATTCTTGATAGCCGGACATCCCCGTATTAAAGACTAGCTCACCAATCACCTCTTTATCGTAACCAAAGCCTTCCCCTTCAAAGACACTACCATCTTCTAAAATTAATCTCTTTTTTGTCATTTCTTATCCTTTCGTTAGCCCTCACAGGAGCCTTTTAACGCCTATTTTTAGTCGCTAGGAACTGAATAAGCCCTTTTTATCCACTTTTTTCCATTAAAAAAGCCTCCTATGCAAGGAGGCTCGACGAAAAGACTAGTCATGTATAGACTAATCCCTTTTTTATATAAGTCTCCTTGCCTGCCTCACGGGACAGGTTTAAAGGCAAATTCAATTTTTTATACTATAGCACAATCTTTGATTACTTGGCAATCCTTTTCCAAAAAATAACAATAAGTAATTAAGATTGCTTATTTAAATTCTTCAGAAGAAACAATCCGGGTACCAAAATCTTCACCAAATTGAGTATCGTGAGTAACCACTAAAATGCCCTTCCCTTGTTTAGCGATAGCTTGAACTAGCTTTCCTACCTGATTAGCGGACTCGCGGTCAAGGGCTGAAGTCGGTTCGTCGAAGCAAATGATCTCCGGTGATAACATCATGGCTCTAGCAATAGCAACCCTTTGCTTTTGCCCTCCTGACAAGGTCGACGGATAGGCATCGGCCTTATCTTTTAGGCCTACGCTATCTAGTAAAAACATGGCCTGATCGAGCAGTTCTGACTTGGGCGCTAACTTTTGAGCGATAGGTGCTTCTAAGACATTGTCTAAGACGGTAAAATTAGGGAACAATTGGTAATTTTGAAAGACCATGCCAATCGCATTTTGATAGCGGTGTTGACTGGTCTTATCACTGTATTGAACTCCTTGGGAAGTCTCCTGGCAGAGAACCCGGTCCCCAATAGCAATATTACCCTGGTCACATTTTTCTAAGTTATTGATCAAGCGCATAAAGGTCGTTTTCCCGGTTCCAGATGGGCCCAGTAAAATAACAATTTCTCCTGGATCAATCCGGCAGTTAAATTGATCAATCACCATATTACCGTTGTAAGCTTTTTTTAAATTAGAAACTATTAAGGCCATTAAAATCCCTCCTCTTTCATCACTGGACTACCAGCTCACCCGATACTCAATCTTACGCAAGGCAAGGGTCACAAAGGCGGTGAAGATTAAATAGAACACCCCACAGACCAGATAAGGAATAATGGTTGCATAGGTGTTAGCAGCAATCGAGCCAGCCCGCAACAATTCACCAAGGCCAATCACATAGACTAATGAAGTATCCTTGACTAAGGCAATCACTTCATTGCCGACAGATGGTAGGGTTATTTTCATCACTTGGGGTAAAATGATGCGACGAAAGCCCCTTTGCCAACCAATTCCTAAGACTTTGATACTTTCGTATTGGCCTTTGGGTACTGAAGTAATCCCACCCCGGAAAATTTCCGCAAAATAAGCGGCGTAATTAATCACAAAAGCAATAAGGGCAGCGGTAAAGCGATCTAAATTAATTCCTAAATAAGGTAAGCCGAAGAAGACCATCATCAGTTGTAACATGAGCGGGCTACCTCGCATAATGAAAACATAACCTTCAATTAACCATTGAATCAGTTTAGGGCTAAAGACGCGCATAATGGCGATAAGAAAACCTAATGGGAGACTAAGTGCCAGCACCAAGACAAACAAGACAAGAGTTAATTTAAAACCACTCCATAGAGAGGGAAGTATTTTTTGAATAATATTCTCCTGACTAGCCACTTGACGGTTTTCTCCAAACCATTTGGCGACAATTTCATCATATTTCCCGTTAGCCTTTACTTGGTCAAGCCCTTGGTCGATCATTGTCTTAAGACCGTTAGCAGATTTTCGCATCGCGACTGCCATTTGCTCAGGCTCCTTACTGGGGTCCACAAAGGAATCATATTTTTCTTCCCCACGAACCTCCATAATATAGTGACCATAAGTATAATCAGTGACCACAGCATCAACACGACCGGAATCTAAATCAGCAAAAACCTCGTTATAAGAGGAATAGAGAACCGGTTTTTGCGCCAGTTTTTGGTAGAGTTGATTGGGCCAATCCTTAATGTCTTCAGCTGTCGTCGAGCCCGACTGGGTCGATATCGTTTTTCCAGCTAAATCGGAAAGTCCCTCGATTGGGCTTTCCTTTTTAGTAATCACGATATTAGGACTTTCCAAATAAGGCTGTGAAAAGAGCATCTGTTCTTCTCTTTCAGGGGTAATTCCGACACCATTCCAAAGTAAGTCAATATTACCACTATTCAATTCGGTTTCTTTCATTGCCCAGTCAATCGGCTGAAAGTCGAGCTCCCAGCCGTAAATCTCAGCAATAGCTTGGGCTAAGTCAATGTCAAAACCAACAATTTCATTTTGCCCATTACGGAATCCCATAGGTGCAAAGGTATCATCTAGGCCAATGACGACCTTATCGCCTCTTTTTGGCCCCTCTTCAACAGCTTCCATCCGTTCTTGAGGAGCTGTCTCTTCAGCTTCAACATGGTGGTTTGCCACCAACCCCAAAATAGTAACTAAAGCAATAACCATAACCATCCAAGACTTTTTCAAGTCGAATCCTGCTATCATGACAAACTCCTCCTTTTCTTTTAATAAAAAATAAAACGCCCTCTTCGTTCAAAACGAAAAGGACGCTTTCGTGGTTCCACCTTTTTTCGCAACTATCTCACAATAATTGCCTCATGATGTTAGTAACATCGCGATGTAACGCTCGCTAGGCGAATAGCCTTTTAAACTATTAACTCCTGGGTGTGTAGCTAAAGTTTCTTTGTCTGTTTCCACCAGCCAGACTCTCTTTAAAAGAAAGGTTTTAGCCTCTTCCATTCACTGTCATTATGATATTAATTTTCATTATACTGATATTATTTGTATTTAGCAAGATTTATTTATTTTTAAAACCCAATAAGGATCAGCCCTTGACCCAATTTACTAAGCGAAAAATAATCAGGTTAAGCAGGAAAATCACTAAACTATTAAATAATAGGGAGGGACCTAAAAAGCTAGCTAAGAACTTAAGATAAGTGTCCCCATGAATACGTAAGATTCGATAGAGCCAATAAATCACATTATGATATAAAAGATACATGATCACAGCCCATACCCAGATGCTATAAAAATTCAAGGGAAAGCGATTTTTTACCTGGTAGGATAAGTAAACGACTGCTGGGAACAGAAATAAATTAATCCCTAGAATTCCGTTATAGTATGAATCATATAGAAAACCAATAATAAAAGCCATCAAGTAAATCGTTCTTGGCTGGTTATAATATAAGGGAATCAGGGTTAAGCTAATCAGTAAAAGACTGGGAATAATTTGATAAGCATAGGTATCCACACTGGCTAGTAAGACATTGACTAAAGCGCCATCCAGTAAGAAAACAAAAATTAAGAAAATGGGAAGGGTTAAATGATAGCGTATATAATCAAACATATCACTCTCTCCTCCTAATTTGCATGATTACTTGCCCCAGCTTGGCTGGCTTGAGCTTGGTGGTTGGCCCCTGGAATTTCTTCAGACGCATTAGGGTTTTCTGTATCTGGTTCACTTCTTTGAGACATAATCACAAAGACATGACGGATATCATTGAAATTAGCTGCTGGCTCGACATAAACACGTTTAGCTAAGGCGAATTCATCATCTTCCATTTTAGCCACTTTTCCAATGATCAAACCTTCTGGAGAAACGCCTCCCAGACCACTTGTGGTTACCAGATTTCCCTCTTTTATTTTAGCTTCCTTAGGAATTTGATTGACAATTAAGCGGTTATGACTTGAATCGTATTGGTCAATCACCCCATAAAATATCCCATCATCCGATTGGACACCAGCAGCAATTTCCACCGCATCTTCTTGGTCTGAAGTGACTAAGCTCACTTTTGCACTTGTGGGACCAACTTCGGAAACCCGGCCAATGAGGCCGGAGTCAGTCATGACCGACATATTCTCCTTCACCCCGTTGTTAGAACCTACATCAATAGTCAACTTATCTAACCAATTCTCAGGAGCTCTAGATATGACTGAAGCTGCAATTACTGTCTTCCCAACCAGGGTCGGTTTCAATTTTAAAAGATTGGTCATTTGCTTATTTTCTTCTTTTAAAATCGTATTTTGAGCTTCTAAGCTCTGTAAAGTGGACAGTTGTTTTTTTAATTGCTGATTTTCCTGATAGGTGTTCTGTAAATTTGTCACAGAATCGCCAAATTGCATGATGGAATTTGTTGGGGTCGATATCAGGCGAGCTACCATTGCAGTAAAGTCATTCACCCAGGTCATGGGTTGGGGTAAACTTTCCTGTCCAAAGGTGGAAAAAGCAATCAGGCTAAGCGAGCTAATAACACTCAATAGCACAACCACAAGTTTTTTATTTTCAAAAAATTGGCGCAATTTGCTCCATCCTTTCCAAGTCGTAAATCAATAGTAGTAATATTGTACCATTCATTAATCAGAATTATAATCTTTTCCTGTTTAATTATAATTTTTTTACCATCTCTTGAAAAGCAGGAATTACTAGCCTCATCCGTAAAATAAAAGAGAGGCCGGAGTAATGACTCAGCCTCTCTTCTGAATAAAAATCTTCTTGTCTAAGTGACTCCAATAGTTCATGCTAACCTCAGGGTCAGTTGTTTTTTGACTTCTATCCTATATTTTAATAATTAAAGTACTTTCTGTAAGAAATCTTGGGTCCGTTGATGTTTGGGATGATTGAATAGGTCTTCTGGTTTACCTGACTCGACAATGTAACCGCCATCCATAAACAAGGTACGGTCAGAAACTTCTTTAGCAAAGCCCATTTCATGGGTCACAATCACCATGGTCATCCCTTGTCTAGCAAGATCTTTCATAACTTCTAGCACATCGCCAACCATTTCTGGGTCCAAGGCTGATGTCGGTTCGTCAAATAACATTAAGTCAGGGCCCATAGCCAAAGCCCGAGCAATGGCTACCCGTTGTTTTTGACCACCAGATAAGGAATTAGGATAGGCGTCTGCCTTTTCTTTGAGGCCGACACTATCTAATAATTCAAGGGCTTTTTTGTCAGCTTCTTCTTGACTTAATTTATTTAATTGGAGGGGCGCTAAAGTAATATTTTCTTTAACAGTCATATGTGGAAATAGGTTAAATTGTTGGAAAACCATTCCGATATTTTCACGCGCCTTGTCGATATCGATACTTTCATCAGACATATCAATACCATCGACTACCACACTACCCCCATCAATCGTCTCTAGACGATTAATGCATCGCAATAAAGTAGATTTCCCTGAACCCGAAGGACCGATGATGCAGACCACTTCACCTTCGCTGATTTCTAAGTTGATATCTTTGAGAACTTCATTATCATCAAAACTCTTCTTTAAGTTTTGAATCACTACTTTTGCTTGAGCCATGTGAGTAACCCCTTTCATAAGTTAGGCCAATAAAAAAGACTAAAGAATTTCTAATCTTTTTTATCAAAGTATTAGTAACATTTATTGTTACTTACTTTAGCCTATTCCTTCTAAGATAGCAAGCTTTTTTTAAAATAAGTGATAAATCAATCCATAAAATTATTTTTAGTCAAAAGAAATTCGACTTCTTTAGTGGCTTCTCTGTTTATTTTTAAACCTAACAAGTGGATTAATCTTTTGCATCAAAAAACTCATCATAAATTGCCCGTACAGCTTCTGCTTCTTTATTTTCCTTGATACCAAACATCACACTATTTTCGCTAGACCCCTGGTTAATCATTTCTAAATTAATGTTGGCTTGACTGAGAGCCTTAGTCGCCCGGGCGGTAATCCCAATACTTGATTGCATTGCCTCACCAACGATCATCAACAGGCAAAGATTTTCTCTTTTTTCGACCTTGTCAGCGGCTGTGCGTGTTTGAATCGCTAAAAGCAGTTCATCTAATTCTTTTGCGGAAAGTTGATCTTCTTTAAAGATAACATCAATATCATCGATCCCTGATACCACATGCTCTACACTACATTCGTATTCTTCAAAGACGCTCAACACGCGACGCATGAATCCTACTTCTCGATTCATCATATATTTTGTAATATAAACAGAAGCAAATCCACCATGGCTAGCGATACCAGCAATTGGCCATTTATTTTCAGTCATCTTCTTCTCCGTAATCATTGTCCCAGGGGCTTCAGGATTATTGGTATTTTTGACTACGACGGGAATGTTTTCTGCAAAAGCAGGATACAAAGCCTCGTCATGGACCACAGTAAAGCCTGCGTAGGAAAGTTCACGCATTTCTCGATAGGTTAAATTACTGATTCCAACAGGATTGTGAACATGGGCGGGACTAGCCACAAAGATGCTATCAACATCGGTAAAATTCTCATACATAGATGCCCCTACCCCATTGGCAACGATAGCTCCGGTAATGTCGCTACCACCACGTGAAAAAGTGACTAACTTGCCATCTTTGGTATAACCAAAAAAGCCAGGAAAAACTAAGATTTCATCACGTTCTTTTAATTTTGCTAAATTGAGATAGGATTCAGCTAATACCTTAGCATTGCCGGGTTCATCACTAAGAATCAAACCTGCTTCACCAGGATTAATGTAACTCGCCTTCAAGCCACAAGTTCTGAAATAGGCCGCAATTAATTTAGCGTTATTATCTTCTCCACTTGCTTTGAGGGCATCGATAAAGTAATCCGGTTGTCTTTTATCCATATTGAGGATGTCATTTAAAGATTTTTTGATTTCATCAATGACTGGTTCTTGTATTTCTAAGGCTTCTGCCATATCGCGATACCTTTCAACGATCTCCTTATAGGTTTGGGAGGTATCCACGCTGCCATTTAGTGTCTGTGAGGCTAACTCAATTAATAAATCGGTAACTTTTATATCCCCATCAAAACGCTTTCCAGGTGCAGAAACAATAATGATTTTACGGTCCTTATCACTGGCAATGATATTCTTCACTTTTTTTATTTGCGTATCATTAGCTAGGGAGCTACCACCAAATTTTACTACTTTCACTAAGACATCTCTTCCTTCTAGAATGAACTAATTGATCTAAAGATAGCATGATTAATAATGGGATTCAACAGTGATCATTTTTCTTTCAATAGTGATCTATAAAAACGAAGGGTAAAATAAAGGCATTCAAGCATTGGCGATCGATCCAACGTTTGAATGCCGTTACTGTTATCTGAGATGAGTTTAGTCTTCTAGAAAATCTTTTAATTGCTTGAGACGGCTGGGGTGGCGTAGTTTACGTAGAGCCTTGGCTTCAATTTGCCGTATTCTTTCACGAGTCACCCCAAATTGTTGTCCAACTTGCTCTAAAGTTTTGGTTTGACCATCTTCTAAACCGAAACGGAGACGTAAAACATTTTCTTCCCGATCAGTTAAAGTATCCAAGACTTCATTGAGCTGTTCTTTTAACAATTCTTGATTGGTATATTCATCTGGCTGCATGGCATCATTGTCTTCAATAAAATCGCCAAGATGGGAATCATCTTCTTCACCAATAGGGGTTTCCAAGGAAACTGGTTCTTGTGAGATTTTCATAATATTTCTCACTTTTTCAGTAGGTAGGTCCATTTCCGCACCAATTTCTTCTGGCGTGGGTTCGCGACCAAGCTCTTGGAGTAATTGCCGTTGGATGCGGACTAATTTATTAATAGTCTCCACCATATGTACCGGTATACGAATGGTACGGGCTTGGTCAGCGATCGAACGGGTAATCGCTTGACGAATCCACCAAGTGGCATAAGTAGAAAATTTGAAGCCCTTGGTATAATCAAATTTTTCCACTGCTTTCATTAAGCCCATATTTCCTTCTTGGATCAGGTCTAAAAATGACATTCCTCTACCGACATAGCGTTTAGCAATCGACACGACTAAACGGAGATTGGCTTCGGCCAGCTCTTGCTTGGCTACTGGATCTCCGGCCTCAATTCTTTTGGCAAGGGCAACCTCTTCATCAGCTGTCAGTAAGTCTACTCGTCCAATTTCTTTAAGATACATACGTACAGGATCGTTAGTTTTTACCTTTGAACTCGTTGAAGAAGTCGACTTATTAGTGTCTTTTTTGTCTTTTTTATCTTTCTTCTTATTTTTTTCTTCTTCATCTAAGATTTGATCAATATCTTTTTCAGATTCTTCATCGTCTTCTTGCATCTTAAGCGCTTCATTTTGTAGCTGACGATTGGTTGGGCCTCCATCTTCATCAACAACGGCTACGCCACCGTCTTCAAATTTTTCAATGAGCTGATCCATTTGTTCATCATTCAAAGAATAGGGTTGAGCAATTTTATCACTTAACTCAGTATATAAAATAGAGCCCAATATTTTCTTCTCATTAAGTAATTCTTGACTGGCTTGTTTTAAAGTTTTTTCCTGCTTGTCGGTCGTTTTGCTCAATTAAATCTCTCCTGACTTCTTTTTTGACAGTTTCATTTGTCGCAATATGTGTATTCTTTGTTGGTTTAAATCACTGATTTTAGCATAATCATTAATTTGCTTGGCATCCGCTATATCCTGGTTGATCTGCCTAATTTGATCCTGATAGTGACTCTTATCTTTTATTTGATAAATTAAATCGCTAATTTCCTGGCCAGTACACTCAGGAGGAAGATTCATTGCCTGAGCGTCAATAACGATCCGCCTATCAGCATCAGAGCGAAGGGACTGATAAAAATTTCCAATATCAATGCTTTCTCCTTCTCTTTGCCGGTAGGCCCATAGTAAAAGATAGACACTTTCAAAACTACTACTTTCAAAATGAAAATTTTCATCAATATTTTTGATTAAATACCAAGCATTCTCAGAAGTTAGTAGGCGGTTAAGTAATTGTAACTCAAAGCGCTGTAAACTGGAATATTTTTTTAAAGGGAATTTATCCAGTTGGACTTCTGCTTTCTCGCGGCTAACTTCAGAAAACTGCTCCTCTTGTTGACCTGTTTCCTGCTCAAAGTGAAGTTGGGCTTGAAGCGAACGTTTATCTACCCCAGTGTCTTCACTCAATTCCTGTAAGTAGACATCTTGCTCAATAGTGGAAGATAAGCGGCTAATAACAGCTAGCATGGCCTTGATGTATTGGATCTTACCCTGGTCCGTAGCTAAAGAAAATTCTTGCTGATAATAATGCCGATAGAAGGCAATCGGTGTCATTCTTTGCTCTTGGATAAATTGCTGGTAGCGCTGTTCACCATAGCGACCAATAAATTCATCAGGATCCATCCCACTTGGAAACATAAGCAAGTTAACTCGCATACTAGGACTTTGCTGGGCTAAGTGTTCAAGTGCCCGCTTGCTAGCCTTTAAACCAGGTTTGTCACCATCATAGGCAAGCAAAAGTTGTCGTGAGCTGCGGTAGAGGACTTGAATCTGACGATCAGTTAAACTGGTTCCTAAAGAAGCGACGCCATGTTTGACCCCGGCCTGGTAGGAATGAATGACATCCATAAAGCCTTCAAAAAGAATAATTTCCTTTTCCTTGCGAATGCTGTCTTGGGCTAAATCAAGGTTAAATAGAAAATTATTTTTTTGAAAAATCGCTGTTTCTGGACTGTTTAGGTATTTAGCCTGCGAATTTGCACTATCGGCTTCAAGAATTCTTCCTGAGAAGCCCAAAACATGACCGAATTTATCACGTAAGGGAAATACAATACGTCCTTTAAAGCGATCGATTTTTTCCGGACCCTCACCCACAAAAATGCCACTAGCTACAATTGCTTCACTGTCATAGCCCTTGTTTTTTACATGGTTGAAAGTTAACTGGCCATCGTAGGGAGACCAACCAATGTGATATTGGACTAGAGTTTCCGATTTTAAGCCTCGGTCTTCTAAATAGGCCAAAGCTTGGTGCCCAGCTTTGGTATTCATTAATAAATAATGGTATAAATTTGCCAGCTCTTCGTGGATATCGATAAGCGTTTGCTCTTCTTCATTATACTGACGGACACTGTTTCCTTGGTCTAGCTGGTCAAAATTAAAGTCCAACTTAAGATTAGCTAATTGAGCCACTTCTTTTACAGCTTGAGGAAAGCTATACCCTTCTAAATCCATTAGAAAATTAAAGACATTGCCACCTTTACCACAGGAGAAACACTTATAAAATTGCTTATTAGCTTCTACTGTAAATGAGGGCGTGTTTTCATCGTGAAAGGGGCACTTGCCAAAGTAATTTTTTCCTCGCTTTTGAAGATCAACAAACTGACCAATAATATCTAAAATGTCAACATTTTGGCGGACCTGATCAATAACTTCCTCCGGTATATAGGCCATTATATCCCCCCACTTTCTCCACTGGCTATATCAGAGTAAATTATAGTGAAGATAATTTTTGAATGCAAGATAAGAGCGGAAATATTGTTAGATATTTCATTTCAAAGGATAGCTATTCGTCATAGTCTCCAGCCAATAAGGCATTGATGACTTCCCATGCCTCATCACGACCCTCACGGTTGGCAGATGAATAAGGTAAAATTTGATCTTCAGTTACCAAGTCTAAATCTTCTTTTATAGAACGTAGGTGGTTTTGCCATTGGTTTTTCTTCACTTTATCCGCCTTAGTCGCAATAATAAAATACGGTACCTGACACTGGTCAAGAAAATCTTTCATATTGATATCATCTTTACTGGGGCGGTGTCTAAAATCTACCAAAAGAAAGACAGCTTCTAAATTTTCTCGTTGGATAAAATAATCTGCCAGTTGCTTTTGCCAGCGGCTTCGCTCCGTTTTACTTACTTTTGCGTATCCATAGCCAGGAACATCAACTAAGTAAAGACTATTATCAAGATTATAATAATTTAACTGTTGGGTCTTCCCAGGCTTACTGGAAATACGAGCAATCTTTTTATGGTTAGTCATGGTATTAATGAAACTGCTCTTTCCCACATTGGACCGGCCAGCTAAAGCAATTTCTGGGCGGTCAGGGACTGGGTATTGTTTAGGACTGGCGGCGCTTAGCATAAATTCAATATTCTGTGCTTGTATCATGAGGTGCTCCTTACGTAATAAAACAGACTTAGGTGAGCTTAATATTTTTAAAAGTAAATTTTCCTAAATATATTACAAATTTAGGTGTCTTATGACTTGCTTAAATAAGGGACTGCATTGAGAAAGAGGCTGTGACTCTTGTCACAGCCCCTCTTCAATTAATTCATTAGGCAATTAACTGACCATCTTGGTCATAGAGTTCGGGACTTGCATGATCTTTAACGACATCTTCAGTAATGATAACCTTTGAAACATCTTCACGACTAGGAATATCATACATCACTTCTAACATCGATTCTTCAATAATGGACCTTAATCCCCGCGCCCCAGTTTTACGGTCAATAGCTTTTTGAGCAATCGCCCGTAAGGAATCATCAGTAAAGTCTAACTGAACATTATCCATGGCTAATAACTGCTTATATTGCTTAATCAAAGCATTCTTAGGTTCTGTCAGGATACGTTCCAAGTCTTCCTCATTCAACTCATCTAAACTAGCAATAATAGGTAAGCGCCCAATAAATTCCGGAATCAAGCCATATTTTTGTAAGTCTTCAGGAATCACCTGTGTCATGAGGTCATGCTTTTCAGCTTTTGTCGTCTTAGTTGCTTGAAAACCAATTACTTTATGGCCAGTACGTTCCTTAATGATATTCTCAATGCCATCGAAAGCCCCACCTACAATAAATAGGATATTAGTAGTATCGATTTGAATGAACTCTTGATGAGGATGTTTACGTCCACCTTGAGGAGGAACATTAGCAACCGTTCCTTCTAAAATTTTCAGGAGGGCCTGTTGAACCCCTTCACCACTCACATCGCGGGTAATAGAAACATTTTCCGCTTTAGTTGCTATCTTATCAATTTCATCAATATAAATAATACCTTGTTGAGCTTTATCCACATCAAAATCAGCTGCTTGTAGCAGTTTTAAGAGAATATTCTCAACGTCCTCTCCAACATAACCTGCTTCAGTTAAACTCGTGGCATCCGCGATAGCAAAGGGTACTTTCAATATGCGGGCTAGAGTTTGAGCTAAATAAGTTTTCCCTGAACCAGTTGGACCAACTAATAAGATATTACTTTTTTGTAATTCTACATTATCTTCGTCTTGATTCTTAATTTGGTTGCTGTTAATACGTTTATAGTGATTATAAACGGCCACAGATAAAGCCTTTTTGGCATCTGTTTGTCCAATCACGTAATCATCCAAAATCTGACGGATTTCAGTTGGCTTAGGAGGGTTCACGATAAACTCTTGGTTATCTGATTGAACGTTTAAGTCATCTTCAATAATTTCTTGACAGAGTTTCACACATTCATCACAGATATAAACATCCGGTCCTGCAATTAACTTGGTCACTTGGTCTTGTGACTTTCCACAAAAGGAACAATGGATATTGCTATCGTTATCGTCATTAAACATTCTACGCATTCCTCCTTCTCTATCTAATGTATTGTGACAAAAAACGAGTGTGAAGTCAATTAATGCGACCTCCCACTCGATTTCTGACCTATTTTTTAAATAGCTGTTCAGATTATTTTTCTTTAGCTGTCGAAGTAATTAAGTTCATGGCTTGTTTTAATTCAATGTCATGTTTGAGCATATCTTCAGTGACCACGTTCTTAACGGCTTCAACTTCCATATTATAGGTTTCTGCTAGGTTTTCAATTTCCTTAGCAATATCCTCTTCACTCACTTCAATGTTTTCTTCAGCAATGATTTGTTCTAATAATAAATTGGTTTTCACCCGAGTATCGGCATCTTCAGCAAATTGTTGACGTAAGTCTTCTTCAGAAGTACCAGTTAATTGATAGAACATTTCAGGGCTAATCCCTTGACGTTGCATTTCATTCAAGTAGTGGTCTAGTTGACGGTTAACTTCTTCATCGATCATTGCTTGAGGAACAGAAGAAAATTCAGCGTTGTCGACAGCTTGACGAATTGCTTGGTCTTCCACTTGTTCATCAGCTTGTTGGTCTTTAGCTGCTTGAAGTTGTTCACGATACTTAGCCTTCAATTCGTCTAGGCTTTCAACCTCGTCATCCACATCTTTAGCAAACTCATCATCGAGTTCTGGAACTGATTTTTCTTTTACTTCATGAACTTTCACTTTAAAAATAGCGTCTTGACCAGCTAGATCTTCAGCGTGGTATTCTTCTGGGAAAGTGACTTTTACTTCTACTTCATCTCCAGATTTTGAACCCACTAATTGGTCTTCAAAGCCAGGAATAAAGGAATTTGATCCTAATTCCAGGGAGTGATTTTCTGCGCTACCCCCGGCAAAGTTTTCCCCATCGACAGAACCTTCATAGTCAATCACTACGGTGTCGCCTTCTTGAGCTTCTCCTTCTTTAATGGAAAGTTCTGCTAAGTTTTCTTGGGCTTGTTTCAAGCGGTTATCTACATCTTCATCAGTAACTTCACGGTCTTGTTTATCAACAGTTAAGTCCTTGTAATCGCCTAAAGAAACTGATGGCTTGGTTGCTACTTCAGCTTTTAATTCCCAAGAACCACCCTTGTGCATTTTTTCTACATCAAATTTAGGTTGGCCTACAACATCCAAATCAGCTTCTTTTACGGCATTAGCGTAAGCTTGTGGTAAGGCATAGTTTAAAGCATCTTCATATAATGCTTCTTCACCAATCATTTTAACAAAAACTGGGTAAGACACTTTCCCCTTACGGAAACCAGGAATATTAACTTTTCCTTTAACCCGGTTATATGCTTGTTTTAAAGCTTTTTGAGCATCTTCTTTAGAAACGGTAAAGTGTAAAACACCTTCATTTGTCGCTGTTTCTTCAAATTTTACTGACATGCGGTCATTCCCCTAACTATAAATAAATTTCTAAATCAAGAATTAATCCTTAAGATTAATCTACACGTTCAGATATATTACACTAATTCCGGGGCTTTGTCCAATTTATCGCAAAATAATTCTTATCCATTGCAATTTTACAAGCTAGTCTTTAATATCTTTAGATGCATATCAATACTGTGCTTTGATAAAAAGATTGCCTATATTATAATTATATTAAATAGAGGATGTATTTCTCTTAATAATGCCAATTTTTGCTATAATAAATTAATGGTTTGAGAGGAGGTAGGTCATGTATTATCCCAATGGGAAGAAATACCATAAAGCTCTCTCGCTGAATAAGCATTCAAGACGTCAGTCAAAGACAATTTATGCTAAAAGGGGCATGTTGCTGGAGGACATGTTAAATGACTCCAATGCCTGGTATTTATCTCATGACTTGGCAGTTATTCATAAAAAGCCAACGCCTATTCAAGTGGTCCATGTCGATTACCCTAATCGCCAACATGCTAAAATTACGGAGGCCTACTACCGCCAAGCCTCAACCACTGATTATAATGGGGTCTACCAAGGCAGGTATATTGATTTTGAAGCCAAGCAAACGAAAACAAAAACCCGTTTTCCCCTCAATAACTTCCATGACCATCAGATTAAACACATGGAAAAATGTAGTCAGCAAGGAGGTATAAGTTTTGTTATCTTACATTTCACCACCTTGTCACAAAGCTATCTATACCCGCTTAGTGCTTTATTAGAGGACTGGCAAGCCTTTAAAGAGGGGCAAAAAGCTTCAATTAGTCTTAAACGCATCGAAAGCCATGGTTATTTGATTAAAATCGGCTACCAGCCTCCCCTCGATTATTTAGCTGCTCTGGATAAGTATTTACAAAATAACAAATAAAAAGGAAGTGACTCTTTTGTCTACTCATTATCCCCATAATAGAAGGCGCACCTCTGGCTTAAATAAAGAGGAAAAGACACGACAAAGAAAAAATAATAATTTTAACAATAGGCCCTTGTGGCAGAAAATATTACTGGTTGGCCTTGGCGCTGTGGGCAGTCTCTTTATTATTTTAGCTATTATTGCCCTGGTCTGGATTGCCCAAGCACCAAAAATTAGTGAAGGCGATTTACAAGGCTCTGTGGCCTCTGTAGTATACGATAACCAAGGAAACGAAGTTTTTGAAACCAGTCAAAATGAGCGGATTATCGTAGAAGGCGATGAAATCTCTCAAGAAACCTTTGACGCAGTGACTTCAATAGAAGATCGCCGCTTTCTTAAACACCGCGGTGTCGACCCTATCCGTATTATGGGTTCTTTATTCGCAAACCTAAGAGCAGGTGGGATTGCCCAAGGGGGTTCTACCCTTACCCAACAATTAGTGAAACTATCGGTTTTCTCTACAAATGAATCGGATCGAACCTATAAGAGAAAGGTTCAAGAGTTATGGTTAGCTTTACAATTAGAATCACAATTTTCTAAACAGGAAATTTTTGAATACTACATTAATAAGGTTTATATGGCAAATGGTGTCTACGGTATTGGTACCGCTGCAAATATCTATTATGGCAAACCTTTAACTGAGCTAACCCTAGATCAAACCGCGCTTTTAGCCGGGATGCCGCAAGCGCCAAATGAATACGATCCTTACCATAATCCCGATAAGGCCAAAGAACGTCGCGATACCGTGCTCTACACCATGTTAGATAATGACACCATTACTCAAGAAGAGTACCAAGAGGCGATTAGCCAGCCGATCGATCACGGTTTACTCCCCCTTAACGAACAGATTGATACCAATAATCAACAGAAATTGATGCTCGACTCCTACATTCAACAAGTCGCTGCCGACGTTAAGGCGGCAGGTTACGACCTTTACTCCGATGGTTTAAAAGTCTATACTCACCTAGATATGCAAGCACAAACTTTCCTACATCAAACTGCTGAAGATACAAATGGTTTACTTTTCGATAATGATAATATTCAAACAGCCGTATCCGTTCTAGATACCAGCAATAGTCATATCATTGCCCTATTTGGTGGTCGCCATTTAGAAAATCAATTGGGCCTTAACCGGGCTACTCAGTTAAATCGTAGTGTCGGTTCATCCATAAAACCCTTATCTGCCTATGGGCCTGCCTTTGAATATTTAAATTATTCACCAGGTCAAACTGAAAAAGATGAACCTTATCAGTACTCAAGTGGAACCAAGGTTTATAACTGGGACCGCCAATATCAAGGAACTATGACCTTAAGAACAGCCCTGAAGAACTCAAGAAATATCCCTGCTATTAAAGTCTTCCAAGATGTTGGTCCAGAACGTGCCGACGAATTTCTAAAGAAATTAGGAATTACTTTGAATGATGGCAAAGGTCTGGTTGAATCCAATGCTATCGGTGGGGAAATGACTCCCTTACAACTAAGCGTTGCCTATGCTGCAATGGGGAATAATGGTCAATATAATGAAGCTAAAGCCGTTGATTACTTCATTACTACAGACGGAGAAAAAGTTGATGTTCAAGGTGAATCGCATGAAGCGATGAAAGATTCCACGGCCTACATGCTAACCTCTGTCTTAAAAGATACCTTTAAATCAGGTTTATCTTCCTGGATTCATAATCCTAATATTCATGAGGCTGGTAAAACCGGGACGACCAATTACACGGATGACCAAGTTCGCCAATTGAATATTCCAGCCGGAGCTGTCCCCGATCACTGGGCCAGCGGTTATACCAAAAACCATACAGTGACAGTATGGACTGGGCATGATGAGCCTTACCAGGAAAATGGTTACTTAACAAGAGCTCAACAACAAATTGCGGATCGCCTATACCGGCAAGTAATGGACCACTTAGAAAGTAGAAATCCAAGTAGCGATTGGACCCAACCTGACTCCGTCCACACAGTTGATTTAATATTTGGATCAAAACCACTCCGCTTAGCTAATCCAGGCGCTGGTCATAGTGTACGAGACTTAGTCAATAATGAATTGTATCAAGAACTTAAGCAAAATTATGGCAGACAAACCACCATCGATATTGACTCCAATTCCTACTCTGAAAGTAGCGAAGAAGTCGAAACTTATATTTCAAGAGAGAGTGAAAGTCAAGTCGAAGAAAGTAGTCATTCTAGAGTGGAAGAAAGTCACTCAGATAGTGAATTATCTGAGATTGAAGATTCGACCTCACCCTATCCAAAAGAGGATGCACCTAACACAGATCGAGGCAATGAATCTGGTTTACAAAACCCAGCTAGAGAAACACCTAGCTCTCAAAGAGAACCTAGTGTAAGTCCAGGAAATAGCCAAGGAGAAGGTTATAGTCGACGGACCATTTACAGGTCGGGAGGCGATAGTGGACTGCCTAATGCCAGTTAAGGTCTAGAAACTCTAATAACGATAAAAGCCCCCAAGCTTACTTTGGGGGTTTTTCTGACTTTTAATAGTAAAGAGAATTCATTAAAAAAGAGCTGGTGTTCTACGGTGGCTCCATTAAGTCGGACTAAGTATCTAACTTTTGAAGGCATTGCATTTGAAACCAGCTCTTATATTTTCTTTTCTAGTTAGGAAGAATAAGCTGAGGCTAGGCGCGAATGTAATCCGTAATTGCTTGACGCTCATTCTCATTGTCACATAGAATAGCAAATAACTGACTACCTAACAAATCATGGTAAACCTTGGGTAGGTCTTTAACTGCTTTAACATCATTAGCATAGCGTTCCTTAATGTCAGCAACTGAATGTTGGTAATTTTTACCTGCCTGTCTAAATGTCACCACACAATAGCGCGAATTATTGGGGTTAGCAGGAATTTCTTTGCCTAAAACAACCTTGGCATACATATCATATAAGTCGATACTATGGGCGTAGTCATAGGCATCATGACCAAAGCCACCAACAGCACGGTTATTATATTCAATACCCAGATAAGAATTATCCGGCATCCGGAAGAATTCGATATGGAAGAAACGCTCCTTAATTCCAAAGGCTTTAACGACATTTTCGCCAATTCCTTTGAGTTTTGGATCTACTTCTTTTTCAATCCAGTAGACCCCATCGCGGTCACCATTGACCCAATCCAAGGTTGGTTCTTCATAGGTTAGACTTCCATACCAAACAATATTTCCTTCTTGGTCCAATAATCCATCAAAAGTACACAACTGCCCACCTTCAATAAACTCTTCCATAAAATAAGGCGTCGTATGGTCCCATTGGGCTTCAAATTTTTCCAGGTCATTATCATTATCAATCCGGTAAGTATTACCAGCACCTACCCCAACATCTGGTTTTAAGACAACTGGATAACCTAAGGCCTTAGCTGCCCGCTTCAGGCTAACTTTGGTTCTGACTAACCGCCCTTTGGCTACTGGGCACTTAGCCTTCTTAAAGTATTTTTTCATTTCTGATTTGTGTTTTATTTTTTTCAGTTCCTTAGGTTTCATCCCAACAATATTGAATTGCTCACGTAATTGTGCATCTAGTTCTAACCAATATTCTTCTTGGGATTCTATCCGGTCAATTGGACCATATTTATGGAAGAAAAAGGCCACTGCTTTCTTAACAGCTAAAGTATCTTCTAAATTGTCCACCCGGTAATATTCCGTCAGAGCTTCTTTAAGGGAGGCCGGTAGAATGTCATAGGCCTCACTCCCAATGCCTAATACTGTTGCACCATTTTGATGAAGTTTAACTGCGAATTCTTGGAAATTTTGAGGAAAATATGGGGAAATATATATAAAATTCATAATTATCAAACTCCTTTTAAAATGAAGATTACTACAAGTTGGCTTATTAATAGTTAAATTTACCACGAACGCCAATAATAGGCAAGGTAATTGTCTGACTAGCCTAACTTTTATTTTCTAAAAATTTTCCTATATAATAGTACCCACAAGAGAAAGGATTCGACCATGTATCAAGAACATCACAATTTAAAGTCTTGCCATCCCGATAAACACCCCTTAGATTACTACAGCTGGGCAGCAGACCATCCCGAGGCCATCGTCCACTATGTACACGGTATGTCTGAAAGTGCCCTCCGCTATCAGCCCATGGGAGAATGGTTTCAGTCGCAAGGAATCACATTCATTGCCCATGATCAAGTTGGCCATGGTCCTTATGCCCAAACCCATGACTCCCTGGGCTATTTTGGGCCCTATAATATGAAGTTAATTCTGGTAGAAGACCTCTACCGCGTGATTTGCGATGTCAAAGCAGTGAATCCCAATGTTCCTTATTTTCTGATTGGACATTCCATGGGGTCTTTTATCAGTCGGCTTTTCCTACAAAAATACAGTTACATGGTCTCCGGAGCCATTCTCTCCGGTAGCGCCGATCATTCTTGTGTAATCGATTTGGGAAAATTATTGAGCCCAGTATTGACCAAGCTTAACCGTCCCCAAGCGACCAATTTCTTTTTGCACCGTTTCTTATTTGGTGGTCTTTTTACCCAATTTAAACGCCAGCCTAATGAGCGAGATTTGCGGATCTTGAAATACTGGTACCCCCACCAAGAAAAAGTAGACTATCCCCTGGATGGTTTTCCTTTTACTAATGATGGCTTTTGGCATTTAATTAGGTTAGTTGACACCGCTACCAAAAAAGGTTGGGCCAAGACAATTGATCCCCATCTCCCCCTGTATTTTATGAATGGGGCCAATGATTTTTTGCTTGGCCCCCAAAAAAAGCTTTCTGGCGCCTACCAGGAATTGAAGCAAGCTCATTTTCAAGATGTCATTTTTCAAATTTATGAAAAACGCGGTCACGAGCTTTTTCTTTATGACAATGAAGAAGTCGTTTACCGTGATATTCTGACTTGGATAAGTCAACATAGTCAACCCAAACAAGCAAACTCAAGTAATTATTCTCTAAGGAAGTGAAACATATGACTAAGAAAAACTCCATAACCGACAGTGAGCACCAAGTTCTCCGAGTGATTTGGGCTCAAGGAGCAACCACCAGTCGTTTTGTAATCGATAGCCTCAGCGAAAAGACGGGTTGGAAACCCACAACCATCAAAACCCTCTTACATCGTTTAGTCAATAAAGGCTATCTAGCAACTGAAAAAAAAGGAGGACAGTATCTCTACCATCCTCTAATTTCTGAAGCAAGTAGCCAAGTAGCTGATATTAATAATTTACTCAAGCAACATTGTCGCACCCACGCCGATCAATTAATCATTGACATGATCCAACAAAGTGACCTGGACCAAAGCATGCAAGACAATATTTCCCAAGCCCTAAAGGATAAAGAACTTGTCACAACTGTCACTTGCCATTGCATCCCTGGCCAATGCGAGTGTCACAAAGATATTGAGTAATTTTTTTATTCAGTAAGTTGCCAATTAATTGGACTTTGCCCACTCTCAATTAAGAGTTGGTTAGCCTTCGAAAAGGGTCGGGACCCAAAGAACCCTCGGTAAGCTGATAAGGGACTAGGATGGACAGAAGTTAGAACGGCATGCTTATTTTCATCGATAAATCGTCTCTTCGACTTAGCTGCATTTCCCCATAAGATAAAGACAACCCGTTGATTACGCTTATTTAATTGTTGGATAGCAAAGTCGGTGACTCCTTCCCAACCCCGTCCGCGATGTGAATGGGCCTTGCCTTGGCGTACTGTTAAAACAGAGTTTAATAATAAGACCCCTTGCTCGGCCCACTCAGTCAAATTGCCATGGTGAACAGGTTGAAAACCAACATCAGTGCTTAGCTCTTGGTAGATATTATTTAAAGAAGGCGGAATCGCCACACCTTTCTGTACCGAAAAGCTTAGTCCATGGGCTTGATGGGGTTCATGGTAAGGGTCTTGTCCCAAAATAACGACTTTTACCTGGTCAAAAGGGGTTAACTTAAAGGCCTCATAGATATGCCACATATCTGGATAGATCACCTGATTACGATATTCATCTTTTAGAAACTCTCTTAATTTTTGGTAAGCAGGACTTTCAAAAACTGGATCTAAGGCCTCTTGCCATTGGTTGTTAATAATTGTATGCACGCTTGATTTCCCCTTTCCTTTATCGCTTAACTTATACCTAGTCTACCATTTTTTAAAATGTTACAATAGCCATAGTTATAACGGATTTTATAAAAAAGGAGATTTTTATGCTGGAATTAATTGTTTCTGACATGGACGGAACATTATTGGACGGGACCATGCACATCCACCCACGCAATCGTGAGGCCATCATGCATACCTACCAATTAGGTATCCCATTTATCGTTGCTACCGGAAGAAACTTCCACGAAGCCAAGGTACTATTAGACGAAGCCGGTATTCGTTGCCCGATTATCGGTTTAAATGGTGCCATTCTTTTTGACCGAGAAGGTGAGGTAGAGTATGAAATTGACTTAGATGACCAAGTCGCTAAAGAGATTATTCACTATGGACTCGAACATGGCTATTACATGGAAGCCATGACCTCAAAGAACGTCTACTCCAATTCAAAGCACCAACGCCTTCATTATATTGCAGATATGATTCAAAGAATGTCCCCTGAATTGAGCTTTGAAGAAACCCTTAGTCGGGCCAGCCAATCGAATGAGGTTAACTCGATTGAATATATTGATGATTTAACTGCCCTCATTGAAGAAGAAGGCCAGCACATCCTCAAATTAGTCTTTATTCATGAAAAGGGACCTCAAGTTCTCCACCCGATTCAGCAGGAATTAAGTCAGCGTTATGATAACATTTATATCACCTCTTCCTTTAAGTCAAACTTGGAAATTTCTGCTAAGACAGCCAATAAAGGTGGGGCTGTCGCCAAGTACTGCCAAGCCCATGGTTATAATCCTAAAAATATCATGGCTATTGGGGATAATTTGAATGATCTAAAAATGCTGGAAATGGCTGGCTATAGCTTCGCCATGGCTAATGCTGATCCCGCCGTTAAAGAAATCGCTGACTATGTCACCGGTTCTCATAACGAAGGCGGGGTCGCTGATGCTATCTATAAAAGCCTGGATTTGAGTCAGACTAATACGCAATGGGAAAAAGCACCCTATGGCGACTAAGTCCCCTAACTGGCAGAAGCTTAAAGAGCGGCTAAAGTCTAGCTGGCAAAAAATAATTGCCCCAAAAGGCAAAAGCATACTTTTTGTATGTCTGGCTAATATTTGTCGTTCCCCATTAGCAGAAGCCCTGCTACGTGAAAAAATTAAGCAAGCTCACTTCTCTCAATCCATAAAAGTTGACTCAGCTTCCATTGAAAATTGGCGCAATGGTGATAAGGCGGATTCTCGTGTAATACAGCTGCTCAAGGAACATCAAATACCCTATCAAGGACTAAAGAGTCGCCTACTCAAGCCCATGGATGCTAAGCGTTTCGACTTGATTATCTGTATGGACACTACCATCTATGATGCCACTAGAGAGCGTCTGGGAGAAAGTTATTTTTCTAAAATCGTGCCCTTCTCTAATTTCCTTGAAGACCAGGCTGACGTTGATGATCCGATGTTAACCAAAGACTTTCAAACCACTTACCAACAAATTGACCAAGGAACTGATAAAATTATTCACTACCTCCAAAATAATACAATGAATCAATCAGCCAGTGATAGTAAAATTCAATAAACACAAAAGCGACAGGAATTAGAACCCTGTCGCTTTTGCATAAAATAGACTAAAATTATTCAATTTACTGATATTTCACACTGCTAGCAAAGTGCTTTGATCAGCTTATTTAACATAGGTAAGGATATCATCTAAGCGGTCAACAATGGCAAGCGCCTGAGCCTTATTCTTCTCACTAGCTGCGACTAAGTCAGGAACCATGATGGTATCAATCCCTGATCGATAGCCAGCCTCAACCCCCGCTACAGAGTCTTCAATAATTAAAGCGTCGTCCTTACTTTGACCTGTCTTTTCTAAGGCCTTTAAAAAGATTTCAGGATGAGGCTTAGAATGTGTAACTTCATCACCAGAAGTAAAACCATCGATGTAGGAACTAATTCCAGCTCCTTTTAACCTGGAAATCACTTCTGAATGATTACTGGAAGAAGCCACATGGATGGTAACTTCCATGTCTTTAAGAGCCTCGAGAGTCTCTAGTAAACCGGCTTTATTGTCGATACCAGATTCAGCCTCAATTTCAACAAATCTTTGCTCAGCTTCATCGAAAAGCGTTTTGGCTAAATCTTGGCTGCCCGTTTTTTCCACTAGGGCCTGTAGGCAGGCTGCTGCTGTTCGACCGGCATGCTGGTCGATATATTCCTGATCGGTAAATTCTATTCCTCGCGCTTGAAAAACCTCTTGATAGGCCTTAAGGTAAACAGATTCTGTATCAATTAGGGTTCCATCCATATCAAAGATAACAACTGATTTCACTGGGTCACTTCCTTCATTTCATATATTTATATAAATCGCTTACATTTTTTATCATATCACACTGCCCTTATGAGAACAAATTAGAGCTTCATCTTCTCATTTACTGTTTGCAATCAAAGTTTTAATTCGTTATGATTAGTCAGTATGAGTGACTGAAGCTACTCGATCATCAAAAAAAGTGAGGAATCATCATGTTACAAGTTTCAAATGTTAGCCTACATTTTTCTGACCGCAAACTTTATGACAATGTCAATTTAAAATTTAATCCCGGAAATTGCTATGGCATTATCGGTGCCAATGGAGCAGGGAAATCTACCTTCCTTAAAATCTTGTCTGGGGAAATTGCCCCTTCTACTGGTGAAGTCAGTAAAGAAGCCAACGAACGCATTTCGGTTTTAAACCAAGACCACTTTGCCTTTGAAGAATACACCCCAATTGATACAGTTATTATGGGGAATAAAGAACTTTACCAAATTAGAGAAGAAAAAGATGCCATTTATGCAAAAAGTGACTTCAGCGAAGAGGATGGTATTCGTGCCGGTGAACTTGAAGCCCAATTTGCGGAAATGAACGGTTGGGAGGCTGAATCTGAAGCTTCTCAATTACTCCAAGGTTTAGGAATTGCAGAAGACAAACACTATCAACTGATGAGTGAACTCGAAGAACGCGATAAAGTTAAGGTACTCTTAGCTCAAGCCCTCTTTGGAAATCCTGATATTCTCTTACTCGATGAACCAACCAATGGTTTAGATGCGGATTCTATCGAATGGCTAGCTGAATATATTATTAACTTTCCTAATGCAGTTATCGTGGTTTCCCATGACCGCTATTTCTTAAACCAAGTATGTACCCATATCTGTGATGTTGACTTTGGTAAAATTAAACTTTACGTGGGGAACTACGACTTTTGGAAACAATCCAGTGAGTTAGCAGCAAAATTACAAGCTGATGCCAATGCCAAAAAAGAAGAAAAAGTTAAAGAATTAAAGGCCTTTATCGCCCGTTTCTCAGCCAATGCTTCCAAATCCAAGCAAGCAACTTCTCGTAAGAAAATGTTGGATAAGATCGAGCTCGATGATATTCAACCATCTAGCCGTAAGTATCCCTATGTTGGCTTTGAACCAGAACGCGAAATTGGTAATGATGTCTTGACCGTGGAAGGCCTCTCTAAAACAATTGATGGCGTCAAAGTACTAGATAATATTACCTTCCACCTGAAAAATGATGATAAGGTAGCCTTTGTCAGTCGCAATGATGTCGCTGTCACTACCCTTTTCCAAATTTTAATGGGTGAAATGGAGCCGGATTCTGGTAGCTTCAAGTGGGGGGTTACCACCAGTCAAAGTTACCTGCCGCGTGACACCTCAAAAGAGTTTGAAAATAGTGACCAATCAATATTACAATGGCTCTTCCAATACGCTAAGACGCCTGAGGAACAAGACAATACCTTCTTGAGAAGTTTCTTAGGACGGATGCTCTTCTCCGGTGATGACGTGAATAAACACGTTAATGTGCTATCTGGGGGCGAAAAAGTCCGCTGTATGCTCTCTAAAATGATGCTGTCTAAGGCTAACGTCCTAGTAATGGATAATCCGACTAACCACCTTGACCTGGAATCGATTTCCAGCTTGAATGATGGCTTAATCCGCTTTAAAGGCGTCCTATTATTCTCATCCCACGATAGAGAATTTCTTTCAACCATTGCTAACCGGGTGATTCATGTCAGTCCTAACGGCTTAGTTGACCGGATTGACACCGGCTATGAAGAATATCTCAATAACGAAGATACCCAAGCCAGAGTTAATGCCTTATACCAAGATTAACAAGTGAATAATGACATTCAAAAAGCCCAAAAGGACCTTACAAGCTTTTGGGCTTTTTGAGTGTCTTCTCATTTAATAGCTAGCTATTGCCTCAAGAAAATGTTGGGTTCTTTCTCTTTGGGGTTGCCGGAAGAAAGTTAGGGGATCATTTTCTTCGATAATTTTTCCTTGGGCCATGAAGACAATATGGTCAGCAACATGACGAGCAAAGGACATCTCGTGCGTAACTACTACCATAGTCGTGCCTTTGTCAGCCAGTTTGGTAATCCAGTTTAAAACATCATCCACATAGTCGTATAGTCACCACATTAATCAAAGAGATCTATGACAAAATAGACGTTTTATAAACAGAATAGTTTTATCTAAAAAGCCGCAATAGCTAATCTCGTAAGCTATTGCGGTCTTCTGATAAACTCATTATCTTAAAAGCGATCTAAGACATTGAGAAACTTATGAACTCTCTGATTTTTCTGAGCATTAAAGAAAGTATAAGGATCGCCCTCTTCAATCACTTCTCCCTGCTCCATAAATATAATATGATCAGCAACATTCTTAGCAAAGGACATTTCATGGGTCACAACGACCATGGTAGTTCCCTTTTTAGCAAGTTCAGTCATGATATTTAAAACCCCATCGACTAATTCCGGGTCTAAAGCTGAAGTCGGTTCATCGAACAGAATGAGATCAGGACTAGGTGCAATTGCTCTAGCGATCCCCACTCTTTGTTGTTGACCACCAGAGAGTTGATTAGGATAGCGATCCTTGAGTTTAGCCATCCCTACCCAGTCAAGGATTTCTTCACTTCGAGCCACTGCTTCATCCTTTGCCCAGCCTCGCGCTGTGACCAGGGGTTCTAGCAGGTTTTCTAAAACCGTTTTATTATTAAACAAATTATAATTTTGAAAAACAAAACCAATATGTTGTCTGATTTTCAAAATTTCTTTTCGAGTAATTTTGCTTAAGTCATAATGCTCTCCTAAGAGGCCAAATTCACCATGATCTGCCTTTTCTAAGAAGTTTAAACACCGTAAAAGGGTGGTCTTTCCTGACCCACTAGGGCCCAAAATAGCAATCACATCTCCGGAATCAACCGTTAAATCGATTCCTTTCAATATTTTTTGACCAAGAAAGGATTTGTGGATATTTTTAACATTCAACATCATTAATCACTCCTAGGCATGAGATAGATAATACTTATTAATGACCTGTCCAAGGTATTGAATTAAGCCACAAAGTATTAAATAAATAACAAAGATAACAATATAAGCGCTGGTAAAATTATAGGAATAGGCTGCTGCAGTCTTGGCAATAGCTGTGATATCTTGCACCGTCATCACAAAAACTAAAGAAGTTCCCTTAACCAGTTCAATAATTAAATTAATAAATGAAGGTAAAGCAACCTTAAGCAATTGGGGAAAAATAATTCTTTCAAAACTTTTCCAGGGGCTTAAACCGGCACTTAGGGCTGCTTCCCACTGACCATAATCAACGGCCATTAAGGCAGACCGGAAGATCTCGGTTAAGGAAGCGAGCGCAATTAAGGAGAAGATAATATAGGCATAGATAATCGGATTAAAATTAAAGACATCCACCTTAACATGAATTAAATTGGTGAACTGATTTAAAAGGCTAGGCAGTAAACTGTAAAAGAAAAGAATAAGAACAATTAAGGGAGTAGCACGTATGATCGCTAAGTAAACTTGAATAAACTTACTGATAACAGGCAGCTCCTTCTGTAATGCTAAGGCAAACAATAAAGCAGGAGCGATAGAAAATATTACCGCTACAAGCATAATACTAAGGGTCACAGGAATTCCTTTTAAGGAAGCAAAAAAAGTATCAATAATAAAATCCCAATTCATCGCCCTAGACCTCCCCTTTAGAAATTTCTTTTTCTAATAGATGAATAGAAACCATAATTAATCCAGCAATAATCCAATAAATAATGGCTACTGCCAAATCTGTTTCTAAGGAAAAATTACCCATATTTCGATTAATAAATAATTGCCCTGCCCCCATGACATCAATTAATCCAATGGTATAAGCTAGGGCAGTGTTTTTTAATAAAGAAACCGTCGAGTTACCAATATTTGGTAGGGCAATCCTTAAGGCTTGAGGCAGTATGATTCTAAAGAAAGTCCTAGCTTCTGACAGGCCCAAGGCTAGGCCAGCTTCTCTTTGTCCCTTATTGACCGCATCATAACTTGCTTTGAACACAACAGAAATATTGGCTCCATATAACAAAGTTAAGGCAATAATGACAAAGACTGCTTGAGAGAAATCATGAATGTTAATCTTAAGCCACCACTTCAATAGCTGGGGTAAACCATAAAACACTAAAAATATCATCACTATCGGTGGCGTACAGCGCATAATAAATATATAAGTCTTCGTTATTTGCTGATACCATCTTTGCTTTGCCTCTAAGCCATAAGCTAGAATAACTCCTAGTAAATTGCCAAGGGTAAAGGAAATAATTAATATAAATAATGATACTGGTATAAATGGTATCAATTCCTTAAATAAAGGGAATATGGATTTCACATCAAAATTAACCATATTATCTCCTTTCTACACTAGTCAGTGAATGGCAATAGCCCTGCTAACTTAGATTGAACTGACTGCTTACTCTGAAAATTATTATTCAGAAGACTTCATTTCATCTAGACTTAATCAGGGCTAAGTAACACATCCTCGTCTTACATCAGATTGCCATTTTAATCTTTAATATAATCAAATACATTTTTATTTAAGTATTGTTGGGATAATTTTTCTAATGTACCATCTTCACGGAGTTCTTTAATTGCTTGATCATAATCTTTGACTAATTGTTCGTTTTCATCAGTCCGTTCAAATAAAGGATAGATTGGAATCCCTTTATAAGTGACATAAGTTAATTGATCAGCTTTATCATGGTAAGGACCATCTTCATCTTCTACAGACTTCTTATAGGATAGATCAATAGAGAAGTAAGCATCATAACGTCCTTCAAGCACCCAACCATAGGCATCAGATAAGTCAAACTGATCAGCAGGCACCAAATCAATAGGATGATCAGGATTCTTTTTATTATAATCTTGAATCACATCATATTGACCGTTTTGTGGCGAAATAGGAACTAATCTCCCCTTAGCCTTAGCGAAATCATCGATGTTTTTATATTTATCCTTATCTTCGGAACGAATGGTCAAGCCAATCACACTCGCCCCATGATAGTTTTTAGGGATAATAAATTTCTTAGCCCGCTCATCGGTATACCAGCATCCCTTAATCCCTGCGTCATACTTACCTGACTCTAATCCAATGAGTAAGTCTTCATTAGAGGTGGGGACAAAGTCAAAGTGGTACTGAGGCAACTTCTTTTCAACTTCTCTAAAAACGGCAACCTCATATCCATCAGCCTCACCCTTATCATTCACGAAATTATAGGGATAATAATTCTGCCAAAAAGCTACCTTCACATTACGTGCATTTTCTTTACTTGGTTCATTACTCCGGTTTCTGATTAAGAAGCTAGCTAATACAACGACTACTGCCACTAAAATACCGATGAATAATTTTTTATTTTTCATTTTCAGCTGCCTCCTCTATACTTGCTTGGCGAACCCATTCAAAATGTTCTTTTGGTGTATCTGCTGGAATGGTACAATCTGCTCCGATCACGTAAGGCGTATCTCCAGCTTCTTTAATGAGCTCCTTGGTATAAGCTTTTATTTCTGACTCTGTTCCCTTGTAAATGAGGTCGTCTGCAGTATTTTGGAAACCACCCACAACCACCTTGTCTTTAAAAATCTTCTTGCCGTCTTCTATTGATAATTTTTCCGGCCCAGTTGCCCAATTAACCGCACTGGCTGGGTAGTCAGCAAATTTTTCTAATCGGTTATGGGCGCCTAAGTAACCACAAACATGGAGGATATGGTGAGGTTTAAGTTCTTTAGCACGATTTAATAAAGCAGTATCCAATGGCTTAACCAGTTCAATGAAGTCTTGGTCAGTGAAATCACTGGTTTGTAAATCTTGGGTAGAGTAATAGATTCCGTCAACGGTAGTCTCTGATAAGATTCCTTCAATGACCTTTTGAATATCTCCCGCAATGACTTTTAAAATTTTTGCGAAAAGTTCAGGATCTTCCTGATAGAACCGGCTGACACGTTCATCTTGGTCATCATATAAAATTTTGAAGGTTGTTAATGGGCCAAAAATATTATAAAAACTATACAATTGGTTATTATGTAGGGCTTCGACCTCCTTGGCAAACTGAATTTGTTCTTGAATCCAAGGATCATCATTTGCTAGCGGTTCAATTTCTCCAACTTCCGATAAATGATCAGCTTTTTGTAACTTTTCATTAGGATATTGAAAATAACCATCAGTCATTATTTTTATATAGTCAGGCTCAATGTCCTTAAGAAATTGTTGGTGGCCAGCCAAATTAGCTGGTTTGATTTGATCATCTTTCAACGCATTAGCATGGTAAACATCTTCTACGAAGTGGTGCCAGAAACCAACCGGTGTTCGCTCAGCTTGATGGCCATCAAAGACTGTTTTTACTAATTCCTTCTTACTCATTTTGTTTTCCTCCTTACTAGTAAAACTCCAATTCTTCAAATAGATAAAACTGAAGTTTAACTAATTTTTTGTAAGTTATATTTTTTATTGACTTAATATTAGTTAGGGGCGACCTAAAAATCAATAGTTTTAAGTTAAAAATGATAATCTATCTTTCGATCAAATCTGATACACTCCCGCTCGATCAAATATGTTCGCCGGCTCCTTGAGTTGATTACAATAAAAAAGGCCTCCAAGTTAGGCATAATCCTAGACTGGGAAGCAGATAAATGGGGCTATCAATGTTTCTTTTTTTATTATATATTTAGTGTGAAAACAATTATTGTCTAATTTTTCTACCGTCTTTTAGATGGTAAATGGTTTATCTATTGAGGGGAGTTTTTATGAAATATATTTGGTCTTATATCAAACCCTTTAAGAAAGAGTTAGTATTTATCTTCCTGGGTATGTTGATGTTTTCAGTGGTTAACCTGGGTTTACCGACCATGTTAGCAATGATTATTGATAACGCATTAATACCAGGTGATTTATCCAACCTATACTTTTTCCTAGCAATTATGCTCTTTATTTCTTGTTTAGGGATTGCTGGACAGATTTTTGGCTCTTATTTTATTAGTAAGTTGTCAACGATGATGACAATGAATTTGCGTAATGATTTATTTAAAAAGATGCTTAAGCTTTCTCATCACGAGTTTCAAGATTACGGGGTGCCCTCTTTAACCAACCGGATGACTTCCGATGCCTTTATCCTCATGCAATTTACTCAAATGACTCTTAGGACCTTGGCAACTGCACCAGTGATGATCATTATCAGTATTTATATGATTACACGGACTTCACCCGAATTAGGTTTGTATGTTTTTCCTGTGGCACCTATGATAGTGGCCATGATTATTATTATTGCCTGGCTAACCTTACCGATTTCCCGTGCCCAACAAAAAACTTTAGATAGTATTAACCGAATTCTAAGAGAAAATATTACTGGTACTCGAGTCGTACGTGCCTTTAACCGGGAACAATTTTTCGAAGAACGTTTTGAAGAAGTCAACCATACTTACCGGCAATATTCTAGCCGTCTGTTTAAAACCATGGCCATTACGCCCTCTCTCTTTTCTTTAATCATGAATATTACCATCATATTAATCGTCTGGTTTGGTGCCGGTTTTGCCGCTAGGGGGAGTGTTCAGGTAGGGACCTTAGTCGCCTTTATTGAGTACGTATGGCTAGCCCTCTTCTCCTTAACCATTTTTGCTAATATTTTTATGATGTATCCACGAGCAGTTGTTTCGGCTGGGCGCCTCAATGAAGTCATGCATACACCAATAACCGTCCCTCACCCTAAAAATCCGATTATGGAGACTGATGGTAGTGGACGCTTAGAATTTAACCATGTCGATTTTGCCTATCCTGATGCAGACGAACCAGTTCTAAGAGATATTAGTTTCTCTTCAAAAGCAGGTGAAACCATCGCGTTTATCGGTTCTACGGGTTCAGGAAAATCAACCATTGTGAAGTTAATCCCCCGTTTCTACGATGTCTCCAGTGGTGAAATTAAGCTCGATGGTATCGACATCCGCGACTTAGACTTGCAAGTTTTACGTTCTAAAATTGGTTATACACCTCAAAAGGCCAATCTCTTCTCTGGTCAAATTGCCACCAACCTCCGCTATGGGAAGTTTGATGCTGACGAGAAGGACATGGACCATGCGACTTCGATCGCACAAGCTAGTGAATTTATCAATCGGCTGGCAACTCGTTATCATACCGAACTGACCGAAGGCGGCACTAATTTATCAGGTGGCCAGCGCCAACGCCTATCCATTGCCCGTTCAATTATTGGGGACCGGGAAATATATATATTTGATGATAGTTTTTCCGCTTTGGATTATAAAACCGACGCTGCTGTACGCCAAGCGCTTAAGGAAGAAACTAAGGACGCTACTACGATTATTATTGCTCAACGAGTCGGCACCATCATTAATGCTGATCAAATAATCGTTTTAGACCATGGTCAAATAGCCGCGAAAGGCACCCACAAAGACCTATTAAAGTCTTCTCCGCTGTATTACGAAATTGCTTCATCACAACTTACTAAGGAGGAATTAGAATATGGAGAATAATCGTCAATTAATGAAGAGTCTCTGGCACTTTATTTCTCCCTACCGCTTTAAGTTCAGTTTAAGTGTTATTTTTACAATCGTTCTATGTCTATCAAATGTCCTTGAACCGATTGTTCTAGGTTTAGCTATTACTGAAATCTCTAAAAATATATTAGCTATCATGAACAATGTGCCAGGAGCTGGGATTAACTATGACTACTTATTAAAGATCATGGCCCTTTACTTTCTACGGGGAATCTTCTACCATGGTTCTTTTTACCTCAGTCAATACTGGTTAACTGATGTCGTGCAGCATTCGATTTATGATTTGCGTAATGCCATTAGTCATAAAGCAAATCGTCTACCAGTTTCCTATTTCGATAAAAATCAAACGGGCGATATTCTTAGCCGAATGACTAACGATGTGGATACCTTATCCAACGCCCTCCAGCAATCAGTTCTTCCCCTATTAACCGGCGTTTTACAAATTAGCTTTGCCTTAATCAGTATGTTTATTTTGCATTGGAAGCTGGCCTTGGTTAGTGTCGTCTCTATGCCTATTACATACTTGAGTGCAAAATCTATTTTGAATTACTCTCAGCCAATCTTTAAAAAACAAGCAGATGCATTGGGACACCTCTTTGGCTATACTCAAGAACAATTATCCGGCTACACCGAAATAAAGGTCTATAACAAAGAAACCGAGTCGGTTGATGAATTTGAAAAGCGTAATCAAAATCTGCAAGAAGTTGGCTTTAAAGCCGCATTCCTAGCTGAAATCCTCCAACCCATCTTAAGCTTTATTTCTAATTTAGCTTATATTGTAATCACTGGCCTCGGTGCTTACTTTGTCTTTATCCAACAATTAACCATTGGTAACTTACAAGCCTTTGTCCAATATGTATGGCAAATTAACCAACCCATCCAAACCATCACCCAACTCATCGGAGTGATTCAAAGTGCCGTAGCGGCCAGTCAGCGGATCTTCACCTTCCTTGATGAAGAAGAGGTTTACCAAAAGCCAGTCACTGAACATCTTCCTCTAACAATTAAAGGACAAGTTAGCTTTGACCATGTGAAATTTGCCTATGATGAGGATAATATCTTAATGCACGATGTATCCTTTACCGTAGAACCCGGTCAAACAGTTGCCATTGTTGGCCCAACTGGAGCAGGTAAGACCACCCTGATTAACCTGCTCATGCGCTTCTACGATGTCCTGGACGGGTCAATTAATATTGATGGCATTAATATCAAAGACATCAGCCGACATGATTTGAGAAGCCATATTGGGATGGTCTTACAAGATGCTTGGCTTTATACAGATACTATCCGTGAAAATATTCGCCTTGGTGATCTAGAAGCTAGTGATTATGAAGTGATTGATGCTGCTAAGATAGCCAATGTCGATCACTTTATTCGGACCTTACCTGGGGGCTATGATATGGAAATTAACGAAGAAGGAAGTAATGTTTCCCTAGGTCAAAAGCAACTCATGACCATCGCCCGGGCGATCGTATCTGATCCTGATATTCTTATTCTCGATGAGGCAACTTCCTCGGTTGATACTCGCTTGGAACAATTAATTCAATCTGCAATGGACCGCATCATGGAAAACCGGACCAGCTTCGTCATTGCCCACCGTCTATCAACCATCCGTAATGCTGATATCATACTAGTTATGAAAAATGGTGATATTATCGAACACGGTAACCATGATAGTCTCATGGCCAAAGACGGTTTCTATGCTGATCTTTACAATAGTCAGTTTAACCAAGAAAGTGCCGCAGAAATTCACATGGGCTATTAGTGAAATCATTTTTTAATAACGATGACTATAAGTTTTTCTGCTGCAAGCTTCACTAAAAAACATTAAAATATTGATCGAGTAGGACTCTGTCCGTTAATCGGACAGAGGACCTCTCACACCACCGTACGTACGGTTCCGTATACGGCGGTTCAATATCTTAAATAGGCAGACTCCGCCAGGAGGGTTAATGATTTTAATCCCCACTGGCGGAGTCTTTTTGTTGTCAGAGCGTTGTGCACCTCCGGTGTTTTAGATAGACGCCAATATTTCTTACGTGAGAAAGCAATACGTTTCGCACTATTACTATCTAATCCTAACCGCATGAGGCGTACAATCTTCGTTTGACAGCTTTTCCATCGCTTCAAAATGAGTTGCCTTAGGCGATGGTTTAACCATTGTTCTATTTCTTCAATATAAGTTTTAATATAACCTATTCCAAAATAGTTGATCCAACCTTGTGTCACTTGGTTGATCTCTTTTACAATGGTTTTAAAGGTGCCTGGTCGCTTTCGACTTGTCAGACGTTTTAACTTTGCTCTGAATTTCTTCTTTGCTTCATACGTCGGACGAAAACGACAACCCTTTCGGGTAGGCATGATAAGGCAACCCAAGAATTTTAAACGGGTTGGCGAACCCACTTGACTCTTCTCATGGTTAACTGTTAATCGAAGATCTTTCTCGATGTAAGTAGTAATACTCTTTAATACCCGTTCGCCTGCACGTTTTGATTTAACGAAAATCGCAAAATCATCTGCATAGCGCACAAAACGATGCCCACGACGTTCTAATTCTCTATCCAGTTCATTCAAATAAACATTACATAGAAGCGGTGAGATGACACCCCCTTGGGGGGTGCCCGTATGACTATCAATGAATTGACCAGACATATCAATAACACCTGCACTCATAAAACGTCTGAGAATACGTGATATTGCCGGATCTTTAACCATTCCTTCTAAGTAGTTAATCATCTTATCTTGATTAAAATTATCAAAACAGTTCTTGAGATCACAATCAACGACAATTTTATAGCCGGCTTCGTAATATTCGACACACTGTTTCAGTGCACTATGTGCACTCTTACCTTTACGAAAGCCATGGCTATTTGATGATAGTTGAGGATCAATGATTGGTTCAATAATTTGTCGAATGGCTTGTTGAACAATCCGATCCCTGACAACAGGAATGCCTAATTGACGAACTCCCCCATTGGCTTTGGGAATTTCTACCCGTTTCACCGGTTGAGGTTTATATGTCGCGTTTATTAGTTTCTGTTGTAAGGGTTTGAGGTACTTCCTTACTTCGGCTTCCGCAGATTTCGCGGAAACCCCATCAATACCAGCTGCTCCTTTGTTCTTTCGAACCGCTTGAGCCGCTCGCATGAGGTTTTCTTCTCTGACGACGAGACTCATTAGAGACCCATCATGTCTTTTCATATATTCAATAGCTGAATTACTAAGCGCACCTACATACTTTTCAGGTTCCACCTTATGCCTTTGTAGGCTGCGTTGCTTTCGCAACTTTTCTGCTTTTCCCATAATTGAGCTACCTCCCATCTAATCAAACATTGATATTGTTCAGTCCTTCGTTTCCTTAGGAAACTACTATGACTTCGGCTGACTTCTCACAGTAAACCTTTTTCGACCGGCTTCTTATAAGGGGACTCCTGCGCCGTCTGTGAGATCTCCCTGGGTAAGAACGACAACTTTCTACTCATGTCACTGCTTCATCTACTGTCTCAGATTCGTGCAGTATTGGACTTCACTTTGTTTGGCAAGCTCATCCATCTTTTGACAGCCTTTCTTTATGAAGTTTCTGTACGTCAGTGCAAGTATTTGCCTCCAACTTCCTTCAGATTCCACCTCACGGTGGACACCCTTGTCTTTAGCTAACAGTTCCTACTGCAAAGGTCTGTAGTGGACTTTCACCACCTAGTTGTCGCCCATGCCAGGCGCACCACCATAAGAAAAAGGCTGGAATTTTGTTCCAGCCTTTTTCTCTTATTTAGGATCGATTTCTGCGCTCCAAGTTTCGATATCTAATTCTTTCAGATCCAGTCGATGGTTAATGGTGGCTGCTGTTAGTTGGTATATTACCGATACCGTAGGGACACTGAGTAACATTCCTGGTAAACCAAAGAAAGCACCGCCCACAGTCACAGCGACCAGGGTCCATAAGCCAGGTAAGCCAACGCTCCCCCCAACAACACGAGGATAAATAATATTTCCTTCCAGTTGTTGCACAACTGTAATAAAGATGATAAATAAAATCGCTTTGGTTGGACTAGTCACAACGATTAGCAAGGCCCCAGCAACTGCTCCGAAGATCGCTCCAAAAATCGGAATCAAACCCGAAGCTCCCATTATCACTGAAATAGTTAAAGCATAAGGAAAATTACAAATTAACATGCCAATATAAACCATAATTCCGAGTATAAAAGCTTCAAGTACCTGGCCACTAACAAAATTAGTGAAAACATCATTGGCTAACTTGCCCACATTGACTAAGTAATTTGCCCAAGGTAAATTACAAATAGCATAAATAACTTTCTTTACTTGCCTAGTTAAAGTTTCCTTGGCCGAAACCACAGTAATTCCAAAAACCAAAGAAATAAATAAGTTAAACAGGCTATTCACCAGGCCAATACCGATAGTAAAGGTTTGTGAAAGTAAATTGGTAGCTAAGGATTGCACGAAGGCGATAGCTCTTTGGGCTAAATTATTTAAATTGATATCCAATTGTTGGATATAAGTCACTAATTCAGGATGACGGTCAATAAAACGCATGACCTTAGAGATGACTTGACTGATAGTTGTAGGCACGATAGAAATGAATGAAGTAATCGTATCCTCAAAATCAGGTAGGACTAAGAAAATTAAAAAGTATATCAATAAGACGATAAGAATTAAGGAAAGGACAATGGCTAAGCCGCGTAAAGTTTTTCGGTGTGTCTTAAAATAATTGATTTTTTTTAAGTATTTTTCAATATAATTTACCGGAATCGATAGAATAAAGGCAATTGCTGCCCCAACTAAAAATGGACTAATTACATTTTGAATCTGGCCCATAAAATTACTGATAATATTTAGATTATTCATTATCCAAAGGACCGCCAAGAGAATGGCTATTCCACTAAAAACTTTTATCCAATTCTTTTCAAAATTCATTTTTCATTTCTCCTAATAGCGTCGCATTCTAATTGAATCAATATAGTGATTTTCAATTTTATGAATAACTATGTCTGCCCGATCTCGAGTGGGTAAAATATAGTCTTCCAAGTTAACTAAATTAATGTTTTCCCAAGTCCGTTTAGCTGAACGTAAAGCGTCGTCTAATGACATCTTACTATAACGTTGGTTGTAGTGAGCGGGATCTCTCTGGGCATTTTCACGAAGTAAAATAAAACGCTCCATATACCATTTTTCAATTAATTCAGTATCAGCATCCACATAAATGGACAGATCAGCATATTCACCAATGAAAAACTGATCTGATCCGACAAATTGTAAGACATTGATTCCTTCAACAATTAAAATATGGGGGGACTTAATTTCCCGGTAGGCATTAATCCGGTCATAACTCTCATGAGAGTACAAAGGCACTTTGAGCCGCTGCTTGTTACTCTTGACAGCCATGAAAAACTTCTTTAATTCATGCATATCATAGCTTTCCGGGAAGCCCTTACGGTGCATTAAATCCCAATGCTCTAATTGCTCATTAGGATATAAAAAACCATCGGTAGTAATTAATTCAACATCTAAATAGGGAAAAAATTGCGATAAAAAGAGTTGCAATAGACGCGCTGTAGTACTTTTACCAACGGCAACACTTCCCGATATGCCAATAATAAAAGGTGGTATTTTATCATTGATTCCTAAAAATTGATTGCGTTCACTAATCAACCTTTGATAGTTTTTAAAGTATATACTAATTAATTGTGTGAGAGGCTGATAAATATCATTAGCATCTTCTAAAGTCAGATGATCATTAAAAGCAAGCAAGGCCTCTAATTGCTTTTCGGTTAATTTCACATTAATATCAGATGTAATTTCGTCACGATAAGCATGCCAATCGTCACGATCAATAATATGATACATATTATTGAAAGCCATTTCCTAAACCCCTTACTAGTCTTTTCTATTCCAACATATTTCAACACTTGCATGAATATTGTCATCAAAGGATACTATTTTATGCTTGGTCAATAGCTGCTTATCGCCTGCTTGATTGATTTCTGATTTTAACCAGCCGCGATCCCCCTCATAGAGCTCGTGCTTATAGATGATGGTCAAATCCTTCACCTGCCAGCTCTCTATAAATTCTTGACCTACTTGCCTAAATATCCAATCCAGATAGACTAAATTGTTAACATGCTTGTTCTGGTCAATCGCCTGGTGATCAACCAAGAATTCACTTAGCAAATCGGCATCCCCTGTTGGTGAAAATTTAATTTTATTCAAACGGATGCGCTTGCTAACATCAATCCCTAACTTGGCATCTAAGGAGTCCGTATCAACCCGTTCAATTTGACGACTGACAAAATCAATCAAAGTATATACCATGGTACACTTGGCTAAAAGGTCTTTTTCTTGATCAACTAAGCTAAAGCTTCTTTTTACAAAGAAAGCGTTAGCCCCTGCCAACTCTGTGGTCACAGTGACTGATTGGTTACATTCTGCTAGACGGTTAATGCTTAACTGATTTTCAACAATTACCCAGATATAACGCGAGTCCAGCGACCAAAGTCCGGCCTGCTTTAGGTCTTGATCGTGGTCAGCAGAGAGGGCTAAAAAGAGAGCAATGAGGCTCTTAATCTGAATACGACCTTCTTGATCACATTGATCCTGACTGATAATAATATCTTTTTGATAAGACGCTAGCATTGAACCCCTTCTTCACAAAATTGTACTTGAACATTTAGAATATATCGACTTTCATTATAGCATTTAACTGTCCTATAAATAAATAAGAAAATAGGAAAAGCTCTAATAAACTCAGGCATTTTGAAGTCCAAGCCTATGACTAGTCAAGTATTCTCTTTTCATCTATAATGGAGCTAGTTTAAAGATACAGGGGAGTGAAAATATGCAAATTCGAATTAGTGATCAGGCATTAAATTTTTTCAAAGAAGATATGGATTTAGGTTCCGGGGATGCTGTCCGCTTCACCAGTAAAGTCTATGGGAAAACCAACATTCATGAAGGTGTATCGGTTATGGTTCAAGTCAGTCAACCGCAAAAAATCCTGGTAAGTGAAACAATCGATGGCATCACCTTCTTTGCTGAAGAAGATGATGCTTGGTTCTACAATGATCACTCTCTAGAAGTTGACTACGATGAAGAAGAAGAAAAATTATTATTTACTTTTGTTGATGACTAATTAAAAGGGGCAATCAATTATGGATAATCTAAAGAAATTATTTTTAGCTGCTGTCGGTGGAACCAGCCTAACCTTGGAGAAGGCTCAAGAAATGATCAAACAGGCCATTGATAAGGGGCAGATAACCGTCCAAGAAGGTAAAGAACTGACTGAAGACTTAAAACGTAGCTTTACCGACCGAGCTCATAAACAATCCCTCTCAGAACAAATCGAATCCTTGCAAGTACAAGTGGATAATTTATCTGACCAAGTGAACCAGTTATCAGAAAAATTAAATGAGATCTAAAATAACGTTTTCTGAACGCTTATCTACTAGGTAAGCGTTTTTTCATAAGGCTGGCTCGCCACAGAAAATAACTGATTAATCAGAATTCAAGGATAAATATTTGGCTTAGGCGTCACTCAAGAGTAAATAACTCATTGAGGATTTTTTTCTTTTACTAGAACAAGACTGGGCCGAGTAATTATTGATACCCATCTTTTTTAGGAAGTGATCGCATGGCAAGTAGAACACATCGCTTAAGTGAAATCATTCAAGTTTTAGCTAACTTTGGTTTTGGGGAAGTTTACCAGCGTAGTTTTAAAAAACTGGATGTCCAGGAAAGTGCTAAAAATTTAAGACAGGCTTTTGAAGCCTTGGGGCCTTCCTTTATTAAAATCGGCCAAATACTCTCCACTCGAAATGACCTCCTCTCTGAGCCCTACATCTTGGAATTGCAAAAGCTCCAGCACTCTGCCCCTCCCTTTCCTTATCAAGAGGCCGAGCAAATTATTAGAGAAGAATTGGGAGAAGATCCTGAACAATGCTTCGCTGCTTTTGATAAAAAAGCCCTGGCTACTGGATCTATTGCCCAAATCCACCGTGCCCAATTACAATGTGGACAAGAAGTCGTGGTTAAAATCCAACGCCCCCAGATTAAAGAGCAATTAATCTCTGATATTGATCTATTTATTCATGTCATCAATAAAATTCCTACCATTTTCACCAATATTATCTCTGACCCCGTAGCTATTCTCCAGGAAATTCGTCAGCAAAGTCTCTTAGAAATGGATTTCTTAAATGAAGCGAATAACATGCGCCGTTTTCAAAGCAATCATGAAAAGCGTTCCCTAATCTGCGTGCCTACTTATTATGAGGAGTTAACCACTCATAAAGTATTAGTAATGGATTATATTGAGGGTGATTCTATTGGCAATGTCGCAAAACTAAAACAATTGGGCTATGACTTGAATAATATCGCCGAAAAGCTGGTTTATTCTTTCCTTTACCAAGTATTTGAGGATGGTTTTTACCATGCTGACCCCCATCCTGGAAACATCCTCATTAGCCAAGAAAAAATATATTTTATTGATCTAGGCATGATGGGATCACTCTCCTCTTCTGATCAAAAATTATTAATTAATTTATTAGAGGCCCTGGCTTTTAAGGATATTGATGAATTAGTCCGCCTCCTCCAAATCATTTGTAAAGGGCCGCGGATTACTGACCAATATAGCCTGTATAAGGATGTTCAGTGGTTATTTGATCGCTACCTTACCACCGGTTTGGAGGCTATCGATATCGGCGAAATCTTCCAAGAAGTCATGAAAACAGCTTTGAAATATAAGCTAACCTTTCCCACCAAATTCGTCCAGTTAAGTAAAACCGTGATTATCCTTGAAGGCATCTGCGAATCTTTGAATCCTGAATTTGACTTTATGTCCATTTTTATGGATTTTACCTTCCACCACTCCTTATTAGAACAGAGTCGTTTACTAAACAAGGATCACTTGCTCCGCGAATCCACTCGTTTATTGCGGTCGGGTATTTCTCTCCCCCAGCAAGCTAACCAGGCCCTCTCTGAATTCATTAAAGGCCGTACGACAATAAATATTTCAATGCGAGAAATTAAAGAGTTAACTAAAGAACTTAATCAGATCATTAATCGGATTGTTACAGCCCTCATTCTGTCAGCGATAATCATCTCATCTGGCTTTATCGTTTCCCAAAACAATAGCCGCTATGCCGGCAATATTGCCCTACTATTCTTCGTCATGGGAGTAGTCCTGGGGCTCTATCTACTCTATTCCTTTGTACGTTCACGAAAAAAATAATAGTTAATATTAAGAGAGTGTGACAAAAGTCAAAAGAGCCCTGAAAAGCTACGCATACTATATCTGTAACTCGCTTGCGCTTCGAACAGCTATAGCAACTGGAACAAACTATGGAAAATAGGCGAAGCTTATTGCACATAGTTCGTAGTTGGGATCGACTTGGCAGACTTGGAGTGATTTCACAAGTCAGAAACAAGCGAATGCTTCGCTTTTATTCTGACTTGCTCCAATCATCCAAGTCTAAATGCCAAGTCTCACACCCTGTATGAAGTGGACGTCAGGGCTGACTTTTGGAACACGTTTTTAGTTAGATAGTTCGTATTTTAAAAAGAGGCCAGGGATTTTGGCTCAGCCTCCTGGTTTTCCCCTCTTAACCATTTAACATGCCTAGTCAATCGATAAAAAGCTAATCTCACGCTCTTCACATGACGATTAATCTTTCATATCTTCGACATCTTGAAAGTCTTTATCCTTCTTTCCGCGTCTTAGGCGTTTTCTAAAGTGTGTTTTCATTAATTTATTAAGACTTTCAAGTGAAATTTCTTCGCCCTTAGCCTCCGATTCAGCAATAATAGTTAATACTTCAATATAGGACATAGCTAAGGCAGTTGTTACCATAGCAGCAGTCGAGCCCGAGATAAGCCCTCCTAAGGCAGATCCTAAACCTGGAATAAACTTCACCAAGTTTGAGGCAATGGTTCGACCAATATAAGTCGCTCCACCAGTCCCTATCACTGCCCCTAAGATACTTATAACTTGCTTACTTTGCATAGAGATGCCGAAAATAGCCGTTATCCTAGCTAGCATAGTAATTTGGATTGGCACGAGCAAAGTGGCATCAGAGAAAGGAATCGGGGAAAAACCGACTCCAAAAGTCATGGCTACTGACTTTTTTGCCCAACGGCGAGCAGCCTTGGCCTTCCGTTTAATATCAATCCGTTGAGCATTGGTAAAAGCGGGATGAACATTTTCTGGAATGACTAGGAAAGTTAAATTAAGTAAGTCTTCCA
Source organism: Aerococcus loyolae (assembly GCF_002871915.2). Lineage (NCBI taxonomy): Bacteria > Bacillati > Bacillota > Bacilli > Lactobacillales > Aerococcaceae > Aerococcus > Aerococcus loyolae. The sequence goes on along the minus strand of NZ_CP126958.1, from coordinate 826,084 downwards.
AGCCAAAAGCTTCAATAGTAACTTGATCATTAATTCTGTAATCGGCTGCCATGACTGGGATGACGCCCTGAATGGGTAAATGAAGACTTTCAATATAAGCCTTCATGGTATCACCCGCTTCACCAATTGACTGGGTCAAAACGACAATAACTGGCATATGGTCAGCGAGCTGCTCAATCAAGTCAATTTCCATTTCTTCGATCCGTTGAGAATTCGCATTGATACAGTAATAAGCTGCGTGCAAATGGCTGCCCTCTTTAGTGAGATCAGCTTGTAAAGCATTAATTTCTTCTTTAATTTGCTTTTGCACTTCTTTTGAAAGCTCTAGGCCCCGACTATCATATAAATTGATGGGCATGTCTTCTTTACTAAGCTTTTGAATATGTTGGGTGATGGGTTTTCCTACGCCCGTTTTAGCTAGTTCTTCTCGAAAGATATTATTAATTAACGTACTTTTACCTACACCAGTTTTTCCAACGACGAGAATTTCAATTTTTTCCATTTCATTAATAGTATCACCGGCCTGGTTAAGTAAATCATCAGCGAGTGAAAAATCAAAGTTTTTAGGATTAAAAGCCATTCTGCTACCTCCTCAGTTCCCTACAATTATAGCAGAAGACGCCATTAAAGATAAATTAGGACGACTTTAACTACAGCTTGTAACAAAAACGCCACCCTTGCTTCATCCGACACCGATTAAGGACTTGTGTTATTATATAATTATAAAGTGAGCTTAATGGAAAGTAGGATGATCATGGAAAAGCAACCAAACCTCTTGTTTTCAAATCCCCAGATATTGAATTCGCGATCCTATCAAGTAACAAGTCAAATTTTTAGTGCGATTAGCCATGGCATCGGCTTACTGTTAGCCTTAATTGGTACGGGACTTTTAATTAACAAAGCTTTCCAATTTCAAGAACTTAACCGGCTAATAGCCTACACCATTTACGGCTTGTCGATGATTAACTTATATTTCTTCTCAACCATGTACCATGCCCTATATTTCACCAAGGTAGCCCCAGTCTTCCGCTTTTTTGATCATTGTAGTATTTATTTTCTTATTGCTGGCTCTTATAGCCCTTTCTGTTTAATTGCTTTGAACAACTCCCTGGGATGGCTAATTTTCTTCATCGAGTGGTTGATTGTGGCTTTAGGTCTTTATTGTGAAATCTACAAACGGCAATGGTTGAAAAAATACTCAACCTACATTTACTTAAGTATGGGATGGCTTGCTGTCTTTATTGTTTACCCAATCATCCAGTCTGTATCTATTGCTGGCCTTCTATGGCTTTTAGCCGGAGGACTTTTTTATTCGCTAGGAACTTCCTTCTATCGTTTCGATCATAAATATGTCTATTTCCATACAATTTGGCACCTATTTGTTCTATTAGGGACAGCCTGTCAATTTATCTCGATTTATTTTTATGTTTAAGACGCCTAATGAAGCAGGAGCTTACTGGAACAACTTTATTTAGGCAAAACTCTGTCATTATGCTAAAATAGAACAAGCGATATTGATTCAATTCCAATAAACAAGCTAATTTATACTAGAAAAGGAGAATTTTATGATATTTAAGGTGACTTATCAAGAAAAAGCTAACGAAGCACCTATTCGTGAAAAAACTCAAGCACTCTATATCGAGTCCGATAGCATTATCGATGTACGCCAACAATTACGAGAAAATACCCCTTATCTCGTTGAACACATCCAAGCATTAGATGAAGCCCATCTGGCCTATGAACAAAAAAGCCCAGATTTCCATCTTACGGAGTTTGATAAATAATGAGTTTTGAAGTAAAAGATAATGAAGTTTATGTCTTTGCCATAGGTGGTCTTGGCGAAATTGGAAAGAACATGTACGTGGTCCAATACCAAGACGAAATCATTATTATGGATAATGGGGTTAAATTTCCTGATGATGAATTACTTGGCATTGATTATGTTATTTCAGATTATAGCTATCTGATTGAGAATAAAGATAAGGTAAAAGGAATCTTTGTTTCTCATGGTCACGAAGACCATATTGGTGGGATTCCTTGGTTATTAAAACAAGTGAATTTTCCTATTTATGCCGATCAATTAGCTCTGGCTTTAATTCGCGGCAAATTAGAAGAACACGGTTTATTAGGTGATGCGATTTTACATGAAATCGATGATGAATCTGTGATTAATTTTGATAAAACTTCCGTTTCATTCTTCACAGTAAACCACTCAATTCCTGGTGCCAAGGGAATTTTAGTAAAGACTCCCGTTGGATCAGTTGCTTTCACAGGAGACTATAAATTCGACTTTACTCCAATTGGTAAGCATGCAGACTTGCACAAAATGGCTCGTATCGGTGATGAAGGGCTCTTACTCTTATTAGCTGATTCAACCAACTCCGAAGTTCCTGGTTGGACCATGTCTGAACACTATGTGTCCAATTCATTGAAAGATATTATGACACCAATCGAAGGCAGAATCATTTTTGCTTCCTTCGCTTCTAATATCTCCAGGTTAAGTGAAGCTATAGAAATAGCGGTCAACACTGGCAGAAAAATCGCTGTTTTTGGACGCTCAATGGAGAACGCCTTCCGCAATGCCCAAGAAATTGGCTATTTTAATATTCCAGAAGGCACCTTCATTGAATCAAAAGAAATTAATGACTATCCGGATAACGAAATTATGATTATGTGTACAGGGTCTCAGGGGGAACCACTAGCTGCCCTAAGTCGGATTGCTAATGGAACCCACCGGCAAGTGACCTTGCACCCAACGGATACCGTCGTATTTTCTTCTTCCCCAATACCTGGTAACTTATCCAGTGTCAATAACCTGATTAATAAGTTACTAGAATCTGGAGCTGAGGTTGTTCACGGTAAAATTAATAACGTCCACACCTCTGGACACGCTAGTCAAGAACAACAAAAGTTATTACTTCGCTTGATGAAGCCGAAATTCTTTATGCCTGTTCATGGAGAGTACCGCATGTTATGCGTCCATGGCGAAACCGCCCAAGCTGTTGGGGTTCCTGAAGAAAACGTTATTATCCATGATAATGGCCAAGTTGCTGCCCTAACCCAAGACTCCTGGCGAGAGGCTGGTAAGGTGCCTGCTGATGCTGTCTATGTTGATGGTAAGGGAATCGGTGATATCGGTAATATTGTTCTGCGCGACCGTCATAATCTTTCCGAGGATGGTATTGTCATCGTCGTGGTTACGGTTAACTTTGAAAACAACGAATTAGTCGCTGGACCTGATATTGTCTCACGTGGATTTATTTATATGCGTGAATCTGGTGACTTGATTAAAGATGCTCAAAAAGTTGTTCAAACCACGGTTATCGGTCATCTCAACTCCGGAAAGGAAGTCAATGAGAAGATACTCCGTGATAGTATTCAAAACGCTCTCTATCCTTTCCTACACAAGCGTACCAAACGTAATCCAATGATTTTACCAGTTATCATGCCGGTTTAAGCCAATGAGCAAGTAAAAAGGAGCGACTCCAGTGAATAATCTTTCACTGAAGTCGCTCCTTTTCTTTTGCTTTTATTGAAAGAAAGCGTATAAATGGTTCCAAACATCTTGGTTAAAGACATTAAATAGATGATGGTCACTACTAATACCATAGCCCAGTAATAATCCGATTAAAAATAAAAGGGTCATTCCTAAAAGGCAAATAAACACCCACTTAAAAAGGTTTTTAAATCGACTAACTAAAAGCTCCTTATTCATGATCCAACCTCTTCTAAGCGGCTTTCAATTTCTTCCTGACTATATTTATCAACATCAAGGCGAATAACCTTTGCCCCCAAAGCTTGCAATTTTTTGTCAAAATTGGCGTAGCCACGGTCGAGATATTCTAATTTACTTACTTTAGTAATGCCTTCAGCCACTAGACCAGCAATAATAAGAGCTGCTGCTGCACGTAAATCAGTTGCCACAACTGCCGCCCCCTGTAAGTGGTTAGGCCCATCAATCGTCGCGGTATCGCTGGTAATATTAAAAGAAACATTCATCCGTCTTAATTCTTCTAAATGCATAAAACGATTTTCAAAAACGGTCTCTTCTAATTTTGAGCTTCCATGGGCAATGGCTTGGGCAATGCTAAATTGAGCCTGCATATCTGTAGGAAAACCGGGATAAGGCATGGTTTTTATATTTGTGGCCTTTAATTCTTTCGGGCCGATAACCCGGATCCCTTCCATTTCTTCTTCAATTTGAACCCCCATTTCCTTTAATTTAGAGATTAAAGGAAGATTATGTTCTGCTACCGCGTCTTTAACCAGGACATTGCCTCCAGTGACTGCTGCAGCCACCATAAACGTCCCCGCTTCGATGCGGTCGTGGATAACGGCATGCTGGGTACCATGTAGGGACTCAACACCACGAATTCGGATAATATCGGTTCCTGCCCCAGAGATCCTTGCCCCCATACGGTTAAGGAAATTAGCCAAGTCAACTATTTCAGGTTCCTTAGCGACATTTTCTAAAATGGTGTCCCCTTTAGCTAAAGTTGCCGCCATCATAATATTTTCGGTTGCTCCTACACTAGGGAAGTCCAGATAAATATCGGTCCCGACTAATTCATCACAACGCGCTTCAATATAACCGTTTTCGGTCGTCACTTTAGCTCCCAGGGCCTCAAAGCCCTTAATGTGTAAGTCGATGGGCCGTGAGCCAATAGCACAACCACCTGGCATGGCCACTTTAACACAGCCTAAGCGAGCTAATAAAGGGCCCATAACGACGACACTAGCGCGCATCTTACTGACAAATTCAAAGGGTGCTTCACTTTGGATAGCGCCACTAGCATCCACTGTTATCACTCCGGCTGCTTCATCAAAGTCCACTTGCGCATCAAGGTAATCTAAAACCTTATTCATCAAATAAACATCTGAAAATAAAGGGCAATTTTCAATGACACTTTTCCCTTCTTCGGCTAATAATGTTGCAGCCAAAATAGGAAGCACCGTATTTTTGGCTCCATCGACTTGTACAGTTCCTTCTAAGCGCTGACCGCCTTTAACGACCATCGTTTCCATTTATTTAGACACCATCCAATTTCTATGCTTCTAGCCAAACTCCATTCCTTCAATTAAAGGGTACCAAACAAGCGGTCGCCAGCATCCCCTAAACCAGGAACAATATATCCATCTTCATTAAGCTTTTCGTCAAGAGCTGCTGTATAAATTTCCACTTCAGGATGAGCTGCTTGTAAAGCTTCTACCCCTTCAGGAGCAGCAACCATACATAAGAACTTAATATCGGCAGGAGAAACATTGCGTTTCATCAAGGCCTCAATGGCTAGAATAGCTGATCCACCCGTTGCTAACATGGGGTCTACAACAAGTACTTGACGTTCTTCAATGTCACTAGGCATTTTAAAGAAATACTCGTGTGGTTCTAGAGTTTCCTCATCACGATACATGCCAATATGGCCTACTTTAGCAGCTGGTGACAAAGATAGGATTCCGTCAACCATACCTAATCCAGCCCGTAAAATAGGAACAATGGCCATCTTTTTACCAGTAATCATTTTTTGAGTCGTTTTTGTAATTGGGGTTTCGACTTCAACTTCTTTTAATGGCAAATCACGTGTCGCTTCATAACCAACAAAAACCGTGATTTCATCAACCAGTTCACGAAAGTCTTTACTACCTAAGTCTTTATCGCGTAAAATCGCTAATTTATGTTGTACTAAGGGGTGGTTAACAATATGTAATCCTTCTTTGTTCATAAGAAACTCCTTCTTTTTAAATCTATTTCCCTACTTTATTCACTGAGTGGATATTTTTGGGTCAATTGCTTAACTTGTTCCTTAACCTTGGTAATGACTTGATCATCATCAAAATGTTTGACAACTTGAACAATCAATTGTGCTAGCAAGCGACAATCATCTGCTGTAAAGCCACGTGTCGTTATCGCTGGTGTCCCGATGCGGATGCCACTGCATTGGGTTGGCGGCAAAGTTTCACCTGGAATGGTGTTTTTATTAACCGTGATATGAACTTGACCAAGCTTCTCTTCAACTGCTTTACCAGTTAAGTCAAAGTCACTGACCCTAAAAGCGATTAAGTGGTTATCCGTCCCACCAGAGACCACATGAATACCAGCTTTACTAAATTCGCTAGCCATGGCCTGGGCATTGATCACTACATTTTTCATATAATCTTTAAAGTCACTATTTAAAGCCTCTTGGAAGGCGACCGCCTTAGCTGCAATGACATGGAGTAAGGGACCACCTTGGTTACCAGGAAAGATTCGGCTATTAATTTTTTTAGCGTAGTCAGGATTATTGGTTAAAATAATCGCTCCCCGAGGACCTCTAAGGGTCTTATGAGTAGTTGAAGTCACTACATCAGCATAGTTAACTGGATTTTTATGGATTCCAGCTGCTACCAAACCAGCAAAGTGAGCCATATCGACCATTAAAAGGGCTCCGACTTCATCAGCTATTTGACGAAAGGCTTTAAAATCTAACTTTCTAGAGTAAGCGGAATATCCTGCCACAATCATTTTCGGCTTTGCTTCCAAGGCAGCTTGACGAATAGCTGAATAATCTAGTTGTTCGCTTTCAGGATCGACACCGTAGGAAACAAAATGATAGCGACGTCCAGAGAAATTAACTGGAGAACCATGGGTCAAATGTCCTCCATCGGTTAGATTCATTCCTAAAACAGTATCCCCTGCTTGTAGGAGAGCATCATAAACGGCCATATTAGCTCCCGAACCGGAATAGGGCTGGACATTCACAAAGTCTGCGCTAAATAATTCCTTAGCGCGGTCAATGGCTAATTGTTCAATCTTATCAACAACTTCACATCCGCCATAGTATCTTTTTCCTGGATAACCTTCCGCATATTTATTGGTTAAAATACTACCTTGTGCGGCTAAAACATCCTTTGATACCCAGTTTTCACTAGCAATTAACTCGATACCATTTTCTTGGCGCTGTCTTTCTTGATCAATTAAGGTAAAAACTTCATCCATTATCTCACTTCTTTTCTTTCAATACAGATCGTATCTGTTGATACTAAGTCGATTTTACCATAGATCGTGATAGATGTTTACGATTCTATCTTTTTACTTGCAGCTTTTAGTAAGCGATTACGGTAGGCGGTATTAACCTCTGTATCAGCCAATAATTCAACGTAGAGTCTTTTAATTTGATCATTATCATCAAAGGCCCGTAAACCCGCGAATAAAAGATGGGTGGCTGTTGCTTCATTAGCCCCTAAACTAAAAGTAAGCTGGTCATCATCTAAGTGACTTAAAATTTCATCACTGGCGATTACTGCACTCTCAGGAGATAATCCCTGCTTAGAATCAATAAGTTCAAGGAGCTTGGTATGGCTGATGGCAATAACCTCTTGATGGGGACTATAGTGACGATATTTCATTCCAGGTGCCTTGGGATGTTCCTTAGAATCTTCATCAATTTGCTGGGTAGCATCGATAATTTTTTGGCCCGGTAAGGCATTTCGTAAGTCTTTTAAGGTAATCGCACCTGGTCTTAAAATAGCCAATTCTTCAGGATTACTAATGTCTAGCACCGTCGATTCCACGCCAATATGGGTCGGTTGACTGTCTAATACCCCCGCGATTTTACCATCAAAATCATGTAAAACATGGTCAACCGTCGTTGGACTCGGTTTGCCTGATAAATTAGCAGATGGCCCCACAATCGGAAAACCTGTTTCTCTAATGACTGCTAAGGTAAAGTCGTGGTCGGGCATCCGAATGCCCACTGTATTTAATCCCCCAGTAACGGTTGGGCCAAAAACTCCAGCCTTAGTCGGAACAATCAAGGTCAAGGGTCCTGGCCAGAAGTGATCAGTCAGTTTTTTAGCAATTGCAGCTTGCGCTTCATTGGCTATATTAGAATAACGAAATAAGTCTTCCTTACGGCATACATGAACAATAAGGGGATTATCACTAGGACGCCCCTTAGCCTGATAAACAGAAGCAACTGCCCTTTCATTATTCGCAATCGCCCCTAAACCAAAGACTGTTTCCGTAGGGAAGGCAACCAATTGGCCCTGTTTTAAATATTCTGCTGCCTGAGCAGTCTGCCCAAATGTAAAGCGCTTGGTAATCATTTTATTTATCCTTCTTCCATTGCACATAGATTATTCGATCAATACCATTATAGTCTTTAATAGATTTCACTTCAGCTTTAGGATTTGACTTTTTAAAGAGACTAATAATCTTAGCTGCTTGGTGACTTCCACATTCCATTAATAGGATACCTTCAGCCTTTATAAAGGACTGGATGTTTCGGGCGAATTGCTTATAGTAATAATAACCATCGTCTTTTGCAAAGAGAGCTAGCTTAGGCTCATACTTTAAGACGTCCTCCCCCATTTCATCAATTTCATTTTCACTGATATAGGGCGGATTAGAAATAATCAGATCAAATTTCCGCTGGGGGACCGCCTTCAACATATCCCCCTTGATCCACTCAATAGTGACTTGGTGAAAATAGGCATTTTTCTTAGCGATCGCTAGGGCATCTGAAGAGATATCAACAGCTGTTAAATTCAAGTCGGGCAATTCTTTAGCTAAAGTCACTGCAATTGCCCCTGATCCTGTTCCTAAATCTAAGACATCAGCCCCTTTGACCAGCTGGGCATTTTTTCTTAAGGAATGAACACAATCAATCAACCGTTCCGTATCAAAACGTGGAATCAAAGTAGCCTCATTCACACGAAAGCGATAACCATAAAACCATGCCTCCCCTAGTAAATATTGGTAAGGCATATCCTCATCGACTATTTTTCCCAGCATCTCCTGGTAGCCTTTCAAAGTCTCTGGATCCATTTGATCTTGTTGTTTACGGTACCAAGTCGTTACATCCCAGTCCATCATGCCTAATAAAAGATGGTAGGCGATGGCTGGGTCCTTATCGTTTAATTCCAAAAAAGAAGAAGCCCATTGCTGAGCTTCTATAAATCGTAGCTGATTAGATGGTACTTTCATTGAGTTCCTCTAATTTTTGCGCTTGATCAGCAAGAATTAGGGCGTCAATAATTTCATCCAATTCTCCGCCCATAATGCGATCTAATTTTTGTAAAGTTAAGTTAATCCGATGGTCGGTTACCCGGTTTTGCGGATAATTATAGGTCCGAATTCTCTCAGACCGGTCCCCAGTTCCCACTAAATTCTTTCTTTTTTCGTCATATTCATCTTGCTCTTGTGATTGATAGTAGTCATAAACCCGTGACCGCAAGATAAGCATAGCTTTTTCTCGGTTTTGTTGTTGGGAACGTTGGTCCTGCATAGCTACTTGAATCCCAGTAGGAATATGAGTCATCCGTACCGCTGAACTGGTCTTGTTAACGTGTTGTCCACCAGCACCGGAAGCCCGGTAGATATCCGTTCTGATATCCTTCTCATCAATTTCAAAGTCTAAGTCTTCCAATTCAGGCATGACACCAACCGTAGCGGTTGAGGTATGGACCCGACCTTGGGATTCCGTTTTAGGCACCCGTTGTACCCGGTGAGCGCCACTTTCATATTTTAATTTTGAATAGACTTTGTCCCCTGAAATTTGAAGAATGATTTCTTTAAAGCCCCCTAAATCATTGGATGAGGCGTCAGCGACTTCAACATGCCAGCCTTGGGATTCTGCATAGCGCGAATACATTTCAAAGAGGTCAGCTGCGAATAATTGGGCCTCATCCCCACCAGCAGCCCCACGAATTTCCATAATAATGTTCTTGTCATCATTAGGATCACTAGGCAACATTAAAACCTTAATTTCTTCTTCTAAATCATCACGCTCAGCTTTTAATTGATCGAGTTCACTCTTAGCCAGTTCTAGCATGTCCTCTTCAGAAGTTTCTTTAATCAATTCTTCAGTGTCTTCGATGCCTGAAACCACTTCCTTATAGTGCTTAAAGGTATCTACCTTAGGGCGTAGATCAGCTTCTTCTTTAGCTAAATCTCGAAAGCGTTTATGGTCATTAATCACATCTGGATCACTTAAAAGCTCAGCAAGCTCTTGATAACGAGCGATAAAAGTATCTAATTGCTCTTCTAACATTTAATCAACCTTCCCTTATTGGCATAGTGATGCACGGTGAACTGCGATTTTCCCATCTTTTAGTGGGGGGTGGCTATAATGTTTACGACATACTGGATAATAAGATTCATTACCACCAATTTGAATTTGTTCACCAGTATATACCGGTTTATCATTGTGAATCCGTAAGTTCATCGTGGCTTTTTTAGCGCAGAACCAACAAATTGTTTTTACTTCTTCTATTTTATCAGCCAAAATTAACAGATAATGGGAGCCTTCAAAAAGTTCATTTTGAAAATCATTTTTTAGGCCAAATGCCATCACCGGTATGTTTAACTGGTCGACCACTTTAGCCAAATCAAAAATATTCTGCTTACTTAGAAATTGTGCTTCGTCAACTAAGACACAGTAGATTTTTTCCTTTTCATTTTCAGATTCAATATAGGAAAAAATATCGGTATCAGGATCGATACTATAGGCCTCACGGTCTTCTCCTATCCGACTGGAAATAACGCCGATGGTTCCTGAGCGGTCATCAATCGCGCTAGTCATCACTTTAACAGGCTTACCTTGTTCTTCATAATTATGGGCAACTTTTAAAATTTCAAAAGATTTTCCACTATTCATTGCTCCGTATCGATAAAATAACTGTGCCATGGATTTTATACCTCACTATTCTCAATTATTTATAATAACTTTTGTCAAGTCAATAGTCAATAAACAGCTAAAGTTTAAAAGCTAAAACTAGTGGCCACTAAAGCTATTTTTACTCATAAAAAAACTGGCAGATTCATTCATCCACCAGTATCCACCTAATGCGCTTTTTGATCAATGGCCAGATCAATCAATCTTTCAGCCAAATGGGGGTTATTAACTAATAGAGGCCCATGAAAATAAGAGCCAAAGGTATTCTTATAAATAACGCCTTCCACTTGGTCTTCATCATTATTCCCATAGCCTTCAATCATCCGCCCCAAAGGCTCTAGTCCAGAAGCGAGATAGGTTCGGCCGGCATGGTTTTCATAACCTACGTAGTCCTCATCAAAACGGTCACAATGCATTTTTGTGGTTCCAATCAGACGTTCTGGATAGCTCTTAGTATAGAAATCAATGGCTCCAATACCAGGGTACTCTTCTCCATTAATAGTCTTATAATAATTTCCCAAGAGTTGGTAACCCCCACAAATTCCTAACAGCACCTTATTGGCTTCGATGTAATCCAGCAAGGCTGCTTTCTTATTTTGCAAATCACGGCTCACTACCGACTGCTCATAGTCTTGTCCGCCGCCAAAGAAGATAAAATCATAGCGATCACTATCCAAGGAGTCATCAATAGAAATAATCTCTTTTTCTACCTGGAGTCCCTTTTCCTTGGCAAGGTACTGGAGCATAAGCAGGTTACCATTATCTCCATAGGTATTCATTAAATTGCCATAGAGATGGCCAATTCTAAAGATCATGATTTCATCCGCTCCTTCACAATATGTTGGTCAGCTAATTCTCGTCTAAAATCGAGCATAGCAGTATAGGTGGCTAAGACATAAACTTTTTGGCTGGGGACAGATGCAATCCATTGAAGGGCTTCCTGTGAATTAGAAAGTTCTTCCAAGTGATCTTCATCAAAACCAGCCACTTGCATCCGAACTTTAAGATCTTTTACCCGTATGCCCCCTACCGCCGTAGCTTTTATATTAGATAATTGGGCGATATTTTCAAACATGGCGTCCCAAATCCAGGAAATATCCTGACCATCGGCAGGATTATCATTGAGGAGAACCACTAAAGAAAAGTCTTCTTGGTCTAATTCCAGTAAAGAAACAATTTGATTAAAACCAACCGGGTTCTTAATGAGATTAATACGTGTGTCCTTGCCATAAATGTTTAAGGCCTCTTGACGACCAAACATCCGCTTAGCCCCCTGCAAGCCCTCATGAATAGCTGTTTGACTTAGTCCTAAATAACGGGCAATTGAATAAGCGGCTAAAGCATTATAAATATTATAAATACCAGCGACTGGTATGGTAAAGGATTGGCCCTCAATAGTAAATGTTGAAGCTTCTGGAGTTAACTTATCTATCTGATCCACTGAATAAGTTAATCCTGGCCGGTGGAACTGACAATTAGGGCAGAAATAATCCCCTAAATTACTATAAGTAATCATATGATAATGCAAGATGTGCTCACAACGGGGGCATAGGACCCCATCGGTATTATAGTGGGCCATCTTATCAGCCGTTTTATCCGAATTACTAAAACCAAAATAAGCCACATCATGATGAAAGTCCCGTGATGCAAAAATTGGCGCGTCACCATTCATCAAAAGCAAGCTTTTGGGACTCTTATTAGCCCCCTCTAAAATGTAATCGAAGGTCGTATAAATCTCCCCAAAGCGGTCCAACTGATCTCTAAATAGATTAGTTACTAAGATCACTTCCGGTTTAATGTATTCGGTAATGTGGCGAACGCTAGCCTCATCAACCTCAAGAACAGCTATTTTATCCCCCTGCCCTTTGGAATTAGCATTCAAGAAGGTGGATATAATTCCTTGTTCCAGGTTTGAGCCAGTATCATTGGTTAAGACTTCATCAAATTTTTGCCGCAAAATATTAACGGTAAGAGCCGTGGTAACCGATTTACCATTGGTTCCAGTAATGATAACTACCCGGTAATTTTTGCCCAGTTCAGCTAAAATAGCCGGATCCAATTTTTTAGCAATTTTTCCTGGCAGACTGGATCCGCCTTTGGTTAATTTTTTAAGTAAAATTTGTACCAAGCGGGCGCTATGCTTGGCAAGTTGTGAACGCAATGTCATTAAAAGCTACTCTCCTCTTTTTACTTACTTACATCTTCAAATTCAATTTCCTGTAGCTATCGAGTTAGATCGCTTAGTTAGAAAATTTACTTAACTTTTCCTCCGTCAATGAAGGATCTTGACCAGGACCATTAAGTTTTTTATTTATGCTCTTGGTCGACTAGGGGCTCCTTTAATTCCCGTTCTTGGATCAAATCTTCTTCATATAGGCCGGAAACTTCCCGATACCATTCAAAGATATAGGTGAAAATCACCTTTAAAACGGCATACACCGGAATAATAATGATAATTCCCACCACTCCAAAGAGGTCCCCACCAGCAATCAGTAGCAGCATAATTGTAATAGGATGAATATTCAAATTACTGCCTAAAATGAGTGGGGAAATAATCCGGCTTTCAATGGTTTGTTCAATAGCAAACACGATCAATACCTTGATAACCATAAAGGGATCTTGAACTAAACCAACGATCAAAGACGGAAGAATACCAAAGAAAGACCCTACATAGGGGATAACATTCAAAGCCCCTGCAACAACCGCTAAGATGGTCCCGTAATTTAAACCGATAATGGCATAACCAATTGCAAACATCACTGCTACCGCGATCGCTACAAAGATTTGCCCTCTGACATAGGCTGAAATTTGCTGGTTCATATCCGCCAATAGCCGCATGGTCTTATTACGAATTTTTACCGGAATAAAGGAAGCAAAATTATCCCTGAATTTTTCACCATCAGCAATCAAATAAAACAAGATAATAGGTGCTGTCACTAAGGCAATAATCACCCGGGTAATCACACCGAAAACAGAACCAATACTGGACAAGGTTGTATTCATAAGTTCGCGCCAATTAAAGTTAAATTGATTTAGATTAAAATTATTTAAGTATTCTGCTAAGGTCTCCTGACTTCTCTCGAACCAGCGACCAAAGATAATGTTTTCAATTTCCGACTGGTACTGGGTCCAAATATTTGACCAATTGCCAATTAAGTGTTTGGCTTCATCTATTAAATTGGGAATAAAGGAAATTAACCATAGGATGATTAAAACCAATACTAAGAGCACAATCCCAGCTATCCAATAAGAATTCAAGCCCCTTTTTCTTAGAAAATTAATTAGGGGTGAAGACAAGTAGTAAAAGACCCCAGCAAAGATAATGGGCAAGATTATTGTTTGAATAAATTCAATAATTGGGGTAAAAACAAAAGCGATTTGGGTTAATAATAAGATAAATAAAGCGAACAAGATTAAAATGACTAATAGCGATACATAGCGATTGTCTAATACACGACTAACGATATCGGGCATTTTTAGCCAGGAGAAGCCTTGCTTATTTTGCTTCTTATCCTTATTTTTTATTTCTGTATTCTGCTTGTTTTGAGACATATAAACACCTACTTTTCCAAATGATTTTACCATACTTGTTCGCTAAATAAATTAACATAGTGTAAAATTTAATATATCAGAGATTGTAAAGGAGATTATTATGGAAAAGATATTTTTAGCTGGCTATACACGTCAAGACAACCAAGGCATCCATCTATTGGAATGGGATAGCCACAATGAAGAAATTAAGGGGCAGCAATTAATAATTTCTGAATCAAATCCAACTTACCTGGTTCTTTCTTCTAATGGCAAGGAACTCTATACGCTCACTGACCATCCTAGCCCTGGAGTCAGCCATTATCGAAAAGAAGGCCAAGATTTCGTTTTTGTTGATCACTGTGCCTTCTTGGAACATAACGGCTGTTACCTAGCTCTAGATGAAGAACGCCAATTATTACTCAATGCCAATTACCATGAAGGGACATTGGCGCTTATAAAAATACACAGTGATGGTCAATTACAGCTCCAACAAATAATCAGCCGGACTGGCCAAGGGCCTCACCCTAACCAAGAAAGCTCTCACTGCCATTATTTTAACACCAGTCCAGATAGCAAATACTACCTAGCCTGTGACTTAGGAACAGATAGTGTGATTAGCTATCAATTTGACCAAGAGGGCCAATTACAGGAAAAAGCCTCCTATCAATGTCAAGCAGGGACTGGCCCCCGGCATTTAGTTTTCCACCCTAAAGAAGACATTCTTTATGTGATTGGTGAGCTTTCACACACCATCGATATTTTGACATATGATGACGGTCACTTTTCCTTTGTCGACCGGGTGAATTGTTTACCAGAGACCTATAGTGGTGAAAATAGTAGTGCTGCTATTCGTATCTCAACAGATGGAAACTTCTTATATGTCTCCAATCGAGGTTACAACAGCCTAGAAGTATTTGAAGTTTCTAAAGATGGGTCTCAATTAAGTCATATTCAGTCCATTCCTTCTGGGGGAGACTTTCCACGTGATTTTAACTTTGACGCTAACCAAAGTCATGTCATTGTGGGCCATCAAAAAGAGAAGAAAGTGACCTTCTTTAAACGTGACCAAAATACCGGACAGTTAAGCCCACTCAATATCAGTTGTCCCCTCAATGAAATTGTTTGCGTCCAATAGGCTTAAGCAAATTAAAAAAAGCTAAAAATTACGCCTAGGCCTAGTCAAGACCTCGTATTTTAGCTATACTACAAAAATGCTAGTGAAAGGATGCGTTTATTTTAATGTTAGATATTATCAAAGTTTTCATCATGGGGATTGTCGAAGGAATTACTGAATGGTTGCCAATTAGTAGTACTGGTCACTTAATTTTGGTAGAAGAATTTATTTCCATGGACTTTAGACCGGAATTTTGGAATATTTTCGTATACGTTATCCAATTAGGGGCGATCTTAGCCGTTGTTTGGATCTATTTTGACCGCTTAAATCCTTTTTCAAGTCAAAAAAGTGCTGAAGAGAAAAAACAGACTTGGGAGACTTGGTTTAAGGTGGTAGTTGGCTGTATTCCCGCAGGTGTTATTGGTCTTTTATTTAACGACTTCGCTGAAGAACACTTCCAAAACTGGGTGGTAGTATCTGCTGCACTGATTATTTACGGGGTTGCCTTTATCGTAGTCGAAAACAGAAATAAAAACCGCCAAGTAACCGTCCATTCCACCCAAGATTTATCTTACAAAAAAGCCTTTCAAATTGGACTCTTCCAGGCCCTATCAGTCATTCCTGGGACCTCAAGATCCGGTTCATCCATTCTAGGGGCAACGATTTTAGGGACCTCTCGTCCCACTGCAGCTGACTTCTCATTTTTTATGAGTATTCCAATTATGTTTGGAATGACTTTCTTAAAACTGACTAAGGGCTTCCTCGATGGTTTTCGTTTTTCAACCGAGGAAGGCTTCCTACTAATCTTAGGAATGGTTGTGGCCTATATTGTTTCGATTTTAACGATTCGCTTCTTACTACACTATGTCCAAAAGAATGATTTTAAAGCCTTTGGTTGGTATCGGATTGCTTTAGGAATTATAGTAATTATCTTCTTTGCTATTTTTCAATAATCACTAAAATGGCTAAACGAAAAGAGAGACTGTTTTCACAGCCTCTCTTTTTACTTTACCTAAAGACTATTAGAATTTTAACTCTTTGTAGTCATGCTTACTGGTTTCAGCTACATCAGCACTAGTTAATTCACCCTTGTAGGTGTTTACCCCAGTAAATACTGTATGGTTAGCTTTAGCAGCTTCTTCAATACCTAAATTAGCAATTTGTTGAACATAAGTCATGGTAGCGTTGGTTAATGCTTCTGTGGCTGTCTTTGGTACAGCTCCTGGAATATTTGCAACGGTATAATGAACAATACCATGTTTAGTATATACAGGATCATCATGGTTCGTTGCATGGTCAGAAGTTTCAAAGTTACCACCTTGGTCAATAGCCACGTCAATTAAAACAGAACCTTCTTCCATGGTCTTCACCATATCTTCTGTTACTAAAATTGGTGCCTTACGTCCAGGAATAAGAACGGAACCAATGACTACATCAGCATCCTTAACTTCATTAGCAATGTTATAAGCATTGGACATTAATGTATTAACCCGACCTTGGAAGAGGTCATCTAATTCACCTAAACGTGCTGGATTCAAGTCAAGGATAGTTACATTAGCGCCTAAGCCAACAGCCATCCGAGCGGCATTATAACCAACATTACCGCCGCCGATAATAACCACTTTTCCAGCTTGAGTTCCTGGCACACCACCTAAGAGCTTCCCTTTACCACCATTAGTTTTTTCAAGATAGTGAGCACCGACTTGAATAGCAGTCCGTCCAGCCACTTCACTCATTGGGTTAAGTAAAGGCAATTTCCCATTTAACTCCATGGTTTCATAGGCTACACCTGTGGTTTTATTTTCAATTAAAGCATCCACCAAAGGCTCATTATCCGCTAAGTGCAGATAGGTCATCACAATTAAGTCTTCGCGGAGATATTGGTATTCAGATTCAAGGGGTTCTTTAACCTTAACCACCATATCAACGTCCCACGCTTCTTTAGCAGAGCTTACGATCTTAGCCCCTACTTCTTCATATTCACTATCTTCATATGAAGAACCTACACCAGCTGAGCTTTCGATAAATACTTCATGTCCAGCTTGGACAAGGTTAAAGGCGTTGGCCGGTGTCATTGCCACCCGATCTTCATGATTCTTGATTTCTTTAGGTACACCAATTCTCATTATACAAAGCCTCCATTCACATATTTGACTTATAACAGTTAGAGGATCAGAGTTGATCCTCCCAATTTCCAACTGACTTCAGTATATCAAATATGTCATGTAAATGCTTTCTTTATGCTCAAGACCTAGAGCAAGTCATGGCGGAGTTGTGCACCAGATTTTGCAGATAGATAAGCGGGAGCGATATCAAAGACGGTTTTAGCTCCAAATTGTTCTTCCTTAGCTAAGCGGTATGCAGCCCGCGCATAGCAAGTATTCACTGCACCGGTAAACTCAGGGTTGCTACCTAATTGCAAGGCAAAATTGTAAACTGCATGGTGGTCAGCGCTGGTTTGTCCTTGGCGCACCACTTCACCCCCATGAGGGATCCCTTGATGGTTTTGATCTAATTCTTCTTGAGAAATAAAATGCACATCGACTTGGTCATAAGGGGCAAAATAATCAGGCATGGTCTTGATCGCTTCGGCAACTTGATCTGGATCAGCGCCCTCTTCTAGGACTGCATAGACTTCACGACTATGGGCAGTCGCTTGTTGGTAATCAATAGGGTCGCCAGCCTTTGCTGCCTCTAGCATGGCTTGATTAGGCACGGTATATTGAATAGCTGCCTTGACGCCATCTACCCGGCGTACTGCATCAGAATGCCCTTGGCTAACCCCTCTGCCCCAGAAAGTATAGGTTTGTCCTTGCGGTAAGATGGTTTCAGCTAATAAGCGGTTAAGTGAGAACAGACCTGGATCCCAACCCGTAGCAATCACAGAGACATGGCTATTTTCTTTAGCAAGTTGATCCATTTGATCGAAGTATTCTGGAATCTTATCGTGGTTATCGTAGGCATCCACTGTATTAAAGTTTTCCGCTAAACGAGGAGCTTGAACAGGAATATCCGATTGAGAACCACCACATAAAATTAAGACATCAATTTTGTCTTTAAAGTCAAGAATATCATCGATTTGATAGGCTGGGCTCTTTGTATCTAATTGATCAGGCTGCCGTCTAGTAAAAATTCCTAGCAATTCCATATCTTCCGCTGCATTAACTGCAATTTCCACACCTTTACCTAAATTACCATAGCCAACAATACCAACTTTTATCATTTTTGTTTCCTCCTTTAAATTCTAAAAAACTAGTCTTCTTTATTCTTATACTTACAATCGTTTCTGAGCATATCTTGGTAACTTTCTCGTTTGACGGCCAAATAGGATTGTCCATTCTCGACAAAAACCAGGGCTGGGCGGCCTAGACGATTATAATTCGAACTCATGGTATAAGTATAAGCTCCTACTCGAGGAATCACCAAGAGATCCCCGATCCGAGCTTCTGGCAAGGGAGCATCTTGGACCAACTGGTCACCGGTTTCACACAATTTTCCTGCCACGCGGTACTCCCCTTCGACTTCATCATTCATTCGATTAGCTAAGGCCGCTTCATATTGGGCTTGATAAAGGGCTGGACGAATATTATCTGACATCCCACCATCGACAAAGACAAAGGGTTTACCAGCCAGGGTATGTTTAACCCCCCCGACACTATAAAGAGCTGTTCCAAAATCATTAATTAAAGCCCGTCCCGGCTCAATGCTTACGGTATCGATATGCTCTAAGCCATATTGATCAATTGCTGCTTCAATAACCTTGATGTAGCCTTGTAAAAATTTCTCATAATCAAAGGGGTGATCTGCTTGGCTATAGTACACACCAAAACCGCCACCCAGGTTAATCTCTCTTACCTGGCAACCGGCCTCTTCTTCCATTTGCCGGCAAAAAGCTAACATTAAGTCAGCTTCTTCAAAGAAGAATCTTTCTTCTAATATTTGTGAACCGATGTGGCAATGGAAACCGGCAAAGTCAAGCCAATCGCTCTTAACCATCTCTTTAACCAAAGCCACCGTATCCTCATCATGGCTACTCATACCAAATTTAGAATCATCGAGGCTGGTTTGGATATATTTATGGGTGCTTGCTTCAATCCCTGGATTAATTCTTAAGAGGACTTTTGCCTCTTTATTGAGAGACTTAGCGATTTTTTCTACTTTATAAAAATCAGCCTGGCTATCAATAACAAAGTTTCCAATCGCATTTTCAAGCGCTAGAGTGATCTCTGACTCGGTTTTATTATTGCCATGGAAATATATTTTTTCTCCTGGAACACCAGCTGCCAAAAGTGTATATATTTCACCCCCACTGACAGCATCAAGATAACAGCCCTGTTCATTGATTAGTTGAGCGATATAAAGGTTTAAAAAGGCCTTGGAGGCATAGATAATATGAGTAGTAAACTTTTTAGAATGGAAGCCATTGATAAAAGTTTTCGCTTGATCTTTAATTCCTTTTTGATCATAAATATAAAGCGGAGTTCCATACTCTTCCTTTAAACGAGAAACAGGAATATCGGCAATGTTTAATTCATTATTAACCACTTGCATGTGTTGCGTCAGTTTCATATTTTGCCTCCTAGATATTTTTCATGATACTAACTATTTTACCCTAAAAACTGCTTTTAGTGATCAAATTGTCAGTCTACTCATTAAATTTATTGAAAGATTAGCAATATATAAGATAAAAGTCAACAAATAATATATTACAGCAATAAAGCTAATATCAAAAACAATTTTTAACTTTTATTAAAAAGCTATCACTTTTAAAGGATAATTATTCAGAACATTCATGTTAAAATAGAGATACGAAAATTAGTATTCCAGTATTCAATAGTATTGTAAGGGCTTCCTTTTACTTTATGAGTGGATTATGGTAAAATACTATTTCTATATAAGATATCGGGGAGTGAGTTTTTAATGAAAAAGACGCAACTAAGAAAGGCCTTTGTCGAAGAATTAAAGACCTTAGATGGTCAATTTACACGTATGGGAATCGATACTACTAAAGCCATTGAAGAAGCCGTTGATGCGCTTCTCAACCATGATAATGAAGCCGCAGAAAAAGTGATTAAAAATGATGAAAAGATTAATGCTTATGAAGTGGCCATTGATAAGGAATGTTTCCGGTTAATTTCCCTACAAAGCCCTATCGGTGATGAATTACGCTTTATTATTTCCATCATTAAGGCCAGTGCTGACCTTGAAAGAATGGGCGACCATGCCGTCTCTATTGCAAAAGGAGCTCTACGGATCGCAGATGAACCCCGTTTAGAAAACATTGAATCTGACCTAGAAATAATGACTGATACAGTCATTGAAATGGCCGAGCTGGCTGTTAACGCCTTTGTTACCCGTAATGACCAACAAGCTAAGGCAGCAGCGGAAATGGACGCCAAAGTTGACCACTACTTTGATAAACTAATCCCACAAGTCGTGTCAGATATGAAGAAGAATAACAGCTTAGTGGTAACTGGTGCTTCATATATTTCCATGATTTCTAACCTAGAACGCATGGGTGACTACGTGACCAACCTCTGCGAACGTATTATCTATTTAGATGAAGGTAAGGTTGTCGATCTTAACGGCTAATTAAGAAAATATAATTTTCACTTTATTAGGTGCTGATGAACATTATGATTTATCAGCACCTTTTATATATTTTTTACTGTTGACGCGCATAAGAATTAGTGAAAAAACAAAAAAAGCTGTGAAAATCACAGCCTTTGTCTTAGCCACACCGATTTCGATACGGTTTGATTATTTATCATTGACTTGGTAAGCCTCTAATAGCCTATACTCCTAATTATTGGGCAAAAACCTTTTTAAAAGATTTTTGCTTGATCCCAGGAATGGTTAACATGACCACAAAAGAGAAGATATAAAGACATGATAGGAAGAGCATAACCATGGTCACATTACCATGTTCCATAATGATCCCAATAATCATTGAAGAGAATCCACCTACTGCTCGTCCAACGTTTAAGATTAAGTTATTGGCCATACTTTGAACGGACTTAGGATATAGGTAAGAAACCGTTGCTCCGTAGCCGGGGAACATTCCATTAACAAAGAATCCCATCATGGCTCCGCCAAATAGCATTCCAATGGGTGAGGTAATTTGGCTAAATAAGTAGACACCAAGAGCAGATGCAAGTAAGAATGCAGCAAACATTAGCCGAGGGCCAAATTGGTCAAATAGTCGACCAAAGACAACCATCCCTAAGGACATCCCTACAATAGTACTAATCATCCATAATGATGAACCTTGGACACTGAGACCTGCTTGTTCTTGCATAATGGTTGGCAACCAATTCATCATACCAAAGTATCCAGCAATTTGAACCGTGCACATTAACATCAGAGCAGTGGTTTGGTAACTGGTCCGCAAGTCTTTAAATAAAACAGCAAAATTAATTTTTTCGCTTTTATCGAGAGCTGAATCATTTTTTACCGGATAAAATTCTTTTTCATCTTTAATAGCTACTTGCATGTATAAAACGAGGAGCAAAGGAGCGAGACCAAATAAGAACAATCCGCGCCAGCCTAGGTGACTCAAGAATAAACCTGCTAGAGCAGCGGAAGTAATCGAGCCAACTTGCCCAGCTACCCCATTCAAAGCAGAAATCCGTCCCATTTTATGAACAGGGACAATTTGCGCCATAATTCCTAAAGCAATTCCATACTCACCACCGACACCAATACCGGCAATGAAGCGTAAGATATAAAGAATAGTAATCGAAGGTGCAAAAGCAATTGCCCCAGAGGCTAGAGAAAAGATAAGCAAGGTTATCTTTAAGATGTTTAGCTTATGGTAACGGTCACCAAGATATCCAAAAATTAATCCGCCTAATAACATCCCTAAGTTAGTTACCGTAGCGATAGCACCCGCTTGGGCACCTGATAGTGAAAACTCACTGATAATGCTTGCCATTGAAAAGGATAGAAACATCACGTTGAGGTCATCAGTACCTGAAGCGATGATACTTGAAATAACAGCTTTCTTCTTATTTTCCATTTTTACACTCCTTAAACAAATACTCACAGGTATTTATTATTTAACTCTTTTGACTGTCTAGCAGTCATTTTTAATTATTGGAAGACTGGTTCAGTTGACGGTGCCAATCCAAGATATTTTCCATGTCTGCTTGGCTAAAGTCATGTTTTTCTTTGGCGACTTCTAATAAACTATGAAAATCACTCAGTACGGCTAGAGGAATATCAGCAGCTTGGAAGTTTTTCTTGGCGCGATCTAATTCATAAGTGAAAATCGCAGCGACGCCAATCACTGAACACTCTTTGGCAACCGGTTGACAAGCTTCCAAGACGCTACCACCTGTTGAAATGAGGTCATCAATCAATACCACTTGGTCATCAGCTTCTAGGTGACCTTCAATTTGCGATTGTCTACCGTGGTCTTTGGCTTTAGAGCGAACATATACCATAGGCAGGCCTAAAATTTCACTCACCCAAGCAGCATGTGGGATTCCGGCTGTCGCTGTCCCAGCAATACAGGTAACATTTGGGTATTTTTCTTTGATCATATCTGCTAAGGCATGTGCGACTAACTTACGAGCTTTTGGATAACTCATTAATTGACGGTTATCACAGTAAATTGGGCTCTTGATCCCACTGGCCCAGGTAAACCAGTCTTCGTTACGGATAATCACGGCTTCATGATCTAATAATGCTTCGGCAACTTCACGTTTAATATTTTGGCTCATCTATTTACCCTCCCAATGTTCTTTCATTTCTTCATAGGCTCTCACGGGATCGTCAGCTTGAATAATCGGACGTCCCACTACAATGTAATCAGCACCGTTGGCACGGGCTTCTTCGGGACTAGCAATTCTTTCTTGGTCATCGTGAGTATTCTTATTCAAACGAATCCCTGGTGTTAAACTAAGTAATTGCCCCTTGGAAACTTCCTTAATCATCTTACTTTCTTGTACAGAAGAAACTAGGCCATCCACACCACTGTCTAAGGCTAAGCGGGTCAAATGTTCCACCGATTCAGCGACTGTACCAGGAATTTGTAATTGATTATTTAACATTTCCTGATTAGTTGAGGTCAGCTGGGTGATTGCAAGAACTTTTGGTTGATGTTTGCCTTCTTGAACCCCTTTAACCGCAGCTCGCATCATTTCTTTACCACCCATGGCATGAATGGTCACGAGTTCAATCGGTAATTGACTAAGCTGTAACATCGCTAGGTAGACTGTATTAGGAATATCATGGCACTTCAAATCAAGAAAGACTTCATGTCCCATATCACATAAGCGTTCAATGATACTTGGTCCTGACATGTAAAATTGCGACATACCTACTTTGACCCCAATTTGGCGGCCTTCAAATAATTTTAGAAAATCAAAAGTTTCTGCTTCTGTTTTAAAATCCAACGCCACATATAATGTTTCCATTTTTTTCACCTCTTTAACGAAAAAAGACCTAGACAATTCTGTCTAGGCCTTTAAGTCATCATAATTAGCTATAAGTATGCACACTTATAGGTATTCTTATCATCACTTTTCATGCCTCTCTGGACAGAATTAAAGTATAGAGTCTCGCTCTAAATCACAAGTATTGTAGCAAGGACACTCGCTGATGTCAACTCAAAAAGTAAAAATATTTCATATGAAAGCAAAAAGTTAAAATGGCATGATTTCATGCAAACTTGAATAGAAAAGAAAGAAATCTCAATCCATACTCCTAATTTATTTACCTATATACCTATTGCCTAACTAATAAATCTAACAAGGAAATACTATATTAAATAATCTAGAAAAAAACTATTTAAAACTACTAGTGAATAGCAGAAAAAACTATGTTGTTAAAACTTTATTCATTTATTATAATCATCTTATAGGTTAATATATTAATAATGTTTATTTAATAAATATATAATTTACTATTATTAAAAATAATATCAAATCTATATTCTGATTTTTTGGTATTGAAATTGAGAAAAAGTAAATAAAAAGCGCTTCTCTAGGAGAGCGCTCAATTAGACAAAAACATTATACCATAGGAGGAGAAAAATATGGCCAAGAAATTATATGACGAAAATGGGAACGAAGTGAAACGTGGTGGATGCTTGAAGTGGATTGGAATTGGAATAATTGCCCTCATCGCTCTATTCATTATTGGGTCACTTTTTAGTGGTGATAAAAAATCTGTAAACACTGAATCTAGTAAAAGCCAAACCAGCGAGAGTCAATCTTCAAGTAAGAAAGAAAATAAGAAATTAGCAGTCGGTGATGCTGCTGAAATTGATGGCATAAAATTTAAAGTAAATAATGTTGAATTTACTGATGAAAGAAATCAATTCGCAGAATCAAATCCTGAACGCGTCATTAAGATTAGCTATACTTTAGAGAACGGTCAAGATAAAGACTACGCTTTCGGTGCCGATACTCAGCTTTATGTAGATGGTAAGAAAGCTAAGACCTATCCTTTAAGCGGTTCTGATGGTGATATTGGTTTTGGTTCAGTATCAGCAGGTAGAACTGTTGATAGTACCGTTTATTACGGTGTAGACGGAAAAGATATTGAGCTAGAATGGCAACCACTATTTAGTGTTGGTGAAAAAGCAATCTGGAAACTAAGTAAATAATCTATTATTGGTGTTGATAAGGAATAAATTTTCTTTATCAACACCTTTTTAACTCATATAAAAACAAAAAAGCGGCCACTAACGACCGCTTACGCTTACTATTTATGGAGGTGAGGGGAGTCGAACCCCTGTCCAGACACCCCGCTAATACAGCTTTTACACTCATAGTTTATTGTTGATTAAGCGCACTAGAGGTCAATAAACAAACCTGCTAGCTTGCGTACCTGATTATTCTCTTTCTATTGCTCCAGGCGGAAGCGCAAGACGTATCCCACTTCAATGAGACCTGTAACTAATACATGGGTGATACTAGGCAGATCTTAGCATGCTGCTAGGCAGCGAATGCTAAAGATTGACTTTCGTTTTTGTCAATTAAATTTAAGTTAACGTTTGTGACGGAGACGTAACCTCCGAAATGTAGCTGTACCCCGGTCTGATGCCTGTCGAATCCAAAAAACACCCCCAAAGGGATACCTTTTTAATATAACAAACATCCTACCGAAAAGTCAAGATTTACACATCATTCAAGACTTTAACTCAATTGTTTTTATGGCTAACTCGATCTCCAGAATTTATAAAAGACTTGCTGAGACTTATTGTTTTCTTTCCTGGTTCTTATTCACATCATCAACTTTTTCCTCTAAAGCAAAATGATCGGTTTGATTATAGGCTTCCAAATGGTAAAAACCATCTTGATACCTAACAATAGATACACTAGCATTATCTAAGGGTTCACCTAAAGAAAATTCTGGAATTAATTCATGGATCATATTGCGAATCGTCATGCCATGACTCACAATCAGAATATTTTGATCAGTTTCACGATGGGCGGTAATCACATCGATCAAGCCTAATTCAACCCGTAGCCAGAATGTCATAAAATCTTCGGCATCATGGGTGGGATCTAATTCATGGAAAGTATCCATTTCTACCTTCACACGGTCATTTGTAGTTAGCAAGTCTTGCTTTTCATTCTCAATATAGTCAGAGACTTTTCCCCAGATCCGTTCAACTTCAAGCCCTTCAAAGCTCCCAAAGAACTGTTCCCGAAAGGCTTTACGTTTATTAATTGGAAGGTTGGAACCAGCATGGTAATTATATTTTAAAATAATCTCCGCTGTGGCTACAGTCCGTTGCAAATCACTGGTATAGACAGCCGAGAAATTAACATCACGTAAACCACTGGCGCTCCTTTGGGCATCGCGTTTACCCTTCTCTGTTAAAGGCGCATCCGCCCACCCCTGGATCCGATGATAGTGGTTGAGGTAGGTTTGGCCATGACGCATAAAATAAATTGTTACACCTTTACTCATTTCTTTCAACCTCGCATTCATACTGATAAACCTGAAACTATCATAACAAAAATTGCCCATTTTAGCGAAACATATCAAATTATAAAACGTTTACTAAAGCTTTTCTGATATAATTTATTTAGATATTAAAAGATATTTCTATTCTTAAGTCTAGAAAGAGGAAGATTTCCTATGGAACGTGAGCAACTCGTTAGAAACCGTCTTCTTCAACTTGAACTTCATTTTAAAAGTATACGCTACTTTGACCGCAGGAAGGTTAAGCAATTAGAAGCGTCCCTCCTCTTTAGTGATCAAAGACCTAATGAATTAATCATTATTTACTGCAAAGAAGGCTTTCTAACTATAAATTCTGATGATAAAAATTATATTATGAATAATAACAGCTATTGTATTATTAACAACAGGGCCCATTTAAAAGCCCAAGATATCGATGCGGAAGCTTTAGAAAAATGGTATGAATTATCAATTATCAGTTTAGTCGGTCGTAATCAAAGTTTTAAACTATCGCATGAAAACATTGCTTGTTGTCAAGACACTCATAAAGAAATTGAAAATTATTTACAATTAATTGACTATGAAGATAAAAAAGGTGAGCTTGCAGAGGACGAAAAAGAAACCATCTTACAAATGCTGATCCAAATGTTATTTACTCGGATATATTTCCAGCAAAAAAATTTATTCGCCTTAAAAAGTGAATTTACCAATGAGGAAAAAATTCACTGGCTGAAAAAGTATATTGATAATTATTATACCAAGGATATTAGTTTGGACCATCTCAGTAATTTAATCAGTATGAATAAATACTATATGATTCGTCTATTTTCAGAGGCCTTTTCCGCGTCTCCGATCGATTATTTAATCAAAGTAAGGATAGATAAAACCAAACAACTATTGAAGGCTACCAATTTTAGTATTAGTCATGTCGGTAAATTAGTAGGCTTTGGCTCAGCTTCATACTTCTCAAAAATGTTTAAAAGACTCAATGGCATGTCACCCAGTCAATATTGGAAAGAACATAGCCAAGAGAATAAAGAAAACAATTAATCACTCACAGCAGCGAAAAAACTGATTTTCTATATCTTGTTTCGACCGACCTAACACGGATTTTAAATGATTAAAAGGACTACGACCTGTTGTCCCCCTCAAAAGTTGGACATTATTCCAACTCTTTTGGGGGCACTCTTACTTGTCATAGTCCTTTTTATGAATCCATGTTCTTTTATTACACAGCCAATAAGCTTTTAATATTTTTCTT
The DNA here is from genome assembly GCF_002871915.2 of Aerococcus loyolae. NCBI lineage: Bacteria > Bacillati > Bacillota > Bacilli > Lactobacillales > Aerococcaceae > Aerococcus > Aerococcus loyolae. Next base: position 798,606 of record NZ_CP126958.1, on the reverse strand, counting down.
TCATTGCCCGTTTAATGTCACGCTTCATATCTTTTTCTTTTAAGGCTTGGCGCTTATCGTATTTTTTCTTCCCTTTACCAATGCCGATAAGTAATTTGGCAAAGCCTCTTTTGATATACATCCGTAGTGGGATAATCGCATAACCTTCTTGGCTAACATGCTTAGCTAAGCGATTGATTTCACGTTTTTTTAATAATAATTTTCTTGGCCGCATAGGATCCGGGTTAAAACGGTTGCCTTGCTCAAAAGGACTCACATGCATCCCATAGACCCATACCTGGCCATTTTCTACCCGGGCAAAGGAATCCTTTAAGTTGACCTTCCCCTTACGAATCGATTTAATTTCTGTTCCAGTTAAGACAAGACCAGCTTCAATAGTATCTTCGATGATATAATCATGATTCGCTTTACGATTTGTCGCTACCACATTGTCTTGCTTCTTCTTTGTCACACAGTTTCTCCCCTTTTGTTATCATTTAGCCTTTCGAATAACAAAATTCTTCTTATTTTTCTGCTTCTTATGCTTTTTCTTATGTTTATTCTTTTTAGCTTTTTTAGAATGCTTCTTGTGTCCTTGAGTATTTTTTCCTTTAAGGTCTGTTTTCTTAGGCTTGGAATTATTTTTCTTAGTTTTTTTCTCTGGATTAATGATCTCAAAATCAATCTGTCTAGAGTCTGTATCAGCTTTAACCAATTTCACCCGAACTTGGTCTCCTATGCGATAAATATTTCCAGTATGTTCCCCGACTAGGATCATATGTTTATCCACATAGTTATAATAATCATCATCCAAATTAGAGATATGGACCAATCCTTCAACCGTATTAGCGAGTTGAACGAAGATACCGAACTTGGTCACGGATGAAATAATACCATCAAATTCTTCGCCTACCTTATCAAGCATAAATTCAGTTTTCTTAAGGCTCTCGGTTTCTCTTTCGGCATCCACACTACGCCGCTCTGTTTTTGAAGCTTGGTCGGCAGTTTTTTCAATGCTCTGACTGAGCTCATCCTTCTTGGCAGGATTGGGCTTGTGGGTGAGATAATAGCGAATAAGACGATGAGCTAAGAGGTCAGGATATCGACGAATTGGTGAAGTAAAATGGGTATAGTCCTTGGCTGCTAAACCATAGTGACCAATTGGCTGAAGGTCGTACTTAGCCTGTTGCATACTCCGTAAAGCCATCACTTGGACCACGGGAGCATAGCTTTCACCAGCTGCTTCTTCCAGGGTGTTTTGCAAATCTTTAGGACTTACTTTACCGTCTGTTTTCTTCACGTGAACCCCTAATGTTTGAGCAAATTCAATAAAGGTTTTCATCCGTTCATCATCAGGCGATTCATGGATCCGGTAAATAAAAGGCAGGTGGCGCTTAGTAAATTCATGAGCCACGGTTTCATTAGCAGCTAGCATAAATGATTCAATCATCCGCTCAGCAGTTCCACGTTCCCTAACCACAATATCAATAGGATGGCCTTCTTTATCAACGATAATTTCAGCTTCAGGCGTATCGAAATCAATCGCCCCTCTGTGATGACGTTTATCCCTTAAAGACTGGTGGAGTGCAGCCATATCATTAAGCATGGGGATAAGTTCAGCGTATTTTTCAGCTAATTGTTTATCTTTACCCTCTAATAGTTTATTAACATCATCATAAACCATCCGATAGTCCGATTGGATAATGCTGGGGCCGATATGATATTTTACCACCTTGGCTGATTGAGGATCAATTTCCATCAAACATGACATAGTCAAACGGTCCTGGTTAGCCTGTAAGGAACAAATTCCATTGGATAGGCGTTGGGGTAACATAGGAACCACACGATCAGTTAAGTAGACACTGGTCCCACGTTTCCAGGCTTCCTTATCAATTGCGCTTCCTGCGGTGACATAATAGGAAACATCGGCAATATGAACGCCTAACTCAAGATGACCATTGCCAAGTTTTCTTAAGGAAATAGCATCATCCAAGTCTTTTGCATCAGCCCCATCGATGGTAATCGTAAGTAAGGAACGATAGTCGTCACGTTTCTTTGTCTCTTCTGGGTCAATTTGCTCAGGAACTTCCTCTGCTTCATCAAGAACTTCCTCAGGAAACTCATGAGGAATATCGAACATATTTAGAATAGCAAGAATGTCGACTCCAGGAGCATCCTTATGACCAATGGTTTGAATGACGCGGCCAGTCATCTGTAAAGGCTGATCGAGGGAAGGATATTCTGCGATTTCTGCGATAACAATTTCCCCCTCCACTGGGTGAAGTCCATCACTCAAGACAAAGCAAGTCATCATTTCTTCGCCTTTATTTTGAATTCTTATCCCACCAATATAACCGGATTCGGCTTTTAACTTGTCATTATAAGGAACAAATTCACCGGTCACTCGACTCAAAGCTCTTTCTAGTACCTCTGTAATCGTTCCTTCATCTTTTTGTTCTCCCCGGTTACGTTTAGTCAATTGAACCGCCACTTGGTCGCCATTCATTGCGCCACCAGTTTCACCACGGGGGATAAAAATATCATCATCAAAACCTTCAATGGAAACAAAACCAAAACCTTTTTGGTTTAAAGAGAAGCTTCCTTGATAACGTTTGTCTGATTTTTTAGAAACTAAGCCCCCGTTATCAAGAATTTCGATGTCGCCATTCCTTTGTAACTGGGCAACTAATTTTATAAATTCAGGATAGTCATCACTGCTATCGCAATTAAACCTCTGACTCCATTCTTGTATCGTTAAGGGGGTCGCTTCTTTTTTCACTGCAGCGACCAATTGCTGACTGACTTGGTCTATATTCATATATTTTTTACACCACCTGGTTGAGAAATTCGATTAGTGCTTGTTCAAATGCTTGATGGGCCTTGCCAACAGTAATCACATGGCCACTATCTTCAAAATGAGCTAGGGTCACCTGAGCATTAGGCATAGCTTCTTTCAATAGACGACCGCTGCTATCGCCAACGAGTTCATCTTGACCGGCTTCGGCGATGAAGTAAGGTTTAGTGATTGTCCCTAGTTGGCTATGCATAGAATTGTTAAAACGATTGATCTTCTCTAGGGAAAGAGATAAGTCCGATTCAATGCCCCTCAATTCCGCTTTCAGAGATTCTCCACTAAAACCTTCCTTTACTTTGACATTTCTAGCCATGGCCATAAACGCCTTTCCTACATTGGTTTCTTCAATGTTTGTGGTCATAATCGGCGTACAGAAAGAGCCGGCTGCTATAAATTGACTCTCTTCTTCAATAAATAACTTGGTGGCAATAGAACCACCCAAAGACAAACCAAAGACCGCTAGCTTCTCATAGCCTTGGCTTTTGATAAAGGCTAAAGCTTGGCGGGCATCCGCGATCCAATCACTTGGTTCTGCTGCTAAAATATCTTCTACGCGCCCAGTGCCATGACCGGTTAAATTATGACAATAGACAGTATAGCCTTCACGATTCAATGCACGACCCGTCATTCTTACATCAGCTGTGGTTCCTGTATAAGCATGAAATAAGAGGACAGCTACTTCATTATCGCCGGTAAAATAAAATGATTCTTGCTTTTGCATAGAGGTCCCTGATCTTTCTAAGATTGACATTTTTCTATAAAAAAAGCTGGGATAAGCCCAGCACTTTCCTAAAATTAGGAAGATAATTTTGCTAAAACGACAGCAATTATCATAAAGGCAAATCCTAGGATGCTAATGATGCGATCCATTGCCGCGTCAAAACCGCGGGCCTTTTTACCATTCATTCCTTGGTCCATCGCCCCTGTAATATTGGCACTGGAACTTGTTTTGGCTGGGGAAATAATCACTGCTAATATCAATAAAATACTAATTACGATTATTGAAATAAGTAAAATATTTTTCAAAAGTTTCCCTCGTCTCTTCTACTAGGTTTCTTAGCAATAGTAACATAATAATCATAGGGACTCAAGGAAAAAACTATTTCGCCTCAGCAGGACAGCTAGTCATTATTTAGTATAAGGATTTTGAATCATACGAATCTTTTTAATCCCTTTAACGCTCATCACATCTTCCATAAAGGTATTGACCTTGCTTAAGAGATCATCCCCACTCACATCGACTAAGGTATAAGCATAATTCCCTCGACTCTTATTGATAATTTTTTCGATATTAATATCTTCATCTGCTAGGTAACGAGATATCCCAGCCACCATATTAGGAATGTTTTCATTAATAATAGACAGACGTAATGGCGCATTAAAGGTCATTTCCACATTGGGGAAGTTGACAGAATTCTTGATTTCGCCACTTTCCAGGTAATTATTTACTTCTTGGGCAACCATCAGGGCACATTTCTCTTCAGATTGTTCGGTACTTGCCCCTAAGTGAGGAGTCATAATAAAGTCGTCCCGACCGGCTAATTCTTCAAAATAGAAATCACTAGCAAAGTATTTCACCATGCCATTTTCTAAGAAGGTAAGCATGGCCTCAGGGTCAACCGTTTCTTGGCGTGAATAGTTAAGGATAATCGCCCCTGTTTTTACTAGAGAAAGATTTTCAAAGCCAATTAAATGGTGGGTTTCTTCGGTATAGGGGGTGTGGATGGTGATGTAGTCGGATTGTTGGAAAATATCTTTCACATCATCACAATAAGACACTTTTTGGTTAATTTGCCAAGCATTTTTCACTGAAATATAGTTATCGTAGCCAATGACATCCATACCTAGTTCAATACCCGCATTAGCAACCCGGGCACCGACATTACCTAGGCCAATAACTCCTAAGGTCTTGCCCATTAGCTCTTGGCCACGGAACATCTTCTTTCCGGCTTCAACTTGCTTGTGGACATCTTCCCCATCTAAACGGTTGATCCAGTGTTCTGCTTGAAAGACATTGCGAGAGAGATTAATCATCATAGCAATAACCAGTTCCTTAACCGAATTGGCGTTGGCCCCCGGTGCATTAAAAACCACAATCCCCTTCTCACTACAATCATCAACAGGAATATTATTTACCCCCACGCCTGAGCGCCCGATCGCTTTTAGTTGAGAAGAAAAGTCGTAGTTATGAATATCACTACTGCGTAAGATAAGAGCGTCCGGCTCTTGGTCATTATTAATTAAGTAGCCTTGTTTACGTAAATAATTAAGCCCTGTTTCAGCGATATTGTCTAAAGTATTAATTTTTTTCATGTTTAACCTCACTTTCAAAATCCTTCATGAATTTCACTAAGGCATCCACCCCCGCTTCAGGGAAAGCATTATAGATGCTGGCCCGCATCCCACCTACAGAGCGGTGCCCCTTCAAATTAATAAAACCTTTCTCCTTGGCTGCTTGGATAAATTCTTGGTCGATGTCAGCATCTTGGCTGGTAAAAGGAATATTCATGAGTGAGCGATCAGTTGGAAGGACCTGGTTAACAAAGATTTCTGATTGATCAATGGCTTGGTAGAGTTTTGCGGCTTTTCTTTGATTAATTTGGTCAATAGCGGCTAATCCTCCCTGGTTTTTAATCCATTCCAGAACTAAACGCATTACATAAATAGAGAAAGTTGGTGGAGTATTGTATAAAGAATGCTTGCTGGCATGGGTTTTATAGTCTAAATAAGTTGGAATTACCTTCCCAGTATCCTCTAACAAATCATCACGGATAATCACTACACTGACACCAGCTGGTCCCACATTCTTTTGCGCTCCCGCATAAATCAAAGCAAATTGAGAAACATCCACAGGGTGGCTAAGAAAGTCCGATGACATATCAGCAACTAAGTTTGAACTTTTAGCATCAGGATAGTTGCGGTATTGGGTCCCTTCAATGGTATTGTTACTGGTGATATGAATATAATCATAGTCATTTGAGTTAAAATCAGTTAAGACCGGTAATTTTTGATAATGATCTTCCTTTGAAGAAGCTAGAACGGTGGCCTTTCCGGTTAATTTTTCAGCCTCTTTATAGGCTTTTTCACCCCAGCTGCCGCCAATAAGGTAGCCAGCTTTACCGCTTTTTAATAAGTTTAACGAAAGTGCTGAAAATTGTAAGGTCGCGCCACCTTGCATGAATAATACTTGATAATTGGAGGGAACATCTAAAAGCTCTCGTATTAAGTCTTCCGCCCCTTCAATAATCTCTTGAAAAGAGTCTGATCGGTGACTCATTTCTAAAACGGATAAACCTTGACCATGATAATCAACTAAATTCTCCTGAACATTTTCCAATACTTCTAAGGGTAAAGTTGCCGGTCCGGCAGAGAAATTCCACACACGAGTCATTTTCAACACGCCTTCCTATATAAACTCTATGATTGTTTCAAGATTTTTCTTACCAATAAGTATAGCAAAGACCAGAAAAAAAGCCTATTTAATATTTAAAGTAAAAATAAAAACCAGCCTACTTTTCGAGACTAGTTTTTCCGAGGCGATAAAAATAATAAAAAGCTCCTTCAACCAGAACCACCACCAAAATAAAGCACGCCAAAAAGAAAGTCTCTGGTAAGATTTCAATCACTGGGTCGAGCTTGGGATCAAAGAGCCAAGCATCATTATTGAATAAGAGCTGATGAAATAGAACAAAAACCTGGTCAAAAAATAAGAGAAAGAGCGGTATTAATAGAAAAGGTAAGACCATTAACCCCTTCATGGGCCGATATAAATAGAAGTAAGCCTGGTTATTTTTTAATTTTTTTAGGAAGCGAGCGGATAACAGACCACTGGTTAGTAATAAGATATATAGGATTTGAAATAGCCGCTTCACTTCATAGAAATGAAAGATCCCTTTTGGACTCATGGGGAAATGCTGTAAGGACAAATGTTCAATCCAAGGAAAATTGAGATAAGCAATAATACGATGGTAGTCCTGGAAAATCTGTTGCCATGTTAAGTCAACGACTTGATTGACCTGTTCAAGATATGCACTCAGATAATAGAGTGGGGTAAACCAAATCGTGAAGGTAATCGCTCCACACAATATAAAAAGCACCAGACTGCTAAGTCCTAAGTAAAATCGGATATTTCTTGCCATAATTTTCCTAATTCCTCATAATCTTTAACGATATAGTCAGGTTGACCCGAAAAATGTTCCAAATCTTCTTTATGATGGACACCGGTCTCAATTAATATCGCCGGCATATCCATACGATTTGCCGCTAAGATATCAGTGGTTAAGTTATCACCCAGCATGGCCACTTCATCGGCTTGAAGACCTAGCTTGGCTAAGGCACCGGACATAATCAATTTTTCCGGTTTACCACAAACAACCGGACGCGTCCGACTCACCTCACTGATCATGCGCCCTAATGAGCCAGCACCGGGCACAAATCCTCGTTCATCAGGAAATTGAATATCCGGGTTAGTTAAGTAAAAGTCCGCCCCTCTTTGGACTGCAATAGCTGCTTGAGCGAGCTGGTCATAATAAACACTTTGATTCAAGCCTACGACTACTAGGTCAATCTGCCGGTTAATACTTGTCAAAATCTCAAAGCCTAAGTCATTGACGCTCTTTTTAAGAATTTCACTACCAATAATATAAGCGGCCTGTTGGTGATCGACCTGGTGGTAAGCATCTTTCAGGGCATAAACTAAGGCGTCCACACTACTATAAACCCTTTCTGGATCAACCAAGATTTGATGTTCCTTTTCTAGGAAAGCTTGGACTTCTTGGTGGGACCTCATGGAATTATTAGTTAAAAATAGAAAGGGCGTTTGACTAGTAATGAGTTTTTCAATAAATGCTTTAGCTCCCTTAATGGGACTTTTCCCGCGATAAACCGTTCCATCCAAATCAATCAATAAGCCTTTTATCTTCTTAGCTTTTGTCATCACTTTTTCCTTATTTTAAATGTTTTTTTATCAGTTACTTTAACAGCATTGGCTTTACGACTGGAATTTTTCTTTTTCACAGAGAAGCGCTTACCCACTGTCTTCGTTTGTTTTTTAGAAGCTTTTTTATGATTATTTCCTTGATTATTATGACGACTATTCCTTCTCTTCTTACGCTTAGAATTTTGATTATTCCTTTTACTCTTCAATTGGCGGTTACGTTCATTGATTTCTTCTTCACTACGCAGGTGCTTTAAAACAAAATAATCGCAACCAAAACTACAATATTCATATAAATAATCATCGAGAAAAGAAATTTGCTGGTCAATGCTGGTGTGGGGTAATTTATCTTCATAAAAGCCCTTCAAACGCAATTGTTGGAAACTCCAATCGCCCACCACATAGTCATAGCTATCCAAAATATCCATATAGCGGTTAGCTAATTCCTGCTTATCGATGCCCGCTTCAGCATCCTTAACCACTTGAAAAGCTTGGCCATTGATTAAATAGCGATCATCAGCCTGTTGGATGACGTCAGCAAAAATATAATTGTCGCTCTTACGTTGTTCTATCCAAGCTTGGCGGTCTTCTGTTTGAGACATTTAATCCCTCCTTATCCCTTGGAATCATTAATTTCTATCTTAGCACACTTTATTTAACACGAAAAGTCTCTTAGTTTTCAAGAAGTCTTTCCCCATTAGAGTAAAAATAAAAAGGTGGGAGCGACCCACCTTATTAATTAAAAACGTTTTTAAATTTACTTATTGGATTATTTGCTTAAGTTGTAGAATGCATGGATTCCTTGGTATTCAGCAGTTTCACCAAGTTGGTCTTCAATACGTAGTAATTGGTTATATTTAGCCATCCGGTCTGTACGTGATAAGGAACCAGTCTTAATTTGACCAGCGTTGGTTGCTACAGCAATATCAGCGATGGTAGCATCTTCAGTTTCACCAGAGCGGTGGGAAACAACAGCAGTATAGTTAGCACGTTTAGCCATTTCGATAGCGTTGAAGGTTTCTGTTAAGGTACCAATTTGGTTAACCTTAATTAAGATTGAGTTTGCAATACCTTCTTCAATACCACGTTTCAAGTAGTCGGTATTGGTTACATAAAGGTCATCACCAACTAATTGTACTTTATCACCAATACGTTCGGTTAATAATTTGAAACCTTCCCAGTCATTTTCATCCATACCATCTTCAACAGAGATGATTGGGTATTTGTTAACTAATTCTTCGATGTATTCAACTTGTTCAGCAGCAGAGCGAACAGCAGCGCCTTCACCTTCGAATTTAGTGTAGTCATATTTTCCATCAATGTAGAATTCAGAAGAAGCACAGTCTAAAGCGATAAAGATGTCTTCACCAGCTTTACGTCCAGCAGCTTCGATCGCATCAATGATAGTTTGTAAAGCGTCTTCAGTACCTTCAAAGCGAGGAGCAAAACCACCTTCGTCACCAACGGAAGTTTCTAAACCGCGGCCTTTAAGAATACCTTTCAAAGCGTGGAAAGTTTCAGCACCCCAACGTAAAGCTTCTCTAAATGAAGGAGCCCCTGCAGGAACAATCATAAATTCTTGGAAAGCAATTGGTGCGTCAGAGTGAGAACCACCGTTAACAATATTCATCATTGGAGTAGGTAAAACATGGGCATTGAATCCACCTAAGTAGTTATACAATGGCACGTCTAATTCATCAGCAGCAGCATGAGCAGCAGCAAGAGAAACCCCTAAGATGGCATTAGCCCCTAATTTACCTTTGTTCTTGGTACCGTCTAAAGCGATCATTGCTTCATCAATACCTACTTGGTCAGTAACTTCCATACCAACAATGGCTTCAGCAATCACTGTATTAACATTTTCAACAGCTTTTAGGACACCCTTACCTTCATAACGGTCTTTGTCGCCATCACGAAGTTCAACCGCTTCATGTTCACCAGTAGAAGCACCAGAAGGTACTAAACCACGGCCAAATGCGCCTAATTCAGTATATAATTCCACTTCAACGGTTGGGTTACCACGGGAGTCCAAAATTTCACGGGCATGGATGTTAGTAATTAATGACATAGATTTTATCTCCTTTTATCTAATTAATTTTATAATCTATTTGATGAATTATTCTGCAGCATTAACTAAAGCAAGAAAATCGTCGACTTGAAGACTAGCTCCCCCGACTAGGGCGCCATCAATATTTTCTTGGGCTAAAATATCTTTTACATTAGCTGGTTTCACTGAGCCACCGTAAAGGATACGGACAGCATCGCTAGCTTCTTGGCCAGCAACTTCAAAAACAACGTCACGAATGTGACCACAAATTTCTTCAGCGTCTTCTGGAGAGGCTGTTTTACCGGTACCAATTGCCCAGATAGGTTCATAAGCAATGACACTTTTAGCAATTTCTTCTTGGCTAAGTTCTTTTAAAGCTGCCTTGATTTGTCCAGTGATCCATTCTTTAGCAATGCCTTCTTCACGTTGGTCTAAGGTTTCACCACAGCAAATAATTGGGGTCATGCCATTATCGAAGATTGCTTTGGCTTTCTTAGCAACATCTTCATCGCTTTCATTAAATAATTCACGACGTTCAGAGTGGCCGATAACCACATAGCTTGCTCCTAGATCAGCTAAGGCTAAAGGTGAAATTTCTCCAGTGAAAGCCCCACTATTTTCATAGTAGCAGTTTTGAGCACCGACTTTAATGTTAGTGCCTTGACTTTCAGAGAGTAAGCTTTGCACGTATAAAGCTGGTGGGCAAACCAAAACTTCAGCTTTTTCACTACCACTTAATTTAGCTTTCAGGTCTTCAATAAAAGCTTTTGCTTCACTAGCGGTTTTATTTAATTTCCAGTTCCCGGCAATTAAAACTTGTCTCACTTTGTTCATCCTTCCTTATTTTTCACTTAACGCTTCAACACCTGGTAGAGGATTACCTTCTAAGAATTGTAAAGAAGCTCCCCCACCGGTAGAAATGTGTGAGAATTTTTCAGCAAATCCTGAATTCTTAGCAGCTGATGCAGAATCCCCACCACCAACAATAGTAATGGCATCGTCAAGGTCAGCAACCGCTTTACATACGGCATTGGTACCAATAGCAAATTTTTCCATTTCAAAGACACCCATTGGGCCATTCCATACAACCGTTTTGGCATCTTCTAATTGTTTAGCAAATAATTCATTGGTCTTAGGACCGGAATCCAAGCCTTCCCAACCTTCAGGAATGGCATCAGCAGCTACTACTTGCGTATTAGCGTCATTTGAGAAGTCATCAGCAACGACAACATCCACTGGAAGGTAAAGTTTGTCGCCAGCTTTTTCCATGATTTCTTTGGCTAATGAAACGCGGTCTTCTTCTAACAAGGAGTTACCCACTTCATAACCCTTTGCTTTTAAGAATGTATAAGCCATACCCCCACCAATAAGCACTTTGTCGGCCTTATTAAGTAAGGATTCGATCACGGCAATTTTATCGGAAACTTTAGCCCCACCTAAGATAGCAACAAAAGGTCGCTTAGGATTATTGACTGCATCCCCTAAGAAGTTTAATTCCTTTTCCATCAAGAAGCCAGCTACGGCATGGTCAACATTGGCAGAAATACCAACATTCGATGCATGGGCACGGTGGGCAGTCCCAAAGGCGTCGTTAACAAAAATACCGTCGCCTAATGAAGCCCAATATTTACCTAATTCAGGATCGTTACCTGATTCTTTCTTGCCATCAACATCTTCAAAGCGGGTGTTTTCAAAAAGTAAAACTTCCCCATCATTTAATTGGTCAATGGCTTCTTCTAACTCTTGTCCACGAGTAGCAGGAACAAAGACCACTTTTTGCCCTAAGAGTTCTTCTAAGTGTTTAGCCACTGGAGCAAGGGACTTGTCTTTTTTATCTTCTTCACTTTTCACTTTGCCTAAGTGAGAAAATAAGATCAATTTTCCGCCTTGTTCAATCACATACTTAATTGTTGGTAGGGCTTGAACCATCCGATTATCATCGGTAATTTCTCCATCCTTCATAGGAACATTGAAGTCAACCCGCATTAAAATCTTTTTGCCTTGGACATTAACATCTTTTACAGTTTCTTTTGCCATATTCATTTCTCCTTTTTCTATCACTTAGAAAAAAGGCAGGGAGCGTCTGACTCCCCGCCTTTACATGGATAGACGCTTTTATTAAACGTTAGCGTTTATTATAACTTAGCGAAGTATTCTAAGGTACGTACTAATTGTGAAGTATATGACATTTCGTTGTCATACCATGCAGCAGTCTTCACTAATTGCTTACCGTCAACGTCCATAACTTTAGTTAAGGTTGCGTCGAATAAGGAACCATAAGTCATACCTACAATATCTGAAGAAACGATTTCGTCTTCGTTGTAACCGAAGGATTCATTTGAAGCAGCCTTCATAGCAGCGTTAACTTCTTCAACGGTAACATTCTTTTCAAGAACGGTGAAGAATTCAGTAATAGAACCAGATTTAACAGGTACACGTTGTGCGGAACCATCTAATTTACCATTTAATTCTGGTAAAACTTGTCCAACAGCTTTTGCAGCACCGGTAGTGTTAGGAATAATGTTTTCTGCAGCGGCACGTGCACGACGGAAGTCTCCCTTACGGTGTGGAGCATCCAAGGTGTTTTGGTCCCCTGTATAAGCATGGATAGTAGACATTAAACCTTCAACAATACCAAAGCTCTTGTTTAAAGCATCTGCTAAAGGTGCTAAACAGTTAGTGGTACATGAAGCACCAGAAATAACAGTTTCATCCCCTGTTAAGATTTCATGGTTGGTGTTGTAAACGATAGTTGGAATATCTGCTCCACCTGGTGCAGTAATAACAACTTTCTTAGCTCCACCTTTTAAGTGTAGTTCAGCTTTTTCTTTTGATGCAAAGAAACCAGTAGCTTCAAGAACAACTTCTACACCTAAGTCACCCCAAGGAATTTCAGCTGGGTCTGGATGAGACATAACTTTAACTTCTTTACCGTTTACTTTGAAGGCGTCATCTAAAACTTCAATTTCACCATTGAAACGACCATGAGTGGTGTCATATTTCAATAAGTGAGCTAACATTTTTGAGTCAGTTAAGTCATTGATTGCAACTACTTCTAAACCTTCAACATCTTGGATACGACGGAAAGCTAAACGTCCGATACGTCCAAAACCATTAATACCTACTTTTACCATATTAATAATTTTCCTCCTTCGGAAATAAAAATATTTTTAATGAGTTTCCTCATTTAAAACCTGATTACTTACCCCTAAATCTGTCACTAGGACAAAGTTAAAGGGTGCGAGTTTTGCAAAAGCTTGAATGGCTTTTGCTTTAGCACGACCGCCAGCAATTAGAATGGGATATTGAATATCCTTTATTTGATCTAATTGTAAACCAATACGGGGCATTTGATAAACTATTTCCCCCTCCTTGGTGTAAAAACACCCGAATGCTTCACCAATGGCTCCCTTAGCAAGGATTTTATCAATTAATTCTGATGAAAACCCCCGTCTTTGGGCCATGATTCTAGCATCGCCAACACTAAATAATAAAGCATCGGTCCGCTTTAAAATATTTAATGTTGCTTGAATGGAGGGCTCTTTCACTAATAAGTCTCTGGTTTCTTCAGTCAGAACATCAGGAACGTAGAGAGAATTAGTAGTCCCATTTAAGCGGTGTGCGAGTTGGTCACTAATTGTATTTGCCTGAATCGCCACCGAATCGCCCATGCCACCACGGACAGGAACAATCGTAAAATGCCGATTCTTAGTTAGAACTTTACGGTTTAAGCTCTTAGCAACCTCGAGTATTGTCGAGCCGCCTGAAACAGCCACCGTAATGTATCCTTCTGGCAAAGTATTGGCTAAATAGTTAGATAAGAATACTCCTATTTGTGCCAAGGTACTATTTTCTTCATCAAGATTACTCTCAATAATATGTACCTCATCGATACCTAGTTGCTTTTCTAAGCGTTGTTCCTTAGCAAATAAACTAGAATCTTCATGGAGCATTTCGCGAGCAAAAGCTAAAGCTTCCTCACCCTTAGCGGTGATAACCATTCCATTTCTAGTGGAATCTAATAACCCTTCTTTTTTAAGGATATTCGTTTCACGACGGAGTGGTCGCTCAGTCATGTCTAACTTCTTTGCCAAAATTTGGCGACCAATAGGTTGAAAGCGTAAGACCATTTGTAAAATTTGCATCCTTTTTTTAAAGAGGTCTTCCAATTCAGGAACCACTTTAAGGATTCTACTGTAAACGGCTTTCATGACATTCAACTTTCTATTGCATGGACTTTTATTGTCCGTCATGCCTTTTTTTGACCAACATAGTGCAAAAAAATTTGAGCAGTTCTATCTGCTATTCATTTTTCTACACTAGTAGTATAACAAGAATATCATGCAGTCGCAAGCATTTTGCAGTGGAAATCTAAATTTTATAAAAACCGAGTGTACTTACTTAAGCTACACTCGGTAATTATTTTGTATTTGTCTTTTATGATACTATTCTTGACCTTTAAGGCCTTGGTTAGAAGCCATGATTTCATCAATGATGCCATATTCCTTAGCTTCTTTGGCAGTCATCCAGTAGTCACGGTCCATATCTTTTTCCACTTTGTCGATATCTTGACCAGAACGTTCAGCAATAATTTCTTTTAAGGTTTGCTTAGTTTGTAAGATATGACGAGCTGATATTTCAATTTCAGTAGCCTGACCTTGAACGCCACCTAGAGGTTGGTGAATAAGCACTTCAGAATGAGGCAAAGCATAACGTTTTCCTTTTGTACCACCAATCAATAAGATAGAGCCCATAGAAGCTGCTAAACCAGTGACTATGGTCACAACATCAGCATTAACAAATTGCATGGTGTCGTAAATGGCCATCCCTGCAGTTACTGATCCTCCTGGACTGTTAATGTATATATAAATATCTTTATCGTTATCTTGAGCATCTAAGAAAAGTAATTGGGCAATAACGCTGTTTGCCATATCATCATTAACTTCTCCACTGAGCATGATAATACGGTCCTTCAGTAAGCGCGAATAAATATCATAAGCACGTTCACCACGAGGTGATTGTTCAATCACTGTCGGTACTAAATTCATTTAATTTCCTCCTTTTTCGACTTCCTAATCATTATAACCTTAATAGTCAATATAGGTCAATAGATAAACTTATGGCACTTTTACGGGGAAATATTTATGCCAACTTGCCATTAATGCCCTTCAAAGCAGAAGTAAGCTAGCTTCTTTATTTGTTGATTTTGCGGGTGAAGCTATTATAGTAAGAAATCATCGATAACAACAATACTTTTTTCAAAAAAGTTCTTAACAAAAGTATGCTATTTGTGCTATAATGTATTTATTGCTTGCACCCATAGTGTAATGGATATCACGTAAGATTCCGGTTCTTGAGATGGGGGTTCGATTCCCTCTGGGTGCGTATTTAAATTTTAAGGCTTTCAAATATGCCTTAGAAATGTTGATTTAACAGCATTTACAACTTAATTGTTAATAATAGTTAAGCTCTAATTTTGCACCTCATGGGGCAAGATATGGGGCAAGATCTTTCTACCCCCATCGCTGAGTTAGTAAATTTAAATTTAGTATTATTTAGTAATGTAGTAAATTGTAGTAATTGCCCCGTGCGGGCTTTTTTTATTGGCAATTTACTTAACAGGTTTTAACAGGTTATTTAATATCGCTACCTATGGAAAATCTTAGGAGTCTTATGGGTAATAAATATGTTAAGTTTTGTCAGGTTTTAAAAAATGCAAGGTTTTGCAAGGTTTCCCTTTTTTAGGCCTCAGCTATCTCAGGTTTTTAATGACGGAATATAAATTTAACGGGGTAATTTGGGAGTAGTTTTTTTAGTTAGCTAATAACCTTATGAAATCTTAGTAATTATCATCACTAGCACCAAGCCCATAAAGCGCCCTATTTGCCCTGTGTGGCGTTGTTTGATTTCGTGATGAATCCCATCACTAATACATTTAAACTGTGATAAGGCTGGTTATTTTCGCTCTACCTTGTCAAAACCTTGCCATCGTCTTTCAGGGCAATGAAAAAGGTGAACCATCACTGATTCACCTAATTAACGCTGTTATTCTCTTTTTAGTTTAGTCTGGCAGTGCTGTCTGGTATTACCGTTTCACGTTCATTAACTTGTGACCCATCAAGCTTGGCCATGCGGTTTAGTAACATTCCATTCCGTATATTCGCTTCCCTAGCGCCCTCAGGCGTTTCGCTGGTATTACCATACAAATCATCGTCAAAATTGGTGGAAAGGTTCTCTAAATCACTATAGAACGGATTCTTTACCTCGTATTTACCATTGGCATTAATAACGTCCATCACGGCTGAATTATAGTCATATTTTTCAGCAAGATAATTCAGTGTCTTTTCGCTCTTGTCCATCATTAACACAGTTTGCAAGTAACTAAAATCAATTGGCGTGAGATCATAAAGGCCTCTTTCTTCAAAGCCGATTTCTTTGAACTTTTGTTTACCCTTATTGAATAACTCAATGTTTTCACGTCTTAAGCTAAGGTAGATTCTGCGTTGCTCCTTAAGAAATTTCTCAGTCGCTTCACGTTCTTCTTCATAAGCTTCTTTTTTACCGTCCTGTGAATACTTCGAGTTAGTTCGTATCTCATCAACTTTTTGATTAAACTGATTCAAAGCTTCTAGCCCTTTAGTGTTTAACTCGTCCATTTTATTAATGTTACGCTCGTAAGTAAATTCTTCACTAGGTTGAAGACTTATAATAATTTCTTTAAGTAAATCCATAATATCCCCCTTAATCCCAATTTGATTTTATTTTACGAAAACGTTCATCGCGTTCATTTTGGATTCTGGCAAACTCATTAATACTGTTGTTGAGGTGCGTTTCAGTAAAGTGTTTTTGATACTCTTTTTCCGCCTTGTCTTTGTCGTATTCTTTCACATAGTCTACTTCTTCTTGGTTTTCTGCTTGATTATTAAATTCTTCTTTATTCATTTCAATTTTCCTTTCTTACTGTGTCTAACCTTTTATAACCCTAAACAAAGCATAAAAGCTCCCCTGCTTTGTAAGCCTCAGTAAATTGAAGCTTTGCCTTGCGTAACTTCTGATAATACCCACTACTAGATATACTGAGTGATGAATAAATATCAAAATCTAGTCGCTTACTAAAATACTTGGCTTTTAATATTTGCCGATACTCTGGTTCAACTAATTCAATAGCATTATCTATTTCATTTATAATCTCCCTCCCTCGCTCCCTGCGCTCAATTACCTTGCCCACTCCCCCATCACTAGTGGATTGGGTTTTCTTCTCGAGAGAATACCGGTAATTTGCTGTTAAATGGCCGTCATACAGGCTCATACGCTTCAAGCGGTCATAGTTGCCTAACAGATCGTTCACCTTAGCAATCGTCTTATTCTCATCAACTTCCGGAAATATGTTTACCCCCTCCTCGTGTGCTATAATAAAGCTAGCTAATTCAGTGGGGGTTAACACTCACGGGCATGACTTCGGTCGTGTCCTTTTTTATTGCCCAAATAGAGGGCTTGCTTCACAAAATGCCAAGCTCTTCCATAAGGTCAAAGGCGTCTTGTGGCATACCTGCCATATATGTGACTTCCTCAAGCTCTTCAATGGCAAATTCATCATTCAAATACCCGATTACCGCTAATACTAGCGTCAGCATGGTTATTTCTTGCCCTGCCATCACTTTAGCAATAGACGGCTTAGGGTAAAGCTGAATGATTTTATTGGTACGTTCTTCAATGTACTGACTAACTAGGTCTGTATCTATCATGTTTTATCGCTCCTTATATATTTATAATTTTAAATAGATACTTGTCCCCTTTGTTGTCCCATTTGTTTTTTAGAAAAAAAGTGCTGAAAGCCCTTGATATAAAGGGCTTTATAGCTATTTCAAAAAATGTCCCACTTCTCTATGCAAACCTTTATATATTTTTTACTATTATATATTTTTACTTTTTATTACTAAATAAGTGGGACAAGCGGGACAAATATAGATAAAAGCTGGTATATCAGCGTTTTAACTGTCCCACTTCATACGGGACAAAGTGGGACAAAGCGGGACATTAGCTAATTTTCTGAATAATTCTTATCGGGTTACTCCCTTTAGCGTATGGCTGGATTTCTTCTGGCATGCTTTCCGATTCGCTAACGTTAATCCGTTGTTTTGCCTGCCTGTATTTATTTTCTGTGAGGCGTTCTAAAATATCTATGAATTTAGTCATAAATCCATAAGGTAATGCGCTTCTATTTCCTAAATCATATTTATATTCTTTAATACCATGTTTTATAAAGTTACTTGGCGCTTTTTCCAACTCATGGTAGCCATTGGCAATATATTCATCGTTAATGTATCCCTCTATGTAGTCATTGGCTCTGCGATACTTAGCGATTTCTTTCTTAACTACTTCCGGCTCAATAAATTGAGTGAAATCCATCTCGATAGCTTTTTTTAAGACGTATTCTAGAATCCTTTTATCTTTCAAATAAATCTCTTTAATTTTTGGGTCATTCTTCTGACCGTTAAAGTCAGCATTAAAAGGAATCAGTAATAGACGCCTATACCAGCCTAAGGATTTATTCCGCACGTTGGGCATATCATTGCCACTAAACAAGCAGAATAGCTTAAGGGTGGCGCTGTAAATCGGCTGATATTTCTCTTCAACCGTTATAGGGTCACCGGTAGCAATGCTCATAAGGTCGCTTATTTCATCGATATAAGCGTTAGAAATATCGTCCCCTATATTGCATACCTTGCCAATTAAATTGGCCTTGTCATACTGATTACTAAATTGTGGTGGTTTCAGCGTGCTGACGTTTTGCTTTCCTATAAGATTTATTAGAAGTTGCTGAAACGTCCCTTTACCGCTGTTCCCACTACCGATAAGGAACCCTATTTTATTCCGTGTATGGTTAGGGTTCAAAGCTTCATTGATAACCTGCCATAGTAAAGTAACAATTTCATCATCACCACAAGCAATAGACTTCAACCACTCGTCAAAGTTAAATCCATCAATAATTGGGTTAGTGGCATTGGCGTTATAGTTTGTCGCTATTTTGCTAGTGATGGCATAGTCAGGGCTAAAAGGTAATAACTTATGCTCCTTGACTGAATAAATGCCATTGTTAACGGGGATCAGGTCAGCGCTTGAAAAAGGCGCTTTGAGTGGCACTCTTACCCTTAATTGCTGAATGACTTCTTTCCATTGCCTAGACCGGTAACGGCTATCAATACCGCTCATTAATCGCATAAAATTAGTTTCTCCTGTGATATAAATCCCCTGATCAGGATCATAGAAAGCTAGCATGGCAGTTTCTCTATTGTCGCCAATTAGATAGCAATGCACGGTCGTTCTAAGAATGGTTGAAGCGATCCCCTCATGCATTTTAGGAAATTTTTTGGTTTTGGGATCTTTATGCTTTATTTTCCAATCCTGCCCTTTTTGAGATAAAGCGTTTCTAATTTCTCGCATAGTCTGGGGTTTTTCATTTGACTGAACTTCTGTTTCTTTTAATTGATTTGCTCGGTTTAATATTTCTTTAAATTCATCACTCATTCATTACTACGCCTCGCTTCCTCTCTTCTCGTGTTAAAACGCTATCCATCACGCTGGCCAATTCTTTATCAGATAACGGCAGTTGTGTGAAACGTTCGTTCCAATCCTGACAAATCATTATGCAATACTCGGGATCAACCTTAGCGGTTAACAATGTTCCAAAGGCCTTAGTGAAGAAATTGTTACGTTTACCTTGGCCAATTCCGGAATAAACTTCCTGTAATAGCCTTGGCACTTTACCAATATAGCCACTTCCACCTAATTGGCTATAATCAACCGTGAATGTCGTTTTCTCTTGTTGCTGAGGACGAATTACAGGCACTTTCGCACCATCACGGTTAACAATGACCTTATAGTTGTCGTGTAGGCCGTTATCTACCGGCATGCCCATCAGCCGGCTAAAGTTCCCACTACTTGGGTCAATGGGAATATATTTAAAGTGGTCAATAAGTCTCTGAGTAATGGTAGTGGTTTCCTCTTTAGTCATACTGTGTTCAGGCTCTAAAATTACCCGTATTCTGGCATGATTAGGCTGGCTATTAATTGTTGGATAGATAATATATTTAAACCCCTTTAGCTCCTGTTTTAGCTGTTTGATTGTCTCCTCAAAGTTAAGATAATCGTAAACAATGGGGCTGTCTTGGCTGATAATTGCTCGGGGTTCAATATCCAAAGTGATGAGTGACTTGTTAATTGTTTCGCTGTCAGACCGCTTATTTCCCTTGATTTTGCCACTAAAGAAATAGATACAATCGTTTAGCTTGATCTCATCAGGAACGGGCTTATCCCCGTTATTTTGTGCCTGAACGCCCTCTAAATGCTGAATGTTATTCTTGCAAAGATAGGCCAGCGTCTCAAAGTCACTTCCGTTAGAGTGGCACTCAGTAAGCTGGTTATTTTTAACCCCTTTAGTCGTGTAAATCATCACTATCACCCCAATTCTTAAAATAGCCAATATTATATTTCTTCATCAGTTTGACCGCCTCGCTATCAAGGTCTAGGTTATAGCAAAAGAGGGTTAAACGTCCCCGGCCGGTCTTTCCGTCTAAAAATTGATTAACTTCATCAGCTAACCTCATAAGCCCCAATTCATAGTAGGCAATAGAATGTTCGAAAAAATCTGATTTACTGATCGCATAATCTTTATAGGTTTCTTCAAAATTCTTGATCTGCTTCATACGCTCTTTTAAATAAGCTTTTTCATTTTCCGTATTATCTTTATTTATCTGAATTATTTTTGTCATCGCTGTCCGCCTCGACTTTCTTAACAAAGAGTTTTCTTAGTGATTCCAATTGGTCAGTATTAATACATACATCATCATCGCCTAAGCTAAACCCTGTTACTCTATAAATAATAGAATCGAGGCTTAACAAGCGTTTTATATAACTGTAAACGTCATTCTCATTAGCTTCTTTACCTGTTCTTTTTTCAATGAGTTCAATGAGATAATTCACAAGATCGCCACCGGCAAACATTTCCTTGTCGGGGTATCTATCTTTTGATAGATTGTAATAGCTGAATGAATCTATATCGATCTTAATAGCCAATTTCCTAAATTGACGCTTTTCGTATTCGTGTTGTTCACTTAAGGCGTTTTCATAGGTTTGTCTTAGGTCTTCAAAAGCGGCTGATTGATCGTTGAAATCCCATTGAATATCATGAATATAGTCTTTGATTGCTTTGTCGTGGGTCATACCGTCAACGGCTGATAAGATAAAATTCAGCCGTTCAACTAAATCATCATTTCTTCTTACTAATGTTTCTAAGCTTTTTTGGTAGGTCATGGGTCAATATCCTTTCTAAAATTGCCCATCACTAAAATAATTGATATAATAGACGTATAGAAAAGGCTGTTCCAGCAACCTTTTCAAGCCTTATTTAGTGATGGGGCTTACTACTGTACATAAAGACTTATGACATTTTTGTTGTAAGTCTTTTTTTATTGGTAAGGGTGCGATCTGATAAAGTCATTCAGTACTTTCCGTTCTACATAAATCTTGTTACCTAGCTTATTAAGCGGTAACCCTAGTTCTTTATGCCAATTTTCCGTGATGGTGTTCCGGCTAGTTTTATACATTTTGCATACCTCTTCCACCGTCAGCATTTCCCTAGTGATGGCGCAATCCCGTCTAGCTTCTTCCATGGCTTCACGGTATAAATAAACTAATGATTCTTTAAACTGATCCTGAAAATCCTCGGGGATCTCTAATTGAAAGACGTTGTTGTTACTCATTTTCTTCTTGCTCCTCTACTTCATAATCAAGATATGGCTCTTCTGATTCGCTATATAATGATTCTTCAAGGCTGTTTAATAAAAAGTTCACTTCAATAATTAAATCTTTTAAAATTTCTGCAAAATACTTTAAACGTTTTATTTCCTCAGAACATTCGAAAGCATATTCAATCAAGTCGTTTTTATCCCAAGTCACCATTTCATCGGGGTCTTTTTCTTGTGAAAAGAGTCTACTTTCTAAAACTCCCATGAGAATCTTAGCTTCATCGTTTTTTAAACTCGCTGTTGAAAGAATCGCTTTGTTTTCTATTTCTTTTGAATACATAATTAAACCTCACTTTTTTTAATTATTTTTGTCCATTATCGTTAATTAATCGCTTCAATCGCTGGTTTTCTTCCACAACCTTTTCATGTTCCATTCCTACATGAATCAGTCCTGCCATTAAAATGATCAATAGTATAAACATATCCTCACCGCCTTTCTATAAACTCGCCTGCTTCATGATCCTTAATGTGATTAATTCTTGTTTAACCTGCGCTTCATAGCTTGCTAAGAAGTGCTGTTTCTCCTCTTCATCACTAACTAGGTAATACCCTTTAGGATCGGTTCGACTTGCACCAATGAGTAACCCCTTTTTGCGTAAAGATTCAACTAAACCATAGAAAACTCGCAATGAAAGCCGACTACTAAACAGCTTAGTTAATTCTCTGGCGGTACGTGCATTGTCTTTCCCTCTAGGTAATATGTCTAAAAGCTCTTGCTCTAGTGATGTTAATTCTTCTTGCTTCATGTCCTCACCACCTTTCTATTACTTCAAGATAACCACTTACTAATTCAGCCGTGGGGACAGCTTTAAACTTTTGACACTTTCTGATTAAAAAAAATATCATCGATTGTTGCGCTTGGAAATGATTTATTAAATATCTTTTTAAGGATAACTTTTTCATCATCGGTAAAAGGAGTAATTCCCTTTTCCTTTTTCCAATAAGATTGAAGTGAAATATCTAAAACATTCGCTAAATCGCTCTGAGTCATTCCCATATAAGAACGCATTTGTTTTACTCTGGTCATCATCTCACCCACTTTCTACTTTTGACACTTAAAGACTAACACGCTAGTTAAATAATTGCAAGCATGATATTCAACTTTTGAAACTTTTGTGATAGTATAGCTTTAACTAGGAGGTGAAATAATGGAAATAGATAAAAAACAATTAGGAAATAGAATCAAAGAAATAAGAGTAAACTTGAAACTTACTCTCGCTCAATTTGCTGATGAGATAAGAAATAAAACTGACGGAATATCTAAAACAGGAAAAAGTAATGTGTCTAAATGGGAACGTGGGGAAAATGTCCCAAATGGCATTACCCTTAAGGCCATAGCAGAGTTAGGCGGTATGTCGGTAGATGAGTTGCTACATGGCGCTTCTGGCTATGTTGAATACAACAATAATAAAATCACGTTATTCAATATCATCACTAATCAAATAAGCGTTATGAACAGTATGATTAAAAAAATAGATTCAAATACTAATTTAGCTTTAGAGCTGAAAGATCTGGTCAAAAATTACGAATATTATATATATTTAATAAAAAATCCTGAATATAAATTTTATATTTATAGGGATAGAGTTTATTTAATGGCGGAAATTACTGAATTAGTTGCTAGTGATTATTCCCTTGATATCAAAACTTATGACCAAATTCATGTAAGCAAACTAAATGCTAAAAATCTTAAAATGGAAAATCTCCTTAACGAGAAAATTCGTTCAAAAACTCAAATTATTGGAATTATAAAAAAATACTTTGATAATAACACTGAAATTTATTTTTCTTATTCTGATAAAAATAATTTTGAAAGTGAAAAAAGCACTCAAATTCTTGTAAATAACAACATTGAACATGAAAATGATTTTCGTACCTTATAATTTCTTATTTTCCCAAACTAACATAACCACTTACTAATTCAGCCGTGGGGGTAGGATTAGGGAGGAACATGTTAGAATGGCAACATACAATAAATATAGCAATTCTCAAGGTGAGTTCTGGCAAGTTCGGGGCTACCTTGGGGTTAATGAAGAAACCGGCGAAAAAGTTGAATGTCGCAAAAGAGGATTTCAGACTAAAAAAAAAGCGACCGCCTACTATAAAGAAGAACAAAAGAAGTTCCTTGTAGGTGATCGCTTCAAACAAAACAAACGATATACTTTTAAAGAATTATATCATGAATGGGCAAGTATTTATAAAAATGACGTTGAAATAAGCACCTTTGAAAGAAACAAAGATTATTTTAATCTTCATATTCTTCCGGCTTTTGGTAATATCTATATCGATAAATTAAGCCCAAAAAGAATACAAGCTCAAGTTAATGATTGGTATCCTCAATTTGCTCAATACAGAAGACTATTTAATAATACAAAACGGGTACTTAAATATGCTGTTGATCAAGGCTATATTAGAGAGAATCCTTGTGACAAAGTACATATTCCGAAAAAGAAATTATCATACGATACTATTGACGAGAACAAGAAAAAATTTTATTCTCGTGATGAATTAGAAGACGTTTTAAAATCTCTAAGCCAAATGAAAACAAAACGCTGGTACGCTTTCTACCGTCTATTAGCCTTTTCAGGTATGAGAAGTGAAGAAATTCGTGCGTTGACTTGGCATGATATCGATTATAAAGCGAAAACAATAAATATCGACAAAGCCATAGCCCGTGGCAAGAAGGTTAATAAAAAACGTACGCAATACCTCAAAGGTACAAAAAATGACCAAAGCACTCGAGTGATTAGTATTGACGATAAAACACTAAATATTCTAAAGTCTTGGAAAAGTGAACAATCTAAGACATTAACTAAATTAGGCTTTAATATTTTCAATAAAAATCAACTTGTATTTTCTCAATACAAAGACAATAGTTATATGAACCATAGTGAGCCTAGGAACGCTTTATCAAAAGTATGTAAAAAGTACGGCCTACCAATGTTAAATATGCACGGTTTTAGACATACTCATGCCACTTTGCTGGCTGACGCTGGCATTCCGCTTAAAAACGCTATGGAACGATTAGGTCATAAGGATTTAGAAATGACTCTGAACGTCTATACTCACGTCTCAAAAGATAGCCGTGATAAGTCTGCTCAAATCTTTGCAAACTATGCCAATTTTTAAGAAAACCTAGGGTATGGGGCAAGATATGGGGCAAAATTTCATAAATACCTGTTTTAAACGGCTAGAAACGTTGATATGACGGCGTTTTATAAGCTAAGGGGTTCGATTCCCTCTGGGTGCGTAATAAGGGGTTCCCCCCTTATAAAGCTTAATTTATAATAGTAATTAAAAGAGCAAGGCAAGCAAGGGTCTTGCTCTTTTAATTTGTAAGACACCTACTAAGATGCAAGATATATGAAGGACTAATTTTTCACTTAGAAGCAGTTTAATTGATTTCCCCTAAATATCTCCCCAGCAATGAATTTGCCTAGCAACTTGATCATTTAAGCAATAGTAAAAAAAGACCTATCATCCATCTGAGCAGATTCTCAGATAGTGATAGGTCTTTTTTAATTATTTTTGGCTTTCCCAAATTGGAATACTTGAGCCATTACTTTTTTCATCGATAATTTTAGCAACTTCAGGGGTTTGATAGTACTTCACAATCTTCTTGTAAGTCTCATTATCCTTATTCTTTTCATCAACGGCAATGACATTCCAATAAGGTTTAGAACTATCGGTCGCCTTTTCTAAATAAATGGAATCTTTAGTTGGCACAAAGCCTGCGTCAGCAGCCATGTCGTTATTGATGCAAGAAATCGTCACGTCGTTTAAGGCACTGGCTGTTTGGTTAGAATCCAAGGTAATGAATTCCAAATTCTTTGGATTTTCAGTGATATCTTCAACCGTTGGCATGAGCCCTTTATCTGGGTTTAATTTGATTAACCCTGCTTCTTGAAGCAGTAAGAGTGCCCGACTTTCATTTGAGACATCATTAGGTACTGCTACCTTGTCCCCCTCTTTTACCTGATCGATTTTTTCAATCTTATTGGAGAAGACCCCCATTGGGTTAAGAGTGGTATAACCGATCGTGGTGTTGTGATAGCCAGATTCTTCATTCATATTATCCATATAAATTTCAGTTAAGGCACTATGCATATCGATTTCATGGTGCTCCAAGGCTTCAATTGGCATCCGGTAATCAGTAAATTTGACCAATTCAATGTCAATGCCTTCCTTTTCCTTCAATTCATCCTTTAAATAATCCCATTCGTCATTTTTTTCACCAACTACCCCTACTTTTACCGTTTTATCACTATCAGTATTGCCTGATTGACAAGCCACTAGGGTAAAAGCAGCTAATAGGGCCATTAGGCGTAAAATCCATTTCTTCATTGCAATTCCTCCTACTATTTTACTCGTAATGAGCTGACCCTTATATTCTACTAATTAAAGCTTGATATGACAATGTTCCTGCCCTTAGTAAAAAGTATTCATCACTGATCTATAATGACTATCATAAAGCAATAAAAAAGCTGCACATTCCGTGCAGCGACTTAAAGATTCTTAAATATAACTGAGTTGAGTTGTGTAAAAAAGTTATTAAGAAGGTAAGAATCTTCAATAGATAAAAGTATATCATAGATGAAAACTAGCGCCAACCAGTCTTTTAGTAAATTAATCATTTCATAAAAAAGTCCCTGTGCAAAACACAAGGACTTATTTACATTATTCAGCTTTTTGCGCTTGTTCGCTAGTTTTGGCGAGTCTGGGACAAAAGTCTACGGACTATAAAAAAAGAGAATCTACAAATTACTTAAGCGTGATTTGTAGATTCTCTTATTTTCTTGCTTTTATTTTGCTATATTTTTTCAAATTATTGGCCATGAAGGCCAATCCAACATCAGTTTTAACCTTTGTTTTCCCTCTGAGGTTAAATCGAGTGAACCCTAAAATAGCCTTTATCTGGCCAAAAACTGGTTCAACGTCAATTTTCCGTTTGAAAAAGAGCCTAGATCCTTCTTCAGATAAAAGCTTCTGTGTTTCTATATTCTTTAATTCCTGATAGTTTTTATTATAGTAAAGCGCCTTTTGCGGCGCATTTTCTGGATCCAAAGGCTTATAAACCTGAATTTCAGAAATATAACCACTCATTTTATTTTTTCGTTTTTGGAGATGACTAAAGAAATAAACCGTGCCATCAGGATGTGTAAAAGTATTACTTTGCTTATCGTAACTCCAATTATCCATATTTTTAGCTGATTTTTTATGTTTCTTTTTCTGCTCTTTATCAAACCGATTATATTTAATCAAGTGGTTAATTTTATGGTTATCTAAATAAGTAAGGTTTTCTTCGCTACCATAACCAGCATCAGCTACAATGCATTTCGGGGAATTAGGAAAACTTTCAACAAAGGGTTGTAAAGTCCGCGTATCCGTCGGATTGTGGAAAATATCATAATGAAGGACAAATTGGTTTTCAGTCGCTACTTGGATATTATATCCCGCTTTCAATTGCCCATTCATCATATGGTCATCTTTCATTCGCATGAACGTAGCATCAGGATCTGTTTTTGAATAGCTATTTCTTCCGTTAAATGTTTCAAACTGTTTGGCATACTTTTGTTTGCGAGGTAGAAAATCTTGACTCACTTTACGGTAATGTTTTTTCAAACGACGACGTTCTTGTTTACGTTGATCTGGCCCTTTTACAGGAGTTTCCTCAATATCTTCAGTGAGTTTATCGATTTCTTCCTTAAGCACTTTAGATATCTCTTGAAGCATCGTTTCTTCTAGATCTAAATTTTCATCATATTGGATGCCAGCATCAACCATCGGTTGAATTTCATTAAAGTAATATTCACGTGAGGTCACTTTTAATCGCTCTGCATATTTTTCAGTTGCCTTTTTCCAAACAAAAGAATATTTATTGGCATTCGCTTCAATTTTAGTTCCATCTATAAAGCAATTTTCTAAATGAATTAATTTCTCTAACTTTAACTGAGTGGTAAACTCAACGAATAGATTTTCTAATAAAGATCTGCAATTTTCTGAAGAACGGAAGCGATTAATCGTTCGATAGCTAATAACTTGTTGAGCGACTAGCCACTGCATGGGTAAATTTTCAACCATCAGTTCCTCTATTTTTCTTCCGCTAAATACGCCTTTACTATAAGCGTATAGAAGTGCCATGATTAAAGGTTTTGGATGATAGGCAGGACGACCGTCCTGCGTACTGAAGCTTTCAAAGTATTTTTCATCCAGAGATTCAATAAAATTATAGATTGAAAATACAATATGATCTGGATCGATACATGCAGATAATTCTAGTGGAAGTGTTGTTTGATTCATGTTATATTGTATGTACATAAGAAGCACCCCTTAATCTTTAGTGTGGTTACTAATATTATAACAGGGTGCTTTTTTAATACCTAATTTTAAGTAAAAGGGTTAAGAAATTAGTGAAAACTAACTTCTTAACCCTTTTTGTTTTGAGGCTTTTGTCCCAGACTCTTAGTAGGATTCCGGCAATTGCCCCACCGATTAACCATGAGAGCAAGAACATTAGGCCATTGGTTACCCCACCGGCTAAAACTGCAAATACACCGCCGTGAGGAACATAAGAAACACAGCCAAAGAACATGCTTAAGGCTCCGGCAATTCCTGAACCAAGGGCTAGTGGTGGAATCACGTGTAGTGGGTCTTTAGCAGCGAAAGGAATGGCTCCTTCAGTAATGAAAGCAGCCCCCATCACATAGTTGACATAGGCACTATTACGTTCATCTTCAGACCATAAACTCTTTTGAAGGGTAGCAGAGATACCGATGGCTAATGGTGGAACCATACCCCCACACATAACCGCTGCCATCACGTTTGATCCTGCTCCAGCGGATGCGGTGACTAAGGCAGTACCAGTAACATAGGCGGCTTTGTTAATCGGACCACCCATATCGATAGACATCATCGCTCCAACCACAAAACCTAAAATAATGGTCATAGAAGGTGGGATACTATTGATAAGGCTCATTAAGCCGTTCATCACTGCACCCATCGGTCCATTGATCACAAAGAGCATCAAGAAGCCCATAATCAGTACCCCAAGCACTGGGTATAGGAAGATCGATTTCATCCCGTTTAAGGATTTAGGTAGCCAGGCAAATAATTTTTCTAATAGCCAAACAATACCGCCGGCTAAGAAACCAGCAACCAAGGCGCCAAGGAAACCAGAAGAAACTGAATTTTCAAAAATTCCAACCCCAGTAAAGGCAGCAAATTTACTTGGTTCCGCACAGATACCACCGATAACCCCGATAACTAAACCGATACGGTCTGCCATGGAATGGCCGATAAAACCAGCCAACATAGGTAGCATCATGGCAAAGGATAAGTTACCTACTGTATTTAAGGCTTGCGCAATTTGGTTATAGTCATCAGCAGCTGGATCAGCAGAAGTAATGCCCCAGAAGAAGGACAAGGCAATTAAGATACCACCAGCAACAACGAATGGTAACATATGAGAAACACCATTCATTAAGTGCTTATAAGCTAAACGGCCTAATGTTTCGCCATCTGAACTCTCTTCTTCTTCAGTATTTTGACCTTTCTTAGCATGATAGATTGGTAGCTTGTCATTGGCTGCCCGTTCCACTAACTGGTCAGCCTTATTAACACCATCACCAACCGGTACAATAATGATTGGTTTGCCATCGAAACGAGCCATTTCAACTTGTTTGTCAGCAGCAACAATAACCGCTGTCGCTTCTTCGATATCTTTTTTGGTTAAGCGGTTTTCTACCCCACTTTGACCATTGGTTTCAACCTTAATCCGGTAACCAGCGGCTTGTCCAGCTTTTTTCAAACGTTCTTCTGCCATATAGGTGTGGGCAATTCCGGTTGGACAAGCGGTCACGGCAACGATATATACATCATTATCAGTATCAGCCTCATCCGCTTCAACTGGTGCAGCTTTGGCTTCACTATTTTCTTCCGTTGCTTCTTCGCTTTCATCATGAGCCTTGATAATTTCTAGGACTTCATCAGGACTTTGAGCTTTTAATAAAGCATCTTTGACTCCGTCTTTTAATAAGACTTTAGACAATTGCGCTAAGGCCTTCAGGTGTTCCCCACCGCCCCCTTCTGGAGCAGCAATCATAAAGATTAATTTAGCCGGTTGACCATCAAATGATTCCCATTCAATTCCTTCAGCGCTCCGAGCAAAAATAATAGCAGCTTCTTTGACTGATTCATGTTGGGCATGGGGAATGGCAATTTCATCACCAACGCCAGTAGTGGATTGAGCTTCTCTAGCTTCTAATTTTTCCACGTAAGCCTCAGCATCACTGACGCCTCCACAATCTGAGAAACGCTTAGCTAGATGGACTAAGGTATCTTTTTTACTTTCAGTTTGTAAGTTGAGATCCATAGCCTCTTTGACAAATAAATCAGATAATTTCATTGCTTTGAATCCTCCTTTTTAATTTTCTTTCTTAACGACAATTTGATCAACTAATTCTTCAACTAAGTCCTTCGTCGTAATGCCAACGGAAAAGGCTGTTCCTGACCCAGTAGCTGCAGCGATTTTTAATGATTCGGCATAGTCCTTACTTTCAACATAAGCACTAATAAAACCAGACAACATGGAATCGCCAGCTCCTACAGAATTAATCACTTTTCCTGTAGGCACATTGGCCCGGTAGATATCCCCTCTTTCAGTAAGCAATAAACTTCCGTCGCCACCCAGAGATACCAAAACATTTAAAGCCCCAGCTTCTTGTAAAGCCTTAGCATATTTTATTAAATCAGCGTCTGATTCAATCTGGGTTTCGAATAATTCACCAAGTTCTTCACGGTTAGGTTTAATAATAAAAGGTTTATATTCTAAACATGCTTTTAATAATTGCTTATTAGAATCTAAAACAAAGTTAGCGTTTTTCTCGAGGCATAATTTTGCAATACTGATATAAGCTTTCTCATCCAATCCAGGTGCGGCATTTCCTGCTAGAAAGACAGTATCAGTATCTGTTAGTTCTTCATTCAAGTAAGTCATTAATTCCTGGAATTTATCAGCATCGACTCTTGGCCCTTGGGCATTAATTTCGGTTTCTTGTGGGCCTTTGAGCTTCACATTAATCCGAGTAGGCTGGTCGAGTTCAATAAAATGGGTATTAACCCCTTCGGCTTCTAATTCATCAATAATAAATTGACCAGAAAATCCACCGATAAAACCCGTGGCAATATTTTTCTTACCTAAACGCTGGAAGACGACTGATGCATTAATCCCTTTACCACCTGCCACATAGTGGTCTTCATGGGAGCGGTTTAGGTCACCTAATTTTATATCATCAACTTGCATTAATAAATCCACAGCAGGATTAAAGGTAATGGTATAAATCATTGAGATACCTCCATAATTTTCATATAGTTTTCATATTTTGAATTGCTCTCATTAGTCAATAAAATAGCTTGATCTAAGTCACAGACGTGGCAGAAAGTACTTTGGTCAAATTTACTTGCATCAGCCAAGATATAACGGTAACGACTATGGTCAATTGCCGCCTTCTTAATTTGTGCTTCCTCTATGTCTGGTGTGGTATATCCTGTATCAAGATCAATACCATTCATTCCTATAAAAGCTTTATCAAAGTTAAAAGATTGAACTTGAGATAAGGCTATGCCACCGATTAAGGTTCCCGTACTTTCTTTAATTTCACCGCCCACAACAATGGTGTGGATCTGTGATTGATAGAGAGCTTGGGCAACTTCCAGGCCATTAGTCACAACAATAATTTCCTTATTAATAATCCAGGGAATCATTTCAATCGTCGTGGTACCAGAATCAAGGTAAATCGTATCATGGTCAGCAACCATTTCTCCGGCTAATTTTCCAATGAGTTGTTTTTCTAAAACATTCACTTGGCTTTTCTCGGATAAGGAAGCTTCCACATTACGCTGTTGAACTCTTTTGGCTCCACCATGAATGCGTTCTAATTTCCCCGCCTTTTCCAAACTATCAAAATCTCTTCTAATGGTTGATTCAGAAACAGACAACTGCTTGGAGACATCTTGAAGATTTAAGATAGGTACTTTGGTTAAGGCTTCCATAATATACTTTTGCCTTTCTTCGGTTAGCATAATCTACCTCCTTTCATGAATTGAAATCGTTTTCTCTTTTAACATAAGATATTATAAAGGAAATATAAAGGTTAATCAATCATTTTCTTTCATTTTCTATCAAAAAGGGCCAATTTTTGATAGATTTTGCAGAGTAAAGTGTATCTAACTTTTTAATCAAGCAATAGCAGTCAATATACGCTATATTTGGGCATAAAAAAAGCAACCCTTTATAGAGTTGCTTAAATATGACCCGTACGGGAATCGAACCCGTGTTACCGCCGTGAAAGGGCGGTGTCTTAACCGCTTGACCAACGGGCCAAAATATATCTTTTTATGGTCCGAGACAGAATCGAACTGCCGACACCTTGAGCTTCAATCAAGTGCTCTACCAACTGAGCTATCGGACCTTGAAAAAAACGGTCCGGACGGGATTTGAACCCGCGATCTCCTCCGTGACAGGGAGGCATGTTAACCCCTACACCACCGGACCTGATAATTTAGGTAAAATAAAATTGCGGAGACAGGATTCGAACCTGTGACCTCCGGGTTATGAGCCCGACGAGCTGCCAGCTGCTCTACTCCGCGATGTCAATATCTCCAGTATAAATTAGGATAATACCTAAATATGACCCGTACGGGAATCGAACCCGTGTTACCGCCGTGAAAGGGCGGTGTCTTAACCGCTTGACCAACGGGCCATTGGATAACGGAGGATAAGGGATTCGAACCCTTGCGTCAGTTTCCCGACCTAACGATTTAGCAAACCGTCCTCTTCGGCCTCTTGAGTAATCCTCCACAAAATATTAATGGGCCTGAATGGACTCGAACCATCGACCTCACCCTTATCAGGGGTGCGCTCTAACCAGCTGAGCTACAGGCCCATATTATATAAGCGGGTGACGAGAATCGAACTCGCGACAACAGCTTGGAAGGCTGTGGTTTTACCACTAAACTACACCCGCATACGGTCCGGACGGGATTTGAACCCGCGATCTCCTCCGTGACAGGGAGGCATGTTAACCCCTACACCACCGGACCTATTCAATTTTGAATAATTGCGGAGGCAGGATTCGAACCTGCGACCTCCGGGTTATGAGCCCGACGAGCTGCCAGCTGCTCTACTCCGCGATAATAAGTAAAGGAGGATAAGGGATTCGAACCCTTGCGCGGTTTGACCCGCCTGACGGTTTTCAAGACCGTTCCCTTCAGCCAGACTTGGGTAATCCTCCATAATATATAATTAACAAGATGGACCTTGTAGGACTCGAACCTACGGCCGGACGGTTATGAGCCGTCTGCTCTAACCAACTGAGCTAAAGGTCCGAACATTAATAGCGGCGGAGGGGATCGAACCCCCGACCTCCCGGGTATGAACCGGACGCTCTAGCCAGCTGAGCTACACCGCCAAATTATAATGTAATGGAGGATAGCGGGATCGAACCGCTGACCTCCTGCTTGCAAAGCAGGCGCTCTCCCAGCTGAGCTAATCCCCCCAAAGTCGGGAAAACAGGATTCGAACCTGCGACCCCTTGGTCCCAAACCAAGTGCTCTACCAAGCTGAGCTATTTCCCGATAATGCACCCAGCAGGATTCGAACCTGCAACCGCCTGATTCGTAGTCAGGTACTCTATCCAGTTGAGCCATGGGTGCGTATTTATAAAAAGTTTATGCCGAGGACCGGAATCGAACCGGTACGGTGTTTAACCACCGCGGGATTTTAAGTCCCGTGCGTCTGCCTGTTCCGCCACCCCGGCATAATAATATTTAATTTTAAGCCATTTGGCTAAGCGGAAGACGGGATTCGAACCCGCGACCCCCACCTTGGCAAGGTGATGTTCTACCACTGAACTACTTCCGCATGAGATATAATGCCGGCTAAAGGACTTGAACCCTCGACCCCCTGATTACAAATCAGATGCTCTACCAACTGAGCTAAGCCGGCTTTTATATTAGTGCGGGTGAAGGGACTTGAACCCCCACGCCTCTCGGCGCCAGATCCTAAATCTGGTGCGTCTGCCAATTCCGCCACACCCGCATGTAAATGATCCGTGGGAGGCTCGAACTCCCGACCCTCTGATTAAAAGTCAGATGCTCTACCAACTGAGCTAACGAATCATAATGGAGAATGAGGGGCTCGAACCCCCGACATTCTGCTTGTAAGGCAGACGCTCTCCCAGCTGAGCTAATTCTCCATAAAATATTGCACGGCAACGTCCTAGTCTCACAGGGGGCAACCCCCAACTACATTCGGCGCTAAGAAGCTTAACTGCTGTGTTCGGGATGGATACAGGTGGGTCCTTCTTGCCATCGTCACCGTACAATTTATTTTTTTGAGCTTGTTCGCTCAAAACTGAATCTATCATGTCTTCCTTAAACCTCATACAACCTTATCCTTTGGATAAGTCCTCGACCGATTAGTATTTGTCCGCTCCACTTATTGCTAAGCTTCCACTCCAAACCTATCAACCTGATCGTCTTTCAGGGGTCTTACTACTTTCAAAGTATGGGAAATCTCATCTTGAGGGGGGCTTCACGCTTAGATGCTTTCAGCGCTTATCCCGTCCACACATAGCTACCCAGCCATGCTCCTGGTGGAACAACTGGTACACCAGCGGTGTGTCCATCCCGGTCCTCTCGTACTAAGGACAGCTCCTCTCAAATTTCCAACGCCCGCGACGGATAGGGACCGAACTGTCTCACGACGTTCTGAACCCAGCTCGCGTACCGCTTTAATGGGCGAACAGCCCAACCCTTGGGACCGACTTCAGCCCCAGGATGCGATGAGCCGACATCGAGGTGCCAAACCTCCCCGTCGATGTGAACTCTTGGGGGAGATAAGCCTGTTATCCCCAGGGTAGCTTTTATCCGTTGAGCGATGGCCCTTCCATGCGGAACCACCGGATCACTAAGCCCGACTTTCGTCCCTGCTCGACTTGTAGGTCTCGCAGTCAAGCTCCCTTCTGCCTTTACACTCTGCGAATGATTTCCAACCATTCTGAGGGAACCTTTGGGCGCCTCCGTTACACTTTAGGAGGCGACCGCCCCAGTCAAACTGCCTGACTGACACTGTCTCCCGACCAGCTAATGGTCGCGGGTTAGAATGGTCATCCCACAAGGGTAGTATCCCACCAGTGCCTCCATCGAGACTAGCGTCCCGACTTCGATGGCTCCTACCTATCCTGTACATGTGGCACAAACATTCAATATCAACCTACAGTAAAGCTCCATGGGGTCTTTCCGTCCTGTCGCGGGTAACCAGCATCTTCACTGGTACTACAATTTCACCGAGCCTCTCGTTGAGACAGTGCCCAAATCGTTACGCCTTTCGTGCGGGTCAGAACTTACCTGACAAGGAATTTCGCTACCTTAGGACCGTTATAGTTACGGCCGCCGTTTACTGGGGCTTCAATTCAGAGCTTCGCATACGCTAACCCTTCCTCTTAACCTTCCAGCACCGGGCAGGCGTCAGCCTCTATACATCATCTTTCGATTTGGCAGAGACCTATGTTTTTGATAAACAGTCGCTTGGGCCTATTCACTGCGGCTGACCTTGCGGTCAGCACCCCTTCTCCCGAAGTTACGGGGTCATTTTGCCGAGTTCCTTAACGAGAGTTCGCTCGCTCACCTTAGTGTTCTCCACTCGACTACCTGTGTCGGTTTGCGGTACGGGTTGTTTGATTCTCACTAGAAACTTTTCTTGACAGCGTGACGTCGGCGGCTTCGGTACTAAACTTCCCTCCCCGTCACAACTCATGAAGTCTGAGGCAAGCCTTTCACTCACCTTCTCACTCATTGCTTGGACGCGTTTTTCCATCTCCGCGCTCCGCTTAGCCTTCTGTGTCCTTCCATCGCTCAAACAAATCAAACAAGTACAGGAATCTCAACCTGTTGTCCATCGCCTATCCCTTTCGGTCTCGGCTTAGGTCCCGACTAACCCTGGGAGGACGAGCCTTCCCCAGGAAACCTTAGTCATTCGGTGGACGGGATTCTCACCCGTCTTTCGCTACTCATACCGGCATTCTCACTTCTATACGCTCCACATGTCCTCACGATCATGCTTCTCTGCCTATAGAACGCTCTCCTACCATCCTACGGATCCACAGCTTCGGTGTTCAGTTTAGCCCCGGTACATTTTCGGCGCAGGGTCACTCGACTAGTGAGCTATTACGCACTCTTTCAATGATGGCTGCTTCTAAGCCAACATCCTAGTTGTCTAAGCAACCCCACATCCTTTTCCACTTAACTGAAACTTTGGGACCTTAGCTGGTGGTCTGGGCTCTTTCCCTTTCGACTACGGATCTTATCACTCGCAGTCTGACTCCCGGACTAAACTATTTGGCATTCGGAGTTTATCAGATGTCGGTAATCCAGGATGGACCCCTCGATCAAACAGTGCTCTACCTCCAATAGTCATCATCCGAGGCTAGCCCTAAAGCTATTTCGGAGAGAACCAGCTATCTCCAAGTTCGATTGGAATTTCACCGCTACCCACACCTCATCCCCGCCTTTTTCAACAGACGTGGGTTCGGCCCTCCAGTGTGTTTTACCACACCTTCAGCCTGGACATGAGTAGATCACTTGGTTTCGGGTCGACGACAACAAACTCAACGCCCTCTTCAGACTCGCTTTCGCTGTGGCTCCGCTTCTTCAGCTTAACCTTGCTTGCTATCGTCACTCGCCGGTCCGTTCTACAAAAAGTACGCCATCACCCCTTAACGGGCTCTGACTGCTTGTAGGCATACGGTTTCAGGTACTCTTTCACTCCCCTTCCGGGGTGCTTTTCACCTTTCCCTCACGGTACTGGTTCACTATCGGTCACTAGGGAGTATTTAGGCTTGCCAGATGGTCCTGGCGGATTCCGACGGAATTTCACGTGTACCGCCGTACTCAGGATACTGAATGAGGTGGCTGAGCTTTCGCCTACGGGATTGTCACCCTCTCTGATCGCCCTTTCCATGGCGTTCGACTAGCTCATTCACTCCCGACCATCAGTCCTACAACCCCAGCATGCAAGCACGCTGGTTTGGCCTCTTTCCGTTTCGCTCGCCGCTACTCGGGAAATCGATTTTTCTTTCTCTTCCTGTGGCTACTGAGATGTTTCAGTTCACCACGTCTACCTTCCACTCAGCTATGTGTTCACTGAGTGGACCATTGTCGATAAAAACAATGAGGTTCCCCCATTCGGAAATCTCCGGATCAAAGCTTACTTACAGCTCCCCGAAGCATATCGGTGTTCGTCCCGTCCTTCATCGGCTCCTAGTGCCAAGGCATTCACCGTACGCCCTTATTCACTTAACCACCGGTTAAGTTGTATGATGCGAAAAGTTTTAAAACTCTTTCTTTTTCGGTTTTTACGCTTGGTAAAATTGGTTTATTGACATTTCTATCTCGCAAAAAATAGAAATGCGGAATGTTATGATAGTATTCAGTTTTCAAAGAACAATCTGCAACGTTTCCGTTGCAATGGAGGATAGCGGGATCGAACCGCTGACCTCCTGCTTGCAAAGCAGGCGCTCTCCCAGCTGAGCTAATCCCCCGGGTATGAGTTATGGTCATATAATAAACATGTAATGGGCCTGAATGGACTCGAACCATCGACCTCACCCTTATCAGGGGTGCGCTCTAACCAGCTGAGCTACAGGCCCGGTTAAATCCATCAACCATGTGGATAGACCTCTCAAAACTAAACAAAGAAGACTCAAATATGCATTCCGAATATATCCTTAGAAAGGAGGTGATCCAGCCGCAGGTTCACCTACGGCTACCTTGTTACGACTTCACCCCAATCATCTGTCCCACCTTAGGCGGCTGGCTCCAAAGGTTACCTCACCGACTTCAGGTGTTACAAACTCTCGTGGTGTGACGGGCGGTGTGTACAAGACCCGGGAACGTATTCACCGCGGCGTGCTGATCCGCGATTACTAGCGATTCCGGCTTCATGTAGTCGAGTTGCAGACTACAATCCGAACTGAGAATGGCTTTAAGAGATTCGCTTGCTTTCACAAGGTCGCTGCTCGTTGTACCATCCATTGTAGCACGTGTGTAGCCCAAGTCATAAGGGGCATGATGATTTGACGTCATCCCCGCCTTCCTCCGGTTTGTCACCGGCAGTCTCGCTAGAGTGCCCAACTGAATGCTGGCAACTAACAATAAGGGTTGCGCTCGTTGCGGGACTTAACCCAACATCTCACGACACGAGCTGACGACAACCATGCACCACCTGTCACTTTGTCCCCGAAGGGAAAGCTCTATCTCTAGAGTGGTCAAAGGATGTCAAGACTTGGTAAGGTTCTTCGCGTTGCTTCGAATTAAACCACATGCTCCACCGCTTGTGCGGGTCCCCGTCAATTCCTTTGAGTTTCAGCCTTGCGGCCGTACTCCCCAGGCGGAGTGCTTAATGCGTTAACTCCGGCACTGAAGGGTGGAAACCCTCCAACACCTAGCACTCATCGTTTACGGCGTGGACTACCAGGGTATCTAATCCTGTTTGCTACCCACGCTTTCGGGCCTCAGCGTCAGTGACAGACCAGAAAGTCGCCTTCGCCACTGGTGTTCTTCCATATATCTACGCATTCCACCGCTACACATGGAGTTCCACTTTCCTCTTCTGTACTCAAGTTCCCCAGTTTCCAATGCACTTCCACGGTTAAGCCGTGGGCTTTCACATCAGACTTAAGAAACCGCCTGCGCCCCCTTTACGCCCAATAAATCCGGACAACGCTTGCCACCTACGTATTACCGCGGCTGCTGGCACGTAGTTAGCCGTGGCTTTCTGGTAAGATACCGTCAAGACTGGAGCAGTTACTCTCCAATTTGTTCTTCTCTTACAACAGAGCTTTACGATCCGAAAACCTTCTTCACTCACGCGGCGTTGCTCCGTCAGGCTTGCGCCCATTGCGGAAGATTCCCTACTGCTGCCTCCCGTAGGAGTTTGGGCCGTGTCTCAGTCCCAATGTGGCCGATTACCCTCTCAGGTCGGCTATGCATCATTGCCTTGGTAGGCCGTTACCCCACCAACGAGCTAATGCACCGCAAGGCCATCGATAAGTGACAGCAAAGCCGTCTTTCCAAAGGCCACCATGTGGTGACCTTTCCTATGCGGTATTAGCACCCGTTTCCGGATGTTGTCCCCCGCTTATCGGTAGGTTCCTTACGTGTTACTCACCCGTCCGCCGCTAACGTCAGAAGTGCAAGCACTTCGTCGGTTCGCTCGACTTGCATGTATTAGGCACGCCGCCAGCGTTCGTCCTGAGCCAGGATCAAACTCTCATGAAAGAATCATGAGCGTTGATAGCTCATTTGTTTGCTGACTAGTTATAGTCTGGTCTAGACTTATTGTTTGAATTGTTGGTTCATCAACAAAATGTTGATGCCCTACACATTTGGTTCGTCTTCTTTGTTCAGTTTTCAAAGGTCTATATCGCTTGTTGCGACTTTATTATTATACCGCAACCACTATCTCTTTGTCAAGAACTTTTTTAAATTTATTTTTTATTGTTGAATTTCTATCAATATAAAGAAATAAACTTCATAAGTTCTCTGAGATCGAGCAAGGATTTAATAGTTTTGTTTTCCTCCGCTCATCAGCGACAAGAAATATAATATAATGTTTTGCTATCAAAGTCAATAGATTTTTCCAAAAAAGTTTGAAATAAATAAAAAAGGTAAATTGTAAAATGAAGTGCATAGAGAAAAGGACGACAAAAAACCAGTGATGCTCTATACTTAAAAGCGTCTAAACCCAAGTAAAGGAGCACTCACTGGCTATGAAACATTCTAACACGAAACCTAGATCATATACACACCTTTCTGCAGAAAAACGCGGAATTATCCAAGCAATGCACCAAGAAGGACATAAACAGAAAGAGATTGCTGACGCCGTTGGCGTCAATCAATGCACCATATCTCGTGAACTAAAACGTGGAAAAACACGTCAAATGAACTATGATCATACCTACGTTGATGTCTATCTTGCAGAAACTGGCTCGCGTGTTTATAAAGATAATCGGTCAAATTCTAAAGCCAGAGGCGCTTTGTATGGAAAATCTAACTTCATTAAAGCCTTTGAGGAAGCCTTACTGACACCTAAAGAAGACCGTATTTTCAGTGTTGATACGTTTATTCATGATTACCGCAGAAAACACCCTTTAGAAAGAGTTCCTTGCACCAAAACCATGTATAAATATATCAATCTTGGTTTATTAAATGTGAGGAATATTGATCTTCCTATGAAAACAAGGATTCGTCCAAGAAAACAACCTAGTGAACCGCGTGGGACGAATAAAAAGGTATTTGGAAAAAGCATTGATCAGCGATGCCCAGACGTCCTTTCAAGAGAAGAATTTGGTCACTGGGAGCTTGACCTCGTGATAGGAAAGAAGACTAAAGGAGAGCCATGTCTTATTACTCTAGTTGAACGGAAAACGCGAAAATTCCTCACCAAGAAGACTTGGAAGTGGGATGCAGATTCCATTGTAAAATCGGTTAAAAAGGTGATTCTTAAAGAGGGTCAAGCGTGTTTTAAAACCTTAACGACCGATAACGGCAGTGAATTTTCTAAACTATCTCAGCTTGAGTATGCTCTGAAGGATTTGGAAGTCTTTTTCGCCCATGCCTATTCAGCTTGGGAAAAAGGCAGTAATGAGAGACATAATCGCATGTTAAGAGAATTCTTGCCCAAAGGGACAAGCTTTAAAAAGCTGACATACCAGGAACTCGCACACTATACGAATACAATAAATAATCGCTTTAGAAAGGTCTTAGATTATCAAACCCCTAACGACTGTTATAACCTAGAAGTTGCGAAACTTCAGGAAACGCTTAAAGAAGCAGGCTAAAGTGCTTAACAAAGCATAGAGATTCAGTGTGGGCCAGTCAAGGTCCGCTTCGCTCTCCACCTTGACAGCCCCACCCTGAATCTCTAAATGATAATCAAGCACTTTAAGCTAGAGAAAAACGGGCCAAGAATTATTGACTTTATCAGCTTTTTAGTTATTTGGCATGACACTGGGATTTTTTAAAATAAATATGCACTTGATATTGCAATTTACCAATAAATAAAAAAGAGAAGCTTCTTGGTGAAACTTCTCTTCTAAAAGCCTGATTTTTCAGCTTTTATAGCCTATTAGTTTAATTAATAAAAGTGATTATTAATTTTAAATTAATCTAAGCGTTGGTTAAGTTCATCCGCTAAATCTTCGAATCCTGGTTTTCCGAGTAAAGCAAACATATTTTTCTTATATGCTTCTACGCCAGGTTGGTTAAATGGATTAACGCCGTTGAGATAACCACTCATCCCTACTGCCAATTCAAAGAAGTAAATCATATAACCTAAATGATAAGCATCCATTTTTTCAAGGTGAATCACAAAGTTAGGAACGCGACCGTCCGTATGAGCTAACAAGGTTCCTTGAAATGCCTTGGTATTTACATAGTCCAAGTCCTTGCCTTCTAAGTAAGAAAGGCCATCTAAGTCACTTTCTAATCGTGGAATGTCAATATTTCTTTCAGGTGTATCGACTTTGATAACTGTTTCCATTAAGTTCCGTTTTCCGTCTTGGATAGATTGGCCAATCGAATGCAAATCAGTAGAGAAGTTAGCAGAAGATGGATAAATTCCTTTTTGATCTTTTCCTTCAGATTCACCGAATAATTGTTTCCACCATTCTGCAAAGTATTGCATCTTTGGTTCATAGTTAACTAAGATTTCTGTGTCATAGCCTTTACGGTGAAGGATATTTCTTAGGCCTGCATATTGGTAGGCACTATTTTTCTTTAAATCTGCGTCTGATAGATCTTCCATGGCTTGTTTAGCCCCTTCTAGGAGAGCATCTGTGTCAGCACCGCTCACCGCAATGGGCAAAAGTCCCACTGGTGTTAAAACGGTAAAACGTCCCCCGACCCCATCAGGTATAATAAAGGTCTCATAACCTTCTTTATCTGCTTCTTCTCGCAAAGCGCCTTTAGCTTTATCAGTCGTTGCATAAATCCGTTGTTTAGCTGCTTCTTTGCCATATTTATCTTCTAGTAATTGTTTGAAGATTCTAAAAGCAATGGCGGTTTCAGTGGTAGTCCCTGATTTACTAATGACGTTAACTGAAAAATCACGGTCACCAATCACTTCAATCAATTCACTGAGATAAGTGGAGCTTAAACTGTTCCCGGCAAATAAAATTTGGGGATAGTCTCTTTTATCAGCTGGGAAATAGTTAATGAATTGATGACTTAAAAAGTCAATGGCTGCTTTGGCTCCCAAATAGGACCCCCCAATACCAAGAACCACTAAAACATCAGAGTCAGCTTGAATGCGTTTAGCAGCTGCTTTTAGGCGGGCGTATTCTTCTTTGTCATAGTCGGCTGGAAGAGTTACCCAATCCGTAAAATCAGCACCCTGTCCTGTCTTTTCACGTAGCATCTTGTCTGCTGCGTTCACAAAGGGTTGTAAATAATCTAATTCATGATCTTGAATAAAGTGTTCTGTTTTTGAATAATCAAAAGTTAATGTAGACAATGTTATTCCTCCAATCGATAATCTTTAATCTTTCCTGAATGGATATCTGCTAATGAGTTTTCAATCCACTCAGGCATTTTTTTATTGATTGTTTTAAAACCTATTTGTGGTGTATGACGCCGCTTGGGTTTCTTTATCCGCGCTGGAAAATTTGGGGTGTTGGTTGCTTTAAGAGCCCGAATCGATAGACTGATTTTCTTGGTGTATTCATCAATATCGATGATTTTTACTTTGACCTTATCACCAATCGAAAAGCGTTCTTCGAGATTTGTGACATATCCATGGTCGACTTCAGAAATATGGACCAGACCATGACAATGGGAGTCCAATTTGATGAATAAACCATAGGATTGAATGCCAGTCACTGTGCCATTAAGAACATCGCCAATTCGATAGTTTTCTGAACGCTCCATTACTGATCAAGGCCTTCAATGTCAATCGTAACAATTGAGACATCTTCTAAGGGTTTATCATGGCTATCTCGATCGACTGCTTCTATCTGATAGACAACATCCATCCCATCGACTACTTGACCAAATACCGTATGTTTATGATCGAGCCAAGGGATCCCTCCCTTTTGAGCATAATGCTCAATCACTTCTTCGGGCCAGGATAGTGCCTTCATCTGGTCTAACATAGCTTGGGGAACTTCTTGAGCAGAGACGATAAAGAATTGCGAACCATTGGTATTTGGCCCAGCATTAGCCATGG
Organism: Aerococcus loyolae; assembly: GCF_002871915.2. Taxonomy (NCBI): domain Bacteria; kingdom Bacillati; phylum Bacillota; class Bacilli; order Lactobacillales; family Aerococcaceae; genus Aerococcus; species Aerococcus loyolae. The sequence continues at coordinate 755,700 of NZ_CP126958.1, read as the reverse complement.
AAAGAGCACCGTTAAAGTTGAAAACTTGATTAGAAAATTCATCTTCAAATGCACTCCCATAGATACTTTCTCCCCCTCTACCCGTTCCGGTGGGGTCGCCACCCTGAATCATAAAGTTTGGAATGACCCGGTGGAAAATAACACCATCATAATATCCAGATTGGCTCAGCTCAATAAAATTTTTGACTGTCTTAGGCGCTACTTCAGGATATAAAGTGAGGACAATATCCCCTAAAGTAGTTTTAATTGTTGCGGTAGGATTCTGATCATTGCTTTCCAGTTGTAGATAGTTCATTATTTACCTCCTTAGCTTAATTGTACCAAGATCGCAAATTTTTGTATAGAAGACTTTCAATAGCAGCAAACTTTCTCAGGGTCCTAAAAAACTTTTCTAGCCTCCTAATTCATGATAAGATTACACTAGTTAATATTAGAGAGGAAACATTCCAGTGAAAAATTTCCCCTTAACTGCCACGATTGTAGCAATTATTTTCACCCAAATAATTAAATATCCGATTGCCTATCTCTTTATGGGAAAAAAGGAAACCAAACTTTCTATAATCCATACGACTGGTGGCATGCCAAGTTCACATACTGCCGCGGTAACCGCCTTAATTACTTCCCTTATTCTCCAGGAAGGCTTTTTATCTCCTTATGTTGCCATAGCGACTGCCTATGGGCTAATCGTTATGTTCGACGCCATGGGGGTAAGAAGACAAAGTGGTGAACAAGGCATTCTGATTAGAGAGTTATTGGCCATCTTACGTGAACACCATGATAGTGAAGAGGATGGTCAAATTAATGAGAAGTTAGATCAGATTGATGACCAAAATATGGTTATCGATGATTACCTTGGGCATAAACCTTCGGAAGTCTTTGGGGGCTTTGTCGCTGGTGTTGGTGTTGCCTTCTTTATTCGCTTTATCTTTTTTTATTTTGATTGGATGATTTAATGACAGAAAAAAAAATCAAAGATTTAACTATTATCGGCGCTGGACCTAGTGGTTTATTCGCCGCCTTTTATGCAGGAATGCGCCAGCTTTCTGTACAAATTATTGACAGTCTTGCTCAAGTTGGCGGACAACCCCACGCCTTGTATCCTGACAAGGCGATTTTTGATATTGGAGCCCTTCCGCAAATTACCGGTAAGGAATTAAGTCAGGCCCTTATGGAACAAGTAAAGCCCTTTGCTTCGACCACTAGCTTTCACTTTAACCATGACATCACTGAAATCAATGATGCAGGTAATTATTTTTCCTTAAGAAGTCAAAAGGCTCATTTTTATAGCCGAGCTGTCTTGATTGCTGCCGGGGGTGGCGCTTTTAGACCACGTTCTGCCAATATCAAAAATGAAGCGGAATTTGAAGGGGATAAGTTATTTTATACTGTCAATCAGGCTCAAGACTTTCAGGATAAAGAGGTCGCTATTTTAGGGGGAGGCGACACAGCTTTAGATAACGCCCTATTAGTCAGTCAGTACGCCAAGAAGCTTTATCTGGTTCACAGACGTGACAAATTCCGCGGCCATGAGTTTAGCCAAGCCCAATTGAAAGCTAAAAGCAATGTCGAAATCATCACCCCCTATCAAGCAAAGGCCATTCGTCCCCTCCAAGGGTCCCAGCAGGTAGAACTCTTATTGGCCAAAAGCCGCAGTCAAGAAAGCAGGGCCCTCCAGCTAGACAGTATTATTTCTTCTTATGGTTTTCAGGCAAATATCAATGCCTTTAAGTCATGGCCTATCGAGTCTATCGGCCAACGTATTCCTGTTAATGAACACATGCAAACGAGTCTGGCAGGGGTCTACGCCATCGGTGATATTTGTACTTATACAGGTAAAACCCAGTTAATCGCTAGTGGCTTCGGTGAGGCTCCAACAGCTATCAACGCCATCACTCACTACCTTTATCCCGAGGAAAAACTAGCCCCGCTTCACAGCACCACTTACTTTAAAAAATAAGTTAAATAATCAAAAACCGCAGGTAGTCATTGCCTGCGGTTTTCTTATGCTAGAATTTTTATTTTCTCACTCATCATCAGGTGTATTGATAACCTTAGTCATAGGGACAGGAGGAAGGTCATTATTTTGCTGACGAATTTTGGCATTACGGTAATTTGGGCTAGTCTGAACGTTACCTTTTTTATTTTGCTTTTGCCAATTGATTAGAATACGGTCAATGTAGCGCAAATTTAATACGCCATTCAAAACTGCTTCTTTAATGGCTGCCTTCACCGTTACCACATCATAGTGGTCTTCGCTAAACCAAGCCGCAACTTGCTGGTATTCGATCGGTGATAAGGGACGACCAAATTCTTGTTCAATTATTTGAAAGATCGACCCTTCAGCCTTCTCTTCCGCTTGTTTTTCTTTTTTGGCATGGTTTTCTTCAAATAAACGCTCTAATTTTTGATAAAGCAAGTCTAAGCTATAGTATTCAATCTGCTGGCCCTGGTTACTTTCTTCGCTCTCAATCGATAAGAATTTTTTATCAATCAAATTCTGAATCATATCATAAGTTTCACCCTGGCTATAGCCCATACGCTTTTGTAAGGCTTGAATCGGTGGAAAATCGTCTTGCATTTGCTGAAAGCTGACAATATGAATGAGAAACATCACTTCCTCATTGCTCAAAGAGAGCGCTTGATAGTTTTCTAATAAGCTGGTCTGTAAAACCGTATATTGTTTTCTTTCAACCACTAAAGTCCACCCTCTTAATTCATTTTTTCTTGCATAAAGCTACTAATCCGCTCAATCGCTTCTAAGAATAAGTTCTCATCAGTAGCATAAGATAAACGTACATGTTCTGGCATGCCAAAGGCAGATCCCGCTACCAAGGCAACGTGGGCTTCTTCCAGGATTGCCATGACAAAATCATCAACACTATCATAGCCACACTTTAAAGCAGCTTGCTGGCATTTTGGAAACAGGTAAAATGCCCCTTGGGGTTTATTAGCCAGTTCAAAGCCTGGTAAATTGATTACGGCCTCATAGCCCTTATTAAGACGCTCTTCATAGGTTGAACGCATGGATTCAACCAATTCCGGACCGCTCTTGAAGGCCCCTAAAGCCGCGTATTGGCTAACACCAGCCGCATTACCACTAATTTGCCCCGCCAGCTTGTTAAGCATTTTTATAATTTTTTGATCAGCCAAACAATAACCTAAGCGCCAACCAGTCATTGCATAACTCTTTGACATACCATTAACTACAATGGTATTGGCGCGAACCTCTGGGTTTAAAGCGGCCATGGAATAAAATTGGTTGCCATTATAGACTAATTGGCTATAAATTTCATCAACAATCATCAATAGATTATTTTTCAAACAGTAATCAGCAATGGCCACTAACTCTTCCTTACTTAAAACGGTTCCGGTCGGATTAGCCGGTGAATTAATCAGTAAGATCTTGGTTTTGGAAGTGAGATATTGGTCAATAATTTTTGGCGTTAAGCGGAAATCATTATCAGGATCAGTTTGAGCTAAAACTGCCTTGGCCCCGGTTAAGCGTATTTGTTCTTCATAACTCACCCAATAAGGACTTGGTACAATCACTTCATCGCCTGGGTTTAATAGAATTTGAAACAAATCATAAAGTACTAACTTGCTGCCGTTAGCAATAAAGACTTGATCAGCTGTATAAGGCACCCCATCTTTCTCTTGATGGAATTTAGCAATAGCTTCTCTAACTTCTAAAAGGCCTCCAGCTGGCGTATAATGGTGGCCTTTTCCTTGGTCTAATGCTGCTTTAGCATAATCAACAATTGGACTAGGCGTAGAAAAATCTGGTTCTCCTAAGGTTAAACTAATAATATCCTTGCCTTGAGCTTTTAATTGTTTGGCTCGATCACTGGCTTTAAGGGTACTTGATTCTTTTAATTCTAAAGCGCGTTGCGAAAACATGCTAGCTTTCCTCCTATAATTTATCTATGGTTTCATACCAATGACCACTAGCTGCATTAATATAATGATAGCCTAAGTGTCCATCTTGGTTAATAAAGGAAACTTCCCATACCAATTGGTCATCTTCAATTCCAATCCGGGCTTCTTTGACCTCTTGGGTATTCACATTATTTAAGGTCAATGACTTAGCTTCTTGTTCATTGACTAATTCGTTCACCTTGCCGGTTATTTTTTTATTGGTTTCCGGTTGATAGGCATAATAAATGAGCTCACCTTGGTCATTCTCTCCCTGGATAGTATAAGTCGTATGATCCTTATTTAAAACATAAAATTTCCCCATATTTTTTAAACCAATATCATCCCGGGCCATAGTCATTAACTGTTTTTCCTCTTGAATAATTGGTTTTTGTGAATTGAAGAAAATCGTAAATAAGCCAAAATTAATAATAATTAAACACACAAGAAATGCATTTGCTAATCTTCTTGTCATAGGTCTCTCCTTTAGTCAGACTTGAGAATAGCGTCTAAACTGACTTCTTCTACTCTTAGTTCATCCCCAATTACCTTATCAATCGCATCCTTATAAGAGCTGTAAAAGAGCCGCTTATCTAAAACAATAAAGGCGGCCGGCGCTTGATCACTCAGCATACGTCCTAAACTCTGCTTGAAACGTAAGAGCATTTGGGGTAAGGATTCTTGGTAGAAATAACTCTGATTACGCTCCTTCCAGTAGTCACGACGAGCTTGCTCCCTCACTTCATCTGGCGAGCGAAAAGGTAATCTCGCTAGTAGGTAATAGTCACTATGAGAAGGTAAATGTAGGCCCTCAGTCAAGGCTTGCAATCCGATCAGGAGGCCATGGTGACTATCATTATAGCGACTTATGGCATCCTGGTGACCATATTTTTCCCCCTGAATAAAAGTGACAGCGATGAGTTCATCCGGCCAAAATTCTTGAATATAATGATTTAAGGCAGTCAGTAGCTGTTTGGAATTGAGCATGAGATAAATTTTCTTATTCTCATTAATCAATAGCACCTGTAAAATTTCTGCTAAATAGTGGATCGATTCCGTCTCCGATAAATCATGGAGGGAGGGATAATCGCTAAGAATATACAGCCTTTTATTGGCATAAAGCGCCTTGTTGATTGGATAAGTATAGAGATGATATTTTTTTACCCCATACATGCTTTCCAGGCTCTCTCGATTATCCGGCAGGTTAGCTGTAGCTGATAGAAAAAGCACCTGACTCGGGCACTTTTCCCACATTTCACTCATAAAGTCTGCTACCGCCTTAGGATAAGCGCTAAGTCGGGGATAATTCTCTGGATAGCTAATTATATAATAACAATTATTCTTATTGGCAAACAGTTTCTGAATATTTTCGATAATTTTATGACCTAGTCCCAAGCCTTGCAACCATTTTTGCATTTGATTTTGCTTTAATAATTTTTCTTTTTGCGCCATCGCTAAACTAGAGCCATAGACTCTTTGAACCCCTTTGAGATCTTCCCATAATTGGGCAAAAAGTAAATAAGTATTATATAAACGGGGATCAGTCCCAGAAAAATAAACGGCTTCATGACTATCATGATTCAATAATGCATCCAAGACATGGTCAAAAGTTTTAAGCGCATTTTTCAGCTGGTCTTGCCATGTGTATAGGACTTGTTCAATTGCTCGATTACTGGTATCAAGATAATACTTGTCCATTAACTGACCAAAAAAATGCTCTTGTTGGTTTAAGTAATCATTGATGTCTGCCAAATTCTGATGAACAGCGAGATCTTTTTCGATAATTTTTGGGAGATGATGGCACTCATCAATAATCAGGTCGCTTGCCTTAGTCCATAATCCCTTAGCGACTAGGTCCTCTTTATGGCGAACTAAGTAGGCGTGGTTAGTCCAAATAATATCAGCCTTTTTAGCTAAATGTAATTGGTGTTGGTAAAAATTCCACTGCATAGTCACTTGGTCACTGTGATAACGATTCTGATAAAGCGCCAGATTATCCCACTGTTCCCATAGGGGAGATTGTCGCAAGCCATGGTTTAATTCCGCTAAATCTCCTGTTTGCGTCTCACTCACCCAAAGCAATAAGGACAAGGTAAACATACTTTCATTTTTAGAAACATGATTTTCCTTAGCCTTCAGGTAATTAATATAAGCTTGGAAGGTGTTTAAATCTAGATAATGATCCCTACTTTTTAAGACCGCCACTTGTATCTTTCCCCCCAATTGATTCACCAATTCTTGCAGGTGGTTATCTTGCCACTGTCTGATCATGACATTATTAGGAAAAGATACGATTAAATGTTTTCCAGTCTTAGAAGCAACTTGCAATTGACCTAAGATACTATTAAAGGTTTTTCCTTGGCCTGAATTGGCTTTCAAGAAAGCAAATTGATCACTATCTTGTTCAAAGAAATTCATTACATCCTCTTGGATACTCAGATGACCACTATCTTGGTCTTCTTCTGTACCAGCTAACGGCCGGTATAGGCCCTCATTAATTTCGGGATTAAGGGTAAAAGATCCACGGATCAATCCCTTATTTCTTTGGCAATGACCATGATTATACCAATAACTAAAATATTTTCCGGTTTGGCGTATGAAAAATTTTAACCAGGGCTGCATTGCTTTATATAAAGATTCCGGAAGGCTGGCCACTTTATCCATGACTTGGACTAGTAATTGAGCAGTGGCTCGGGCATCTTCAATGGCTGTGTGGGCATTCACTAAGTTAATGCCATGGTCAATAGAAAATTCTCCTAGCTTATAGCTGGCTGCCTGGGGATACAAGACGCGGATTAATTCCACGGTATCAATTCCCTCTAAATCAAGTGCAGATAAGCCCGCACCTTCAAAGGAAGCACTAAGGAATTTATAATCAAAATTAATATTATGGGCCACAAAGACACAATCTTGTAGTTGTTGAAAGAGTTCTGGAGCAATTTCTTCAAATAAAGGGGCATCACGCAGATCTTCAGTCTGGATGCCAGTTAAATCGCTGATATTTTTAGGGACAGGGATGAGTGGCTGGATATTGCTTTTAAATTCACCAATCTTTTTCTGTCCTTCTAAAAAAACAACCCCAATTTGAATAATGCGGTCGCCACGGTTATATTTGGTACCGGTAGTTTCTAAATCAACCACGGCATATTTGACAGGCATCTACCGTACACTCCTTCTATTTTGAGTTCATTACTTGGCTTTCAAATAGGCTAGTAAGTCCGCCTTGCTATTAGGACATTGTCCATTAACCACAGCTGCTTCAGCCTGATTGAGATACTGGCCAATAAGGCGTTTATCATCAGGGGCTAAAGCGGCTATAATATCGCGGCCATTAAGGGCTAAGTCTTTGCGGCTATGGATAGGCAGCGCTTGCCAAATGGCTTCAACTTCCCCGGCTTCACTCTTAGGGAAATGGCGAGCAAATTCACTCATAGCCTGGCCTTCTCCTTGAATAAAAGCTTCCACTGTTTGAGCTGTCTTTAAGCCGAAACGATAGAGTAATTGCGCTGTCCAAGCGGACTGACTATCTTGACGGGCAGTTAATGCTAGGAAATATTCTTTAATTAAGCGGTTCTGCTTATTCGACATTTTCCAAGCCCGGCTAAAGTCATCAATAAATTGCAAGTCACACTTAGCCAGAAAAAAATAAACTGCCCAAGCGAAAGCATCACTAGAAAAAGCCTGCTGAGGACTCAAGATATCCAACATCTTTTGGAAACTGGACTTGCCTTTTTCGGTTAATGGGCAGTAACGATAGAGCTCTAAATCAATAAAATAGCTGAGTCCGGCTTGCCAGTGTTGGCCTTGCCATAATTTAGCCATCTCTGTCTCAATCCGTTCCACAGCAATTTTTTCAAGTAGGGGCGCTGATTCCTTGATGGCTTGGGCAGTATCAGTCTCAAGCTCAAAGCCTAATTGACTGGCGAAGCGCACTGCCCGCATCATCCTAAGAGCATCCTCTTGAAAGCGGTCATGGGCCTTACCAACCGCTCGTAACCGTCCTGCTTTTAAATCTTCTTGACCCTGAAAATAATCAATTAACTGCCCTTCAGTATCCATGGCCATTGCGTTGATAGTAAAATCACGGCGAAGAAGGTCTTCCTCTAGGGAGCGAACGAAAGTTACCTCTTTAGGTCGGCGGTAATCTTCATATTCTGACTCCGTTCTAAAGGTAGTGATTTCATAGGTGTCCCCATTGAAATAAGCCATAACCGTTCCATGTTCTAAACCTACATCAAAATGTTTGGGAAAGATTGCCTGAATTTCTTCGGGGAAAGCACTGGTGGCGATGTCAACATCATGACTAGTCAATCCCAATAAAGCATCACGGATACAACCTCCCACGAAATAGGCTTGATAACCGAAACTCTCTATTTTCTTTAAAACCGGTAAGGCCTTTTGGAATTCTTTATTGTCAATAATCATAAAATGTGTTCCAATCCGTAGACAAATTCCTCTAATTGGTCACTAGCCTTTAGGGCAAGGGCAACACCATGCATATAGGACTCACGGTTATAAGAGTCTTGGCGGATGGTCAAACCTTCTCCTGGCGCACCAAATTGGACAATTTGATGAGAATTTAAGCCAGGCAAGCGGACACTATGGATAGGAATTCCTTTATAATCAGCCCCACGAGCCCCAGCTATCGATTCATTACGGTTAACGACAATGTCTTCTTTTTGTTTTTGACTTTCATGGATTAGATCCGCTGTCTTAATGGCGGTACCGCTAGGCGCATCCGCTTTTTGCGCATGATGCATTTCAATAATTTCGACATGGTCCAAATATTTGGCTGCTTCTTGACTAAATAGTTGCATGAGAACGGATGAAATCGCAAAGTTAGGTGCGATCACTCCACCTAGTTTCTTTTCACTAGCTAAGGCTTGTAAGTGGCTAATTTCATCACTTTCTAAACCTGAAGTTCCAATGATAGGATGAATATTATGTTCAATATAAATCTTACAATGATCAAAAACCACACTTGGCTGGGTAAAATCAACTACAGCGTCGACTTCAACCTCCCCTAAGGCTTCTTCCACACTAGAATAAATTGGCGCCAAGCCTTTAAAAGTTTCCAAGTCGTCTTGATGTTGGTCTAAATGATGGTTAACTAGGGCTGCTAGCGTAAAGTCGTCACTTTCATTAATCATATTGACAGTCGTCTGTCCCATTTTCCCTAAAAAACCAGTAACCATTACCTTCATCTTGATCGCTTCCTTTCACTATCTATCTTCATATGCCCCATTATAGCATGACTTAAAGCTCCTGTTCCCAGTCTTTTACTTGGTCGATAACTGAGCTAAGTGCTGGGGAATGCTTGAGTTCTGGTCGCATGGCTAAAAGATTGATTATTTTACTAAATTGGCCTTCTTCCCTTAAGAAATAGATATAATCCACTAAGAAGTCATCGTCATCTTTTAAATCACGGCTAGCTAAATTATAATATTTTCGGGCTTGATCATAATTTTCCGTTTGATTATAGAACTGGGCCATTAACCAGTGACTATTTCCATCACTGATCCCCTTAGCCTTCATTGACTCAATGAGTTCTTGAGCCCTATCCTCATTATCAGAGTCTAATGCCAAACGTAATAATTGTTGATAAGCTCTAATATTATCCTCATCAGCTTCTAGGACCTTCTCATAGTCTGCTTGGGCCCGCTTAAATTTCTTAAGATAAAAATAGAAATTTGCTCTTTCCATGTATAAGACACTGGCATAAGGGTCCTTACTAATGGCTTCATTAATGACCCTTAGAGCCTGATCGCTTTCGTGAAGTTCCCATTTACACTTGGCTAAAAGCAGGTAATAGGAAGGATCCAGCAAATTGTTTTCATAGAGAGGGCTTAGTAATTGGTCACAATAGCTATAATCCTCATCCTGGTAAGCGAGAAAGGCTAATTGTTCCTTCTCAGCCTGGCTGAGTGCGCTGTTTTCTTTATTAGAAAGTAACTGAGCCGCCTCATCATATTGACCGGTAGCCACTAGGGCATACTGATAATTATCCGTCACTTCTTCTTTAATTTCAGGGCTCAGGTCCTCCTTTTGGCTTAAATCATGGTAAAGTTTAAGGGCTTCTTTGAAATCGCCCATAGTAAAGACTAATTGAGCCATACCAAATTCAATCGCCTCTTGACCAGGGGCCAGTTGATTGGCTTCCTTCAATTTTGTCAGACTGACTTCAGGTAGACTGAGCATTTGATAAGCATCAGCTTCCAATAGCAAGGCTTCAAGATATAAATCATCTTTAGGGTCGATGCTAAGTAGGTAGTCCAAGCCCTCTTCATAGCGGCCATCGTCCATAGCTAATTCGCCCAATAACAAAGACCAGGTGGCTTCATCGGGATAGCACTTAGCGGCTTCCTGATAAATCGCTTTGGCATAGGGAATAAAGCCAAGTTGTTGAAAATTATAGCCCAGCTGAGCAAAATCTTCCCTACTTCCCCTTTTAATCAGTTGGTTAAGCAAGTCCGCTAATTTTTCTTGGGCTTGATCATATTTTTCTTGAACAATCAGTTCGGTGATTTCTTCATATAATTCCTTCATGCTAACCTCCATATTTATTTATTTTAGCATAGATATAAAGCTTAGCCCTACCGATAAGTAATAAATAAAAACTGCCAAGTCCTTCTAAGAACTTGGCAGTTTCAAGTTAAGGAAGATTAGCCCTTAACAACGTCTTTTAAACCTTTACCTGCTTTAAATGCAGGTACTTTACTTGCTGGAATTTGAATTTCTTCACCTGTTTGTGGGTTACGTCCCTTACGAGCGGCACGTTCACGTACTTCAAAATTACCAAAACCGATAATTTGAACATTTTCTCCATCAGCTAAAAAGTTTTCAATTGAAGAAAATACTGCATCAACGACTGGTTGAACATTTTTCTTAGATTCACCAGTTGATTCAGCTACTTTTTGTACTAAGTCAGCTTTATTAGCCATTTTTACACCTCCAAAAATATTTCCATTCTTCTCGTGAATGGAGAATTATCATCAATGACAATTCTCTATAAATATACCACAGAAAGCACGTCATAACAACATTTATACCTTATATTTCAATGTTTTACCGCCGATTTCTGCTAATAATATGCAGGGGCGTTCCGCTAAAATCAAAGGCTTGCCGAATTTGATTAGCCAGGAAACGCTCATAGGAAAAATGCATAAGATCTGTGTCGTTGACCATCACGACAAAGGTCGGTGGCCCTACGCTCACCTGAGTCATATAGTAAACCCGTAACTTTTTCCCTTTATCTGAAGGCGCTGGATTAATTCGGATAGCATCCGCCAAAACTTGATTAAGTAGGGAGGATTGAATCCGACGGTTAAAGTTTTCATGAACCTGGATAATAAGATCTGGAATCTTATCTAAACGCTGCTTACTTTTCGCAGAGACAAAAAGGATAGGTGCATAGGATAGGAACTGGAATTGAGCGCGGATATTATCTTCAAATTCCTTCATGGTGTGGCTGTCTTTTTTTAGGGCATCCCATTTGTTAACTAGGATAATAATTCCCTTCCCTGCCTCATGAGCGTAGCCAGCTACGGTCTTATCTTGATCACGGATCCCTTCTTCGGCATTGAGGACGAGCAAGACAACAGAGGCCTGTTCAATCGCAGACATCGACCGCATGACGCTATATTTCTCAGTTGATTCAGACACTCGCCCCTTTCGGCGAATCCCTGCAGTGTCAATAATTTTAAAACTGCGCTCATTATAAGAAAAGTAAGTATCCACTGCATCCCGGGTGGTGCCAGCAATATCAGAAACAATCACACGGTTCTCACCCAAAATCGCATTAACCAAGGAGGATTTCCCCACGTTCGGCCGTCCGATTAAGGCAAAAGAAATCGTTTCCTCATCTTCGCTATCCTCATCTTCTAAAGGAAAAAGACGGTAGATTTCTGCCAAGAGATCTCCGATTCCTAGGCCGTGTGCACCTGAAATAGGATAGGGATCATTAAGACCTAGTCGGTAAAAATCGTAAATTTCTGCTTGTAATTCAGGGTTATCCACCTTATTTACCGCTAAGAGGACAGGTTTATCCGACTTTTGTAGTAGACGGGCGATCATTTCATCGGTTTCTGTAACCCCATCAACTACACTAGTCATCATAATAATTAGATCGGCCTCTTCCACTGCAATTTCTGCTTGCAGACGGATTTGTTCGACAAAGGGTTCATCGTTAAATTCAATCCCCCCAGTGTCAATTAAACGTAGCTTCCGGCCCAGCCATTCTCCTTGGGCATAGACACGGTCACGGGTTACTCCAGGAACATCTTCAACGATGCTGATTCTTTGCCCGGCGATCCGGTTAAAAATTGTCGATTTACCCACATTGGGGCGTCCGACAATGGCAATATTTAAGGTTTTCATCCATGCTCCCCTCCTTCTAGACGAATAAATATTCCAATCGGATTAAACAAAAATAGGGCCGGGATAGTTCCCAGCCCTTATTAATCTTTACTAATCTTCTGAAGAATCGTCAAGATTTAAGTCTTTTAGTTGGTCACCTAAAAGATCAGCGAATGAGAAGCCTGTGTCTTCGTCATTGCTACTTTGAGATGCTTGTGAACGTTTTGCTTGTGCCGGTTTGTTACGACGATTATTTGATTGGCTCTTACGTTCGCGACGTGGAGCTCTTTGTTCGTCTTTGTCAGCTTCAGAACGTTCTGGAGCTTCTTCAAGCGCTTTGATTGATAAAGATAGACGGTGTTCTTCTGGATTAACATCAAGAACTTTGACTTTAATATCTTGGCCTTCTTCAAGTTTATCAGAAGGATGGTTGACATGTTCATGAGAAATTTGTGAAATGTGAACTAAACCTTCAACACCAGGGAAGACTTCAACGAAAGCACCAAAGTCTACGATACGGCGTACTACACCATCAAGTTCAGCGCCTTTAGGAGCTTTTTCTTCAATATCTTCCCAAGGACTTGGGGTAGCTGCCTTAGTAGATAAGGAGATACGATCACGGTCTTCATCGATTGATAAGATCTTCACCTTAACAGTTTGGCCAACTTCTAATTCATCAGAAGGATGGTTAACATGGTGGTGAGCAATTTGTGAGATGTGAACTAAACCATCGATACCACCTAAGTCAACAAAAGCACCAAAGTTAGCTAAGCGAGCAACAGTTCCTTCAACAACTTCGCCTTCTTCAAATTGTGCTAATTTTTCGGCACGTTCAGCTTCAGCTTGTTCACGAGCAATTTCTTTATGAGAAAGAATCAAACGGTTTTCTTGAGGATTAATTTCCACAATTTTCACTTCTAATTCTTTGCCTTTATATGGTGTGAAGTCACGTACAAAGTGGTCTTCAACCATAGAAGCTGGGATGAAACCACGAACGCCAGCATCAACCACTAAACCGCCCTTAACAACTTTTGTTACTGGAACAGTAATGGTTTCTTCATTTTCAGCTTTTTCTTCTAATTCTTTCCAAACTTTCTTTTGTTCCAAACGGCGACGAGAAAGTAAGAAAGTTCCGTTTTCTTTATCTTTAATATGTTTTACAACCACTAATTCGAGAGTATCTCCAACATTAGCGATTTCAGTGACATCGTCAACATGGGAAGATGACAATTCACGGAAAGGTACGACCCCTTCAACACCAGCGCCTTCAATACCAACAATTAATTGATTGTTTTCATCAATGGTTAATACTTCTCCTGTTACCGTATCACCAATTTTCACTTCTTTTGTTTCTGCAAGCATATCCTCCATAGAAGGCATTTCTTCATTTGCCTCTACTTCGTTATTTGCTTGTTGTTCAAACTCATTTGTCATAAACTTATATCCTCTCCTGTAAATAAAAGTACTAACCATCGACACTTGGTCAATGAATACCCTTCGATTATAACATGTTAATTTAAATAAGACAAATTTCTTAAAGCTTTTTTTAGATTTATCTTATTTATTTATTCTTTTTCCTCAATTAGACTCACTATCTTTTCTTCAACCTGGTCTAAATTCAAATCAGAACTATCAATAACAATGGCATCCCCAGCTGCTTTTAAGGGGCTATTTTCACGATGGGCATCGTAGTAATCACGAGCTTCGATTGCCTTAGTTAATTCTTCAATTGTTTGTTCAGATAGTCCTTTAGCCTGATTTTCTAAGAATCGTCTCTTCGCTCTAACAGCTGCTGAAGCGGTGAGAAAAATCTTAAGATCGGCATCAGGCAATACCACGGTTCCAATATCACGACCATCCATCACTAAGCCGGTATGGTTTCTAGCCCAACTTTGTTGTCGTTCAACCATAGCCTGACGAACTCGGTCGATCGCAGAATAGGCAGAAACCGCTTGGGTAACATGGTCTTGACGGATAGCCTTAGTCACATCCCGGCCATTAAGGAGGATTTTTTGACCTTCAGAGTCCGTCTCAAATTGAATATCGATGCTTGCTAATAGCTCATTAAGTGCTGGTGAATTTTCAGCTTCAACCTGACCTTTTAAAGCCAGGAGAGTTACACAGCGGTACATGGCACCCGTATCCAAGTAAACATAATTTAAACGTTCAGCCAATCGTTTAGCGATGGTACTCTTTCCCGAAGAAGCGGGACCGTCAATAGCAATGTTAATTTTTTTCATTTTCTACTCCTCAATTACTCAACCCTCGCGCCTATTGGTAGACCCGAAGCACCGTCCCCGGTGCGATCGGTGAATTAGCATGTAAGCCATTTAATTCCAGTAATTGATTTAGAGTCATTCCATGATTAACCGCTATCCGATAAAGGTTATCCCCAGCAGAAACTTGATAGCTTCCTACATTTTGATTTTGATTGGTATTTTGTTGATTTTGATTTCGACTCGCTTGTTGACGAGATTGCTCTTGGGCAGCTACTTGTTGTTGGGATTGTTGAACAGCTTGGGATTGTTCAGCTGCTTGACGGGCTTCCTGGGCAGCTTGTTGAGAAGCTTGAGCCGCTTGTTGACTTTCTTCTTGTTTTTTACTTTCTTCTGCTTGTTTAGATTCCTCCGCCTTCTTGCTTTCCTCTTCAGCTTGTTTTTGGGAATCATTTTCAGACTTAGACACCATCACTTGGTCCACATTCATGCTTTCAGGTTGTTTTTGTTGGTTGCCGTAAATAATGTAGGCTGCATAAGGGATCAAAATAAACAAGAGCCCTAGAGCAATCAAGACCTTGACCGTTGGGGATACCCCCTTTTCCTTTTTATTTCTGGAAGATCGTGAATATTGACGGTTTTTCAGGTTTTCGTACTCATCAGCCGAGCTAGCTTCTGCTTTTTCCTCAAATTCTTCTACATCAGAATTTTCTTCCTTAACCGCTGGATCTTCTTTTTTCCATTTATTTTTAAACTGATTCCAATTGTCCTTGAATGCCATGATTATTCCTCCTTTATTACTAGAAAATTGTAGCATTTATTAGGCAAAATGTCAGTATTTTCCTCAGCCAATCCATACTTAACTAGGAAATAGTACTTTAAGTCGCGCCCGCCAATCCTTCAACACTTTTTCTTTAGGATTCACTAAGCGATTAGGGGCCAAGGTCAGATATTCCTTAAAAGTTGCCGTATCTTCAAAGTCAGCCTGACAATGCGAGCAACAAAAGTGATTAGTATTTATCCTTTCCTTGGAAAAATGGCTTAGTAAGTAACGGCGATAACAGCTATTTAAGTTGAGGTATTGTATCATCTGTTCGATTTCATTTTTCTTTATCCTTTGATAGCTTTGAAAGTCCCTCTGAATCTGTTCCTTATCCTTGGGCGAATAATTATAGTAAAAATAAGTGATTAAATTTTGGATTTGCTCCTCAAGTGCTAAGAAAGACTGACTTTGCAAAAAATCCCCCCGCTGATAAGCCTGATTTAACCCTTGATAAAAAGGCATAGCTTGAGCGTCAATTTGCTCTTTAAAATAATTTAAACGGCTAATTTCTTGGGGATTAGAATAAAGTAATACCAAAGCTTTTTGACCGTCACGACCACAACGTCCACTCTCTTGCAGATAGTCAGCTAATGATTGCGGGGCATGATAGTGAATAACAAAGCGTACATTGGCCTGGTTAATCCCCATGCCAAAAGCAGATGTAGCTAAAATCGCGTCAAGATGTCCCTTTTGAAATTGCTCTTGGACTTGCAAGCGCTCCTCACTAGTCTTATCAGCGTGGTAGCTAGCGAGCTTTAACTGACTGCTCGCTTTTAAATCTTGGTAAAGTTCTTCCAATTCCATTTTATTGTGGACATAAATGATTCCCGGCTTCGGTAAGGTCTCAAGCAAGGAATTAAGGTGGTGAAATTTGTCCTTTTCTTTAAGCTTCAATTGCCCATAAAACAAATTAGGCCGGTCTAAGGGGCATTGGACTTGCTGATAGCCTTCACAATCATCAAACAAATGCTGGGCAATCTCTGCTAGTGTATTTTGACTAGCACTTCCGCTCAAGGCTAGGGTTAAAGGATGATTTAAGGCTTGGCGAAATTGTTTGAGGGCACTGTACTCCGGGCGAAAATCATAGCCCCATTGCGAAATACAGTGTGCTTCATCAATGACCATCAGTTTAATAGCAATTTGCCTTAAGCGACGTAAGACAGCGGGTTGAGAGAGCATTTCCGGTGACATAATAATAAATTGAAAGTCATGGAGATGATTAAGTAACCAGTTTTTTTCTTGTTTACTTAATTGACTAGTTATTGCCACACTTGCTTTAAAACCAAGTGCCTGCAGCTGACTGACTTGGTCTTCCATCAATGCCAACAAAGGGGAAATAAGCAAAATTGGTCCGGGATTTAAATACTGGTAGATCTGATAAATCAATGACTTGCCGCCAGCAGTAGGTAAAATACCAATCGTATTTTCTCGCTTCTGTAAGTGGAGTAAAATTTCTTTTTGCCCAGGGCGAAAAGACTGGTAACCAAAGTGAGTCGCTAAGAGATCTTCTAACATCTTGCTTGCTCCTTTCCGGCCTCTTTCACTTGTATCACTTGATAATAACGGTAAAGCCAATAAGGCGCCTTAGGAAAAGCTTTCTGAAAACTTTCAAAGTGATCATAAGCAAGCGACCAATCAATCTTCTTTAAATCTGCGCCGAACAAGTCACTAGCTTCCTGGGCTAAAACTTCTGGACGAGAAAGCATAATGTCCACATAATGATCAGCTATGGTAGAGACTTTTAAATGGCGATTCTTAGCAATTTCTTCTAATGAATAGCCCTGTTTAATATAGTGATAGCTCACATTAGCAGAATCTGACCAAGGAGGATAGGGAGCAATAAAGCTTTCAAAAAAGCTCTTTAAGAGGGGGGAAGTATCCGCTGATAGAACTGTGACCATGAGGCGATCAATTAAACTACTATAGTACAAATGGCATTGGTCTAAAGTAAAATGATAACGACTTGCTAATTCTTCATAAGTCAGCGCTGGCAGGTCAACATAACCGATCCGTGCCAATAACATATCGGCTTGCTCCAGTGGCCAAGTGGCTAAAATTGCTTCTAATTCTTGTCCTAGTATAGTCGCTAACTCCTTTTTACGATACTTTTTTTGCGTCCAAGCAAAGAAGCGCTTGACCTGGTATTGAATTTGAGCACTTTGTGTAAGAGGTTGGTAGCTTTTTTCCCCATGACTAGCATTAGCTAGAGCTTGAAAGAATAAGAGTAGACTAGTCTGTATAGCCTGGTGGTTAGCCTTTGGAAATAGTCCCTGCCGGTATTTTAGACCAGCCAGTAAAGTTTGCATATCAGTCTCTGGCTCATGATCAACTTGGCCTAACTTTTTCCAGCTTAACTTGGATAATTGAGGACATAAGTTAAATAAGAATAAGAGCTGGTGACTATAGGCGTAGAACAAGCTAGAGGGTGTGCGTTTACCAATCAGAATCTGATAAAGTGTATTTTGATTCAAGTCTGCTGTGCCTTTCTTGACTTCAGCTAAGAGTTCTAACATCTTTTCCCCCCTCATTATCTAATCTCACTTTCATTATAGCGAAGACCTTCGGAAAAGGAAAAAGAAGAAGCAGACAACATGCTAAATGAAATAAAGCCTATTAATTTTTATCTATTTAACTCACCTTTACTGATCAATAATACTTTATAATTTTTACTAAGTCCGGTCTCAATAATTTAGCCTTTATTTAATTTTTGGCATAGTTATCCCAAGGATTGTATATTAAAATTCAAATTCTTATGTTTTAATGTAATAAGACTATTTGTTTTTACGCATCAAGACTGCATGTGTATCATAACTGTTTTTCTAAAAAGCAAGCCCACTATTTAAAAAGACATTTACTATCAACATGATTGAGATTAAAAACAAAAAGGACGACTGGATAAATTCCAAGTCGTCTTTAATTTTTCTTACAGAAGGGAGTAATATTTAACATGGATACATCAACAGGTCAAACAATGGCCAAGCTACTGGGTAAATTAGACCAGCGGCGCTTAAATATTATTAAATATCTCATTACCAGTGACCAAGAAATGGTGGCCATCAAAGAATTAAAAACACATTTTAATTGTTCATCACAGACAATAATTTCTGACTTAAAGCAGCTCATTCTAATTTTTCCTGACAAACTACAGTTTGAAATGAAATATAAATACATCAAATTAGTAGCTTCTACCCCGCCTCAGATCAATGAGTTTTATCCTTACTTTTTTAGCAATAGTATTTATTTCATTTTAATACGGACCATTTTCAGTCAAAAAATCTACTATATTTCTTATATGTGCGAAAAGTTATTTGTTAGTCGGTCCACTCTTTATCGTATCATTGATTCCATTAATCAGTTTTTTACCAGTTATTATCCAAGTCTTAGTCTCACCATGAACCCCTTTAATATTGAAGGCCCCGAACGTGAAGTAAGGAAATTTTATTATGATTTTTTTGAATTTGGCTACCAATTAACCCAATGGCCTTTTAATGAGGTGAGTCATCAGGACATCAACAAAATTTCCCTCTACTTAAGACACTCCATTCCTAGCCTAGGACTTTATAGTAGTCACCCCATGTTTCCCATTATTCTTGCCATCAATTTAATTCGTTATAAGCATAAAAACTTGGTCCAAGACAGTTACTTACCTAGGGACCTATCGAGCTTACAAGAATCCTTAACCGCCACAAAAGCTCAATTTACTATCTTTGATATCGAATATCGTCTAAAAGTGTCCATCAACTCTGAAGCCGTCCGCCAACTCTTAGTCGGACTAGCACCACACACCACCTACTTATCTATCCAAGCCTTACAAGAAGAAATCCGTTCTTCAAATGATCATTCTCAAGCCGTTTCTAACTTCTTTGAAGAATTGGATCAACTAACGACCAGCCAGCGATTAAGTCCTTTAGACCAAGATAAGAAGGATTTATTGCTTTTATTACTCTATAATTGCTGTCAGAATAATCTCGATTTAAATGAAAAGGTAAATTGCAATATCAAGTGCATATTTATTTTAAAAAATCCCAGTGTCATGCCAAATAACTAAAAAGCTGATAAAGTCAATAATTCTTGGCCCGTTTTTCTCTAGCTTAAAGTGCTTGATTATCATTTAGAGATTCAGGGTGGGGCTGTCAAGGTGGAGAGCGAAGCGGACCTTGACTGGCCCACACTGAATCTCTATGCTTTGTTAAGCACTTTAGCCTGCTTCTTTAAGCGTTTCCTGAAGTTTCGCAACTTCTAGGTTATAACAGTCGTTAGGGGTTTGATAATCTAAGACCTTTCTAAAGCGATTATTTATTGTATTCGTATAGTGTGCGAGTTCCTGGTATGTCAGCTTTTTAAAGCTTGTCCCTTTGGGCAAGAATTCTCTTAACATGCGATTATGTCTCTCATTACTGCCTTTTTCCCAAGCTGAATAGGCATGGGCGAAAAAGACTTCCAAATCCTTCAGAGCATACTCAAGCTGAGATAGTTTAGAAAATTCACTGCCGTTATCGGTCGTTAAGGTTTTAAAACACGCTTGACCCTCTTTAAGAATCACCTTTTTAACCGATTTTACAATGGAATCTGCATCCCACTTCCAAGTCTTCTTGGTGAGGAATTTTCGCGTTTTCCGTTCAACTAGAGTAATAAGACATGGCTCTCCTTTAGTCTTCTTTCCTATCACGAGGTCAAGCTCCCAGTGACCAAATTCTTCTCTTGAAAGGACGTCTGGGCATCGCTGATCAATGCTTTTTCCAAATACCTTTTTATTCGTCCCACGCGGTTCACTAGGTTGTTTTCTTGGACGAATCCTTGTTTTCATAGGAAGATCAATATTCCTCACATTTAATAAACCAAGATTGATATATTTATACATGGTTTTGGTGCAAGGAACTCTTTCTAAAGGGTGTTTTCTGCGGTAATCATGAATAAACGTATCAACACTGAAAATACGGTC
Source organism: Aerococcus loyolae (assembly GCF_002871915.2). Taxonomy (NCBI): domain Bacteria; kingdom Bacillati; phylum Bacillota; class Bacilli; order Lactobacillales; family Aerococcaceae; genus Aerococcus; species Aerococcus loyolae. The sequence continues at coordinate 735,452 of NZ_CP126958.1, read as the reverse complement.
TTCTTTAGGTGTCAGTAAGGCTTCCTCAAAGGCTTTAATGAAGTTAGATTTTCCATACAAAGCGCCTCTGGCTTTAGAATTTGACCGATTATCTTTATAAACACGCGAGCCAGTTTCTGCAAGATAGACATCAACGTAGGTATGATCATAGTTCATTTGACGTGTTTTTCCACGTTTTAGTTCACGAGATATGGTGCATTGATTGACGCCAACGGCGTCAGCAATCTCTTTCTGTTTATGTCCTTCTTGGTGCATTGCTTGGATAATTCCGCGTTTTTCTGCAGAAAGGTGTGTATATGATCTAGGTTTCGTGTTAGAATGTTTCATAGCCAGTGAGTGCTCCTTTACTTGGGTTTAGACGCTTTTAAGTATAGAGCATCACTGGTTTTTTGTCGTCCTTTTCTCTATGCACTTCATTTTACAATTTACCATTTAAATGAAAATGAAAATTACTCTAAGATGCAATTGACTGCTTTAGAAATCGATAATCTAAAAGAAAAATGGGAACTCTTTCTTCCTGGCTTTAACGCCCGTTTACAGCCAATTCTAGAAAGTTTTCAATCCTATTTCAGTAAAGAGCTAATTGCCAAACGTACGGCTATTATGTTTTCTTATGTCTATTCATTTTATCCCTTAACTATCAATCATTTTTACAAGGACTATAAACGCCTAAATATCGCGGTTTATACCAGTCGTTCTTACAGTACTAAGGAAATCTGTGGCAAACTCCATCTGTTTTTTGGCTCATTAATTGAGGTCACCCCCATTATAGATACTTACTTTATGGAAGACCTAGATAGTTCAAGGATTGATATTTTATTAACCACCTACCCCTTGTTCAATCTTAAAGGCATAACTATCCATACAATCAAAGATGATCTAACTACTGAAGATTTAGGTTGGATTTACCAAATGATTAACCAACTCAAATTTTCTCAAGACCAGGAAGAAGAATGCCCTCTCCACAAAAAATAAGCAAATAAAAACACCAGCTTAAGGAGCCAAGTAAGTATTAGCTTCTCATTAAGCTGGTGTCTTTTTTATTTCAATGGCAAGGGATTTATCTAGCTAATAATAAGAGCCCTGGACTAAACTAAACGTCGCTTAGCTACAGGTAAGGCAGCCGATAGAACAATAAAGTTAGCTACCGAAATAATCAGACCCTTGAGTAAATTAAAGGGTACTATGCCATAAAGAATATATTCTTGCATATTAGGAATTTCAAAATTCATCACGGCCATATAGAAAGGAGTAATGACATAGTAGTTAGCCAAGGAAAGGACAAACGTCATTAATACGCTACCAATTGCAAAAGCAAAGCAGACTTTGACATAGTACTTAGCCGTTTCAACTTCTTTGCTCAAACGAAGATCATAATTACGTAAAATATAGTAAATTGGCAAGCAATAAGAAAGAGTGGCTATGAAAGAAGCCATATCTCCGATTGGGTAACCCGCATTGCCACCTGTTTGAATATAGTGCAAAAAGTTCCGTACAAAAGCAGCCCCTGCACCACTCCATGGACCAAACAAAAAGGTGGTGAATAGGATCGGTACATCAGAAAAATCGACCTTTAAGAAAGGTATAGCAGGCAATATCGGAAAAGAAAACATCATAAGGATAAAGGCAATAGCCCCCATCACTGCGGTAACAATTAACTGACGTGTACTTGTTTTCATAACAATTTCCCCTTTCTTCTTCTCAGTCAGGGTTAATTGTTATTTCTTTAAAATAAAAAATTCCTTTCACCGCAAGTCTTCAATGAAAAGAATTAATTAGTAAGTATTTACTATCTTCTCCCATTCTGACTTTACAGTCGGTACTAGAATTTCACTAGTTCTATCAGCTCACTGATTCGCGGACTATCACCGCCGATCGGGAATCTAACCCTGCCCCGAAGATTTCATTTATTTAATTTTACAAATAAAATATAACCCCATTATAGGAGAAATGCAAGCGTTTTATTTTTGTAAGGCATATTGTTTTAAACGCTCAACTTCAGCTTTTAATAATGGCCGATATTCACCCACTCCTAGACCTTCAGTCGTTAAAAAGCCATAGCGTTCGCGGTTCAAACGTTTTACGGGATGACCAATTGCTTCAAGCATCTTACGGACTTGACGATTACGTCCTTCATGAATTGTCAACTCAACGGTTGCATTTTCCTTAGCAGCCTTATTTTTCCGAATTCTTGCCCTAGCCTTAGCGGTTTTCTGCCCGTCTATCACTAGACCTTCTTCTAAGCGCTTAAGAGCATCGGGACTAGGATAACCCTTTACCTTAGCCACGTAGACCTTATCAATTTCGTAACGAGGATGCATTAATAAATTAGCAAACTCCCCATCATTGGTTAAAAGTAAGACTCCAGTCGTATGATAATCTAAACGCCCGATAGGATAAATACGTTGGGGAATCTCTTTAAAATAATCAACGACTACTTTTCTCCCTTTGTCATCAGCAACAGAAGAAATGACCCCATCCGGCTTATTGAATAAGTAGTAAACAGGTTCTTCTTTATATATAGGCACCTGGTCAACTTCAACGAGGTCTTTCTTTGTCACCTTCGTGCCGAGTTCAGTAACCACCTGGCCATTGACCTGCACCCGACCTGCAAGGATTAATTTTTCAGCATCACGTCTAGAAGCCACACCAGCATGGGCAATAACCTTTTGTAATCTTTCCATTATTTATCTCCTTCTTCATCAAATAAGCCCTTATCTTCCTCTTCTTCAGGTAAAAGGGATGATATGTCAGGGAGGTCGGCTATTGAATTCAATCCAAAATATTGATAAAAATAATTAGTTACTTGGTAAAGAATCGGACGTCCAGGTCCCTCTTTTCGCCCTGCTTCTTCAATCAAATCATGCAATAAGAGCCGTTTGATCATGGCTTGCGATTGAACCCCCCTGATTTCATCAATTTCTAATCGGGTAATTGGGCCTTGGTAGGCAATCACTGCCAAGGTTTCCAAGGCTTGTTGGGACAGCTTCAAAGCAAAAGGACTGACGGCATATTTTTGGATCAAGTCAGCATAGGTCTTTTGGGTCAGTAATTGATAGCGACCTCCTAGGCATACTAATTCAAGCCCCCGCTGGCTATCAGTTTTTAATTTCTTGTCTAAGTTCCACAAACGATACTGGACCTTTTCTTTAGAAAGATCTAAAAGATTAGCTAGTTCCTCTAGGCTAAGGCCTTCCTCACCAGCAACAAATAACAAACTTTCGCAAGCTCCCTCAATGGTCAATCCCCATCATCCTTCTTTTGTATGCTTATATCTGCAGCAATCTGATCTTGCTGGATAAGTAATTTTCCTTGTTTAACTAATTGTAACAAAGCCAGAAAATAAGTCACAACTTTTTCTTTATTGGGTTGATTCGAACTCAGCAAAGAAAAAAAGGACAAGTGGTCTGGCTCTTGGTCCAAGGCTTCTTCGATACTCGTAATCGCCTCATCAATAGTAAAAGTTTCCCCTTTTACAGTTCTTTCAAGTGGTTGTTCTTGCTTCAAGCGTAAAAACATTTTTTTTAAGGCCGATAAGAGGTCTTCACTGCTTACTTCGTTTTCAGGCAAAGGCACAACGGCTTGTAAATCAGAGAGGTCACTGGCCTCTTTAGAGTAACTCAAAGACCGGTCAGCTTGTTTTTCTTCTAAGATAGCTGAGACAGCCTTATATTGCTTATAAGTTAGTAATTGTTGGACTAAATCGGCACGTGGATCGTCTTCCTCTTCTTTTTCCATGGCTTTTTTGGGTAAGAGTAATTTAGTCTTAATTTCAATTAAACTGGCCGCCATAATCAAATAGTCACTAGCTAGTTCCAAGTCCCTTTTTTGGTGGCGGTGAATCGTTTCTAGATATTGGTTGGTGATATCAACAATGGGAATATCAAAAATATCAACTTCCATCTGCTTAATTAAGTGCAAAAGCAAATCTAGCGGCCCCTCAAAAGCCGCTAGATCGATGTGTAATTCATCATTAGAAGTTTCAGTGTTTTCTTGCTTAGTTTTATTCATAAACCTTCCCCATCGTGATGAATGATATGTGGCATGGTACGTTGCTCATGTAAGGCCCATCCTTTTAAGATATCAGACATAGCTAGTGAGCCGCTAATGGTATACATAGGAAATTCCTGGGTTAAAGCAGTCAGCATGGCATAGGTAATCTCATTTTGGTCGAAAGAAGGATTAACTGAGCTATATCGTACTAATAGTAATTCTTTTTCCTCATCTTGGTCAAAACCAATAATACCGACAATATTATCGGTTTCTTCATCACGCCATAAGTAAAGTTGACGCTTACCTGTTTTTATACGCTTCATTTCTGCCATCAAGTCATCCATAGACTTATAGGCATCTAGATAAGATAACAAACCCATAACTACTTTCTCATAATTTGAAATGTATGGAATTAGCATAACTCACCTAACCTCTCTTAAAGATTCTATGGTTCATAGACTATCATAAACGCCCCAAAAAGAAAATACTCACTTTTCTAAGCAAATATCCAATACCATAAAAATAGAAACCTTTTTGAAATAACATTCTTAAATATCTAAAGCCTTAAAGACATTAGTTAAGGAATCCTCAAAGACCAGCGTATCTTTTCTATCCACTTGAATCTTTGTTTTATTAATGACTGCTAAATAAGAGCCATTAAAATAATCAATTAAACCAGCGGCAGGATAGACTCTTAAAGAAGTCCCAGCAACGATCATCAAGTCCGCTTGCTCAATGGCTCTAACCGCCCCTAATATCTCTTTTTGATCGAGTGCCTCTTCGTAAAGAACGACATTAGGGCGTACGATGGCCTGGTCAAAGCTGCATCGTGGGATCCCTTGCTCATCTTTTTCTAAGTCTTCTGTCCGATAGTGTCGTTTACATTTTAGACAGTAATTATCCCAGACATTGCCATGTAATTCATAGACTTTTTGACTTCCCGCCTCTTGATGAAGACCATCGATATTTTGAGTGACAATGGCAACTTCTTTCCCCTTAGCTTCTAAATCAGCTAAATAGCGGTGACAGGCATTGGGTTTAGCATCTGGATAAACTAAATGATCAAAGTAATAGTCAAAGAATATTTGGGGATATTTCTCAAAGAAAGAATGTGAAATAATTTCTTCTGCACTGACCTGATATCCAGAATCTTGCATAAATAAACCATCCGCAGAACGAAAATCAGGAATGCCACTTGCTGTGGATACTCCTGCTCCTCCAAAGAAGACGATCCGATCACTTTCATAAATCATATTTTTTAAAGTTTCGATCTTATTCATTACCAGCCCTCCTATAGTTCTATTGTATCAAAGTTTAGCATGATCTTCGAATGGCTTTTCCTTTCAATTCTTTTCTATGCCTATTAAAGTAATGATATAATAATATCAACTTAAATGTAGAAAGGACCTATTTAATGAAGCCATTCAAGAAAATCATTGCCTTGGCCTGCCTCTGTGCGACCTTATTCTTTCTAAGTGCTTGCTCTTCGCAAAACAAAACCGATGACCTATTTTTTAGTGATCTCTTTACCACCTGGCAAAAGAAACAGGAAGCAGCTAGCCAAGTCGATAAAAATAGTGACAATGCAGGTAGTCAAGCCCTCATTAATTCCTTCAATACTGAGTGGGAGGAAATGAAAAAGTATCAAGACCAAAGCTTTAAAGATAAAGATTTAGAAAATAAGGTGAAGGACTACTTAAATGAATTAAAAGCTTGTGTGGATGCTTTGAACCAAGAGCCGGCTACCTTCGATAGTCAGACTGCCTTTAATGATCATTACCGGAAGCGAATTGATATCCTGAAAGACTTATCCCAAGATTCACGCTTTATCATTCAAGCAGAAGCTTTGGAAGAAATTGACGCAGATAAAAATTCCAAAGCCCTTGAAGAGGCTAAAGAAAATCTTGACTTCCGTAAAGCAGCCTATTCTCAACTTGAAGAGGATTTAAATAATTTACAATTCACTGTTGACCAAGCGGCAAGTACTGACCAAAGCATTGTCATGACGGGGACATTAACTAACCACTCCAAAGCTGATTTGGTGAATTTGGGAATAACCTTTAAATTTGTCGATGCTGACCAAAAAGAGTTGGCTTCTGATACTTGGAAGACTGACCGACTCAAACAAGGTGAAAGCCAAACTGTAACCATTAAGAATACTGCTCCTCAAGCAGCTCACATTCAAATCGAATTGAATGATGACCTATCGATTGAAAAGTAATTTCAATCTAAGAGGATAAGTGAATGTTTATAGGGTCTGTTTCGGATACTTAGCGTAGACATCTTACAAGAGTCGTCAATAGAGAAAGAGGTTGGGAAAAATTTCCAACCTCTTTTTCTATGCCCTTGGAAATGTCTTTTTATAAATTTCGCGCATATGTTGCGAATGGATGTGGGTATAAATTTGCGTGGTAGAAATATCAGCATGGCCCAAAAGTTCTTGAACCACTCTTAAGTCTGCCCCATTTTCCAATAAATGCGTGGCAAATGAGTGACGCAAGGTATGGGGGCTGACTTCTTTTGTTATCCCAGCAGCTTGGATATATTGCTTGAGCTTCTTCCAAACGCCTTGCCGACTAAGGGGGCGTCCATGATGGTTCAAATAAATCATTCCTTGAGATTGATCATTTTCCTTCAAGAGTTTGGGACGACTTTCTTTGAGATAAATCTGTAGCCAATCTTTGGCCACTTCTCCTAGAGGAATAATGCGCTCCTTGTTACCCTTACCAATCGTTTGGAGAAAGCCTAGGTCTTCGTGAAAGTCACTCATTTTTAAGTGAACCAATTCACTCACCCGCAGTCCACTTGCATAAAGTAACTCTAATAAGCTCCGGTCTCGCAAGCCAAGGGTCGTATTGACATCCGGAATTTCTAACAAACGATCAACTTCTTCAATACTTAGCACTTGAGGGAGCTGCTGTTTCTTCTTAGGCAAGGAGATATTTTCTACCGGATTTTCTTCAATCACTGAGTCTAAAATCAAATATTTAAAGAAATGGCGTAGGGTCGATAAATATTGACTCATGGTTGAGACTGCTCGACCCTTTTGGTTTAACTTTTCCAGCTGTTGGATAACATCTTGGCGTTTAACGGCTTGAATATCCTCAATTCCCACTTCAGACAAAGCCAATTGAAATTGATTTAAGACATTGTGGTAGGTTTTAATGGTATTTTCCGAAAGCCCTTGCTCTACCCGTAAAGCAATTAAAAAATCCTCAATCAAATCACTGATAGTCAAAAAATCACTTATCCTTTAAAGTTATCCCATTTTCATTTTGTTCAATGCGCTGATTTTTCATCAGGTGTCCTAGTGCACGTTTAAACTGAGCCTTGGAAATATTAAAGGCTGACCTGATATCATTAGGATCACTCTTATCGTTATAAGGCAAAAAGCCCTCAGGGGTACGTTTTAAGACTTGATAAATCATTTCGGCATCATCATTGATCACTTCGAAAGCACGCGGCTTGAGGGATAAGTTAAGATTAGCATTTTGACCGATACCAATAACCCGAGCTTCTACTTCTTCTCCTAAGCGAGGTTCTACTTCCCATTCACTAGGGTGGATAAAAGCCAAGTAATAATCCTCTGTGATCAAGTGGCTCCCATTTAATTTACACTGGTAGACCCGGGCTTTTTTGACTTGATTGACCCAACGCTTTTCATTTCCCTTAACTTTACTAGTTAAGGACTGGACAACCACAGAATCGGCTAGGTTAGCCCATTGCCGGTCCTTGCGATCTACGGATAATTTCACATAAAGCTTATCGCCTTTTTTAGGCCAAAGCCCTGTTTCACTAGGTAACTCATCCATAGACAAGACCATATCCTTATCTGGAAGGCCAATGTCTAAAAAGACACCTAGATCATGGCGGACTTGGGTAACCTCAGCCCAACCATAGGTATTTTGTCGACTCTTGGGAAAATCTAGAGTCGCTTTGGCTTGATTTTTTTGATTAGTATAGATAAACACTGGGATTTCTTGTCCAATATTCAGTGATTTTATCTTATCGCTGGGATTTAGTTCAAAGGTCTTCCCCTCGAACTGGACATAATAATTCTTTGCATTATAGTCACTCACTCTAGCAGAGACTACACTAGCTAGTTCTTTCATTTACTGGTCTCCTTCATATCGATTTCTTTAAGTATAGCATAGACATGGCCTTCCCAAAATGAATTGCCAGAATGCTGATAAGGAAAAATAAAAAAGCCAGTACCTAATAGGCACTGACTTCGTCTCGTTCAAGCTTAGATAGTGGTTGTGGCACCATCATAAACCATACCGCGACGTGCATCCAAGGTAATCAATTGGCCTTCTTCAAGAATGTTCGTCGCATCTTTAGCATTAACGATAACTGGTGTTCCAGTATTGACACTCATTACAGCAGCATGGCTAGTTAGGGTTGCATTTTCTACAATAACAGCCCCTGCCTTCTTAATGGCTTCATTATAACGTTCATCAGTTGTGGATACCACTAAGATGTTGTCATGGTTAGCTTTTTCAATGGCTTCTTCTGGGCTTTGAGCTTTAACCACGTGTCCAATGACTGATTGATTTCCTAGCCCTTGAGCTTCAATTAAACGTTCACCGATCATTTGAATCTTCATTAAGTTGGTAGTCCCTGTTTCACCAACCGGTACCCCAGCTGTAATAAGGATAAGGTCGCCATCTTTAGCGTAGTCTTCTTCTTTGGCAATTTGGGTGGCAAGTAAGGTCATTTCATCGGTAGATGCTGGTTTTTCAATGACCATTGGTACCACGCCACGGCTAAGTAATAACTTATGCGCACGACTTTCAGAGAAGGTAAGCGCTAAGATCATGGCATTAGGACGGTACTTAGAAATTAAACGGGCAGTATGACCTGAATTTGTTGCAGCAACGATGGTTTGAATATTCAAATTGCGAGCTGTATGGGCAACAGATTGGGCAATGGCTTCAGAAACATCACTGTTTTGATATTCTTTAAGGGCTTGTTGAGCTTGACCGCGTAATTCACTTTCACGTTCAGTAGTCATAGCGATACGAGTCATGGTCTTAACGGCTTCAAGTGGATAGTCACCAGCAGCTGTTTCACCGGATAACATAATCGCATCGGTACCGTCTAGAATGGCATTAGCAACGTCAGAAGCTTCAGCCCGAGTTGGCCGTGGGTTGCGTTGCATAGAATCTAACATTTGGGTAGCAGTAATAACTGGTTTACCAGCCGCATTACACTTGCGGATTAATTCTTTTTGAACAACTGGCACCATTTCAGTTGGAATTTCTACCCCTAAGTCACCACGAGCAACCATTAAACCATCAGAAACTTGCAAAATCCCGTCAATATTGTCTACCCCTTCTTGGGTTTCAATTTTAGGGATAATTTGAACGGTTTCATTACCCGTTTCTTCTAAAATTTCGCGAATTTCTAAAACATCTTCTGGCTTACGAACAAAGGAAGCAGCGATAATGTCAATTCCATTTTCTAGACCAAAACGAATGTCGGCTTCATCTTTTTCAGTGATACCAGGTAGGGATACGGAAACGCCAGGGATATTAACCCCCTTCTTGTCTTTGATTAAACCACTATTTTCCACAACAGTGGTAACAATTCCCTTATCAAAGTCAATGTCAGTAACACGTAAATCAACTAAACCATCATCAATGAGAATATGAGAATCAACATGAACATCATTAATTAATTGAGGATAAGTGACTGAAATCATGTCTTGGGTTCCTTCAACTTCAGTCATAGAAATTTTAACGGTTTTACCCTTTTCTAAGAAAACCGGAGCATGGTCCTTCATGTTATGGGTACGAATTTCAGGGCCCTTGGTATCTAGCATAACCGCAATCCGTTTTCCAGCTTCACGTTCCACTTGACGAATCGCTTTGATGCGGGCTAAGTGTTCATCGTGGTCACCGTGAGAAAAGTTCATCCGGGCAACGTCCATACCTGCTTTAGCCAGTTCGACTAGGGTTTCTGGATCTTCTGAAGCAGGTCCAATCGTACATACAACTTTGGTTTTCTTCAATAATTTCATATCAAATGGCATTTCATTTTCTCCTTTTATTTTTAAGACCAAACTGAGGTTTCTTGGTTAAGATCATAGAGATATTTATTGAGCGTATTACGTTTTTGACGGTCGTCTTTTTTCTCTAGGGCATTCTCAATATCGGTATAGACAATTTTGTTATCTACAATGCCCATACATACTCCAGATTGCCCCTTGCTTAAAGCTTCAACCGCTGCATGTCCTAAAGAAGTTGCTAACATACGGTCTTTAGCACTTGGTGATCCTCCACGTTGAACGTGACCTAATACTGTGGTCCGAATGTGGTAATTTCCATATTCATCCAGTAAATCAGCAAATTTATAGCCTGGCATAACGCCTTCAGCTAAAACAATGAGGGTATGCTTCTTACCCTTTTCACGTCCTTGATTAATTTGGTCAACGACCTCTTGGATATCAAAATTAATTTCTGGAATAATCACTTGGTCAGCACCACATCCAATTCCAGACCATAAAGCAATATCTCCGGCATGCCGCCCCATGACTTCAACCACAAAAGTCCGCATGTGGCTTTTGGCGGTATCTCTTAACTTATCCAAAGCTTCTAGGGCAGTGTTACATGCCGTATCAAAACCGATGGTAAAGTCAGTACCAGGAATATCATTATCGATTGTTCCAGGAATACCAACCGTTGGGAAGCCACGTCGTGACAGGGCTAAAGCCCCTTGGTAGGATCCGTCTCCGCCAATGACAACCAATCCGTCAATTTCATGACGTTTTAATTGTTCTAAGGCTTTGAGTTGCCCTTCTTCCTCTGCAAATTCAGGGTAGCGGGCTGTAAACAGAATCGTTCCGCCACGCGAAGATAGGGTGGAAACATCAGCAGCAGTCATTTGGAAAATATCTCCATCTGCTAAGCCACGGAATCCATAACGTACCCCATAAGCTTCGTTACCATCAAAAATGATCTTACGTACGATTGCGCGGATCGCAGCATTCATGCCGGGAGCATCGCCACCGCTTGTTAAGACCGCAATTTTTTTTGCCATATAAATCTTATCCTTTCTTTTCCCTTCACGTCATATAATATCATGTTTCTAAGCTGATTACTAAGGGTTTTCCTATTAAAACGATTTCATTAATAAAGAACATTCTCAGAGCCGTAAATTTTTCTTAATTCCTGAATGACTTCGGGGCGGGCTTGAACAGCAAAGCGCTCACCCAATTGATATTTTTTCTGTTCTTTGGTCATGGCGAAAGTTAATTTAACTCTGCCATGATACTGGTTGATAAGAGCAAGGAGGTCTGCTTTTTTCTCACTAGCCAGCTGACTACTTGCCACGCGAATAGTTATTGATTGAATCGAGTTCAGCCGTTTCCTTTCCAATTCAGTGAGCAATTGATTATTTAAGGGTTGACACTGGTCTAAAACCACTTGCAAGCCCTGTTTCCTAGTCTGAGTCTTGCCTTGGACAAGGACTTGCTGACCTTCCCTTATGTAGGCAGCAAAATCAATATAAGCTTTAGGAAAAGCAATCACCTCGACTTCACTATGCTCATCACGCAAAGTTAAGAAAGCCATGGGCTGGTTCTTCTTAGTTTGAATTCTTTTCACCTTGACAATTTCTCCAATAATCGTCACCTGACTTTTATCGCTTAGCTTATTGATGGGGTGAATCTGACCACTTTGGTAGTAAGGACGATAGTCACTGTATAATTCAACGCTAATGGACTGACCTAGGGTTTCTTGCTCCCCTTCCAAAAGAAGGCGTTCATCATATTCATTCAATTGCTTAATTTCAGGAGCATAAAGCTCGCGATTCTCCTGATTGAACAAGGAAAGTTGCTGGTTATTGCTTCCGCCAAATAAGTTCACCGCTTCTTGTAACTTTGGCAGAGCCTCTTCTACTAAGGTGCGGCGGTTATAGCCAAAACTGTCCAAGGCTCCCGCAAACGCCAATTTTTCCAGATTTTCTACCTTTAAATAGTTTTTTGGAAGGCGTTGGATAAAGTCTCCCAATGAGCGATACTGCCCCCCATTGAGGCGTTCCTGGACAATGGCTGTGGTAAAGTTCCGCATCAAGCCACGAATATCAGTTAGGCCGAGTAAAATATGCTGGTCATCAACTACCTGCATGGTTGTAAAGGATCGGTTTACATCGGGGAGTTGGAGCTTAACCTGACAAAGACCAGCCTCATAAGTTAATTGCTGACCCTTAGTCTCATAAATCTTATGTTGCAAGAGATTTCCATAGTAAAAAGCCGCCGGATAATGAACCTTTAGCCAGGCCATCTCATAAGCTAAATAGGAATAAGCATAAGCATGTGACTTGTTAAATCCATAATCAGCAAAAGCTTCAATGTAGGAGTAAATCTTTTGGGCAACGCTTTGGCTGTAGCCCTTAGCGACTGCTTGGCGGATAAATTTCGCCTGTAAGCGGTCCATGGTTGCCTTATCTTTCTTACTGATCGTCCGCCGTAAGATATCAGCTTCTCCCAAAGAAAATCCAGCAATTTTTTGGGCAACTTGCATGACTTGTTCCTGGTAGACAATGATGCCATAAGTTTCCTTCAAGATACCTTCTAAGTCTGGATGGGGGTAAGTAATCGGCTCCTTACCATGTTTACGATTGACAAAGTGATTAATTTGTTGCATGGGCCCTGGCCGGTAGAGTGCATTTACTGCTGCTAGGTCCGCCATTGAACTGGGTTTAACCCGCCTCAAGACACGACGAATACCATTAGACTCAAATTGAAAGACTCCTAGCGTATTGGCTTGACTAAAGACACGATAGACCGATTGATCATTACGAGGAAAGTCTATAGGGCGTAGGCGTCTTTTGCTGATTTTTTCCGCTGCTCTGACACTATTGGCTAAAATCGTTAAGTTACTTAAACTCAAAAAGTCAATTTTTAATAAACCAATCCGTTCAATTTCATGCATGGTGTATTGGGACTGGTGAATGGAATGATTAAGGGCAGCCTGTAAGGGGATAAAATCGGTCAAGTCTTGGTCACTGAGAATAACCCCTGCCGCATGGGTAGAGACGTGGCGAGGCAAGCCTTCAATCTTTTTAGCGGTCTGAAACCAGAGCTGGCCATCCTCCTCTTCTGCTATATAGTGTTGGAGTTGGCTGGAACTTTGATAAGCTTCTTCAAGAGTCTGATTTTGCGAGCTGATGGTATTGGCCCAACGACTCATAGTCGCTTGACTCTTATTAAAAGCATTACCGACGTCCCTGATGGCCTTGCGGGCAGCAAAGGTACCAAAGGTAGAAATTTGAGCTACGTGGTCACTACCATATTTGTTATAGACATAATTCAAAATATCCTGGCGCTTATCATCAGGAAAGTCCAAATCAATATCCGGCATCGACTGGCGTTCAGGATTAAGAAAACGCTCAAAAAGTAAATGATTCCTTATAGGATCAACATCGGTAATAAAAAGACAATAAGCCACCAAGGAACCCGCAGCAGATCCCCGGCCTGGTCCGGTCATAATATGTTTCTTATGGGCATAATCCATCACATCCCAAACAATGAGAAAGTAATCATTGAAGCCCATTTGATCAATAATGGAAAGTTCGTAATCTAAGCGCTCCCGGTAGCTTTGCTCATTACCCACCCGCTTAGACAGGCCCTGATAGGCGATATCTTTGAGAAATTCCTTACTACTTTTTCCCGATTCAATAGGATACTTGGGCAAAAGCGCTTGGTCAAACTGAATGTCTAAATGAACCCCATCAAAAGCCTCTGAAACTTGGGCAAAAGCCTTAGCTAGTCCCTTGTTTTGGTAGGATTCTTGGTAAGAAGCTAGACTCCTTAAATAAAACTGTCCTTCTGCCCCAGCTTTTTCACGGTAATTATCTAGGGGTTGATTGGCTTCAATAGCAGCTAATACTTCCTGGGTAAAGACATCATTTGTTGACAAATAAGCCAACTTTGACTGGGCAATCAAGGGGATCTGACTTTTCTTAGCAAGATCTTCTAAAGCTTCTTGATGGTAGAGATAAGATTCATCAATACCCATATATAAGTCAGAATCCCTGAAGATTTCCCGTAATTTATCTAAGGAGGCGGCTGCCTCTTCTTGGCGCTGTTGCTTGAGAAAATGCATATGCAGGCCATTATTAGCTTCTAAAATAGTAATCCAATCTTGGTGGTTGTTAAAAATAAAGTCTCTAACCGCCTGATAATCAACTAGCTCTTGGCTTTTAATTAAAGAACTTAAGCGCATAAGAGAGCGGTAACCTTGATCATTTTTCGCATAAATCAGCCACTCTTCTTGGTCATGCTGGTCAGGATGTTGAATTGAAACGGTCATTCCAATTAAGGGATTGATGTCATAATGCCTACAATAATTATAAAAATCAATTACCCCATACATCACATTGATATCACTAATCGCTAAGTTTTGATAACCTAAGGCTTTGGCCGCTTCGACGTAATCCTTTACCGACATGGGACTCTTTAAAAGCGTATAGGATGTATTCACATTTAAGGGCGTAAACACGATAGACCAACTCCTTTTAACAAGATAAAAACCATCAGTTTGGCCAGATTATTTACATATAGTCACCGCTTACTGATGGTAAAGACACTTATTTTTCTATGTATTGGGGGCCACGGACGAACATAGCATCACCAAAAGAAAAGAATTGATACTTCTCCTCGACCGCATGGTGATAGGCTTTAAGCACATGGTCTCTTCCGGCAAAAGCAGCCACCAACATCACTAGGGTTGACTTAGGTAAATGGAAGTTGGTAATGAAATGGTCCACCACAGTAAATTTAAAACCTGGATAAATGAAAATATCAGTCCAGCCAGAATCTGCTTTTACTTGGCCATCAAATTTTTGACCAATCGTTTCTAAGGTACGAATACAGGTTGTTCCGCAGGCAATGACATGGTGACCATTAGCTTGGGCTTGACTAATTATTTCTGCATTTTCTGGATCTAAGCGATAAAACTCTGAATGCATTTGGTGGTCACTAAGATCTTCTTCATTCACTGGTCGAAAAGTTCCCAAACCGACATGGAGGGTCAGATAAGCAATCTTAACCCCTTTTTCCTGTAATCTCTTTAGATAGTCCTCAGTAAAGTGTAAACCCGCTGTCGGGGCTGCTGCCGAACCATTCACCTTGGCATAGACCGTTTGATAGCGGTCCGGATCAGTTAATTTGTTCTTAATGTAAGGTGGCAGGGGCATCTCTCCTAGACTCTCTAAAATTTCTAAGAAAATCCCGTCATAATAAAATTCCAGCAGGCGACCACCACCATAGTCAAGCGTTTCTTTGATTTCAGCCTTGAGACGCCCATCTCCAAAACTAATCATAGTCCCTGCTTTCAAGCGTCGTCCTGGTTTTACCAGGGTCTCCCAAAGGTCACCTTCCACATTGTTTAAGAGTAATACTTCAACGTGGCCACCGGTCGCTTCTTTTTCGCCGTAGAGACGGGCTGGTAAGACCCGAGTATTATTTAACACTAAGACATCCCCTGCTTCAAACTCCTCTTCAATAGCTGAAAACATCTTGTCCTGGTAGCGACCATCCCTGGCATTCAAACATAAAAGTCGACAGTTTAAGCGATCCTTAGTGGGACTTTGGGCAATGAGTTCTTCTGGTAAATCATAATCAAAATCTGTCGTTTTTAAGGTCATCCTTGTTCTCCTCTTTATCAATTCCTAAATGTTGATAAGCCTTAGCCGTGGCCATACGCCCTCTGGGGGTGCGTTGTAAAAAGCCCATTTGGATTAAATAAGGTTCATACATATCTTCAATGGTTTCTTTTTCTTCTGATAAATTAGCCGCAATAGTGGATAAGCCTACCGGGCCACCTTGATAGTAGAAAATAATAGTCTCTAAGATGCGCCGGTCAAGATCATCTAATCCAGCCTTATCAATTTTTAAAATGCTTAAGGCTCTTTCGGTAATTGCTAAATCAATGATTGCATTAGTATTGTATATTTGAGCAAAGTCTCTGACTCGCTTTAATAAGCGGTTGGCAATCCGAGGCGTCCCACGCGACCGTAGAGCAATTTCATAACTTGCTTCATCTTCAATGGTTACCTCAAAGATTTGACTACTCCGCTTGACGATTTCTTGTAATTCATCCACCTTATAGTAGCGCATATGCTGAATGATACCGAAGCGGTCCCTTAAAGGGGCAGACAAGCTCCCAGCTCTGGTCGTAGCTCCTACCAAGGTAAATGGAGGCAGATCAAATTGAACCGCGTGGGCTGAACTCTCTTGGCCAACAATAATATCAACACGAAAGTCCTCCATGGCGCTGTAGAGCATTTCTTCGACATTACGGGGCAGGCGGTGGATTTCATCGATAAATAAGACATCTCCAGGGGCCAGTTCGTTGAGTAAGATTAAAAGATCACCGGTTTTTTCAATGGCTGGACCGCTACTGGTCTGCATATTGACCTGCATTTCATTACTAATGACATTGGCCAGAGTAGTTTTTCCTAATCCCGGTGGCCCGTATAATAAGACATGGTCTAAGGATTCTGTCCTCTGTCTAGCAGCATGGATATAAACCGATAGTTCGTGCTTGGTTTCTTCCTGACCAATGTAGTCTTTGAGAAGTTGCGGCCTTAAGCTAGCTTCCATGTCTTCTTCTTCAAAAAATTCTTCACCACTTTGAAGCCTTTTTTCACTAGACATACTTATAACTCCTCACTACTTATTTTAAGGTTATGTATCTTAAGGCGACCCGGATAGCATCGGCAGTATTATCGACCTCTGAAAAATCGCCTTTTTTGATCACTTGATCAATCTCCCGCTTAGCGTAACCTAGACTGTTTAGGGCTGCTTCTAATTCAATCATCATCTGACTTGACTCTGATTGATCAGAAATGACTTCTTGTTCCGCTGGAAGGGCTTCGGATTTAAGGCGACTGAGCTTACTTTGTAAGTCTAAGATAATCTGTTGGGCAGTTTTTTTACCAACGCCAGGAAACTTGGTTAAGAATTTGACATTTTCCGATTCAATCGCCGCAATAAAGCCGGCTTGGTCCCCATAAGCTAAAATTGATAAAGCACTCTTAGGACCGATTCCCGAAACACTTATTAATTGTAAAAAGAGTTGTTTCTCGGCCTGATCAAAAAAGCCATACAGGCGTATGGCATCCTGGCTAACCGCTTGATAGAGCCAGACCTGCACCTGCTGGCCTTTTTGATCACTTAAGCGATAGGGGTTAGGAAAATAAATATAATAAGCAATCCCAGCCGCTTCCACAACTACCGCTTCACTGGTTAAATCAACAAGTAATCCCTTGATATATTGGTACATCACTCAACCTCATTACTCCACATATTTTTTGTAGTCACTATAGCCAGCTTGGTCCATTTCTTCATAGGGAATAAATTTTAAAGCAGCAGAATTAATACAATATCTTAACCCGCCTGCTTCACTTGGCCCATCAGTAAAGACATGTCCCAAATGAGAGTCTGCTGCTTGACTTCGCACTTCAGTACGTACCATGCCATGTGAAGTATCTTGGTGCTCGTTAACGACATCCTCTTCGATAGGTTGGGTAAAAGCCGGCCAACCACAACCAGAATTGTATTTTTTACTAGAAGAGAATAAAGGCTTTCCATCCACAATATCGACGTAAATTCCCTTTTCAAAAAATTCATCATAGTCACCTGAAAAAGGACGTTCAGTGGCTTGATTTTGAGTCACTTCATAAGCTAAGTCACTAAGTTCTTTTAAACGAGCGTTTTTTTCTTCTTGATTCATAGCAGTCTCTCCTCTTTCTTTAATTTGTTTTATTTTATCATAACTAGCGAATAATCCCTATATTATTGATTCTTAGGACTTTCATGGGCGTCTTGAATCCGTTTAAAGCTGCGTTCAATTTCATAATTGGAATAATGGATTAAAACTGGACGCCCGTGGGGGCAATTATAAGGATTCTCACAGTAAGTCAGGTCATCTAACAATTGCCGGGCCTGACGATCATCTAAATAATGATTAGCCTTTATCGAAAGCCGACACGACATCATAATAGCGGTTTTTTCTCGGTAGGTATTGACCGAAAAATCTTTATTTTCAATGGCTAGTTGGATCATAGAATCAATGTGCTCATTGACCTGATCACTTCCCATCCAAGCGGGATGGTAGTTGACTAAAAATTGATTGGGGCCAAATTCTTCAATGCCAATCCCCATGGCCCGTATCCGGTCTAAGACCTGTCTGACATCATGACTTTCTGATGAAGGATAGTCTAAGACTAAGGGTACCAATAATTCCTGGCTGGCTGTATCCATATCGCCGATGGCTTCGCGGAAGTATTCATATTTAATCCGTTCTTGGGCAGCATGCTGGTCAACTAAATACATTCCGGTTTCATCGGAACAGACCAAATAAGAAGCCTGTAATTGGCCCACATAGTCCAGTTGTGGAAAACTTGAGTTTCTCTGCTTTTCCCCTTTATCCGCCTGCTGCTTAGGACTAGATGCTGGCTTAAAATCACCCGGATGACTTTCTTTCTTTAAGGGACTCTCATTGGGAGCATACGCCTCCTGGTCAGCATGCTTTCTTTCATCTTGCCATTGATTACCATAGTCAGCTTCCTTAACGAGGAAAGACTCTTTACCGGCAGGGTCTTTTGGACTCTTGAAGTCAAAATGCAGTTGCTGGCTATCCTCTTGACTTTTTAAGTCAATGGTGGCTTGATAATTAGCTGTCTCAGTAATATTTTTTTTGCCTACATCAGGGATCCTTCTTAGGGGAGATAGTCTTTCCTGAACACTGCTTTGGATGAGGTCGTAAAGTTCTTCTTCTTTACTGATGCGAATCTCTTGTTTGGTTGGATGGACATTAACATCAAGTAATTGGGCATCAGTAGAAATATTAAGGACAGCTATGGGGTAACGACCAATCATTAACTTAGAAGCATAGCCCTTGATAATCGCCTGACTGAGGACATAATTTTTGATATAGCGACCGTTAACAAATAGGGACATGTAATTGCGCGAGGCCCGGGTAAGTTCTGGTTTAGAGATATAACCGCTGATTTGAAAATCATGGTCCTCATTCTCAATCACTAACATGTCTTGGGCCTGTTTAAATCCATAAACAGCAGCGATAACTTCTTGGAGCCGACCCTTGCCATTGGTTCGTAATAGCTCTCTGCCATCGTGAGTATAAGTAAACCGTATATCAGGATGGGCCATGGCTAAACGGTTCACGACATCCGTAATATGAGAAAGTTCTGTGCTTAATTGTTTAATATGCTTTAAGCGAGCTGGCGTATTGTAGAATAAATTTTCCACTTGGATAGTCGTTCCTTGCCGTAAATGCGAAGGGCGGTATTCTACTTCATCGCCCCCTATTAAACTGATAGAGGAGCCCTCTTTCCCATCACTGGTTTCCAGCGAGACTTCAGCGACTGAGGCGATCGAAGGCAGAGCTTCACCACGAAAGCCCAAGGTTTTGATCCGAAAGAGGTCTCGTGAATGATAGATTTTACTAGTAGCATGGCGTTTAAAGGCCAGCTTCACATCGTCGCCACTCATCCCTAAACCGTTATCAATCACTTGAATGGCCTTTAAACCAGCCTCTTCTATCTTGATATCAATACTGGTCGCCTGGGCATCAATCGCATTTTCTAAGAGCTCTTTTACCACAGAAGCCGGCCGTTCAACCACTTCACCAGCGGCAATCTGATTAGCAACTTGTTCAGGAAGTTCGTGGATCATTCTAGTCCTCCTCACTTAGTTTCTTTTGTAATTGGTTCAATAATTCTAAAGCTTCAATGGGTGATAAATGATTAATATCAACAGCATCTAGCTGGTCTAAGACATAATCTTCACTCGCTGTTTTTTGATTGAGATTTTCTTGGTCAGCAAAGAGATTAAGCTGCTTAGGCTCGGCCCCTTTAGACGCTGCACTCTCCAAGTCAGATAAAATCTCAGCTGCATTGCTTAACAAGCTCTTAGGTAAGCCAGCCAGTTTAGCAACATGAATTCCATAGCTCTTATCTGCCGGGCCATCATAAACCTTATGAAGGAAGACCACTTCGCCATCTTTTTCAATGGCGCCAACATGAATATTCTTAAGGGCTGGCAGGTGATTATCCAGGTCAGTCAGTTCATGGTAATGGGTTGAAAAGAGCACTTTCGCCTTAAGATGGTCGTGTAAATACTCCAAAATAGCCTGGGCTAAGGCAATTCCATCATAAGTCGAAGTCCCCCGCCCAATTTCATCAAAGAGTAACAAGGACCGGTCAGTCGCATGTTGAATGGCCTGATTAGCTTCCATCATTTCGACCATAAAGGTGCTCTGTCCCGCTTGCAAGTCATCGGTTGCCCCAATCCGGGTAAAGATCTGGTCAAAAATCGGCAAGGTCGCTTGGCTAGCGGGTACAAAACTTCCCATTTGCGCCATAATCACGGTAAGCCCTAGTTGACGCATGTAAGTGGATTTTCCTGACATATTAGGTCCGGTAATTAATAGAATGGAAGTGTCCTTATCCATGATGATATCATTAGGGACAAAATCATCTCGGCCTAAGGTTTCTTCAACCACTGGGTGACGGGAATCTTTAATCAGTAAGGCCCGGTCTTCTCCACTAAAATGAGGACGCACATACTGATTTTGTTCGCTAATTTCCGCAAGGGACTGGATCACGTCCACCTGGGCAGTAGCCTGGGCGATAGCTTGCAAGTCTTTTTGGTAGACTTTAACCTTTTCCCTAACCTCAAGGAAAAGCTCGTACTCCAGGTCTACGGATTTTTCCTGAGCTTCCAGGATCCGGTATTCCATTTCTTTTAGTTCTGGGGTAATAAAACGCTCAGCATTGGTTAGGGTTTGCTTTCTCTCATAACGCCCTTCTGGTAAAAGATGAAGGTTGGCCTTGGTTACCTCGATATAATAACCAAAAACCTTATTATAGCCAATTTTTAAAGATTTAATCCCGGTCACTTGGCGTTCCTTGGCTTGCAGGTTAGCAATCCATTCTGATCCGTGGCGAATCGCCTGACGGTAGTCATCCAGCTGGTCACTAAAGCCATCCCTAATAATGCCACCTTCAGTAATTGATATATTAGCTTCCGGATCAATGGCGCTTTCGATAGTTTCAACCACTTCTGGTAGGGCTGCCAGGCTGTTAAGGAGCTTGGTCCAGACGTCGGTTCCTTGTCTATCACTTTGATTATCTTGGATGACTTGCAAATTTCCAGAGACTTGAGGAACCTTTTTCAAGGAATTCATCAATTGCAGGAGCTCGCGGGCATTGACCTGCCCCATAGAGATCTTAGCAACTAAACGCTCTAAGTCGTAAACTCCAGAGAGATTTTCCTGGATATTCCGCCGTTCAAAGAAGGCATCGATCAAGGATTCCACTTGGTCTAAGCGCTCTTCAATCGTTGCTTGGATAATAAGAGGACGGTCCAGCCATTGTCTTAACAAACGCCCTCCCATGGCGGTTTTAGTCTCATCGAGAAAATGCAGCAAACTTCCCGAACGTTTCTGCGTCCGAATCGATTCGGTTAATTCTAAATTGCGTTTAGCAAAATAGTCCATATGTAGGTAATAGTCTAACTCATAGGATTCCGCTTGCCGCCAATGGTTAACCATTCGAAACTGGGTGCTATAAACATAAGCCATCAATACACGCAGAGCCTTAAGCTCAATACCATGCTTAATATTTTGAGTAATTTTTTCAAAGGCGGTTTCTGGTAACTGATCGAGGGTTTTCTGATTAATAGAGGAACTGGTAAAAGGAAAAAGCTGTTCGAGTTGGGCCAAGTCTTCTTCACGCAGTTCATGATAAAAGACGACTTCCTTGGCTTGAATTTGTGAGAATTCTGTTAACAGCATTTCAAAAGCAGTCATATGGGTCACTTTCAGCTCGCCTGTTGAAATATCAGTGTAAGCTAAGGCGTAGGTTTCCCCTTGATGTATAATCGCACAAATAAAGACATTTTCCTTATCACTCGAATTGTAATAAGTTCCCGGAGTAATCACCTTGATCACCTGGCGGTCCACCATGCCCTTGGCTTGTTTAGGGTCTTCCATTTGTTCAGCGATAGCGACCTTATAACCTTGGTTGACTAGGGTTTTCACATATTCGTCCGCTGAATGATAGGGAACACCACACATGGGAATGGGATCATCCGCATTCCGATTTCGGCTCGTTAAGGTAATTTCTAAAATCTGCGCCGCTTTTTTGGCGTCATCATCAAACATTTCATAAAAATCACCCAGCCTAAAAAATAGAAAGGCATCGGGATATTGATCTTTGATCTGATAGTATTGCTCCATCATTGGTGTTTTTTTCTTCGCCATTGTTTACATCCTTTAATCTTAACTTTTTACAATCTTATCTATTTTAACACAGAAAAGCGAAGGGTGAAATTCACAGCCTTAATAATTCGTGATAGAATAAAAACTAAACTAGGAAAGGATTTAATCATGTTAAAGCACTTATATCTCATGCGCCACGGCGAAACAGAATTCAATTTGGAAAACCGGGTACAGGGCTGGTGTGATTCCCCTTTAACTGAAAAAGGTATTCGACAAGCCGAGCTGGCTAGGAATATGCTAAAGGAACGGGAAATCACTTTTACCCATGGCTACTGCTCACCACTTGACCGGGCCAGAGAAACTCTAAAATATAGCAGTCCCAATCCCATGCCCACAGAAACAGTCACTGGGTTAAAAGAATGGGGCTTTGGTTCACTAGAGGGGAAATCCCGCGATCTCATGCCTAAGCCCCTGTCAGCCCCCAAAACGGATGATTACTATTGCCAATATGGTGGTGAAAGAGCCAGCGAAGTTTGTCAACGGATTAATCAGAGTCTTCAAACCATTATGACTAAAGAGGATAGCCAGCAAGTCTTAGCCGTCGCCCACGGAGCAGTCATCTACCAATTTATAAAAGACTACCTCCCTGACCCAGTTGCAGGCATCGGAAACTGCGAAATTTTTCACTTTGTTTACGATTTCAACACCTTCACCTTTATAGAAAATATGAAACCTTATCGGGAGATGTCAGTGTCTGGTGAAAATTTATTTGCAAAATCGGACAAAACGTTATAAGATATACTTTGTTGCTAACTTAGTTTAGCCGGGAGAAGTAGCGAAGAGGCCGTAACGCGCTTGACTCGAAATCAAGTTGTCGGGAAACCGGCACGTGGGTTCGAATCCCACCTTCTCCGTAGTCAAATTTCCAACAATACCCAATAACCCCTAATCGTTGTTAAATCAGCGTTTCTAAGATTTTCGATTTCCTAACAATTTCCAATAATCGCCAACTTTTACCCAAAAATATATAACTTTTCTATAACTTTTTTATTTCACAAATTCGCACCACATCAGCATTTTAGCACCTTAAGAGGTGCTTTTTTCTATAACTTTTTTGCCCTTCTTGTCCTATATTGAAAAACACTTTTAAAATAAGTAGTGACTACTTAAAAACAGTTAATTCCAAAATAAATCGTACAAATCTCGTACAAGTTTTTTCTCCCCCCACTATCGGGTTTATAGAAGAGAATGAAAGAGCGGTCATTAAAACCGCTTTTTTTATTGCGCTTATTTAAGACTCTGGTCTGCTCTCCTTCATATAGAGGCTCAAAATCTTAGTTTTTACATTAGAATATTCTAAGTTAGTATGCATAATAAAAAGCCCAAGCTCTACTTGAACTTGGACTGTAGCTCTGTAGCAATGCATGCTATTTATTTGCGACGCTTCAAAACAGTTGCTCCAGCTGCAACTAAGGCAAGGCCAAAGCCTGTAAAAGATGCAGCAACTACACCAGTTTTAGGTAAAACAGAATGAGTAGCCGGTGCAGAGGTCGCTTTAGCAGTCGAAAATTTTTCTTCCTTAGGAGCTAAGGCTAGGACTTTATTTGTCTTGATATCTTTATTTTGATTTTCAGTCACTGGATCATTTGTACCAGAAGCAGTCACTGAAGTTGGATCTTGTGAACCTTCTTCTGCAGTCACTGACTTATCACTATCGCTAGTTGGAGCAACAGCTGTAGGAGTTGCTAGTGTAGGTTCTACAGCAGTGCTAGCTTGGCTAGTTGGACTAACAAGCGGAGTACTTGGTACGGTTAGAGTTGGTTTTGTCGGTTGAGCAATAGGTTTTGGTGTTGGGACTGGGTCCGGCGTCAGTTCTGGTTCAGTAATGTTGGTTGGTTGAACTGGCTTAGGATCCTGTACTGGAACTGGATCTAGTTCTGGTTTTGTTGGATTTGGATTCGCTGGTTCTGGTTGCGGTTTTGGGGTTGGCTTTTCTTCCGGTTTTGGTTGAACCGGTTCTGGTTCTGGTTGTGGGTCCGGTGTAACTGGTGTCGTTGGTTTTTCATCCAATGTTGGATCTGGGTTTGGCTTGGTTGGTTCCGGATTTGTAGACTCTGTTTTTTCAGCTTCCTTTGTACCGACTAAAATAATTTTATTTTTTGGTTGACGAATAACAACACCCTTCGAATCTCTTAAACCATCCTCACCTTCTTGTTTAACAATGGTTTTACCCTTTTCAAGTGTTGAATCTTCAATTCTTTCCACTTCAAAAGGAATAGGTTCATTTTTTTGATCTTCTGGTGTTGGTATCGTTTCAGTAATCTTTCCAGCTGGATAATCAGTATCTCCAACTTGACGAGATATGGTCAAGTTGCCAATAGGATCTATGGCGTTTTTAAACTTAGAAGAATCTACGCCAGGGGCAAATTTTGAAAATCTTCCGTAACCAAAGGAAATATTATTAGGATTTAAAATCTGATAAAGGTGACCGTTATTAGCAGTAAATTTTCCATTGGCTTCTTTCAAGGCAGGTAATTCATCACTCGTCCATGCCTTCATATCAGCTTCGACATTGGGGCGACCCCAGCTCAAGTTTTCCAGTGTAGCATTACTATTTTTATATTGTGGTTTACTTACCCCATCGGGTCCCTTATGGTCAATTTTTCCATGGATAGCTGTTTCTTCCGCCCGGATGTAGGCATCCTTTTCATTCATGCGATCATAGCGGACATCATTGACATACTGCTCCTTGGTCAAACCTTTTTGGGTCACATAGTTTTTAAGTGGGATCCCTTCAAAAGGCACGGTTTCATCATCATAATAAGTATTACGGGTATTGCGGATTATTTCCAAAGCTTTTTCAGCTTGCTGTGGGTCTTGGATTTCATAACTATCATTTGCAAGTTCATTGGTTGGAGTGGCTGAAGCATATGTTGTAATCAAAGATACATTAGTAGTTCCATTTTCTTGGGCATGGACCTCTTGAGGATTGGCTGCTAAGAAAGCGGCGACAGCAACAGAGGCAAGGCCAAGGTTTAATTTACGAAATGAAAGTGTCTTTTCTTTATTCTGCATGGATTCTCCTCCTTATTCATCTCATGTCCTAAGTATACTATATTTTTACAAAATATTTATAAAAATAAAATAATTTCTTGAAATATTATTAACTTTACTAAGATGAACATATGCAAAAAAGAAATAGGATCATTAAAAACTGACATTCCACAGCAAATCACAAAAAATAAGCGAACCGACCTTTCCAATAGGAAATTATCGATTCGCTTATTATTTCATTCTGGAATCTACTACTCCAGATTTCTTTATTTTTAATCAAAGCTTATTGTATAGCTTAGGTAATTTATCTTGCATAATCCACAGAACGGGATTCACGTATTACCGTCACCTTAATTTGGCCTGGGTAATCCAGTTCGTCTTCAATACGTTTAGAAATATCATGTGACATCTTAACGACACTTAAGTCATCCACCTTTTCGGGGTTAACAATCACACGAATTTCGCGACCTGCTTGAATAGCGTATGTCTTCTTCACACCACTAAATTCATTGGCTAGGGCTTCTAAACTTCTTAAACGTTGAATATAATTCTCTAATGATTCACTGCGAGCACCGGGACGAGCAGCTGACAAGGCATCAGCGACTTGAACAATAATGGCAATGGCAGAAGCAGATTCGATATCTCCATGGTGGGCCGCAATGGCATTAATAACGATATCATTTTCATTATATTTACGAGCGAGTTCAGTACCAATTTCAACATGGGTACCTTCCACCTCGTGGTCCACAGCTTTGCCAATATCATGTAATAATCCACTTCGTTTAGCCAGTTGTTCATCTTCGCCGAGTTCACTAGCAATAATTCCAGCGAGTTTTGCTACTTCGACGCTATGGTTCAAGACATTTTGTCCATAGCTGGTGCGGTAGTTTAAACGTCCGACTAACTTGACTAAGTCTGGATGCATGTCATGAATACCTAGGTCAAAGGTTGTCTCTTCCCCAGTATCACGAATTTTTGTATCCATTGATTTTCTAGCACGTTCAACCGCTTCTTCAATTTTTGCTGGATGAATACGTCCATCCTTAATTAGATTTTCTAAAGCAATACGAGCAATTTCCCGACGAATCGGGTCAAAACCACTAAGTACCACCGTTTCTGGGGTGTCGTCGATAATTAAATCGATCCCAGTCAAGGCTTCAATGGTTTTGATATTCCGCCCATCTTTACCAATGATACGACCTTTCATATCATCGTTTGGTAAATCGATACGGGTTACCGATGTATCGGCGACTGTATCCGCAGCAGATGTTTCGATTGCTTGTAAGATAATTGAAGTAGCGAGCTTATGTGCTTGCTCTTTATAGTTTTCTTCTGCATTTCGAATTCGTAAAGCAATTTCATTAGATAAGTTTGCTTCTGTCTCTTTCAAAATCAAAGCCTTGGCATCTTCAGTAGTCATCATAGAAATCCGCTCGATTTCATCTTGGCGTTCCTGAACCATTGCTTGGGCTTCTTCTTCTTTTTGAGAAACATTTTTTAAGCGATCTTGAATCGATTGCTCTTTAGAAAGCTGATCATTTTCCTTATTGGTAAGAACATTTTCACGCCGATCAAGATTTTCTTCTCTTTGGAAGAGTCTTTGCTCTTTTTGAGTAATTTCTTGACGACGGTCACTTAATTCGCTTTCTACTTGATTGCGATAATCCTGAGCTTTCTCTTTTGCATCTAAAAGAATTTCTTTTCTTTTAGCTTCAGCATCTTTATTAGCTTGAGCTAAAATTCCTTTTGCAGTATTTTGCGCCTCATTACGTTCTTCTTCTTCAACATTTTGACGTCTTTTGTAACCAATTACTAATCCGACTAAAAGGCCAACAATTAAAGTAACGATAACGAAGGCAATAGTTAAACCATCCATAGTTTCACCTCCGTGTCTATTTAATTGTTTGCTTTTTTAAATAAAAAAATCATAAAATTTCAAATGCAAAGCATTTATTTAAATTTTATATTTTTTTCACATTATTGTCAATTATTCTAGAAGCGCTACCAAAAAAATCTCCTTCAACTCAAAAAGCAAATATAAAGAAGTATTGATAGGATGAGCCTTTTATAGGCAATAGATACAGGTCATAAGCTCACTATTTATAAGACTTTTCTAAAGAAAAAACTTGGCTATCAACACCAAGTTTTTGGAAAAATATTTTATTCTTCATCATCATTAAATAAATCTAGGGTTTCATTTTCTTCATCACTTGCTGAATCATTTTTGGTCTCTTCATCGGCGGCTTCATCTTCTAAATCATCATCTTCAACAGCTGGTCCAAAGCCATACTCTGCCCGAACCTTACTATCAATTTCCTTAAATATGTCAGGATTTTCGGTGAGATATAGTTTGGCATTCTCGCGTCCTTGGCCAATCCGGTCATCCCCGTAAGAATACCAAGAACCACTCTTCTTAATGATATCCATGTCAGCAGCTAAATCGACTAATTCACCTGCTTGAGAAATTCCTTGGCCATACATAATGTCCACTTCAGCAACCTTAAATGGCGGAGCTACCTTATTTTTTACCACTTTAATCTTGGTGCGGTTACCAATAATATCCTGACCGGATTTGATCCGTTCACCGCGTCTCACTTCTAGACGGATAGTGGAATAAAATTTTAGGGCCCGTCCCCCTGGGGTGGTTTCTGGGTTACCAAACATGACACCGACTTTTTCACGGATCTGGTTAATAAACATGGCAATGGTTTTCGTCTTATTAATGGAGCCCGATAACTTCCGTAGGGCTTGAGACATCAAACGGGCTTGAAGGCCCACGTGGGAGTCCCCCATCTCACCTTCAATTTCAGCCCGTGGAACTAAGGCAGCAACAGAATCGACAACGACAATATCAATCGCACCAGAAGACACTAAGGCATCTGCAATTTCTAGCCCTTGTTCACCAGTATCCGGTTGGGAGAGTAATAGCTCATCAATGTCAACCCCCAAAGCTCTAGCGTATTCAGGGTCTAAGGCGTTCTCAGCATCAATAAAGGCAGCGATACCACCTTGTTTTTGAACCTCGGCAACAGCATGTAAAGCAACAGTAGTTTTCCCGGAAGATTCTGGGCCGTAGACTTCAATAATTCGTCCACGCGGATAACCTCCGACTCCTAGAGCGATATCTAAGGATAAGGAGCCTGACGGAACAGTCGACACCTGTGTATCCGTTGATTCTCCCATCTTCATTATAGCTCCCTTGCCGAAGTTTTTTTCAATTTGTTTAAGGGCCTGATCTAAAGCCTTTTGGCGGTTTGCATCATGTGATGTACTCATTCAATATCCTCCTCGTTTATCTTTCACTCTTAGTCTAACGGCATTAAGTCAAAAAATCAAGCAAAAACAGAACAAATGTTCTTAGGACTTTTCTTGGATAAAATCTAATACTGCTTGGTAGATAACCTTTAAACGAATGGCTGAACGGTTGCCATTAATGTGATAACGTTTGACCTGGGTAGACTGCCCTTGGCTAGCAAAACCACAATAGACGGTTCCAACTTCTTGACCTTCCATCTTATCAGGGCCAGCAACTCCGGTGAAGCTAATGGCATAATCAGCCCCATAGTCCGAGCAGGTTAATTCAGCCATTTGCCGGGCACAAGACTCGCTAACCATGCCCTCTTGGTCGAGAGTTGCTTGACTTACGCCAATGACATGAGCCTTGGCATATTCACTATAGGAAACTGTTGAGCCTTTAAAAATTTTTGAAGAGCCTTCATGGTTGACCAATAAATGCGCCGCTAGACCACCCGTTAGGCTTTCAGCAAAGGCAATCGTTTTTCCTCCTTGGTTCAAATAATCGAACAAGGCATCCATAGGGAGGTAATTATAACCACTTCCGTAATAATATTCGCCAACAAGGTCAAGGATTTCTTCCTGGGCTTGGTCAAGTAGTTTATCTGTAACTGCGTGATTCTCCCCTTGGGCCGTGAGTCTTAAGGTGACTACTGATTTAGATGCATAAGGAGCGATCGTTGGATTACTTTGTTTAGAGATCAGGTTTTCTAGACGACTAGTTAAGGCCGCTTCTCCAATACCAAAGAAATTTAAAAAGCGAGAAGCCAATACCTGTTTATTGGACAAATGTTCAAAGAGATAAGGCTTGACCTCATTAATAAACATAGGTTCCAATTCATCTGGAAAACCAGGCAGGAAAACATAGAGACAGCCCTTTTTATAAATTAGACTACCACAGGCTTGACCCGTTTCATTCTTTAGCGATTGTCCATTTTTATAAGTCAGAGCCATCTGTAGGTTGTTGGAGGACATGCTTTGATGGCGGTCCTGGTAGTACTGTTTTATCTGCTCTAAACACTCTTGGTCGTAAATAAGCTCTTCATTTAAGTACTCGGCAATGGCTTGCTTGGTCAAATCATCCTGGGTCGGCCCAATTCCCCCAGAGTAAATGATCATATCGCTACGTGACTCGGCAATCTGAGTTAATTCAACTAAGCGCTCAGGATTGTCACCCACCACCGTCTCATAGTAGTGTTCAATCCCTAGTTCATTCAGTTGTCTAGCGATAAATGGAGCATTGGTATTGACAATTTGTCCCATAAGCATTTCTGTTCCTACCGCGATTATTTCTGCCTTCATGATTTCCTCCACTCTATTATTCCGTACTTTCAACAATTTTTATTGTCTTCTTTAAAAACTATCACTAAAAACTTGCCAATTCTTTTTAAAATAATCATAACCTGAATAGATGGTTGCTAGTAAAGCCAGGTAGAGGCAAAACTGTCCGAGTGAAAATGGCAAGACTTGGAAAGGAAAATCGTTCATTAATAATAAAATGATCGCCAACATCTGGGTACAGGTCTTGATTTTTCCTGGCCACTTAGCTGCCAAAACTTCCCCTTCAGTCACGATCAAAAGCCTTAAGCCCGTAACGGCCAACTCACGCATGACAATAATGGCAACAATCCAAGCTGGCGCCTTGCCTAGAGCAATGAGCTCGATTAAGGCGGTAATGACCAACATTTTATCCGCTAGGGGGTCGGCAAACTTACCAAAGTTGGTCACCAGGTTATCACGACGAGCAATATAGCCATCCAGCCAATCGGTTAAACTCGCTATGGCAAAAATAAGAGCTGCTACAGCGAATTGTATACTCACGCTTTGACTGCCAATGGCCCATGTTCCCCAATTAAAAGGAATTTCTATTAATAAAATAAATAAAGGAATCATCAAAATCCTTAGCATAGTCAGTCGATTAGGTAAATTCATTATGACAATGTCCTCCTTTAGGAAAATATCTCTTACATTATATCACGTTTTAAATGATCAAAAAGCAATCCAGCCCAGTAAAAAAGTCAAAGAGCGAGCCACTACTAAAGTTTCCCTTCTCTTTGACTTATTTATAATGAGAGTGCGACAGTCACACCAAAGGACGAAACCACTGAAAAAAACTGTCATAAGCTCAACTAAAAGGATGTGAGGACACCGCTAAAGACTTGAATTGCTGGAGGGATATACCATAAGCACAGCAGGGCTGTGTGTTGGTATTTTCTGAAGCAACTTCAAGGCTGGCGTCCGAGCTCAACTAAAAGGATGCGAGGAAGGATCAGGGAGGGAGATTCCTTGGAAGAAAAGCTGAAAAAAGATGGAGCTTTTATCCAGGCCTCTTAGTCTTCCTGATCTTCTTGTTTTTCAGAAATATTAACCGTGCGAGGCTTGCTTCCGTTTTGTTCTGAGACAATGCCGCGTGCCTCCATGTCATCAACTAAACGGGCAGCACGGTTGTAACCAATGCGAAATTGGCGTTGCAACATGGAAATCGAAACCGTTTCGCGACCCTTGACAAAATCAATAACCTCATCCCACATTTCATCAAGGTCGTCAGCCGCGCTATTCTCATTCACTTCGCTAGGCATCATGGCCTCACTATAATTGGCCTCTTGCTGGTCTTTAACAAAGTCAACTACGCTTTCAACCTCTTCATCAGTAATGAAAGCCCCTTGTACTCTTAAAGGTTTACCCTCTCCCATGGGCATAAAGAGCATATCACCGCGACCGAGGAGTTTTTCCGCGCCATTTTGATCGATAATTGTCCGTGAATCAGTCCCACTAGAAACGGCAAAGGCAATCCGGGAAGGCACGTTAGCTTTAATGATCCCCGTAATAACATCAACTGACGGCCGTTGGGTAGCTAAAATCATGTGAATACCAGCTGCCCGCGCCATTTGAGCTAAACGGGTGATGGCAGCCTCAACTTCTTTGGAAGCCACCATCATCAAGTCAGCTAATTCATCGACAATAACCACAATATAAGGCAGCAAGGCCTGTTTATCATCACTGTTCTCATTATATTCACTCACATGATGGTTATAGCCATCGATATTTCGCTGACCCGTTGCGGCAAATAATTCATAACGCCGCTCCATTTCTTCAACTACCTTATTCAAGGCTTGGGCTGCTTTGCGTGGATTAGTTACCACAGGAGTAAGCAGGTGTGGAATCCCATTATAGACGTTTAGCTCAACCTTTTTGGGGTCAATCATCATTAATTTCACTTCATTAGGCTTAGCCTTTAATAAAATGGAGACAATCATGCCATTGATGCAGACGGATTTACCAGAACCAGTAGATCCCGCAATTAAGAGATGGGGCATTTTCGTTAAGTCTGCCACCCGGGTGTCCCCATAAATTGACCGTCCCAAGGGAACTTCTAATAACTTCGTATTGGCTGGCTGGTTTTCAAAACTGTCTCTAAAGGAAACCACAGACACCTTTTGGTTAGGAACCTCAATACCAATCACTGATTTTCCTGGAATTGGTGCTTCGATCCGGATATCCTTAGCTGCTAGGGCCAAGGCGATGTCGTCAGCTAAGTTGGTAATTTTAGATACCTTGGTACCGACTGCCGGTTCAATTTCATACTTGGTAACTGCCGGACCTAAATTCGCCTTAGTCACCTTGGCATCCACATTAAAGCTGGCTAAGGTCTTTTCCAAAGTTTTGATGTTTTCTTTAATAATGTGGTACTCACTACTTTGATCCGTGTGGTGAATCGGATTTAAGAGGCTGACTGGAGGGAGTTTATAATCGGGATTTTCTTCCTCGGCCTCGATAGTTAAATCAGATAAATCTTCTCCATCATCCTCTTCGTCGATATCCAGGCTTAATTGGCTGGCTTGGTCTTGGCTGTGACTTGTCTTTCCCTGGTCAAGAGTTGATTCTTCTTTTGATCCCACTAAGTTTTGGTAGTTGGGGCCCACAATTTCCACAGCGGATTCTTGGTTTTTGTCGTCGTCAAACCTGACTTCACCAGCTTCATCTTCTCCTTCAGCCAGCTTAGAGGAATAATCTTTCACTGGGATTTCTGGCTGATTTTTCTTAACCTTATTCGCCTTGGTTTCTTTACGCTTAGCAGATTTCTCCTTAGTAGCATTTATAAAGCCTTGTAGCCACTGCACCACCATTTGAAAAAGATTTTGGACACTGGAAATCATTTCTTGACCGGATATATTTAGGCAGTAAGCCAACCAAGCTAAAGCAGCTAGCA
Source organism: Aerococcus loyolae (assembly GCF_002871915.2). Taxonomy (NCBI): domain Bacteria; kingdom Bacillati; phylum Bacillota; class Bacilli; order Lactobacillales; family Aerococcaceae; genus Aerococcus; species Aerococcus loyolae. Next base: position 702,647 of record NZ_CP126958.1, on the reverse strand, counting down.
AAATAAGTAGGTAGGTTCCCCATTGGCTGAGGATAAAGTAACTCACTTGATAAAGGCCAGCACCCATGATACCGCCACCGACTTCTGGCTGAAAATTCCCTTTAAAACCTGCCAAAAAGTGATTTAAACTGACGGCAAATAGAGATTCCCCCTTGGCCATGACTTCTTTAAACTGGATCGCATGGCAGAGTAAAGCCAAAATGGGGACGGCTAATAACAGAGAACTGTACGGGCGTTTGCGCCAATTTGGCCCCTGATTGGTTAACAAATAGGCAAGGGCGGTAATGGCCACCAGGAAAAATCCCAATAGATAGAGCTCACCCACCATAAAGCGCATGCTGGCTTTGACAATTCGACCTAAAAAGCCCAGTTGAAAGCTTCCTAGCCCGGTTAAAATTAAAATAAAAAAAGCGATAATCGCTTGTTGGTAAGTATTATTTGTTTTTTTCTTTGAACGTGTTTTTCTTTTTGCCATAGTTCCTCCCGACTCATCTCTTATTAAGTCAATCAGTCTTCATTATATAATATCCCTCCCATTTTTTAAAGCTGGGCCTTGTTAAGGGCACCCATAGAATCAATCAATTTATTAGAGGGATTATGTTAAAATAAAGCAATAGGAGATGATCATATGCTAACCAGTAAAATCCAAGTTCAAGGACGGGTACAAGGCGTCGGCTTTCGTTTTCACGTTACCCGCCTAGCCAACAAACTGCAACTGACCGGTACGGTAAAAAATGAGTCCGATGGTAGTGTGACTATCCAATTACAGGCAGATGAAGGCCAAAGAGAACATTTTATCACAGAGCTCCAGGATCCTAAAAATATCCCTTACGCTAGAATCGACCAGCTTAGTGTCACGGAAGAAAAAGGTCTTCCAGCTATGCATGATTTTCACCCCATATATTGAAAAAAACAATATTTTTCGCTAAAATTAGGGGCGTTCGACAAATCTATAATTAAGGAGTGCTATTTTGAAAACAAGTCTCAAATCAAAACACCTACAGCTGCTCAGTCTATTGGCTGCCTCTTCCTTATTCTTAGGAGGCTGTGTGAGCCGTAACCAAGACAGCTGGACTTTTCGTTTAATTGCCAGTCCAATTAACCAATTAATTGAATGGTTGGCCCAATTTTTCAATGGTAACTACGGCTTTGCTATTATTGGCCTAGTGATCATTATCCGCCTACTACTTATTCCGCTCACCTACAAGCAACAAACCAGTTCCATTCTGGGGACAGAGAAACGCCGTTATTACCAACCTTACTTGATGAAATTCCAAGAGTTAATTCAAGGCGCCGAAACTCCAGAAGAACAAATGGAATATACCCGTCAACAGCAAGCCTTTATGAAGGATAATAATATTTCCTTATTTGGGAATATGGGCTGTTTACCCCTATTAATTCAGTTACCTATCCTTTCCGGTATGTATGTGGCGATCTATAATAACCAAAATATTGCCAACTACAATTTCTTCGGTTTCTCTTTAGGAGAACCCAACCTAGTTTTAACAATTATTTTTATTCTTTTATCTTTCTTACAAACCCGGATCAGCATGCAAACCATGCCTGCAGAAGTCCGCGAGCAACAAGGTAAATCCATGTTATTTATGCCTCTCATGCTCGGTTTTGTTGTCTTCAACGTCCCTGCTGCCATTGGTTTATACTTAGTAACAACCACCATTTGGGGGATGCTCCAACAATTGGCTATTAATACCTTTGTTCATCCTCGTATTAAAGCCAAAGTGGAAGATGAAATGAAGGGTAATCCCATCCGCTTTGACCAACATTATAAACCCAATAATTCAGTAAAAGACGTCACCCATACAGCAAATTCCTCAACTTCAGCAACTAAGCCCCATAAATCTAACCGGAATGCGGGAAAACAAAACAGAAAGAAATAAAGTTTTAAGTAAGTATTCAAACTAAAATACCCCCTAGCTGCTAGCTCATTAAGCGAACAGTTAGGGGGTATTTTGATGTCTTTATTATGCTAAGAGTTATCTTCATCGCGCATGACATAACCAGCACCGCGGATGGTTTGGATATACTTTTGATTTCTATTGGGATCAATTTTATTGCGTAGGTAACGTATATAAACGTCCACGACATTGGTTTCAACCACACTTTGAAAGCCCCAGACATCTTTAAGTAATTTTTCCCGGCTCAACACCTTATTGATATTCTCCATAAAAATTACTAATAGGTCATACTCGCGTTTGGTCAAGTCTAAGACCTCTTCGCCACGATAGGCAAGATGATTTTCTTTTTCAACTAGTAAATCGCGAAATACCAAGCGGGTCTGTCTAATGTGGTTTTCATTGGCTTCAATGGTCATACGCCTTAAAATTGAGCGTATGTGTGCTAAAAAAACTTCAATTGGAAGCGGCTTAATTAAATAACCATCAGCTCCTTGGTCCAAGGCGGACACTTGGTCAATGACCGATGAACGCTGGGTCATCACTAGAATTGGGACCGTCATCTCTTGCCGCAAGCGGCGCATGACCTCTAGGCCATTTAACAAAGGCAAATCTAAATCAAGTAAAATCAAATCCCATTGGTGTTGATGAGCCAGTTCTAAGCCCATTGGGCCATCATGAGCGATTGTGGCAAAATAATTTTCACTATTTAACTCATCACCAAGGTAATGCACCCATTCTTCTTCAGCATCGATTAAAAGAATTTGCTTTTTTGCTTCCAAACCCTAACACAACTCCTTAATGCGGATTACTGCTTAACTTCCTTTTCTTCATCCCATAAGAAATGATAAGTTCCTTCTTGGTCCACTCTTTGGTAGGTATGGGCCCCAAAATAATCTCTTTGTGCTTGGATCATATTAGCAGGTAGTGTGGCTGAACGATAGCTGTCATAATATGAAATCGCACTAGTAAATCCAGATACCGGAATACCCGCTTGAACTGCTGCACTCACCACATCTCGGGTAGCTTGTTGGTATTTAGCGGCTATTTCCTTAAAGTAATCATCTAAAAGAATATTTTCTAATTCTGGATTATTCTCATAAGCAGCCATAATTGTTTCAAGGAATTGTGCCCGAATAATACATCCCCCTCTAAAAATACTTGCAATGGCCTTATAATCTAAGTCCCAATTGTAAGTCTTACTTGCTTCACGGTATTCCACAAAACCTTGGGCGTAGCTCATTAGTTTAGAGAAATAGAGGGCTTGACGGATTTTTTCAATAAAGGCTTCCTTATCCTCAACACCTTTCACTTGGCTTGGTCCTTCTAAGACTTGGCTAGCACGGACACGTTCATCCTTTAAAGCAGAAATATAACGCGCATATACTGAATCCGTAATAGTTGGTAGCGGCACTCCTAAGTCTAAGGCCTCTTGAGATGTCCATTTTCCGGTTCCCTTATTACCCGCAGCATCAAGAATAACGTCAATCATTGGCGCTTGGGTTTGGGGGTCCTTCTTGGTCAAGATATCAGCGGTAATTTCAATCAAATAGCTGTCTAATTCGCCTTGGTTCCATTGCTTGAAGTATTGAGCACATTCTTCCACGCTTAAATCTAAATAATGACGCAATAAATCATAGGATTCACTAATTAATTCCATGTCCCCATATTCGATACCGTTGTGGACCATTTTAACAAAGTGACCAGCCCCATTTTCGCCAATATAGGTCACGCAGGGTTTCCCATCACTTGGTGCCTTAGCCGCCATGGCTTCAAGAATATCTTTCATTTCTAGATAAGCTTCTTTTTGACCACCTGGCATTAATGCAGGCCCCTTCAGGGCACCCTCTTCACCACCAGAAACTCCCATGCCGATAAAGTGGATCCCGGATTGAGCTAATTTTTCTGAACGCCGCATGGTATCTTTGAAGTAGGTATTTCCGCCGTCAATGAGGATATCGCCTTCTTCTAAAAGGGGTAAAATTTGATCAATGAAATGATCAGTAGCTGCCCCAGCTTTTACCATAAGTAAAATACGACGGGGACGTTCAAGATGTTCAACAAATTCTTCTAGCGAACGGGTAGGGACTAAGTTCTTGTCCTTGTTTTCTTCATAAACGGCTTCCATCCGTGAGGTAGTCCGATTATAAATAGCGACCGTATAGCCACGGCTTTCAATATTTAGGGCTAAGTTTTTCCCCATTACCGCCATTCCGATTACACCAATTTGTGCTTGAGTCATAGTAGTTCCTCCTACATTCTAATAACATTCGATGAGATTGCGTCATTAGGCTTCTCATTTCAATGATAATATTATCAAAGTCTTTAGCAAAAATAAAGACGTAGCCAGGCACTTGTTTTCATCCTTTGCTTAAGTGAAGGCTTAAAGAAATCTTTCTAAGTCCACGTTAAATGTCTTTAGCCTTTATGCTATAATAGCAAGGAGATTATTGTAAGGAGCGTTATAAGGATATGTCAAATTCAACGAATTGGAAAGACCAACGAGAAAAAGCCTATGAAAAATCAGCACGAAAAAAAAGACGTAAGAAAAGATGGGGCAAATTATTCACCTGGGCTATGTTACTTGCCCTCGTTTCAGGTGTAGTGATTAGTCTAGGTGTTGCCGTTTACGGTTATTTTTTCTAAATAAGCACTAAAAAGCTTGCCAATCGAGAGAGGCAAGCTTTTTTTCTATTATTCTTTTTTATGATCTTGATCGTGTCATTGATATTTTTAAAGTAAGTCATCCATGGCTTCTTCTTGGGCAGTGCTTTCCTCCAAGGAATGATGGTCAATTCGCTCAAAGTTAAGCTTAGCTAGGCAATTGTCCACTAGGCTGTCAATATCAAGACGGGATTCATAATATTCACAGCGGTCCACTTTCGGCTTAGTACTTGGTGAAGCCGGTGCAAAAACAGTACAGCAGTCTTCAAAAGGTTGAATAGACAAATCAAAAGTGTCAATCGCCTGGGCAATATCAATAATTTCTAATTTATCCATGGTAACAACAGGACGAATAATCGGTGTTGTAGTCACGGCATTAATGGCATACATGGATTCAGCAGTCTGTGAAGCCACTTGTCCCAGGGACTCTCCATTAATAATGGATAAGGCATGGTACTGTTCACGAATGCGGTCAGCCACTCTTAGCATCATCCGTCGGGTAATAGTCATTAAATATTCACTGGGAATATGCTCCTTAATCGCTTCTTGAATTTCTGTAAAAGGCACTTCAATAAAATCGATCCAAGAGCCAAATTTAGTCAACTTTCCCGCTAATTGTTTCGCCTTTTCTAAGGCTTGGGGACTGGTATAGGGTGGTGAAGCAAAGTGGATGGCAATAGGTCTCACTCCACGTTTCATGGCTAAATATCCCGCTACCGGAGAATCAATTCCCCCAGATAACATGAGGATCCCACGAGAACTGGTTCCCACCGGTAAACCGCCGATCCCTTTAATCCAGTCAGAAGACACAACAAAGTCCTTAAAGCGCACCTTGACCCGGACGGTGAGGTCGGGCTTTTTCATTTTAACTTCTAAATTGGGGAATTCTTCCATCAGATAAGCCCCTAATTCTCGGTTAATAGCATTGGTATCCATATGATAATTGTGGTCGGATCGGGAAGTAGCAACCTTGAAGCTATGAATTTCCCTTTCATCTAACTTTTCTTTCACCACTTGTTTGGCCACTTCTTTTAACAGGCCAAAGTCACGGTCAATTTCGTAGACAGGACTATAACTTTGGATACCGAAAATATATTGCAAGCGATCAATGACGATTTCCTTATCGACGCCATTAAGCTCAATAAACATGAAATCGAACTGTTCACTCACCTTAACCTGTGGATAGTCAGAAAAGATTTGGCGGATATTTTCAGCTAAACGGTTAATAAAACGGCGTTTATTTTTTCCTTTAACTGATAATTCGCCATAACGGATCATGATTTTAGTTTCCATAAGACCTCCTATTGGATAACAGTAAATTTTTGACGTAATTCTTCAAAAGTGTCAATAAAATGTTGGGCTTCTTCTTCTGTATTTTCAAAGCCAAAGCTTAGACGAATAGCCGAATGAGCCCAAGACCCATCGACTCCCATGGCTAGTAAGGTCGATGAAGAATGACCGGTTTGACGGCTAGAACAGGCGCTAGTAGTGGACACATAGATACCCTTTTCTTCCAAAGCGTGGACCATCACTTCTCCACGGACAGCCTTTAAGGCAAAGCAGAGTACATGGGGAGAAGCGCCTGATTCAGGAGAAAAAATCCGGATAGTATCTGGGTATTGTTTGAGGTAATCTCTGATTAAAGCTTGGATGGCTTCTTGGCGCTGATTTTCTTCTTGAGCCCGCTCTAAACTTAAGCGGAAGGCCTTAGCTGTTGCCACAATTCCGGGTAAGTTCTCGGTACCACTCCGTAGATTTGCTTCTTGGCCGCCACCTTCTACTAAATTCTTCAAAGTCCGGTTTTTCTTTTTGTAGAGAATTCCCACTCCCCGAGGCCCATTGAATTTATGCGATGAAAAGGAATAAAGGTCGACACGAGAATGGATGAGCGGATCCTTAAAACGACCCAAGCTTTGGACGCCATCAACATGGAAGTGGATGGTGGGAAAATCGGTTAAAATTTCAGCAATCTCCTTGATCGGTTGGATGGTCCCAATTTCATTATTTACAGCCATGATTGAAACCAGAATCGTATCCGGTCGTATTGCGGCCTGAAGATCCTTGGGGTTTACCCGTCCTTCCTTATCAACGGGTAAGTAAGTCACTTCAAAGCCTTCTTGTTCTAGCTCTTTTAAAGTATGACTGACTGAGGGATGTTCAACACTAGAAGTAATAATATGTTTACCCCGGCCCGCCTTTTCATAGGCCGTTCCTTTGAGAGCCCAGTTATTGGATTCAGTTCCCCCACTAGTAAAAAAGATTTCCTCTGCCTGACAACCACAGAGTTCTGCAATTTGCTGGCGGGCCTTATTGAGCAAGGCTTTGGCTTGGTTACCTAAGTCATGCAAGCTGGAAGGGTTACCGTAATAATTCTCCATGGTCATCACCAGGGACTTTAAAGCGGCAGGGTCAATTTTAGTCGTTGCACTATTATCAAAATAAATGATTTCTGACATAATTACTCCTTTATTAACGATCAAATTAATGACTGCTAGTCATTCAATCAATGGATAAAAAGCAAAAGTGCATCAAATCAATAGCTATCCAATTGATTGAAGCACTTTTCTTGTTTAGAAACTGGTTAATGAGTCTCTATTAATATTTAATACAAACGCTCTTCTTTCTCTTGTCGATATTGGTTCTCCACTTTATTGGATGCCCCTGACTCTAATTGGTCAACAGCCTGACTAATGGTCTGATGGGCCTTTTTATAATCGAAAGTTTGATTAAAGTAGTAAGAAGATTTTTCGATGGCTTGATTTAGTTCGGGATGGTTGGCCCGGTAGCGGTTAGCATATTGAACGGTTTGTTCAGTCAATAAGGCCTGGTCAATCATGTTTTCAGTTTCTAAATCCAGACGCTCAATCGCCTCGGAAACTTCATTGACGAGCTGGTCAATTTCATCCATATCCAGTTTGACCCGATTCATTTTGCGCTCGAGTTCTTCAACTTTATCTTCAGTAGCAAAATAACGATCTAGATAAGCATCAGGAAGTCCCGGTAAATGATACTGATTAACCCGGCGTTTCATGTTACGCATATCTAAGTCGAAAGTGTAAAGCATGTCACGGGCATCGCGTTCTTTTTGCCGGAGATTAGCTAAGGACCCCACAATATGAGATTGGGCCTTATCAATTTCATTAAGCTGTTCATATTTATCTTTATAAACGCTCTGCATGTCGGTATAGGCAATGACGTGGGCTCCGAGTCGTTGGTTAACGGTATCCACATCTTCGTGGATGCGGTCAATTTGATCAGCGTAGTCTTGTAACTTGCCCAGTTCATTATCATGGAGCAGATAATTTTGGGACACCCGGTCAATTTCTAGTGATCCATAGCGATTACTTTGGCGGACTTGGTTAATTCTTTGTTCAAGGTTACCTTGGTTTTTCTCAATATATTCCTTAGCCCGTAATTCAACTTCCATTAATTCATAGCTGCGGTCAATTTGAGCTTCAGTTGCGCTCATTAAGGAAGATGTTTCACTTAAATCGCATTCAGCTAAGGCTGCATAGCACTGCTCGATGCCCTTTTCTACCTGTTGAATTTCTTCATCAACCCGTACACCAGAAGGAAATTGGAAGTCCATATCTAGCATTTGTGAATAGCCTGATTTAAGGTCTTCAAGTTGTTCTTCATATTCATTATCAATCTTATCCAATAGCTTAGGAATTTCTTCCATCATCGCTTCTAAGGCTTCGATATCTTCCTTAGTTTGGTCTAAAACATCATGAGCTGCTAGGTAGTCGGCATCACTCATTAAGGTATTGTATTTGGTAAAGTCCAATTCAATATAAGAAAGATGTTTTTCCAAAGTTTCTTGTGAATCCCCATAGGCATAACCATGAGCAAGGAGTTGTTTTCTTATTTTGGCATAGCGGTCATTAACCTCTTGAAAATAAGCTTCATTTTTTGACTCGCTAGCTAAGAGTTCTTCTAAGGATTGATTGATATTTTGAACATCTTGTAAAGTATCATAAATCAACTTTTCAGTTTCTTCGGCCGTTTTTCGAGACTTAATGAGTGAAAATTTATCAGCATCTGCCTGGGCCTGCACCAGTGCAGCTTCAATTTCAGGTAACTTATACTGTTTAATGGTTTGCCACTTGGCTTGTTCAGCCTCAAATAGCCGGCGTGTATTACCACTCACATTTTTATTACGGATAGTGTAGAGTTTATCTGCAACAGGAATGGCCATGATCTCCTGTTTCTTCTCATCAAGTTCTAGGTTGGTTTTGCTTTGCTTGCGACCTAAGTAGTAGAGTAGGCCATAGCCAATCAAAATAATCACAATGATGATGATTAGAGCAATTATAAATCCCACTGTCTTCCCCCCTCTATTGCTAAAAAGACGCTTTTATACCTAATAATAAACATTATACGCTAAAGTTAGGACTTAGTCCACACTAGCCTCAGGGCAATAGCCAAACTATTCATCAAAAAAGCTCCACTACCAATAAACAATAAAAGTCTGTTACAAAAACTGTAACAGACTTTTCTAAGAACGGATTAAACTTGGTTGTAGTATTCAACAACGAGTGATTCGTCAATTTCTTGGTTCATTTCATCGCGTTCTGGTAAGCGTGATAATGAGCCTTCTAGTTTATCAGCATCAAATTCAACATAAGGAACGTGACCGTATAAACCTTCAACAGAATCTTTAATCACTTGTAGGTTTTTAGATTTTTCACGGACGCCGATAACTTGTCCTACTTCAACAATGTAAGAAGGAATATCAACACGTTTACCATCAACAGTGATATGTCCATGGGAAACTAATTGACGTGCTTGGCGACGGGTAGAAGCTAAACCTAAACGGTAAACCATATTATCTAAACGTTGTTCTAAAAGGGTCATAAAGTTGGTACCCACAGTACCTTCTTTAATCTTTTCAGCACGGTTATATAGATTATGGAATTGTTTTTCAGTTAAACCATAGATAAAACGTAATTTTTGTTTTTCTTGTAATTGAAGACCGTATTCAGATAAGCTCTTACGACGTTGGTTAGGTCCATGTTGACCAGGAGCGTAAGGGCGACGAGCTAATTCTTTACCAGTTCCGGATAATGAAATCCCATAACGACGTGATTTCTTCCAGCTTGGTCCTGTATAACGTGACATAAATTGTTTCCTCCATTTTTTAAAATAATTAGTATTGGAGTAAAATAATTATGGAATTGATCGCATTCGTGTAGTTCATCCAAGGCTTTCCCCTATGCAGCCGCAGGTACTCACTACACCATTCGTGGGCGAACTATTGACGAGCTTGCTTCAACTCTGCTGCATTATTTTACACAACCAATAGTGTACTAAATATCTACCTTGCTGTCAATTTATTTACCGATATTTTTCTGATACTTCGTCCTTAGCATACTTATTGAAGTTTTGCGATAAAGTCCAGGGTAGCTTGGGCACTTTGCCGCCCCACTTTTTCAATAAACTCTTCAAAAGTTACATTGGCATCATGGTTAGCGGTATCTGAGATGGCCCGGATAATGACAAAAGGAATCTTAAAACGATAAGCCACTTGGCCAATCGCCGTGCCTTCCATCTCAGTACACATGGCTCCGGGGAAGTGCTCTTGAATCCAAGCCACCTTGTCTTGGCTAGCAATAAAGGAATCTCCAGAAACAATCGGGCCAATTTTAATGTTAGCTTGGCTAGCATGTTCCGAGTAATACTGGTAAAAAGCTGAACGCCATTGAGGGTCGGTTGGATAGTTAACCGGCATCCCGTCCACTTGGCCTAAGACATTATCAAATGCAGTCGCATCGACATCGTTATAGATGGCATATTCCGCCAAGACAATGTCTCCAATCTTTAAACTAGGATCAATAGCTCCAGCTGAACCGGTATTAATAATCACATCTGGATCTTCCAGAGCAACGACAGTCGTCGCCAAGGCCGCATTGACTTTGCCGACCCCAGATTGGGCGATCACCAAGTCCTTGCCTTGGTAGCTACCTAGCCAATAGGCCATATCGGCGATTGTCTTTTCTTCTAAATGGTCAATAGTTTCAATATAATAATTCACTTCCCGACTCAAGGCCGCGATAATAGCAATTTTCATTCTTCTCTCCTATACAAAAAATGCGATAGCGGTAACGATAATGATGGCTAAAATTAAAATAACGATACCCCAATTAAGGAAGCGATCAATCGAAGGCCGCTGATTAGCTTTTCTTACGCCTTCACTTTGATCCATTTCATCAAGGTCTGCTGATTGGCTCGCTGCTTTAGTCGCTTCCAGGTCTGCGTCGTTCTCTTGGCTGGCTGCAGAAACTTCCTCATTCTCATGATCACTGGCTGCTTCAGATTGATTGGCTGAGGAAGTTGGGCGAGATTCATTATCCACATCATCCTGATCATCAAACTCGTCCTCTTGTTTGAAGAGGCGCCGCCAGATATTCTTGCGGTTGTTCTTTTCCCGGGCCTTCCGATAAGAGCGTCGGGTAATTAAAGGATCCTTTTGCTTCATAATGATTACTTCGTTTCACCTCGTAATTTGATAATCTCCCATTGTTTGACAGCATAAATGGTCTTCATGTCACAGATATCTCCTTTTTCAATAGCCGCTTGTACTTCTTCGAAACTCAATTGAAAAACTTCAATGTGTTCATCCGCGTCTTGGGCTTTAGGATGAGCGACCTTAGCCAAGCTAGAGGCTTGATAAATTTGAAGATATTCATCTAAGTAACCCGGTGAGACATAAAATTTATCTAAGGCTTGCCAATTTTCAGCTTGAAAGGCGGTCTCCTCTTCGAGTTCACGCTTGGCAGCAGTTAAAAGGTCTTCTCCGGGATCGACTAAGCCAGCTGGAATTTCTAAAATAGCCTTTTCGATAGCTTTACGGTATTGCTTGACCAGTAATAATTTATCATTGTTGAGGGCTAAAATTGCCACTGCGGGGGCATGGTGGATGATTTCGCGATTGGCTTTTTCTTTATTTTGTAGTTCCACCACATGCTTTTCAACTTCAATCAAACTTCCTTGGTAAATGGTTTCTTTATTGAGTGTTTTTTCACCGAATTCCATGAGGCTACCCCTTTTCTTTGAAATTAAATTCTTTTTTATTGTAACAAAAATCTCTTAGAATAGGTCAAGCTCTCTTATTCTTAAGCAGAACTTACATATTATTTGTTAAAAGCGTCTTTTTCAACTAGAATATAAACAGACAAAAATAAAGGAGGTAATCACTATGGGTTGGATTTGGTCCCTCATCGTTGGTGGTGTACTTGGTGCAATCGCTGGTGCCATCATTGGTAGAGACGTACCCGGTGGTGTAATTGGAAATGTAATCGCAGGTATTCTCGGTTCCTGGCTAGGTGGAAAATTAATGTCTGGCTTCGGTCCAGAAATCGGTGGTTTTTACATTATCCCTACCCTACTAGGTGCTATTATTATTTTGCTCATCTATTACTGGCTGGCTAAGAAGCTAGGCTAATTAATTATCAATTAAAAAAGGCCCTGACTCACTTGATTTGGAAGAATCAGCGAGTCAGGGCCTTTCTCTATTTTCTTAATGGCTACTATTTATCAGCGCTTAAAGCCGCCATAGTGACATAGTTATAAGGTTGGTTATAGTGAGGTAAGAAGAAGATATCCAGGAGTTGTAATTTATCCATGGTTAATTCTTCTTGGATGGCTAAGGAGAACATGTGGATTAATTGGTGCATATCGTAATGAGAAGCTAATTGGGCACCTACGATCCGGTTGCCTTCTTCAGTATAGACAATCCGAATTTTTACCTTTTCATTCTTTTCTTCTGGCATAAAGCCTGGTAATTGTAAGTCTTCATAGTCAACATATTTCACTGGAATATCGGCTTTTTTTGCAGCCTTAACGCTTAAACCGGTGGAAACTAATTTCAAGTCAAAGATTTCAATACCGTTAGAGCCTTGAACACCAGCGCCGTCAATGGCAGTCCCTGCGGCATTGTGGGCACCAACGATCCCGGCACGAACCGCATTACTTGCTAAAGCAATATAGGTGGTATCTTGCAAAGCATTGGAATAGTTAGTGGCACAGTCGCCCACAGCATAAACATCAGGATCCGAGGTTTGGAAACCACGGTTAACTAAATAAGCGCCATTGCCGAAACGTTCCAAGTGGTCTTCACCAAGGTTTGAATTAGGTCTAAAGCCGATACAGTTAATCACAGCATCCACTTCATATTGGCCTTTGTCGGTTTTTAGTCCAGTGACCCGTCCATTTTCACCTAAATACTCTTGGGCGAATTCACCGTAATGGGTCTCAATCCCGTTTTCTTTTAGGTTCTCATCCATTAATTGGGAGAACTCTTTGTCATAGTAGGAAGCCAAACAGGTATCTTCAGCATCGAATAATAATACATTCTTTCCACGACGTCTTGCTGCTTCGGCAATTTCTACCCCAATATAACCGGCACCAATAACGGCTACGGTATCTACGCCGTCCTTGCTGAGTTCTTGGTCAACCGCTTGTCCTTCTTGGAAGAGTTTTAAGAAGTGGATCCCGTCTAAGTCTTTACCTGGCAAGTTAGGAGCAATTGGCGCAGAGCCTTCCGCAAGAATTAACTTGTCATAAGATTCTTCAATTTCTTGCCCGTCTTTTGTTTTGGCATAAACGACTTTCTTATCAAAATCAACCTTTTCCACATTGGTTTCCAAAGAAATTTTAGCACCTTTGGCTTCAAAATCTTCTGGTTTAGTATAGAACAGTCCTTCATAGCCATCGATTTGACGACCTACCCATAGAGCAGTCCCACAACCTAAGTAACTTAAGTTTGAGTTACGGTCAAGCATGACTAATTCATTGCCTTCTCCATAATTGTCTAAGATCGTATTTGCCGCTGCAATCCCAGCATGGTTTGTACCAACAATTACAAATTTCATTTCGCTACCTCCTAAATTTTGTACTATTTTTTACATGTTTATTATATCACGAAGTCATGTAAGCGCTATTTATATTGGTGAATTAGCGTAAAATCAGGGCAAAAAGACACAATTTGTATTTATTTTCACTAACTAGATACAATTATTGTTTATTTTATAACTAAATTAGCTTTTCACTTTCCTTTTTTGTTTTTATTTAGCCTTGTTTTATAAATTAGCCAAACAAAAAAGCTACCCCAATCAGGATAGTAATCTGATTGAAATAGCTTATTCGTTTATTGAACATTCACGGCTTGAGGGCCTCTTTGTCCCCAAGCAATTTCAAAAGCTAGAAGATCATTGACCAGCACTTTGTCATAGTCAGCTGCCTGTAAGGCGGTTCGATGAATAAAAACATCTTTTTCAAAATAAGGATGGAGGACTTGGATAAAACCATAGCCACGTTTTTCATCGTATGATTTTAGAATTCCTTGGTACATGACTAATCTTCCTCTTTGACTAGTGCTTCAGGGAAGTAATTAAGAACGATATCAGCACAACGTTGGCAAAGATTCTCTGCACCTTCAACACTACCTACTGAAGGATAGACGCCCCGGCAACGGTCACATACCTTACCCTCAGCCGGAACAATGGCAATGGCATAGTCCTCGTAATCCGCGGCTTGGTCATCTGCTTCTTGATAGTCTTTAATTTCTAACTGGGAAACAATCAGATAAGTTTTTAGGTCATCCCCAATGCTTTCCAAGAATTGGCGACTATCTTCCTTAGCATAAACAATGACCTTGGCTTCTAAAGACTTACCGATCACTTTTTCGTTACGGGCGCTTTCTAGGCTATGGTTAACATCATCTCTAAAGTTAAAGAATTTTTCCCATTTTGCCTTTAAATCTTCAGCATTACTATAGTCTTCCACTTGAGGGAAGTCTGCTAATTGGACATAGTCCTCAGCTTCATCCATGTAGGACCAAATTTCTTCCGTGGTGTGAGGAATAATTGGTGTCAGTAAAATAGTCATTTTCTTCAATACTTCGTACATTACCGTTTGCATGTTGCGACGTTTAGGATCATCGGCCAAGAGAATATAAGTAACATCCTTGGAATAATCCAAATAGAAACTAGACATGACTTGAGTAAGGAAATTAATGATTTCTTGATAAATACTGTTGAAATCATAGTGATTGTAGTAGTCAATGACATGGTCGACTAATTCATTAAGTAGGACCAAGATATATTGGTCAATACTATCAAGATCGTCGAAAGCGACATAATTTTCTTTGGCATCGAAATCAAAGAGATTGCCTAGGGTAAAGCGCAAGGTATTCCGAATCTTCCGGTAGGACTCAGCCACTTGACCCAGAATATCATCAGAAATGCGGACATCATAGCGGGAATCTACTGAAGCCACCCAGAGGCGCAAAATATCTGCCCCACGTTGGTCACAGACATCATTAGGCGACACGGTGTTTCCTAATGACTTACTCATTTTTCGTCCTTCCCCATCGTTAACAAAACCTTGGGAAACAACTTCCTTATAAGGGGCATGATCATTAACGGCAACAGAGGTTAAGAGACTAGAGTTAAACCAACCACGGTATTGGTCAGACCCTTCCAGATACATGTCTGCTGGATAGGAAAGTTCATCTCGAGTTTGTAAAACCCCAGCCCATGATGAGCCTGAGTCAAACCAAACGTCCATAATGTCATTTTCCTTGGTGAATTCCCCATTTGGTGAGTGTTCATTTTGGTAGCCTTCAGGAAGTAAGTCTTTTGCTTCTTTTTCAAACCAAATATTTGACCCATGTTCTTCGAAGAGTTTGGCCACATGGTCAATGGTTTCTTCGCTAATGATTGGTGTGCCGTCTTCTGCATAGAAAATGGGTAGCGGAACGCCCCAGACTCTTTGTCTAGAAATGACCCAGTCACCCCGGTCGCGAATCATGTTATAGATCCGGTGTTGACCAGAAGGATGCCACCAAGTCACTTCATTATTGATAACATCTAAGGTTTTTTCGCGGATTTTGTCTACTGAACAGAACCATTGAGGGAGGGCTCTAAAAATAACTGGTTTCTTGGTCCGCCAGTCATGGGGATAACTATGGACAAAGTATTCTACCTTTAATAAAGTGCCATTCTTAGTCATTTTATCAATGACTAAGTCATTCCCTTCTTCGTAGAAGATCCCCTCTAAGCCTTCTGCTTCTTCAGTAAAGCAGCCTTGGTCATCCACAGGGGATAAGACATCTAAGCCATATTTAACCCCGACATAGTAGTCATCCTCCCCATGTCCAGGTGCCGTATGAACTAAACCAGTACCTGATTCAGTGGTCACATGGTCTCCCAGGATGAGTAGTAATTCACGGTCATAGAAGGGATGGTTGGCCTTCATCAATTCCAGGTCTTGGCCTAAGACTCTATCTTCCACTTGATAATCGGTCCATTCGAATTTTTCTGCTAAACTTTCTAGTAGTTCGCTAGCAACGACATAGTGATGACCGTTGACCGCCACTAAACTGTATTCGATTTGTGGGTGAACTGCAATAGCTTCACTAGCAGGCAGGGTCCATGGTGTGGTGGTCCAGATAATAAATTCAGTATCCTCTGGTAATTTGCCCTTAGTATCCTTGGCCTTGAAGGCAGCATAGATACTTGGGGTTTCCACGTCCTTATATTCAATTTCTGCCTCAGCTAAGGTCGATTCACTTGAAGGTGACCAATAGACCGGTTTATTTCCCCGATAAATTAAGCCCTTCTTAGCCATTTCACCAAAAACACGAATTTCTTGGGCTTCAAACTTTTTAGTATAGGTAATATATGGATCTTCCCAATCACCTTGTCCCCCTAGTCGTTTAAAGTCTTGGCGTTGACTATCGATTTGTTGGCTCGCGTAATCTTGACAGATCTGACGAAATTCAGCTGTCGACAATGACTTACGGTCTACCCCTGAATTAGTCACTGCTTGTTCAATCGGTAGACCATGGGTATCCCAACCCGGCACATAGGGGCTGTAGTAGCCCTGCATGCTTTTAGAACGGATAATGATGTCCTTGGTAATCTTATTTAAAGCATGACCAATATGAATATTCCCATTAGCATAGGGAGGGCCATCATGGAGAACAAAGGGTTGATTGTTCTTATTTTGAGTCAAACGTCTTTCATAAACCTGATTTTCTTCCCATTCTTTCTGACGTTCTGGTTCTTTTTTGGGTAAATTTCCTCGCATAGGGAATTTAGTTTTCCCTAAGTTTAAAGTATCTTTCATTTTCATATATCAATTGCTTCCTCTCATTAAAATAAAAAACACACCGTCCAAAGGGACGATGTGTGCTCGTGGTACCACCCAATTTTACAGATAAAGTTCTGCCTTAAAGTCTTAACGCAACTAACGGCCCAGCTTACTTTACATGTTCAGCTAAACAGGTCAACAGATGATAATCTAAGGCTTTAATCATCTATCTCACACCCCACATAGACTCGCTCACACTAAAGTACCTTAAACCGTGTTCTGTTGTAAATCTTATTGCAATCAATTATACGCAAGAAAAGCTAAATTTTCAACTTCAAAATAACGCCCATTTGCTCAGTTCTAATTATCGCTATCCAGCTTCTCTGCTTCTTCATCAAATAGTTTTTGTGCCTCCTCAGGCATTTGGGCAGGTTGGTCTCCAGAAGCTTGGTCAAAAAATTCTTTTTGCGCTTGTTTATGCTTAGCCTCATCCAAAGCTTCTTGGTAGAGTTGGTCAGCTTCCTGGTTGCGTACCTGGAAGTTCTCCCCAGCTAGGACTTCATCCAATACCGGTGTCTCAACTTTTTCTTCTTCTTGATCTGCAAAGAGTTCCTGCCATTGCGGATCATCTAAAACTTCTTTTGCATTATTAATCAAGCCTTGCATTTGGAAGATGTAGTAGCGCGACATTTCCCTGAGCCGTGATTTCTCTTTAACAATGGTATTGGCTTTATCCGCTGCCGTTTGTAGGAGTTTTTGGGCTTCCGATTCAGCTTTTTGAATAATAAGATCAGCCTCATTCAAACTATCCGCGCGCACCCGATCAGCGGCTTGTTGGGCAACTACTATAGACCGATTCACTGAGGCTTCTCGTTCACGATATTCATCGAGTTGGTTATTGACATCGTATAATTCTTGTTGCAAATATTGGTTATTGGTCTCCAGATTATCCATGACCATGGAAAGCTCTTTGAGATAAGCGTCGACCTCTTTTTTATCATAACCCCGCATTTTGCTATTAAATGTTTTTTCTTTAACTTGTTTAGCTTGCATCGAAAGTAACCTCCTAGCGATTTTCTAAACGACTTAATTGTACTCGATACTTGCCCTTTTTGCTGACCTTAAGCACCTTGTCTAGGCGCAGCCGCCCATGATGCCTAAGCGATAAAACATCTCCTTCAGACACTGTTTGAGCACTATTGGTTAAGGGCATCCAATTGTATTTCACTAAGCCTGCTTCAATGGCTGATTTTACCTTTGATCGCGATAAGTTAAAGCTCTCGCTTAAAACCAAGTCCATGCGAAAGGAGGCTAGTGATCTTTCCAAAGGCTGCCAAGGGTCTTCCACTTGGATCCGATCAGCAAAATCGATGGCTTCTAATTTAACACTGACTTTTCCAACACGTTGAATCTGACTGTTTACAAAGTCAGTGAGAGAAGCGTCAATAAAAAATTGCCAGTCCAGGTCAGAGTGAATGATATCGCCAATTCGATTTCTTTGTAAACCTTCTCCCAGCAAAGTTCCTAAGACTTGGCGATGTTCAATATGGTTGAACTTGGCGGCATAATTAATCTGAATCAAGCTAATGTTAAAATCACTGTCATTGACCTCCTCATAGCGAGGGGCAATGATCATCCGACGCATTTCAGCTTGAGGATAACCGCCAAAATCTTTAACCTGTAGGTCTTCATCCTTACCAATGATGGAATAGACAATGGCCTGCTCTCTAGGATCTAAAAAGTGGCTTAAAAAAGGTTGAAAAGATACAGACACCCGGTTTTTCCAATTAATCACCTGGTCAACAAAATCCGCCTCACTCGGCAAGAAATGCATCAAAGTTGAATCGGTCATCTCAAATAACAGTCCTTCTAGCGTAAAACATTTAAACCACTAATGGCTAGTTCTAAGACTAAGATGGCTACAATAGGGCTAAAACTAATGCCGCCGATCGGTGGGATTATCCGTTCGAACCAGTCAATATAGGGTCTGACGATCCGATCCAATAATTGGCCCAAACGACTCTGTCTAGCACCGGGCAACCAGGATAAAAGTGCCCAAACGATGATAACAGAAATATAAATTTGTAATATATTTTGAATAAAACTAATCATTAACATTCCTACCTTTTTGGCTAGTCTTTGAAGAAATCTGACCCTACTCGAATAAAGCTGGCCCCTTCTTTAATGGCAAGTGGATAGTCTTGACTCATTCCCATGCTAAGCTCGGTGCAAGGAGCGTGAATCCATTGTTGGTCAGCAACTTGGTCACGCAAGCTTGCCAATTGTCTAAAAATTTCTTGAACTTCTGAGTCACTGGCAGCACTCGGAGCCATGGTCATCAGACCCACTACCCTGATTTTCTTAAATTCAGCTAATTGTTCGATGAAGGGAAGAGTTTCTTCCTTGGTTAGACCATGTTTGGAAGTCTCTCCGGAGATATTCACTTCAACAAAACATTTAATCTCTTTAGTCGCCCGCTTATCAATCTCTTTAGCTATCTTTATACGGTCTAAGGCATGGTAATAGTCGATTTCATTAATAACCTCTTTGACCTTCCGTGACTGCAAGGGACCGATTAAATGCCAAATCACATCATCTGGCATAGCTGCTTTTTTAGCTAATAAGCCTTGGACATAATTTTCTGCAAAGTGGCGGATGCCACAGTGGTATACTGCCATGGCCTCTTCAGAACTATGATATTTAGAAACGCAAATCAGCGTGACCTTGTTTGAAGAACACGCTGATTGCTTAGTATCCTCTATGATACCTTCAATTTGTTTAACATTCGCTTGAATCGTCATGATCTTAACGACGACGCTTTCTAAAGAATGGTGGTGTATCTAACTCATCATCTTCACTAACGTTATCAGTAAAGCGGTTGTCTTGTTGGTAGCGTGGGTCTTGGCCACCATAATTACGTCCTGAATCATTCCAAGGCTCTTGGCTTACTTGCCCTTGGCGGTTTTGGAAGGCTTGATTATTTGGAACTTGTTTTTCTTCAAAGTATTCGGGACGATTACCTAAATTTCTGGCTTGTCCTTGATTTTGAAAGGCTTGGTCTTGATAGTTTGGTGTTGCTTGGCTAACGGGACGTTGCTTTTTTGCCTTACGTTGTTTTTCTTGGCGACGTTCAGGATCAATCCCGGTAGCAATAACGGTTACCACCACTTCGTCATCTAAACGATCATTGATAGTGGTACCAAAAATGATGTTCACTTCGCTAGAAGAAGCCGCACCAACGATTTCAGCAGCGTCTTGGGCTTCAAATAAGGTTAGGTCTTCCCCACCGGAAATATTCAAGAGAATTTGTTCAGCCCCATCAATGGATACTTCCAATAATGGTGAAGAAATGGCCTTCTTGGTTGCTTCAGCCGTACGGTTTTCCCCGCTTGCTGTACCAATACCCATTAAGGCTGTTCCTTGGTCTTGCATCACGGTACGCACGTCAGCAAAGTCCAAGTTCACATAGCCGGGTGAGGTAATCAAGTCAGAAATTCCTTGAACCCCTTGGCGTAAGACATTGTCCGCTTCACCAAAGGCTTCCCGCATTGGGGTTTTCTTATCAACAATTTCTAATAAACGGTTGTTAGAAATGGTCACTAAGGTATCCACATATTCCTTCATGTTGGCAATACCTTCTGCTGCTGCACGACCACGTTTAGGGCCTTCAAAAGTGAATGGGCGGGTAACTACCCCAACGGTTAAGGCACCTAAGTCTTCCTTAGCAATACGAGCAACAATTGGAGCAGCACCGGTACCAGTACCACCACCCATACCAGCGGTAATAAAGATTAAATCAGCGCCTTCTAGTGCTTCGCGAATTTGGTCTTCACTTTCTTCAGCGGCTTTTTGCCCTACTTCTGGTTGGGCCCCAGCACCAAGACCACGGGTCACTTTAGGACCTAAGTGAATCTTTGCATCTGCTTTAGAGTTAGCCAAGGCTTGGGTATCAGTATTAGCAACAATAAATTCAACACCCTTAACACCTTCATCGATCATGCGGTTAACAGCATTGTTACCCCCACCACCAACACCAATGACCTTGATGTTAGCATTATTGTTGTATTCTGCAGTATTATCAAATTCTAAATCCATAGTTAATCCTCCTATTTATAAGCAATTCCCTCTTAACTAAACATATCATCAAAAACTTGACGTATTTTTTGTAAGAACCCTTCATCTTCTTGGTTGTCATCTTGATACTCTTGACCAGCATCTTCAGCTGTTGCATAAACATCACGCTCATCATTCGTTACAGAATCCTTATAAGTTGGTTCATCCACAACTGCCTCTTGATGAAGGGCTTGATTGGAAGCTTGATAACTTGGTTTACTTTGATTACTGTTTACAGAATGGGTCTTTCCTTGAGCAACATGATAAATATCTGGTAGCTTAGCTGCGTAAGCCACAACGCCATATGCTGTTGTAAAGCTTGGATTTCTTAGGCCAACTTGTTCAGGAATATAGAACCTAACATCCGTCCCAAACATTTCCTCAGCCAAATCAACTAAACCTGGTAAGGAAGCGGCTCCTCCGGTAATCACAACTCCTCCAGGAAGTTCAAAGGCTTCCACTTGGTCTAGGGCTTTCTTTAGCGTTTCAAATATTTGTTGTAAACGTGCTTCAATAATTTCTGCAAGATACTGTTCATCAATACGAACAGGGTCTTTTTTCCCGATCGTTTCAACTGGGAAATATTCATCAGGACTGGTAACGTCTGATTTTGCGTAGCCATATTCTAATTTAATACGTTCAGCATTTTCTAAAGTCGTATTGAGTATGGTGGAAATATCTTTTGAAACATATTCTCCACCTTCTTGATCAACATAAGAGAATTTTAATTGACCTTCATGAATCACACTGGCTGTAGATTGCCCGCCACCCATGTCGATGATAATGGTTCCAAAATCGCGTTCATCTTCAGATAAAGCCACTTGACCATTGGCCAAGGGTTGAACAACTAGGTCATCAACAATAAGACCAGCTTTATCGACACAACGTTTAATATTGTGAATGATGGTTTTGGGACCGGTAATCATGCTGGCGTATAATTCTAAACGTACGCCAATCATACCACGTGGGTCGCGAATGCCATCAAAACCATCAACGATAAATTCTTCTGGCACAACTGAAATAATTTCTCTCTCTGGGGGTACAGCTCTTACTTTAGCTGCTGATAAGACATTGTAGACGTCCTTGTCGGTGATTTCTCGATTTTCTCCTGAAACGGCAATCATTCCGTAACAAGGTTCAATATTAATTTGATTACTTGGAACGCCGACAACCACTCGATCAATTTGTATGTTAGCTTTCTGTTCGGCTTGGTTTACTGCACTTCTAATCGCTTCGACGGTTTTATCAATATCAACAATCACTCCTCGGCTTAGGCCTTCAGAGCGTTGACTACCAACACCGATAATATTTAAACGTTGATTAACATTTTCGGCAACAACGACTTTGACGGAAGTGGTTCCAATGTCTAATCCTACATATGTTTTGGGTTGAACCATATGATTGAAACCTCCTATTTAATTCTATAAGTATTAGATATGACTATATCGCAATTAATTTTAACATAAATCCTATTAAGACGAAACGAATTTGTTAGTAATCGCCTTTTTACTTCTACCACTTGGACAATAAATAGGACTATTAATTGTTTTTAATCATTGTATAAGAGACAAGTCCTTTTTTTCAATCCAATTTAATAGATAAATTCTAAGAATTGCTTGCCCTAGCCTGAGTCACTGTTGATGACTGCTGGCTCGAATTAGTGCCGGGTCCAGGGTTGGAGTGACTACTCGTTTGCCTTTGTGAAGAAGTCCCTTCCTGACTTGCTCCGCTTTGCTCTCCTCTTGACTTAGGTTTATCTCCTGGCTTAGACTCGCTGCTATACTTATCAGCCTTTGCCTTCTTTTCTTTAGACTTTTCCTTTGCCTGGTCCACTTTTTCTTGGTAGGAAGCCTTTTCCTCCGGACTCACAAAAGGATCGTTCAGAGGATTTTTTTCTTGGAAATAGCTCCCTACTTCCATGTTAATTACCCCGGTTTTTCCTTCTAATTCACTAACGATTTGGTCATAGTACTGCATCCGGTCAGCAATACTATCGATAAAACCTACCACTATATTGCCATCTTCCATTTTTAAAGCGATGTGGTTAGGGTAATTATCATCGCTAATATTCACAACCTCATTAATCTTAGCCAGTAAGTCATCAGACAATTTGGAAAGTTGGTTGGCCAAGTGAAGAAGTTCTTGGTCTTCAAAACCAGTAAAGAGGGGAATATCCTGATCAAGATAAGGAATAGCCCCATCAAGAATAATATGATTTTCCAAAACGGGATAATAAAAATCTTGTTTTTTCACATAGCCAATGGCACGGAATTCTTGGACATTAACTTCGACCGTTCGATTTCCCTTAGCATTCAGCTGAACACTGCGGACACTGGGAAATAAATGTTTTAAGCGGTTATCAACAATCCCAGTCTTAGATTCAATTCCTAGATAGGTCATATTTTCCCGCAAGCCCGATCCATAGAGAATTTGCTCTTGGGGGACAATATTATTTCCACTTACTTCAATTGCAGCGATACGGTTAAGTGGTGAAAGCCAAAAAATACTAAAACTAATCATAAAAAGGAAAGCAGCAGCTAAAATCAATCGTGACCATGAGACTGATTTTAACTGCACTTTTTTGTTCTTTGACCGGGATAAATAGGTCCAATTGATATACTTTCTATGATTAAAAATCTTTTTCTGCTTTTGCTCTTGATCCTTAGCGGAATCATCGCTCTTTGGCTCTTCTTCATTTGTCAGGCCTTGTTGCTTATCTTTTTGTCTTAAGCTTTCTTGTGGATGCGCTTGACTTAGTCCAGGGTCATCACTGGATTCATCGGCTTGCCCTTCACTTAAAGCAAATTCTTCCTGCTTCTCGGCCTCTTGACGCCTTTGACGAAAGCGTCGGGCTTCCTTATCCCAATCAACCATAATAACCTCCTTTAAAGCAGATCTTTAATGACTTGAATAATCCGATCACTAGCATCCGGTACGCCTAAGTTTTTCGCTTGGTGACTCATTTGGATGCGCTTTCCTGGATTGGTCATTAGTTCATCAATGGTTTGCAGTAAACGTTTAGGGCTGAGGTCTTTTTCTAGGATCATTTTGGCAGCTTGATTGTTGACCAAGCTTTCAGCGTTATGCTGTTGGTGGTTATTGGTTACATTAGGACTAGGGATCAAGATACTTGGTGTACCGACTGCCGTCAATTCGGTGAGCGTCGTTGCTCCACTCCGACAAACAACTAAGTCTACCTTACGCATAAGTTCAGGCATATTATTGATATACGGCAGGATTCTAACATTGGAAAAGTTCTCCATATTAGGAAAACGAGCCTGCCAATCCTCATAATAAATATCTCCTGTAGCAATGATACTTTGATAGGAACGGTGCTGTAGTTCACCCACCATGTCCAAAACAACTTCATTGATCCGTTGTGCTCCTCGGCTTCCTCCAAAGATTAGTACTGTAGGCAGGTCATTATCTAATTGAAAGCTTCCTAAATCAACTTGCGAACTATCTCCAGCTAATTCTTGGGCCCTAGGGTTTCCCGTAAAGACTACCTTATTTTTGTGATGTTTAAAATCTTGCTTGACCTCAGAATAGCAAATACAAATTTTATCAACATAGCGACTGAGAAACTTATTGGTAACCCCAGCCACACTATTTTGTTCATGAATAATCGTTGGAATTTTCATTTTAGCGGCTTGGTAAAGGACTGGAGCACAAACA